>CAKTFH010000010.1 GCA_934555895.1 uncultured Muribaculaceae bacterium | reverse complement strand
GGGCGCTTAGCTCAGCTGGTTCAGAGCGTCTGCCTTACAAGCAGAGGGTCGGGGGTTCGAATCCCTCAGCGCCCACTTCCCCTTCCCCCGACCCCTGACATCCGGAATCCGGATGCTGGGGGTCAACTCTTTTTTATCGATCTAATGGCAAAGACAGCACAGTTTGCGACTAAAATTGGACTCATTGCCGCCACGGTGGGTTCAGCCATCGGCTTGGGTAACGTATGGCGTTTTCCGGCTGAGACACAGGCCAACGGAGGTGCCGCTTTCCTGATTTTATATGTGGCATGCGTGTTCGTCCTCGGAGTGCCGGTGATGCTGGGGGAGTTTGTGCTTGGCCGTGGCGGCCGCGGCGATGCCGTGGGTGTGTTCCGCCGTCTGTCGCCGCACTCCTCCTGGTGGGTGGTGGGTGCTACGGCAATTCTCGCATCCTATCTCATCACAATATTCTATATGGTGGTGGCGGGATGGACCCTGCAGTATCTCATACAGTCGTTTACGGGGACGCTTTATCCGGCTCACGAGGCGGCTGCGGCCGAAGGCATGCATTTCTCTGATGTGATGCAGACGGCTGTGCAGGGCACCTGGCAGCCTGTAGTGGCAACGGCGGCAATAATCCTGATAAACATCGCCATACTGATGAAGGGCGTCCAGAAGGGCATAGAGCGGTTGTCGAATCTGCTGATGCCGCTGCTGTTCGTGATACTCATAGCGCTGTTCATTGTGGCGCTAACGCTCCCCGGCGCAAAAGAGGGTCTTGTTTTCTTCCTGAAGCCTGATTTTTCGGCCATCACTCCCAAAGTGGTGATCGACGCCCTGGGGCAGACATTCTTCTCGCTCTCGCTGGGTATGGGAATTCTGGTGACATATGCCTCATATTATCCCATCACCACCAATCTGCCGCGCACTTCGGTCACTGTGGCGTTGCTATCGCTGCTTGTGGCCCTTCTTATGGGCGGACTTATATTCCCCGCGGTCACTACTTTCGGCCTGCAAAACGAGAGCATGCATGGCGCCACACTCATCTTCGTAACCCTTCCCGAGGTGTTTGCCAGGCTGCCGTTGCCATGGTTGTGGAGCGGACTTTTCTTCGTGCTGCTGCTTGTGGCCGCCATCACTTCCACGGTGTCTCTTGCCGAGGTGACCATAGCTTTTCTCGCCTCCCGCTTCCACATGTCGCGGCGTAGGGCGGTGCTCACGGCGCTACTCCCAATGCTGGTTCTGAGCGCGGTGTGCGCGCTATCTATGGGGCCGCTGGCAGGTTACACTCTCTTTGGCCTTAATCTTTTTGATTTGCTCGACACCTTTGCCACCAATGTGTTGCTGCCGCTGGTGTCGATAGGTACCTGCCTCTATGTCGGATGGTTCGGGCCGCGACGCCTTCTGAAACGACAGCTTACCAACCATGGCACCCGCCCCACGGCACTTGCATCGCTCGTCACATTCATCCTCCGTTGGGTGGCTCCGGTGCTTATCGCACTGATTCTGCTGCTCTGATACTCCTGCGGAAATAGGCTTAAAAAAGCATAAAAAGCCCACTTGGAACGCCTGAGACAGTCTAAGCGGTTGGACGGTATCATTTTTCGCATTAATTTTGCAAAATAGTGTCAATATGTACGTGCAAACGGCCGTTTGCACTGTTTTTGGTTTGCGTTAAGCCATCCCGGCTTTTCATGATATTACAGGTATTTATTATTCATACATTTCTTACAATCAGATGAAGAAACAATTGTTGCTTTCTTTTGCGGCCGCTCTATCGCTGTGTGCTGCAGCGCAGGGCACCATAGTTCTCAACACTTCGGCGCCTGCAGGTACCCAAGTGCGCTTTCTTCCCAACGTGAAGTCTGCTACTGCGCCTTTGCGTGTGGATTTCGGTAACGGCGAGGCTGTGCCTTTCACCATCAACCCATCTATGCCTGCCTATCAGCGATGGGTCGAGGGAACTGTGGAAGGTGGCACCATTACCATTACGGGCGATCTTACATCGCTCTCGTTCAATGAAGCAGAGCTCACCTCCGCCAAAGTGGAAGGGATGACAAATCTTACGGAGCTCGACCTTCAGAACAACGCCATCACATCGTTCACCCTTGCAGATGCCACTCCGCTTGTCACTCTCGACCTCTCGGGCAATCAGTTGAGCAACAGTACTGAAGTGAACCCTACGCTTTCGCTTGAGAAGGCTGGCGCCACTCTTCAGAATCTTGATTTGAGCGATAACTCCTCTCTGGTGTGCCTCGACATGCGCCATCTCGCCGCACTCCGCAATCTTACGGTGAGCGACTGCCCGATGTTTGCTTCGGTTTTCATCTGTGCTCCGGAGGAGACTCACGCTGCTCTCACTACCATAAATCTTTCGAACTGCCAGCTCTCACATTTCTATCCGATTTCGATGCCGTCGCTCACCATGCTCGATCTGTCGAACAACCAGCTTGATACGGCGAGCGACATCGACCCCTTCGTGCTGGGCGACTACCCATTGCTCCGCACGCTTTCGGTGGCAGGCAATGCTTCTGTAGACAAACTCGACATAAGTGCCTGTACGAAACTTGAGAGCATCGATGTGACAGGGTGCTCGCTTACAGAGCTGGCCAACTCCTTCTGTCCGGAACTGAGAGTGCTCAACGCGGCCGACAATCTTATTCCTTCGCTCGATTTGTCTGCGAACAAGGCTCTTACCACGGTCAATGTGTCGGGCAATCCCATAAAAGAACTCGACCTGAAACCGCTAACAAATCTGCGCTTCCTCAACATCAGCGACACGCAGATTTCGCGTGTCGACCTCATGTATACTTATTTCCTTCAGACATTTGAAGCAGCGAGCACTCTGCTCGAGTTCGTAGATTTCAACGGCGTGCAGCCCGGAGGCCTCTCGAAAATAGACCTCCGCTACAATACCCGCATGACCGGTGAATCGGTTGACTACACGATCCATACCTTACCTGTGGCCCGCGAAAACTACAGCACAGACAATAATCTGCTGCTTCGTGGTTCAAATGGCGAGACTGCCGACATAAGCTATGCCACCTCGTCGGACATGCTCTGGAAATGTGACATTGCCGGCGACAACACTGCGTCGCATACTCCTCTGCCGCTCACCCTTGTCGATGCCACTGACACCGGCGAGAATGTGACCGGAACCCTTGAGCGTCTCTATCCCAATTTCGGCCTTTCGCTTGACTACGACCTCGACCGTTACACCACCGCCGGCGGTGACTTCCTCATAAGCCAGTGGCAGCAGCCTTATTATCAGAAAATCGCTGCTGTCAACGGTCAGGCACTCCCCGGTGTGCCGGTTCACATATACCCTTATCCGGCTGAAGGGAAGCGTTTCCGCAGTGTCACTGTCAATGGCAAGGAGATTTTCAGCCAGTGGTTCATGATTACCGAGCCTTCCGAGGTGAAGGTGAATTTCGTGAACGAGGAGTCATCGCTAAGCTTCACCACCACTCCCGGACAGCCTCTTTCATTCCTTGTGAATACCACCGGCGATGACGGTACTGTGGAAGTGGACTGGGGTACCGGTAGCCGTCAGGCTTACGAAGGTCAGCGTGCCTACATCTCGGGCTCATATGAGATAAAGGGAGCACGTATTGACGGCACTGCTGCGGGAGAGACCGTCACTGTCTATGGCGACCTCGCCGCCATAGACCTTTCGGGCTACGGCGATATGGCCGAGCTGCTCGGTCTGCACGACAACAAGGTGACTGCCGTCAACCTTACCAACGCTCCCGATCTCCGCTTCCTCTCGCTCTACTGGAATCCGGTTGGTTCCATCGACCTTACTCCGGTGACCGGGCTTGAATTTCTCAACGTGGCTTACACAAACCTAAAGACTCTTGACCTGAGCCATACACCTGAACTCATGTGGCTCGAGGCTTTCAGCGACGGTTTCGGATTCGAGGAGGACGGCATCAGCATGCTTGACGCTATCGATGTGACACCTCTGCACAATCTTCGCTACCTCGATGTGAAGGCCAACAGCCTCTCTTCGATCGATCTCACGGGTTGCCCCGAGCTTGTATACGCTTATCTCGGCTCGAACCGCCTTACATCGGTTGATCTTACACACAATACCCTTCTTCGTGAGCTCAATGTGGCCGACAATCAGCTCACATCAATCGACCTCAGCAAGAATCCTGACCTCGAGGTGCTGTCGGTCGACGGCAACAGCCTCACATCAATCGACCTCTCGGCCAACTCGGGCCTCACACAGCTCAGCGTGGCCAACAATGCCATCACAGAGCTCGACACGCATCATCTGAGCATGCTGCGCCGCCTCTACATCAACGGCAACGGCCTCAGCGCCGACCAGCTCAACGACATCTATTACATGCTCCCCGAGCGCTATCCCGACACTCCTGAGGAATCTGACCCGTCGGTAGGTCAGGTAAGCTACAATCTCGCAGTGCAGCAGGGTGGCGACAAGACCCCCAACGAAGGCACCCGCGCCGACTCGTCGATTGCCGTGCACCGCGGCTGGACACCCTCGCATCAGGGTGCAAACGGCGGCAGCGATGTGGCTTATCTCGATATCACTACCAACAATGTGGAGGGTTGCGGCGTGACCGTAACCGATTCCGAAGGCAACACCTACGCCCACGGCTCGAAGGTGCCCAAATACATACCGCTCACCATCACTCCGACCGTAGCCCCGGGCTATTCGATGAAGCATTTCACTCTCAACGAGGAGGACCCCCGCGAGGGCACCTCGTTCGATATGCCGGGCCTCTATACCCGCCTCTATGTGGAGTTCTCCGACGGCGACGGTGTAGAGTCGGTAACCGCCAGCACCGGTGCATCCGTGCGCCCCGGCGCAGGCTGCATCCTGGTGGAGACTCCTCAGGCCGCCACTGTTGACCTCTTCACCGCCGACGGCCGTCATGTGGCCTCGCTTTCCGCAGCTGAAGGCAGCACGGTTATCCCCGTAGATTCAGGCATCTATATGGTGCGCGTCGCCACTGCAACAGGTACAGCCGCCGTGTCGGTAGCAGTCCGCTAAAAGATAACCTGCAATAAACACAACCGGGGCCGTGTCATCGACACGGCCCCGGTTGTGTTTATTGCAGCAGCTGTCAGGCTTTCATTCAGCGCTCGATGGTCTGAGTGCGGTCGGGTCCCACGCTGACGATGGCGATGGGGGTGCCGAGCTCTTTCTCGAGGAAAGCGATGTAATACTTGAATTCCTTGGGGAACTGGCTCTCGGAGGTCATGGAGCTCATGGGTGTCTTCCATCCTGGAAGCTCCACATACACCGGCTCTATCTTGTCATCATCAATCGAGAATGGGAAGCGGTCGGTGAGTTCGCCGTTCACGCGGTAGGCGGTGCAGGCCTTGATTACGGGGAACTCGTCGAGCACATCGCTCTTCATCATGATGAGCTTTGTCACACCGTTGATCATGATGGCATAGCGGAGAGCCACGAGGTCAATCCATCCGCAGCGGCGCTCGCGGCCGGTTACCGCGCCGTACTCATGGCCGAGGTCGCGGATGCGCTTGCCTGTCTCGTCGTGGAGCTCGGTGGGGAAGGGTCCGCTGCCCACGCGGGTGCAGTAGGCCTTGAAGATGCCGTAGACATCACCGATTTTGTTGGGGGCCACACCCAGACCTGTGCAGGCTCCGGCGGTTACGGTGTTCGACGAGGTTACGAATGGATATGAACCGAAGTCCACATCGAGCATGGTGCCCTGGGCGCCTTCGCAGAGCACGCTCTGGCCCTGTGCGAGGGCGTCGTTGATGAGGAATTCGCCGTCGACTATGGCGTAGTTGCGCAGGTAGTCTACAGCCTGCATCCAGCGGGCTTCGAGTTCGGCGAGCTTTGCGGGGTCGGGAGCGGCTCCGAGCTGCTCAAGGCGTGCCAGATGGCGATTGCGGGCGGCTGTGTATTTTTCTGTGAAGTTCTCGAAGATATCGCCCAGACGCACGCCGTTGCGGGCCACTTTGTCGGTGTAGGTGGGACCGATGCCCTTGCCTGTGGTGCCGATTTTTCCGGCGCCTTTGGCAGCTTCGTTGGCTGCGTCGAGCAGGCGGTGTGTGGGCAAGATAAGATGAGCTTTCTTCGAGAGCTTGAGGGTGCGCTTGAGGTCGATGCCGCTCTCGCAGAGGGCCTCGGCTTCCTCCATGAAAAGCACGGGGTCAAGCACCACACCGTTGCCTATAAGATTGGTTTTCTCGTTCTGGAACACGCCCGAGGGTATGGAGCGGAGCACATATTTCTTGCCGTCGAATTCAAGGGTGTGGCCGGCGTTGGGCCCACCCTGAAAACGGGCTACCACATCGTAGCGCGGAGTGAGCACATCCACTACTTTACCTTTTCCTTCGTCGCCCCACTGGAGGCCGAGCAAAACATCAACTTTCATTTCCTGTAGTCGTTGTGTGTGATATAATGATTGATTTGTTTCTATTCGGGTATGGCTTGCGGCCGCTCATCGGCTTGCCTGGGCGGCCTTGAGCTTTCGCATGCGTTTCTGGCAGCGGGAGCATATGCCGTAGACATAGAGCGAGAAAAACTCGGTGCGGAATGTCGGATAGCGCAGGGCGTTGATTTGCTCCGCGAGCTCCGGTGCCTTCACCGCACGCACTTTGCCGCACGAGGTGCACACGAGGTGATGGTGGCTCTCGGTGACACCCAGCAGCACGCGCTCGTACTGGGCGGGTTGGTTGCCGAACTGGTGGCGCCGCACGAGGCCTGCTTCAAGAAAGAGTTGCACTGTGGCGTAGACCGTCGACAGGCTCACGTGGTAGCCTTCCATCTCCATGGCTTCGTGGAGGGCGTCAACATAAAAATGCGCATCCGTGGAAAACACTTTCTCCAGGATGGCAAACCGCTCGGGTGTGCGCCTCATTTTCTTTTCTTTGAGATATTGCGAGAGCGCGGCGCGGGCAGGGTTGAGCACTTTGTCGTCGTTCATAGCCGTTGCATCGGCAAAGATAAGCAATTTCTGTCAAGTCACCAAGAAAAACGCGAGCTGCCGGGGCGTCTTCATGCTGAAGTCGCTCCGGCAGCGTATGGGATGTGCTCTATTTGTGTATGGAGTGTCAGATTACGCCCTGTCCCATCATGGCGTTGGCCACTTTCATGAAGCCGGCGATGTTGGCTCCCTTCATGTAGTTGAGATATCCGTCGGGCTCGAGGCCGTAGGCCACGCACTGCTCGTGGATGGAGGCCATGATC
The DNA here is from genome assembly GCA_934555895.1 of uncultured Muribaculaceae bacterium. Classification (GTDB taxonomy): domain Bacteria; phylum Bacteroidota; class Bacteroidia; order Bacteroidales; family Muribaculaceae; genus UBA7173. Next base: position 63,597 of record CAKTFH010000010.1, on the reverse strand, counting down.
TGGTGGAGCTTGGCGTCGACCTCCTCGGCGGTCCACTGCAGGTGCTCGGCATCCTGTGTCATCTCAAGGCCTGAGCAGGCCACTCCGCCGGCGTTCACTGCCTTGCCTGGAGCGTAGTTGACGCGGGCGGCGATGAAGGTGTCGATGGCTTCGGGTGTGCAGCCCATGTTCGACACTTCGGCGACGAGTTTCACGCCGTTGGCCACGAGCATGGCTGCGTCGTCGCCATTCACCTCGTTCTGTGTGGCGCAGGGGAGTGCGATGTCCACTTTCTGCTCCCAGGGTTTCTTGCCTGCGTAGAAGGTAGAGCCGGGGAATTTCTTGGCATAGGGTGCCACGATGTCGTCGCCCGATGCGCGGAGTTCGAGCATATACTGTATCTTCTCGCCCGATATGCCGTCGGGGTCGTAGATGTATCCGTCGGGACCCGAGATGGTCACCACCTTGGCACCGAGCTCGTTGGCTTTGGTTGCAGCGCCCCAGGCCACGTTGCCGAAGCCCGAGATGGCCACTGTCTTGCCCTTGATGTCGTCGCCCAGGCGTGCGAGCATATTCTGCACGAAGTAGAGGGCTCCGAAGCCGGTGGCCTCGGGACGGAGGCGTGAGCCGCCGAAATCGAAACCTTTGCCGGTGAATGTGCCGGTGTGCTCGTTCATGAGCTTCTTGTACATGCCGTACATGTAGCCCACTTCGCGTCCGCCCACACCGATGTCGCCTGCGGGAACATCGCGGTCGGGACCGAGGTTCTTCCAGAGCTCGAGGATGAAGGCCTGGCAGAACCGCATGATCTCACGGTCGCTCTTGCCACGGGGTGAGAAGTCGGAACCTCCCTTGGCGCCGCCCATGGGCAGTGTGGTGAGTGCGTTTTTGAATGTCTGTTCGAAACCGAGGAACTTAAGTATGCTGAGGTTTACTGATGCATGGAAACGGATGCCGCCTTTGTACGGGCCGATGGCGTTGTTGAACTGCACGCGGTAGCCGATATTGTTCTGCACTTCGCCACGGTCGTCGAGCCATGTCACGCGGAAGGTGAAGATGCGGTCGGGCTCCACCATGCGCTCGATGATTTTGTTGCGCTCGAACTCAGGATGACGGTTGTACACATCGCCTACAGAGAGCAGCACTTCGCGCACTGCCTGCAGATACTCTTTCTCGCCCGGGTGTTTAGCCTCGAGGGCGCTCATGATATTGTTTACATCCATAGTCGTATATTGGTATGTAGTTTGGTTGACGGTTTTGTCGAAGGCAAAAATAAAGAATAAAAATGGAATATGGTGCAGAATGTGTAAGGAAAAATTTTATGTTTAACAGCATATTGTAAGCACTACGATGCCAAAAATGCCACGTTCGGGGCAGATAAAGAGCGGAATGACCGCTTTTCTCGCCCCGAACGTGGCATTTTGAAAGCTATGTGGCTTCCCGCATGTCAAAGCGGGAGGTTTGAAGTGGCGTTGTATCAGTTCGCCGGCATGATCTTATTTGTATCGCGCCCAGCGCACGAGGTCTTTCACTGATGGTTTTTTCCCGTACATGAATATGCCTACCCGGTAAATCTTGGCCGCAATCCATGCCATAAACACGAACGAGAGGTAAAGAAGCAACACCGAAACCCAGATTTCCCATGCCGGAATGCCGAACGGTATGCGGGCCAGCATCACCATTGGGGAGGTAAGCGGTATCATGGAGAGCCACACGGCCGCCGTGCTGTTGGGGTCGGCCGCCACGCTCATGGCGAAGATGAGGGCCACAATGATGGGAAGTATGGCGAAAGTCTGTAGCTGCGATGCGTCCTGCACATTGTCTACGGCCGAACCTATGGCGGCAAAAATAGATGCGTACAGCAGGAATCCACCCACGAGGAACAGCAGCATGTACCCGAAGATGGTGGCGATGTAGCTTACCGAGGTGAGTGCGTCGAGTGCCTGAAGCATTTCGATGTCGTCGGCCGAGGCTGTCAGGTCGAGCGTGCCGGCATTCATCATGGATATCTGTTCGGCAAGCGACTCAGGCATGATGGCCGGGACAAGCAGCGCCGACATCACGCATAGCAGCACTCCCCAGATAACAACCTGCACCACCGCCACGAGGCCTACGCCGAGAATCTTGCCGAGCATGAGGTCGAGCGGACGCACCGACGACACCACCAGCTCGAGCACGCGGTTGTTTTTCTCCTCGATGATGGAGGTCATCACCATCTGGCCGTAGATGAGCAGGAACATGTAGAGGATGAATGTCATGGCCATGCCTATGCCCATCGACAGCACCGATGATGTGCTTTCCTCCTCGCCGCTTTCGTCGATTCGCACGGTCGAGAGATGCACATCCACCTGTACCTCGTCGAGTATTTCCTGAAGATTCTCGATATTGTAGGCTTTCAGGCGGCCATCCTCTATGGTTTTTGAGATGATGCTGTTGAGAGTGCCTTCAATTTCAATACCTCCGGCGTCGTGGAGGTATAGGGTGGCGTTGCGTGGATTCTCGATCACATCAGGCCCGATGTAGAGCACTCCGTCGTATGTATCGTTGGCAATGGCTGAGTCGACCGGAGCGTTATAGCGTGTCACATCGAGAAATTCGATATCGGAGGTGCCTTTCTGTATGGGTCCGAACATCATTCCGCTTTCGTCGACTACGGCGAGGTGCTTTTGCGATGGGGTGGAGAATGCCATGATGGCGGCCGGGGCCACCATCAGCAGGAGCATGAGCACCGGAGTGAGCAGTGTGGTGATTATGAAACTTTTTTTTGCAACGCGCTCGGCAAATTCGCGCCTTATTATGATGCCTATATTGTTGTGCATATTCTTTATAATGTGTGAGTGATTGGTGTGAAAACTGTATGGTGCTGTATCACTGCTGTGCCTTTAGGGCGCGCTGCACATCTTCGGTGGCGTTGGCCTGCTCTACGGTGCGGATGAATATTTCATTCATCGATGGGAGTGCGCGGTCGAAGGTCACTATGTCGACGGTATCATTGGCTTTGGCTATGAAATCGCGCATGGGTGTGCCGGGCTGCAGCTGCACCTCTGCCGAGAACACTTTGCCCTGTGGGGTGTCGCGTGGTTCGCTGAGTTTGCTGTGGAGCACCGATGTGCCGAGCGCCTCAAGCAGGCGCGAGGACTCGCCCTGGAAGTCGAGGCGGTAGCGATCGGCGCCCATGCTGGTGCGTATTTCCTCTACGTTGCCCGACAGGATGTTGTGCGAGCGGTTGATGAGAGTAAAATAGTTGCAGAGGGTTTCTACGCTCTCCATGTTGTGTGTTGAGAAAATCACTGTGGCCCCCTGGTCGCGCAATCGCAGTATCTCACGTTTCAGAAGGTCGGCGTTGATGGGGTCGAAGCCCGAGAAAGGCTCATCGAAGATGAGGAGCTTGGGGCGGTGGAGCACCGTGACGATGAACTGCACTTTCTGCGCCATGCCTTTCGAGAGTTCCTCCACTTTGCGGCCCCACCAGTCCATGATGCCGAAGCGGTCGAACCACTCCTTGAGGTTTTTCTCGGCTTCCTTGCCTTTGAGGCCCTTCAGGCGGGCGAAAAACAGGGCCTGGTCGCCCACTTTCATTTTCTTGTAGAGGCCGCGCTCTTCAGGCAGATAGCCGATGTGAGCCACATCGTCGGCGCACAGGCGGTGACCGTCGAATATCACCTCGCCTTCGTCGGGCGCGGTGATGTGGTTGATGATGCGGATAAGGGTTGTCTTGCCGGCGCCGTTGGGGCCGAGCAGGCCGTAGATGGAGCCTTCGGGAATGCTCACGCTCACATGGTCGAGCGCCGTGTGGTTTGTGAACCGCTTGGTGATGTCGCGGGCTTCGATTATATTCATTTTATATATTGATTTTGTTGCGAACTTTATGGGTTGCTTATGAAGTCGTGTTGTAATATTTGTCGTGCTTTGTGTGCTGATAGTTGCAACTCCGGCGCAAAATTACGCAAAATAATAATTCATTCTGATAGGTATCCGGTTTTAATACATGTATTTTCCCCCGGTGAAAAGAGATGGCTAATCTCATTCGATAAAATTTGATTCGGAAGTTGCGAACTGCTAAACTTTTTCGGTATGGAGGGGCTTGATGTGAAGTAATGTTAATTGAAATTGGCGGAAGCTATTATATAATAAGTATTAAAATTTGTATTTTGAGCATAAAGTTAAGGAATGTTTAATTCGAATAAAATTTAAGCGATTAACTTAATTTAGTATGCATCCAATCGTGCGTACGTGGGCTGTAACACTATATTGATAAAATATTTTAAAAATTAATTGAAAAATATTTGGAGGTTTGAAATATAGTACATACATTTGCGATGTACAAAGTGTTATTTTTTATTTAATCCCCCGGGTTTATCGGACTGGTATTATAGACTCAGAATAAGATTGGATATTTAGAATTAGTAAAAAGAATGGTTGATTTAATTTGTTAGCACCGGGGGAAGCCGGATATTATTCCGATTAATTCTCTTCATCTGATTTAATATTCCCTGTGGAAGGAGCCATCGGTTGGTTCCTTTCACTTTGTCTGCGGGTGTGTGCGAAAATGCACATTTAAATTGAGTTTGTGCAACCGCTTTTGCGTTTTCGGTTTAAAAATCGCAAGAAAGCGGGCACTCTATCGGCCGTCTGATGAAGCGGCTTATTGCCAAAGACTTTTAATCTATTAATAATAATCGATTAATTGTGCTGATTTTGTGCTTAAAAAAGTGCTTGAAAATTGTGCAGTATGAGAAATTTTTCGGATATTTGCACAAAACAAGGGATTCTGAGCAAAACAGATACTGTCGATATGAGCGAGATTCATTCATTTCAAGAGATTTATGAGCATCTTGGCGCGCAGAAGCGTCGTTGCCGCATCGCGGTGGTGTGTCCCGACGACGAGTGCACGCGTCACGCTATCCTCGAAGCCTTAAAGTTCGGTATGGCCGACTTTCTGCTTGTGAGCAGCGCCGAGGCTCTGGCATCGCTGCCGATGGAGATTATCGACAACGATGCGGTGATAACACGCGAGGCTGACACCCCCGACGAGGCTGCATATGTCTGCGTGGAGGCTGTGCGCCGTGGAGAGGCTCAGATACTCATGAAGGGTCTCATCAACACCGACAATTATCTGCGGGCGATACTCAACAAGGAGCATGGCTTGCTGCCTAAGGGGGCCGTGCTCACCCATCTGTCGGTGGCGCAGCTGTCCGGCTATCACAAACTGTTGTTTTTCAGCGATGTGGCCGTAATTCCATGCCCCACTCTGGAGCAGAAGACAGCTATGATTCGCTACGATCTCGACACCATACGCCGTTTCGGTATCGAGTGTCCGAAGGTGGCTCTTATCCATTTCACGGAGAAGGTCAATGAGAAATTTCCCAATTCGGTGATGTGCATCGAGCTTGAGAAGATGGCGTCCGGGGGAGAGTTCGGCCAGGTTGAAATGGGTGGCCCGATGGATGTGAAAGCCGCGTGCAACCGGCATAGTGCCGAAGTGAAGGGTATCACTTCGCCCGTGTGTGGCGATGCCGACCTGCTCATCTTCCCCAACATCGAGTCGGCGAACACGTTCTACAAGACCATCAGTCTTTTCGGTGGCGCTGACATCGCGGGAGTGCTCCAGGGAGCCATCTGTCCCGTGGTGCTCTCAAGCCGCAGCGACTCGGCCGCATCGAAACTCTCGAGCATGGCGCTTGCCTGCGTCAGCGCTAATTGACCGCCCTGCGTCGGTGATTAACCAATTATTCAGAAAAACTTCCTATGAAAATACTTGCCGTAAACCCCGGTTCCACATCCACAAAGATGGCCGTCTTTGAGGACAGTACCCCGAAGCTCACTCTCACCATACGACACAGTGTGGAGGACCTTGAGCCGTTTCCAAAGGTAATCGATCAGTTTGAATATAGGAAAGGTCTGATTATAAAAGCACTTGCCGACAATGGCATACCCTTCGAGTTCGATGCCGTGATAGGGCGTGGCGGTCTGCTCAGGCCTATCCCCGGAGGGGTGTATGAGGTGAACGACGCCATGGTGGCCGACATCCATAAAGTGCGTCGCAGTCATGCCTGTAATCTGGGCTGTCTCATAGCCCGCGAGCTTGCTGACGAGATTGGTTGCAAGGCGTTCATTGCCGACCCCGGAGTGGTCGACGAGCTTGACGAGGTGGCACGTGTCACCGGCTCGCCCCTGATGCCGCGCACCACCACCTGGCATGCGCTCAACCAGCGTGCCATAGCGCGCCGCTATCTGCACGAGCAGAGCGAGCTCACCGGCAAGCATCTCCGCTACGAGGACGCCAACCTCATCGTGTGCCATCTTGGCGGCGGAATTTCGGTGGGCGCTCACAAGCAAGGTCGAGTGGTGGATGTGAACAACGCTTTCGACGGCGAAGGTCCCTTCTCGCCCGAGCGTGCCGGCACACTTCCTTCAGGTCCGCTCATCGACCTCTGCTACTCGGGTCGTTATTCGAAAGACGAGCTCAAGAAGCGCATCAGCGGCAAGGCCGGTCTGGCGGCGCATCTGGGCACCACGCATATCCCCGAGGTGCTTGAGCGCATAGAGCGTGGCGATGATTATGCCCGCCTTGTGCTCGACGCCATGATATATCAGATAGCCAAGAGCATCGCCGCTCTCGGCGCGGTGTTCTGCGGAAAGGTCGATGCTATCCTTATCACCGGCGGCATAGCCTACAGCGACTACGTGATCAGCCATCTGCTCGAGCGCATCGAGTATCTGGCGCCTGTGCATGTATATCCCGGCGAGGATGAACTTGAGGCTCTGGCACAGAATGCTCTGGGCGCATTGTCGGGCGAAATTCCCGTGCAGACTTATACACAAAAAAAAGCTAAACCCCTCCCTTGCGTTGAACCGCAGCTCAACTGAGCCTTGCATCCCGCAGTGAGGAGGGGTACCACAGACTGAAATAATAACCATTGCAAATGGCAATTGTATCGCATCCACAACTTATAGAACTGGTCAACAAGATAGGGCGCGCCAAAACATCGACTTCTGTAGCGCGTCTGGCAGTGCTAAGCATCATGGCAGGGGCATTTATCTCGCTCGGCGGCATATTGTCGGTGACGGTGGGCTTCGGCTTCCCTGAAATCACGGCTGCCAATCCCGGCCTGCAGAAACTGCTGAGCGGACTCATGTTCCCCGTAGGCCTCTTCCTGATAGTGCTTTTCGGGGGCGAGCTTTTCACCGGTAACAATGCAGTGCTCATGCCGGGATGCTACAGCGGCAGCTACGGATTCACTGCTGTGTTGCGCCACTGGGCGTTGGTGTGGACCTTCAACTTCGTAGGAGCGCTGGCATTCACATACCTTTTTGTATATATGAGCGGTCTTACTGCGGCCGAGCCTTACCGCAGTGCGATTGTCGGCATTGCGGAGTCGAAGGCGTCACTTCCGTGGGGAGTGGCGTTCACCAAGGGCATCGCCGCCAACTGGTGTGTGTGCCTCGCGGTATGGCTCTGCCTGATGGTCGACAGTCTGCCTGCAAAGTTTCTCGCCTGCTGGATTCCCGTTGGCGCTTTCGTGGTGCTGGGCTACGAGCACAGTATCGCCAATATGTTTTTCATCCCAGCCGGCATGCTTCAGGGCGCTGATGTGACTGTAGGAGCGCTGTTCAACAACCTTATCCCCGTCACATTGGGCAACATTGTGGGAGGAGCCCTCATGGTGGGCACCCTCTTCAACCGTCTTCACAAGCCGCGCGCCTGACGCGGCCACATTCCGACTATTTTATACGATAAAGCAGATAATCTGCCGGAGCCACTTTTACCGAGCGGCCTTCGTCAGGTGTCGTTTTGTGCTGCTTGCCGTCGGGTGTGATGCGGTATGTGTCGGAGGAGCGCTCCATGGTCACGGTCTGCGCGTTGTCGATGTCGCGGTTGAGAATCATCAGATATTCCTTCTTACCGTTCACCAGATGCGATACCAACACACCTTGGCCGTCAGCCTCAATCGAAGTGAAAGGCTTCGGCAGGGCATCTGCAGGCAGAACTGTGGTACCGCGTGGAATCTGCCCGGTGTGCCATACATCCACAGCTTCTGCTCCGAGAAACACTTTCGACAGATTCTGAATCTCGCGGTTCTGCTCTTTCACGAGGTCGTAGACCGGCGCTCGGTTGCGCATGGCGTTGATGGGGCCGTCGTGGTAGGTCCACGGCTCGCCGGTGTTCACGGGAGTGTAATAGGTAAAATATTGTATGCACTGGGCGCCGTAGGCCAGGTCGCTGAAGGCCTGTATGCGCAGATGCTCGCGTGTGGGCACAGGATAGTCGCCGTGGGAGGTGCTAAGTGTGAATGCCCAGAAGGGCTTGTTTTTGCTGCGGGCCACGTTGCGTATGATTTCAAGATTCTCATAATAACCCGGGCGCAGTTGCACACGGCCGTCCCATTTCACCACCGGATAGCAGTCGTAGGATATATATGGAAGGTCTACTTCATCGGAGAAACGCTGCACATATTCCTCATAACTGTCGGTGCCAAGAGCATTGGCGTCTACCCAGTAGGGAAAAAGGTTGAGATATGTCATTCTCGACGAGTCGGCCGCCTCCACCCGGTCGCGGAAAGCGCGCAGGTCGGCAAAACTGTGTGCGGTTGGCTCGTCGCGCAGAAACCATCCGGCGATATTGTTGTAATGTTTTAGGTAGTTGACCACTTCGGTAGTGTTGTCAGGGAGGTCATAGGTGCTTACCATTACTTTCACACCGCTCCCTTTAGCCGCATCGAGCACAGCGGCCATATCCTCTTTAGTCGGGTAGGTAGAAAATGAAATGTTGAAACCGCATTCGCGCATCTCCTTGAAGCGCTCCGGCGTGACGCCTCCGTGCTGTATGGAATACCATCCCAGGATGGGGAACTCCTTCCCTGTCGGATTTTCATAACCTTTGGAAGAGGCGGTGGCTATGGCCAGCACACCCGCGGCAATCAATGTGATAAATTTTTTCATGGCAATAAGGTTTTCGGCAAAAGTAGCTATACTTTTCATTCCCTGCAAGCTAAATCGATCTACGGTCATTATTTTATGAAAAAATGTCGAGGTCAGTGGAATGTTCGGGAAGCTGTTGACGGAGGGTAGGGGAGGGAAGGAGGGGAAAACCAATTTTGAGGCGCGATTGTTTTAAATTGTGATACCGGGCCGGATATAAATCTTTGCCACGGTGTTGCTCGTAAACGCTTTTAAGGGAATAAGAAGTTATGTTTCAACGATTTGTTTATGCTATAATAGGGTTGTGCGGCATATGCCCGGCGGTATATGCCGACAGCGGCATCACCGAACGCGACCTGCGCGGCCATCTGACAGACAGTCTGCCGGAGCGGTGGACCTACATGCCGGAACACCAGCAGGATGTGCCTTCCGGCACCGAGGGATGGTGGCGCTCGTTCGGCGATGCCACCCTCGATTCGCTCGTGATGCTCGGCATTGACTATAACCATAATCTGGCTATGGCCATGCGGCGCACCGAGATGGCACGCAACACCATGATGCAGGCCCGTGCCGGATGGATGCCCTCCGTCGGGCTCACTGCTGGCTGGAGCAAGGACCGCCAGAGCGGCGAGCTTACTTCTACGGCCATGCCTGCCACGGTTACGAGCGGTTTCAACGCAGGGCTGAGCGCCCGATGGGAAATCGACATCTTCGGGCGCATAGCCTCCGGGGTTAAGGCCCGGAAGGCAGCCTACAATGCATCGCGTGCCGAATATGCCGGCGCCATGGTGAGCCTCTGCGCCCAGATAGCCTCCACTTATGTGAATCTGCGTGTGATGCAGGCCCAGATGGATGTAGCGAAGAAGCATATTGAGTCGCAGCTCAAGACCGTCAACATAGCCCGTGCTCGCTATGAGGCCGACCTCGCATCGAAGCTCGATGTGGCGCAGGCCGAGGAAACCTATTATGGCACTCTGGCCACGCTGCCGCAGTTCGAATATCAGATTCGCGCCGCCATCAACGCCCTGCAGGTGCTCACAGGCACGCTTTCAGAAAGCATGTCGGTTGCTCTTCAGACCCCCGGTCCGGTACCTGAATGCATGCAGATGGTGAGTGCGGGTGTGCCCGCCGACATACTGCGCCGCCGCCCCGACATTGCCCGGGCCGAGCTCGAGCTGGCGGAGTATGCGGCGCAGGTGGGTGTGGCAAAGAAAGTTTTTCTGCCCACTCTTGTGCTAGAGGGCACTATAGGCACATCTGCCCACAATATAGGCAATCTGTTCAGCCACAACTCGTTCACTTACAGTGTGGCGCCCACACTGTCGTGGACCCTGTTCTCGGGGCTCGAGCGAAAATATGCCCTCGCTTCGGCACGTGAGCAGTTCCAGGCCGGAATAGACAACTATAACCTCACCGTGGCCACGGCATACGAAGAGACCGATAATGCCCTCACATCGTATCATTTCGCCATAGTCTATAAAAATGAGATGGAGCGGGTGCTCGATGCCGGTAATGAGGCTTTGCGTCTGGCCATCGACCGTTATAAGAACTCATTGTCGCCAATGATAAATGTGGTGAACGCACAAATCAACACCTTGAATGCCGAGCAGAACCTCATCAGTGCCCAGGGACGCGCCCTGTCATCGCTCATTCAGCTTTATGAGGCTCTCGGAGGCGGTTTCGACCTCGAGACCCTCGATGTGAGCATGCGGCAGTAAGCAAATTATGAAACTTTCAGAATCAGCAGTCAATTATGAAAACAACAGCTGTCTACCCGATATTCATGGCCGCAGCGCTCCTTGGCGCCGTGTCGTGCCATTCGAAGAAAGAAAACGCCTCCGAAGGCGAGATGCCGGTGAGCGTGGCGGTGCCTAAGATTGATTCGGTGGTGCTTCACAAGCAGTACCCCGGTTTCCTTATCTCAGATCGCGACGCCGGAGTGGTGGCTCGTGTCAACGGGCTTATCACCGCCAAACATTATAACAACGGCGACTTCGTGCAATCCGGGGCGCCGCTCTTCTCAATCGAGAGTACTACTTACGAAGCGGCCCTCCACGAAGCTGAATCGCGTCTGGAGACAGCTCTGGCCAACAATGAATACTGCAAGAAGCAATATGAGGCCATGACCAAGGCGCTCGAGAGCGATGCCGTGTCGAAGATGGATGTGGTGCAGGCCCGCAGTAACCTTGACCAGAGCGAGGCAGCCATCAAGAGCGCCCGTGCCGCTGTGACCGATGCGCGCACCAATCTGGGCTACTGCACTGTGCGGGCTCCGCTTTCGGGCCGCGCTTCCGCTGCTTCGGTCGTGGTGGGCGATTATGTGGCCGGTGGCATGTCGCCGGTGAAGCTGCTCACCATCTACGATGACCGTATAGTAGAGGCCGTATTCACGGTGGAAGACACACACTATCTCGAAATGACCGAAACCCGCAAAGGGAAAGAAGTTGATTATGACCATGTGAGAGTGAACTTCGGCGACAGTGTTGTGCGCCCCTATTACGGAAAACTGTCGTATGAGGCGCCGGCAGTACAGAAGTCTACCGGTACCATCGAGTTGCGCGTAGAGATAAACAATCCCGACGGTGAGCTCAAGAACGGCATGTACTGCACTGTGGATCTCCCCTATGCAGTCGACCCGCATGCCATGCTTATAAAGGATGCAGCCATCGGCACCGACCAACTTGGCAAATATGTGTATGTGGTGAATGATTCCGACAAGGTAGTCTATACCCCCATCACGGTGGGTGATGTTTACCGTGATTCGATGCGTATAGTCAACTCCGGTCTGAGTCCCGACAGCCGCTATGTGACCCGCGCCCTCCTGAAGGTGCGCGATGGCATGAAAGTGAAGCCTCAGATGCCGGGAGAGACAGCGCGTGGCAAATGAGCATGCGTGCTTGCTTAGCGGAGGTGACGATATAAACATCACAAAAGTTTCAGACCATGTTTTCGAGATTTTTCATAGACAGACCTATTTTCGCCACAGTGCTGGCGATATTGATGATATTGGTGGGACTGGTGACGGTGAAAACGCTGCCTATAGCGCAGTATCCCGACATCATGCCTCCCACCGTGCGCGTGAATGCCAATTATCCAGGAGCCGATGCCAAGACAGTGGCAGAGACCATCGGAGCCCCGATAGAAGAGGCTGTCAACGGCGTGGAGGGAATGCTGTACATGAGTTCAAATTCGGGTAACGATGGTTCGTACTCGCTTACCGTGACTTTCGAGAACGATGTGGATATCGATGATGCTACTGTGAAGGTGCAGAATCTGGTGAACCAGGCTGAGCCACAGCTGCCGTCGCAGGTGACCCAGCAGGGTGTCAGCGTAAACTCCGAAAGCACCAATATCCTTCTGTTTGTTGCTCTGGAAAGCGATGAGCCGGGCCGATATGATGCTCTGTATCTTACAAATTATGCCCAATTGCATCTGGTGCAGCCGCTCTCACGCCTCGACGGAGTGGGCGGTGTGCAGGCTTTCGGTGCCGGGAAATACAGCATGCGTGTGTGGATGGACCCCGACATGATGCGTGTGCGTGGCATTACCCCCAACGATGTGCTTGCCGCCATTCGCTCACAGAACATGGAGGTGTCGGCCGGTTCGGTAGGCGGTCGGCCGGTGAGTGAGCCGGCCGAGTTCCAGTTTACGCTCTCATCGCCCGGCAGGCTTGTTACCGCCGAGCAATTTGGCAATATAATACTACGTACCGATGAGGATGGTGGTCTGTTGCGCATGCGCGACATTGCCAGAGTGGAGCTCGGAAGTCAGGATTACAGTGCCATATCGCGTGTATCGGGTCAGGAAGCCGGCCTGATAGGTATCTATCAGCGCTCCGATGCCAATGCCCTTGCTGTGGCAGGCGAGGTGGAGAAAGAACTTGAGAATCTGGCTCCTTATCTGCCTCCGGGTGTGCACTATCGCATACTTATGAATACCACCGACTTCGTGTCGGCTTCTATCGATGAGGTGCTGGTGACCTTTGTGGAGACCACTCTCATAGTGATGCTGGTGATTATGCTGTTCCTGCAGAGCTGGAGGGCGGTGATTATACCCATGATTACCATACCGGTGTCGCTCATAGCCACATTTGCCGTGATGAAGCTGCTCGGCTTCACGCTCAACACGCTCACTCTGTTTGGTCTGGTGCTTGCCATAGCCATTGTGGTCGACGACGCTATAGTGGTGGTGGAAGACTGTTCGCGAATAGTTGATGAAGGGAAGATGACTCCTCGTCAGGCTGCTGAAAAGGCCATGACCGAGCTTACCGGGCCGGTGGTGGGCGAGGTGCTGGTGCTGTTGTCGGTCTTCATACCCACAGCCTTTATCTCAGGTATTACCGGTGAGCTTTACAAACAGTTTGCCCTCACCATTGCCGTGTCTACCGCTTTTTCAGGCTTCAATGCCCTGACCTTCACTCCGGCCATGTGTGCCTTATTCCTGCGGCCTAAGAAGCCGACCAGATTCTTTCTGTTCAAATGGTTTAATAAAGGCTGGGCGGCAACTCTTAAGGTATATACCGACTGGGTGGGGCGCTGTCTGCGGCGGCCGGTTGTGGCCATTGGCGTGTATCTGTTGCTGTGCGCCGCTGCCTTCTGGGGATTTATGCGCTGGCCCACAAGCTACGTGCCTGAGGAGGATATGGGCTATTTTCTCGCTTCGGTACAACTTCCCACAGGCGCTTCGCTTGATCGTACCGACAAGATTGTCTCGCAGGTATCTGATATTGTGCTCAGTATGCCGGAGGTGGAAGACGCGATTGAAATCTCGGGCTTTTCGTTCATCGCTGGGGGCGCCGGAAGCAACTTTGGTTCACTCTTCGTGATGCTGAAACCCTGGAAGGAACGCAAAGGTAAGGCACACAGTGTGGAGGCCGTGATAGAGCGTTTCAACGAGCGGTGTGCGGGTCTTCAGGAAGCGATAACATTCGCTGTGTCGCCTCCTGCCATTCCGGGCCTGGGCATGACTTCAGGCCTGCAGATGCAATTGCTCGATATCAATTCACAGGGAGCCGACGGCCTTGCCAAAGCATTGAAGGCTATCGAGGGCGATGCTGCCAAATCTCCCGCCATAAAATCGGTCACATCGCTGTATGAAGGCAATGTGCCGCAATATCAGGTTACCATGGACCGCGATCGCATTGAGCTTATGGGCCTCAATCTTGAGGATGTAAACTCTGCATTGTCGGCGTTTGTCGGAGGTTCCTATGTTAATGATTTCGTGGAGTTCAACAAGGTTTATCAGGTGAATATCGCCGCACAGGGATGGGCACGCAGTCATCCCGGCGACATAATGAATCTGACAGTGCGCAACAGTGTCGGCGAAATGGTGCCTTTCGGCTCGTTTGCCAAAGTGTCGACAGTTATGGGACCATCGTCAGTGAGCCGGTACAACATGTATGAGACCGCCTCCCTCACAGCAACTCCGTCGCATGGCACAAGCTCATCGCAGGCAATCGCGGCCATGGAGGAGATTGTTAATGAGGCTTCCGGCGGAAACTACGGATATGCGTGGACCGGAGAGGCCTATCAGGAGACTCAGGCCGGGACCACCATTACGGTGGTGCTTATGTTCGCCATCATAATGACGCTGCTTGTGCTTGCCGCGCAGTATGAGAGCTGGACTGACCCGATTGCCGTAATAATTGCTATGCCTACGGCGATTCTCGGCACTATAATCGGATGTTTCTTCATGAACCAGAGCATCAGCATATACACCCAGATCGGCATAATACTGCTGCTGGGTCTGGCGGCGAAAAATGCTATTCTTATCGTGGAATATGCCATCGACTACCGCAAGGCCGGCATGCCGGTGCGCGAGGCGGCCCGCCAGGGCGGTATAGTGCGGTTCCGCCCCATCATGATGACTGCGCTTGCCTTTGTGTTCGGTGTGATGCCGATGCTTTTCGCCACCGGCGCAGGTGCCGAAAGCCGTATCAGTCTTGGCACAGCCGTAGTGTTCGGTATGGCGCTCAATGCTTTGGTGGGTTCGCTGTTTGTGCCGAATTTCTGGGAAATGCTGCAGAATTTCCAGGAAAAATATCTCAGCAAAGTATTTGCCTTCAAAGGCGCTCCGGCCTCCTCCGACAGTCATAAGGCCGGAACTCCATCCGATTCGCCTGCTGCGCCCGACAAACAATAGCCAGTTATTCAGCGCCAATCGCATTGAAGCCACCGCTACCGGAAATCACTCCGACAGTGGTGGTTTCTGTTTTTTTTCGTAACTTTGCGGTCGTGCTCAGCGCTTTGGCTGTCGGCACGTAAAGATTGTAACAATAGATAACGAGCAATAATCATAAAGATATGTCGCTTCAATGTGGTATTGTGGGGCTTCCCAATGTGGGCAAAAGTACCCTCTTCAACTGTCTGTCGAATGCAAAGGCGCAGAGCGCCAACTTCCCTTTCTGCACCATCGAGCCTAATGTGGGTGTGATTACGGTGCCCGATGACCGCCTCAACAAACTTGTGGAGATGTGTCAGCCGCGCAGCATAGTGCCGGCCACAGTCGAGATCGTCGACATCGCCGGCCTTGTGAAAGGCGCTTCCAAGGGCGAGGGCCTCGGCAACAAATTTCTGGCCAACATCCGTGAGACCGATGCCATAATACATGTGCTGCGCTGTTTCGACAACGACAACATAACCCATGTCGACGGTTCCATTGACCCCGTGCGCGACAAGGAAATCATCGATTACGAGCTGCAGCTCAAGGACCTCGAGACCATTGAGAGCCGCATAGCCCGCACCCAGAAGCAGGCGCAGACCGGCGGCGACAAAGTGGCCAAGCTGCAGTATGAGGTGCTGTGCAAATTCAAAGAGGCTCTTGATCAGGGCAAGCCTGCCCGCTCGGTGGAGCTGGAGACTCCCGACGAACGCAAGTTTGCACGCGAGCTATTCCTGCTCACCGCCAAGCCGGTGCTCTATGTGTGCAATGTCGACGACGCATCGGCCGTGAACGGCAATAAATATGTCGATGCCGTGCGCGAGGCCATTAAGGACGAGAACGCACAGCTGCTCATCGTGGCAGCTCAGACCGAGGCCGATATAGCCGAGCTCGACACCTACGAGGAGCGTCAGGAGTTCCTTGCGGAAATCGGTCTCGAGGAGAGTGGTGTGGCCCGTCTTATCCGTTCGGCTTACGCTCTGCTCAATCTCCAGACATTCTTCACCGCAGGCCCCGACGAGGTGCGAGCATGGACATTCATGCGCGGCGCCAAGGCTCCCCAGTGTGCCGGCGTCATCCATACCGATTTCGAGAAGGGTTTCATCCGCGCCGAGGTCATCAAATACGACGACTATGTGAATCTCGGCGGCGAGACCGGTGTGAAAGAGGCCGGCAAGCTCGGAGTGGAAGGCAAGGAATATATCGTGCAGGACGGCGATATAATGCATTTCCGCTTCAATGTGTAACAACTAAAATTATCTCCCGATGCGTAAAATTATAGTAATAGCTTTGCTGTTAGCCCGGTGTGTGGCTATGTCAGGTGGAAGCGTTCCGCGAGCCGATGCCGTGCATATTCCGATGAAGGGCAATCTTTATGTCACTTCAGGCGAGGCATGTGAGCCGTCTTATAGCGAAGATACATCGGGGATTCTGACACTTGAAGGGGATGTGCGGCGCTGGGATGCTCCATCCACCGTGTTGTCTGCATTTTTCAAGTGTAGTCGCACCGGAGAATTCAAGATGTGGATTACCGGTACGGCCGGTGCTTTCGGTGCTAAATCAAAAATAAAGGTCAGTGTGGATGGCAAAAGCCACACTGTAAAGCTGAAGGGTGGCGAAAAGAGGATATATGATGCCGGCACTTTCCGTGTAAAGAATCCGGGCTATGTGAAAGTCGATTTTATGGGAGAATCAAAAACCGGTGATGTCTTCGGTGAGATTACAACCCTGACAGTCGAAGGCGATGCTGTGGACGGAGAAATGCATTTCGCCGCCGACCGTGATGCTGATAGAGCCTTTTGGATTCGCCGCGGACCCGCCGCTCATTTGCATTATGCCAAGCCTCAGGAAGATATTGAATATTTCTACAATGAGGTTACGGTGCCAGAAGGGTGTGATGTGAATGGCACTTATTTTATGCTGACCGGCTTCGCCGAGGGGTATATGGGTATACAGTCGATTACCGCGCCTGATGGCAGCAACGGTAATCTGGTGCTGTTTTCAGTGTGGAGTCCCTTTAAAACTGATAATCCGGGTGATATACCTGAGGACAGTCACGTGAAAGTGCTTTCCGTCGGTGAAGGTGTCACAGCCCGCGACTTCGGGCATGAGGGGTCGGGCAAGCAGAGTTTTATGCACTACGAATGGAAGCCTGGAAACACATATCGCACTCTGGTGCGTGTGCGTCCCGATGGTGATGGCAATACGGTTTACACCGGATATTTCTGTGACGAGAATGGCACATGGCATTTGTTGTCAAGCCTGTTGCGGCCGAAAACCGATACATGGTATATGTATCCTCATTCATTTCTGGAGTGCTTTCTCCCGTGGATGAGCTACAAACCTCGCTCCGTGAATTTTTCCAATCAGTGGATGCGTGATAAAAATGGCCAGTGGCATGAAATTGTCGACTCGGCATTTACATGCGATGACACCGGGCGAAGCGGAGCGCGAACTGATGTAAACGGCGGCCTGAACGGTGACAGCTTCTTTTTGCAGCATTGTGGTTTCGTTGATGCAACAACTCCCTATGGCGCGAATTTCCATCGCAAACGCAAAGGAGCCGAGGCTGCCCCGCATATCGATTTCGAGGCTTTGGAAAAACTTGCACATCCTCAATGAAAAATTTTTGAAGCGGATGCAACTTTTCCAGCATTCCGGCATCAAATAAAGTAGAGTATTTTAACATTACCAACGATAAATGAAATTCGGAAAGACAATAATTGCAATGGCAGCTCTGACAATGGCCACAGGCGTAGCCTCTGCCGAGCATTTGAAAAGTGTGAATCCGGCTTATATCGACAATTCGATTCCTGCCGGCGATGACTTCTACATGCATGTGAACAGAGGCTGGATGGAAGCCCATCCGCTCACTGCTGAATATGCGCGCTACGGCGTGTTCAACATCCTGGCTGACTCGGCCGAGGCTAAGGTGAAGGATATAGTGCTCAACCTCGGAGCAACCAATCCCGAGCGCGGCAGCAACGCCGCCAAAATCTGGACTCTCTATTCGCAGGGAATGGATCTTGACCGTCGCAATCGCGACGGCATAGCGCCTATCGTTGATGACCTTCTCAAAATTGAGAACGCCAAGCCTGAGGAGATGGAAGACCTCCTGCTCTGGATGCACAAATATTACTCGAGTCCCTTCTTCGGCGCAGGTCCGATGGAGGACATGATGGACTCCAACCGGTATGCCATGTATCTCAGCGGTGGTTCGATGGGCATGGGCGACCGCGACTACTATCTCAAGGACGACCCCGAGACAAAGCGCATACGCAACGCCTATGAGAAGCTCATCGTGGGCCAGATGATGAACGCAGGCTACAAGAAAAAAGACGCCCAGCGCATCATGAAGAACGTGATGAAGATCGAGACCGCCATCGCCGACAGCGCCATGACCCGCGAGGAGAGCCGCAATATACCCGCGCTTTACAATCCCCGCACTATCGCGCAGCTTAAGGAGCAGTATCCCCACTTGCCCTGGAACCGCTTCTTCATCGAAACCATGGGCATCGACACCCCATCGGACTATATACTTGAAGACCCCCGCGGCATGAGCCAGAGCGACAACCTCGTGGCATCGCTATCCGACCGCGAGAAGAAAGACTATTATCTGTGGAAATATGTATCGCAGGCAGCGCCTTTCCTGAGCGAGAAGTTTACCGACACCTCGTTTGAGTTCTCCAAAGTGCGCTCGGGTGTACAGGAGCAACGCCCGCAGTGGAAACGCGCTCTGGCAGTGCCCGACAGCTATATGGGCGAGGCCATCGGTCGCCTCTATGTGGAAAAATATTTCCCCGAAAGCTCAAAGCAGAAGATGCTCGACCTTGTGGGCAACCTCAAGACCTCGCTTGGCAAGCATATCATCAACCTCCCCTGGATGACTGATGAGACCAAACTCAAGGCCATTGAGAAGCTCAGCGCCTTCACTGTGAAAATCGGCTATCCCGACAAGTGGAAGGATTACTCTTCGATGGCTATTGATCCTGCCAATTCCTACTATCGCAATGTGCATGCAGCCCGCATGTGGCACAACGACGAGCAGCTGGCAAAATGGGGCAAACCGGTGGATAAGAGCGAGTGGGGCATGACTCCTCAGACTGTGAACGCCTACTATAATCCTCTTGCGAACGAGATTGTGTTCCCTGCAGCTATCTTGCAGAATCCCTTCTTCGATCCGGAGGCATCCGACGCCGAGAACTATGGCGGCATAGGCGTGGTTATCGGCCACGAGATGACTCACGGATTCGATGACCAGGGCCGCAATTTCGACGCCAAGGGCAACATGGCCAACTGGTGGACTCCCGAAGACACCGAGGCGTTCGAGGCCCTCACCAAGAAGCTCGGTGAGCAATTCGACAAAGTGGAGATTCTCCCGGGCCTCTTCGCCAACGGCTCCTACACCATGGGTGAGAACATCGCCGACCAGGGTGGTCTGCGTGTGTCGCACACCGCGTTCCTCGATTCGCAGAAACGCAAAGGAGTGGATGTCGAGTCGCAGGAGGCTCTCATCGACGGCTTCACCCCCGATCAGGCATTCTACCTCAACTACGCCAACATCTGGGCCACCAACATCCGCGACGAGGAGAAGCGCAACCTCACCATCGGCGATGTGCATTCGCTTGCCGAGAACCGCGTGAACGTCACACTCCGCAACATCGAGCCGTTCTTCAAAGCTTTCGGTGTGAAGGAGGGAAGTAAGCTCTTCCGTCCTGCCGCAGAGCAGGTGATCATCTGGTAATATACGCCTGACATATAGAATATTCCTATAATATAAAGCCGGACCTCGGGGAGTGCAACCTCAGGGCCCGGCTTTTTTCATGTCCACGCAGGTGGCCAAATCGGGAAAAAGTCGTAATTTTGCGAAAAAATATAAACACACCCTAACGACAGTTCCATTCAAAGAATCAACTATGATTGAATGTGCGATAAGCGACTACGCGAGCGCTCAATATCTTCTTCAGCTTTTTATCGAAAACGCCGGCTATTGGCTCGTGTTCTTATTCATGGTCATTGAAAGTTCATTCCTGCCCTTCCCTTCCGAGGTTGTGGTGCCTCCGGCTGCCTTTCTTGCCGCCCAGACCACCAGGCAGCTCGTGTATGAAGGCCGCGTGATCAATATCCCCGATCTGAATGTGTTTCTGATAGTGCTTGTGGCCACCGCAGGCGCCATTGTGGGGGCCCTTATCAATTATGTGCTTTCAGTGTGGGTCGGGCGTCCTATTGTCTATGCTTTTGCCAACAGCCGTCTGGGCCATGCCTGTCTTCTTGACAAAGAAAAAGTGGAGCACGCCGAACATTATTTCGACGAACACGGCGCCGTGAGCACCTTCGTCGGGCGCCTTATCCCCGCTGTGCGACAGCTCATAAGTATTCCCGCCGGTCTGGCGCGCATGAATATCGTAAAATTCATTATATTCACGGCTCTTGGCGCCGGCGTGTGGAATTGTATCCTCACTATATTGGGCTATTGGCTGGGCAAGACCGTGGCTATCGACCAGCTCTACGCCAAGGTCGAGCAATACAACGGCTACCTCACCATCGGTGGCATAGTGTTGCTTGTGTGCTGCCTTGGCTATGTGGTGTGGAATGTTGTCAGAAAACATAAAAAATGATATTCCGCATCCGGCATCCGCAATCATGTTCATCTATATCACCGCATAAATCATGAAAGTCTCACCTTCCCTTCTCTCGGCCGATTTCGGGCACCTCCACCGCGATGTGGAGATGCTTAACCGCAGTTGCTGCGACATGCTCCATCTCGATGTTATGGACGGCGTGTTCGTGCCAAACATATCTTTCGGTTTTCCGGTAATCGAAGCTATTGCCAAGGTGGCAGAGAAGCCGCTTGATGTGCACCTGATGATAGTGCATCCCGAAAATTATATAGGGCGTGTGCGCGACTGTGGCGCCGCCATCATGAATGTGCATCAGGAAGCATGTGTGCATCTCGACCGCACGGTCAACGAAATCAAGCGCTGTGGCATGAAAGCTGCGGTTACCCTCAATCCCTCCACCCCGGTGTGCATGCTCGAGGATGTGATAGGCGAGCTCGATATGGTGCTTCTCATGTCGGTGAATCCCGGTTTCGGCGGTCAGAAATTCATCGCAAACACCGTGGCCAAAACACGCCGTCTGCTTGAACTCATTGCCCGCACCGGCTCGCATGCCGAGATTGAAATCGACGGCGGCGTGAACGCCACCACCGCTCCGCTTCTGGCCGAGGCCGGCGCCGATGTGCTTGTGGCCGGCAGCTATGTGTTCGGCGCCTCCGACCCCGAGAGTGCCATTGCCGGACTGAAGGCGCTCTGATATAGCGATAAACAAAGGAGATAATAGATAACATATGAACGAGGAATCGTTGAGCCAGCTGTATCTCAAGGATACGGCTTTTCAGGACCTTATGCAGCGGCGCGTGTTCAATGTGCTGCTGGTGGCCGCTCCCTACGACGCCTTCATGATGGAAGAGGACGGCCGTGTGGAGGAGCAGCTCTACAACGAGTATGTGGCGCTCAACCTTTCTTCGCCGCCCCGCATCACCCAGGTAAGCAGCATACATGAGGCTCTTGAGGCTATGGCTGCGAAAAATTTCGACCTCGTGGTGGCCATGCCCGGCATGGATATTTCCGACACCTTCACCACCGCCAAGGCCGTGAAGGCGGCGCATCCGGGTGTTCCTATCGTGGTGCTGACACCGTTCTCCAAGGAGGTTAGCCGGCGCATCGCAGCCGAAGACCTCGCCGGCGTCGACTACGTGTTTTCCTGGCTCGGCAATGTCGATCTCCTGCTTGCCATCATCAAGCTGCTCGAGGACAAGATGAACGCCGACAACGATGTGCTTTCCGTGGGAGTGCAGATGATACTCATGGTGGAGGACTCGGTGCGCTTCTATTCCTCGATATTGCCCCACCTCTACAAGTTCCTGCTCAAGCAGAGCATGATTTTCTCCACCGAGGCCCTCAACGAGCATGAAAAGATGTTGCGCATGCGTGGCCGTCCGAAGGTAATTCTGGCCCGTGACTACGAGGAGGCCATGAGGCTCTACGACAAGTTCGCCGACAACATGCTCGGAGTGATTACCGATGTGAGCTTCATGCGCGAGGGTGTAAAGGATCAGCATGCCGGTCTGCGCTTCGCCGAATATGTGCGTTCACGCGACCCCT
Source organism: uncultured Muribaculaceae bacterium (assembly GCA_934555895.1). GTDB lineage: Bacteria > Bacteroidota > Bacteroidia > Bacteroidales > Muribaculaceae > UBA7173. The sequence goes on along the minus strand of CAKTFH010000010.1, from coordinate 41,371 downwards.
ATTTGCCCATCATCGTTGAGAGCACCGACAGCGACAACCGCAGCAAGGTGGATGCTTTCGGAGGCCTGTTTCTCGACAAGACATCGAAGAAGCTGCCTGTCGACCTCGGCTCGGCCATCATGAAGAGTTTCGGCTTCGGCGACTTCCGCTTCCTCGACCCCGCCACCGGCACGGAGATTATGAGGGTGTCGAGTGTCAACGAACTGCAGAAACGCATGTTCGACATACCCAGCGACTCGCTGCTGTATCATGCACGCCGCAACGACATATCACGCTGGCTTTATAGCCGTGCCATGTTTCCCATCGCCGATGTGATAAGGCAACACCGTTTCAATGCCATTGAGGAGGCCCCGGCGGTAAAACGCCTCTTCTTCGACCTCATAGTGAAGTACCGCAAGATGAAGAACAGGGGAGTGGTGGCCGAGTTCCGCAAGGACCGCTTCGACTACTATTCAAACTTCGCGCGCATAGGCCAGGGTTCGCTCGGAGGCAAAGGCCGCGGTCTCGCTTTTATAGATTCGATTATAAAGAAACACCCCGAGTGCGACAATTTCCACGGGGTGTCGATCTCCATACCCCGCACGGTGGTGCTCTGCACCGACATCTTCGACGAGTTCATGGCCGACAACGACCTATATCCCGTTGCGCTTAGCAATGCTTCCGACGCCGAGATACTTGAACGCTTTCTGGCCGCAAGGTTGCCCGAACGTGTGCGCGACGATCTGCTCGCACTTACTGAGGTGGTCGACCGTCCTCTGGCTGTGCGCAGTTCGAGTATTCTCGAGGACTCGCACTATCAGCCGTTCGCGGGGGTCTACTCCACCTATATGATTCCTCATGTCGACGATGCAGAGAGCATGCGCCGTCTGCTCACCGACGCCATCAAGGGCGTGTATGCTTCGGTGTTCTATGCCGAGAGCAAGGCCTACATGACCGCCACTTCCAATGTAATCGACCAGGAGAAGATGGCCGTAATCATTCAGGAGGTTGTCGGCAAGGAGTACGACGGATATTATTTCCCGTCGTTTGCCGGAGTGGGCCGCTCGCTCAATTATTATCCACTCGGCGACGAACTGCCCGGCGAGGGTGTGGCCGAGGTGGCAGTCGGTCTTGGAAAATATATCGTCGACGGAGGCCGCTCGCTGCGGTTCTCGCCCAGGCATCCCCGCAAGGTGCTGCAGACCTCCACGCTCGAACTGGCACTGCGCGACACTCAACGCGAGATTTACTGCCTTAATCTCAAGGAGATGGAGCGTAACGCACATTTTCAGACCGACGACAGCTTCAATCTCACCCGCGCCAATGTGCAGAGCTTCAAGGATACCGACGCGCTACGCTATCTCGTGTCGACCTACGACCCCGACGACCAGATGTTGCGCGACAGTGCTGAAGGACGCGGACGCAAGGTGGTGACATTTGCCAATGTGCTTAACGACAATATGTTCCCGTTGGCCGATGCAGTCAATTTCATGCTCACCGAGGGGCAGCAGGCCATGCAGCGTCCGGTTGAGATAGAGTTCGCCGGCAACATCGAGGCCGAGGGCGAGCAGCGCGGCCGCATCTACTGGCTGCAGATACGCCCCATCATCGACCGCAAGGAGGATGTGGACGAATCGCTCATGGCTCTGCCCGACAGCGACCTGCTGCTGCGCAGCTCCACGGCTTTGGGCCATGGCACCACCGACAATATCCACTATGTGGTGTATGTGCGCCCCGAGACATTCAGCTCGTTCAACAACCGTAGGATTGCTGCCGAGATAGCCGACATAAACCGTCGTCTGAGTGATTCAGGCGAGGGCTATCTGCTCATCGGTCCCGGCCGATGGGGGTCGAGCGACGACGCTCTCGGAGTGCCTGTGCGCTGGGCCGATATCGCCGGTGCGCGCCTCATCGTGGAGACAGCGCTCCACAACTATCGCATAGAGCCAAGCCAGGGCACGCATTTCTTCCAGAACCTCACATCGTTCGGCGTGGGATATTTCACCGTGAATCCTTTCGGCAAGGACGACTATCTCGACCAGGCGTTTCTCGACGCACAGGAGGCTGAATATGAGAGCGAATATGTGCGTGTGGTGCGCTTCGAGTCACCCATCGTGATAGGTATCGACGGCCGTCGCACATCGGGAGTCGTGGCCAAGCCCCGCAGCTGAATGCCGTCCGGAAGCGTGTAGTGGCATTTTGCCGCCTGTGTGACGGTTTTTGTCAAAACTTGCCAAAATAATAGCGATTATTGTTGCATTTTGCGACGAGAGAGTGTAATTTTGCGGCTGTTAAATAAACCAATGGATAAAACTCCAAAAAATCCGCTTATGAAAAAACTTTACACTTTTGCTCTTGCCGCTATGGTTGGCACCGCTTTCGCTATGGCAGACGCCGGTTACTCGATGCTCAACTACACAGTCTCGCCTGCCAGTGGTTCCACTGTCAAGTCTCTCACTGAGATTTCCATCACATTCCCCGATACCGAGGACGGAGTAGACTCCCACATCATCAACAGCAACATCGGCAACTACGCTACCCTTACATGCGGCGAGACCGTAATCAAGGCAATCAAGCTCGAAGCAGGCACCCGCAGCAATACCCAGGAGGCTATCATAACCTTCCCGGAGACCACTGCCGCCGGCACATATGTGTTCAATCTTGCAGAAGGTACTATCAAGGACTATCTTGAGTCCGAGATGGCCGACGAGGGCGAAGGCTACAGCGTGAATCCCCCTATCACTGCCACATACACCATCGAGGGAGCCTCTGTGCCCGAGACATCAATGAGTGTATATGAAATCGATCCCGCCAACGGTTCTACGCTTACAGGCATACATGTGATTAACATCCTTTTCCCGATGACATCGACAAAAGATGGAATCGAGGCCTATACATCGACCCCGACTGCTTATCTTGAGAAAGACGGCGCGGTCGTTGCCACTACCACCAATCTTGAAGTGGGCGGAAGCTATGATCAGGTGCAGATTACATTCGACAGTACCATAAGTGAAGCGGGAACATATACCTTCCGTCTCCCTGCCGAAACTTATTACGACTACAGCACATCAGGTGACGAGGCTGTCTCCAATCCCGAAATCACCGCCACCTACACCATTTCCGGTAGCACCGGCATAGAAAACGTGGCTGTCGACAGCGTAGATAAGACAACCGTTTACGACCTCTACGGCCGTAAGGTGAACGCCGACAGGCTGCCCGCAGGCATCTACATTGTCAACGGCAAGAAAACTGCAGTACGCTGATGGGCTCTATCCGTAACCTTTTAATCCTCGCCATGGTCTGTGCATCTCTGCCGGCCATGGCGGGGATGCCTTTCTTTACCGACTGCCCTGCAGAGCTGCCGGCAGCCGCAGGCAAACCGTGTGCGAAAGCTCCTGCCAGACTCGCCGTAGATGCCGAGTCTTCCGCCAATATCGCGTCCGACTATGATTTCCAGTATTACTGGCTCAGCGGCTCTGGCGAGATTTCAAACACGTGGGAGACCTCGATAACGGAAATTGTGGCCGGCGAGGCCGAGGGTGAGTATTTCATCAACGGGCTTCTCGCCGATACTTTCAAGGATGCTATCGCCGCCTCCGGCAGCGAGGTGGAGAGCATCGCCGCCACCTATGATGCCGAGGCCGGGACCCTCACCATAGAGTGCGGACAGCATCTTTTCGACTATAAGGACGAAGACACGGTGATTCCGCTTTCTATCCTTGCTGTCTCGACCACCGACAAGGGCTGGCGCATAAGCAAGGAGGGCACGCTCACACTGGTGCGCACCGAGCGCGGTTTCGCCACCGCCGCAAGTTCTGAGGCCGTGGGCTTCTTTATCGGCAATGTCACCCCGCAGAATCGCATCCAGGGCTTCGGAGGCACCATCTATCCGGCGTTCAACGAGTTCAACGGCGTGATGCTCTTCACAGTGACCCCCGACCTCGAGACCGAGGCCATTCCGCAGCTGTGCGACATCTATTCGGAGGTGAAAGACGGCCGCCTGCATATCTACAATTTCGCCAACTTCGGCTATCATGTAGACATGACTATGGACTACAGTCTAAAAGAGAAGAAGGCCTGGGCCACCGATGCGGTGATCGACCATCTGCTTGACACCATGGGAGAGGAAACGCCGTTCTATGCCGCCAACTCGCTTGACGGAAGCCATTACGGCGAACCGGTTCGCGACGACGCCAACCGCTATTATTTCAGCGCCGACATAGTCACCGACAATCTCGGCAACAGTGTGCTCGCTCCGGGTGTATGGGGCGCGTTCATCGGCAACAGCTTCCTTGGCCTGTATCCCTACACCAACATCATGCTGTTTTATCCTCTGACTGAGGAGAGCAGTATAGAGACTCCGGTCGCGACCCCCTCCGACGCCCCTGCTGAGTATTTCAATCTCCAGGGCATCCCCGTCGCCAATCCCGAGCCGGGGCGGCTCTACATACGCCGCCATGGTGCCTCTGTTGCTAAAATCGTTTACTGAAATTGCTCATTTAATCGCTATATTCACTTTTTGCGACATTTAACGCATCCGTAAAAGGATATACATGGCAAAAATTTTGTAAATTTGCCGTGTATATCCTTTTACCATTGAAAACAACCAATCAATTTCAATAACCAAAATTTTTTATGAAAAGACATTTAGCATTGGCGGGAGCGCTTTTGCTCACGACGGCTGCCATGCAGGCGACCACTGACATCAAGCCTGTGCCCTTCACCCAGGTGCATGTCACCGACAATTTCTGGAGCCAGCGTCTTGAGACTCTGCGTTCGAAAACTATCCGTTACGCATTTCAGAAATGTACCGACGTCGGACAGATCAAAAACTTTGAGATTGCCGGCAAGGTGCTTTCCGGAGAGCTGAAAAAGGGTTCCGACCTGGCACGCTATCAGAGCGGCACCACCTACGACGACGCCGAGGTCTACAAAGTGATCGAGGGCGCCAGCTATCTGCTCACAGTCAAGGAAGACAAAGAGCTCGAGGCTTATATCGACGGCGTAATCGACCTGATTGCCTCGGCACAGGAGAGCGACGGCTATCTGTTTACCAACTGGACCATCGCTAATCCGCTGCACGAGTGGATGAACGGTGCCAAATGGACTTCCGACTGGAATCTCTCGCACGAGACCTTCGACATGGGCGAGCTCATCGAAGCCGGCGTGGCCTACTACTATGCCACCGGCAAGGACAAGTTGCTCAACGTGGCCCGTCGTGCGGCCGATGTGATGTGCGAGACCTTCAAGGAAGGTGGTCTCGGCGAGGCTCCCGGCCATGCTGTGGTAGAGATGGCTCTGGTGCGCCTCTATGAGGTCACCGGCGATGAAAAATATCTCAACGAGTGTAAATATTTCCTCGATACCCGCGGCCACCGCAGCGGTTTCGATCCCAATTCCGACAACCTTCGCGTGAACGGCAAATATTGGCAGAATCATGCCAAGGCCGTCGACCAGCGCGAGGCTGTGGGCCACGCCGTGCGTGCCCTCTATTTCTATTCGGGCATGGCCGACTGGGTGCGCTTCTCAGGTGACCAGGAATATCAGACCGCCATCGACGCCATATGGGATAATATCGAGAGCAAAAAACTCTACATTACCGGAGGTCTCGGCGCCCGTCACACCGACGAGGCTTTCGGCGAGAACTATGAGCTTCCCAACGGCTCGGCATATTGCGAGACCTGCGCGTCGATAGCCAACTGCTTCTTCAATCTGCGCATGTTCCGTCTCCATGCCGACGGCAAATATATCGATGCTCTCGAGCGTTCGCTCTACAACAATGTGCTCGACGGCCTTTCGGTCAACGGCGATTCGTTCTACTATGTGAACCCGCTTGAGGCCACCACCCGCGGCAACGACCGAAACGCATGGTACGGCACATCGTGCTGCCCCACCAACCTCTGCCGCATTATTCCCTCGATGCCCGGCTATGTATATGCCACCGACCCCGAGAATCTCTATGTGAACCTCTACGTGCAGTCGACAGGCGATATCGATTTCAACGGCAAGGCCCTCACACTCAGCCAGACCACCGAATATCCTTGGAACGGCGCTATTTCCCTCAGTTTCGACAAGGCCGACGGCTCTGAATTCAACCTCAAGCTCCGTATCCCCGGATGGGCACAGGGTGCACCTGTGGCATCTGACCTCTACACCTATGTCAACGAGGCACCCGCGCAGCCGGTGACCGTAAGCGTCAACGGCCAGAGCGTGCCCGTGAAAATCGAGAAGGGCTACGTGACCATCTCGCGTGCCTGGAACAAGGGCGATAAGGTCGACATCAACCTCCCCATGGAAGTGCGTCAGGTCAAGGCCAACGACGCCGTGAAAGCTGACCTCGGCAAACTTGCCATCGAGCGCGGTCCTATCGTGTATTGCGCTGAATTCGCCGACAACAACGGTTCGGTAGAGAATGTGGCAATTCCTCAGGGAAGCACATTCACTGTGTCGGAAAACACCCACAGCGGCTTCAACAGCCTGCGTCTCATCGAGGCTGCCGCCAACCGTACCGTGCGCGGAGCCGACGGCAAGGCAAAGGTCGACAACTGCACCATCACCCTCACACCCTACTTCTCGCGTGCCTACCGAGGATCGGGCGATATGAAGATATGGATTCCCACGGACAACTCTGCTTTCGAGGATGATTTGAAATATATCGACCGCGTGATTGTGACAAACGCCGAATCGGAAGAGGCTCACAACATGGTCACCAAAGGAAGCCGTTATGATGCCAACGTGGGCTGGCGCGACGCAGTGGGTAATCTCTCTTTCATCCAGTATGATCTCGCCGTACTCCCCGACAAACCTATCGATCTGGTGCTCACCTACTGGGGCAATGACAACAGCGGTGACCGTCGTTTCGATGTCTATGGCGACGATGACAAATTCTCGCACGATATCCTGAGCGAATGCAATGTCGACAACGAATTTGTGAAGGCACATCACTCGGTGCCCTGGCATGTGAGCAAGGGCAAGGACAAGATGACCTTCAAGCTCGTGACTTGGGACAATAATATCGTAGGCGGCATCTGGGATGTGCGCACTGTGGTTATCCCCGCCACACCCGACAACGCCAAGGTCTGCGACTATATCTTCCCCAATCGCGAGGGCCGCGAGGCGCACGACTTTAAAGGCACTTGCGAAGACGGGTGGTACCGCAACCACATCTGGTGCGACGGCCGCGGCGAAAATCCCTTCTCCTTTGCCATGAAAGTGGAACCCACAGGCACCAACTATGCCATGTTTCAGTTCTGGGGAGGTGAATGGGATCTCCGCGATTTCGACATCACAGTCGACGGCGTAGCCGTGGGCCATCAGGTGCTTCAGAACAATTACCGCGGTCACTATTTCAATGTGGCTTTTCCCATCCCAGCCGAGCTTACTGCAGGTAAAAAAAGCATTCGCCTGGGTCTTTCAAGCAAAACAGGAACCAAGGTGGGAGGCTTCTCATCCTGTTATACGCTTAATGTGCCCGATTCGGCCGGTGGCGTTTTCAATATCGCCACCACCGACGGCACTGTTACTATTCAGGGTCGCGATGGAGCCATTGTTCTTGATTCGTCGAATTTGATTGAGGGGGCCGCTTCGGTCTATACACTTGACGGCAAATGCATCTACGCCTCTGATGTGAAGATCGACGGCAACACACCTCTCTGCTCTGTGGACGGAGGTGTTTATCTTGTCTCGTTCAAGACATCCGATGGCACATCCACGGCCAAAATATTTCTGTAATCTGTAAAACAAGATATTATCACGGTAAATGGCAGGAACTCTTCGGAGTTTCTGCCGTTTACATTTTTTAGGGTGATATGGGGAGAGTTTTTTTGAGAAATGAGCTGTCGGGTTGCAAATCCCGCCGAATATTTTTATCTTTGTGTGTTTTAGTGGGGTGGCCGTGCCTGAGTCTGATACCTGAAACGGTGCGACAGCTCCAGAACCATCGTAAATCACAGAAAGATGAGTTTCATTAGTGGCCTGAAAAAAGCGTTCGGCTTTGGCGATTCCGAGTTTGAAGAATCTGAACTTGAGGGAGTTGATGCCAGAGTGACCCCGCTGCGCGAACGCATGGAAGCGGAGAGTGCGGCAGTGGCGTCGCCGGGTGAAGTCGCAGGTTCCGGCACGGCGGCCGCCTCTATGGCACCGGTGCCCGAGGTGCCTGCAACTGGCGTGGATATGTCGGCGAGCATGGTTCCTGATGAAATTTTCGAATCGGTGGTGCGCATTTTCAATGAATCGCTACCGGCATTTCTCAGCGAGAGTGTCGATGAGAAAAAGCAACGCGAATATCTTTACAATGCGCTTAACTCTTCGATGAAGAGCTATATCGACGGGTTGCACACCATGGCTATTCAGCAATGCTCCGATATGTACGAGACCGAGCGCCGAAACCTTCACTCCGAGATGGAAAGCCTGCGTGTGAAGGCTCGTCAGGAAGAGAGTGAAAACTCGGAGGTGAAGAAACTGCAGCTCAGTGCCGAGCGCCAGAAACGCGCCCTCAGCGAGAAAGTGCATGAGCTTGAGAAACAGATAGCGACCATACAAGCAGAAAACGAACAGTTCCAGCTGGAAAACAAGAGCCTACTCAACAAATTGCGTGTGAGCGCCGTGACGGCTATACCCACATCGGAAGACACATTTGCGCCTGCATCTGCCGCCGACGGCGAGGCCGTGGCCGCACTCAACAAGACCATCGAGGCGCTCACAGCAGAAAATGAAGCCTTGAAAACTGAAAAGGAATCCCTTAAAGCCGAAAAGGAGGCTCTCGTGGCCGAGGCCGCTGTCTATCAGACCCAAATGCAGCAGTTCGCCGGAAAGATCGCTGCCCTGGAGGCTGCCTCCGAGGCTGCCGAGCGTGCCGCCAAGGAAAATCTCATAGCCCTCGACGCCAGCCGCAGGAAGGCTACATCGCTTCAGGAGCAACTCGACGAGGCCAACGAAAACCTCAAGGTGGTGGAGCATCTCAATACCCGCATGGGTGAGCTTGAGGAGGCCCGCAGAGCCAATGATGCCGCCCAGTTGCAGCAGAAAGATCTGATATTCCAGCAGAAAGAGGCTCTATCGGCTCTTGAGATAGAAAAAAAAGAACTTCTGGAGACCATTACGCTTAAAGATAACACGATACGCACACTTGAAGATCAGGCCGGCTCGCTGCGCAAGACCATTGAGAATAATCTTTATGAGCATGCACGCGCCGAGTCGGTGCTCCGTGAGGAAATTGAACGGCTAAATTCGCGCCGCTACAATATGCCTGCTGAAACCAAGTCGGAAGCGGCCGAGGAGCCGACGGAGCCTGTGGCCGAGGATATACCGGAAGTCAATATCCCTGAGCCTATCCAAGAAGAGACTAAGCCTGCAAAGCGCCGCGGACGCAAGCCCAAGGTGAGGATATCGGCCATAGACGACAGCATCACCGACACCGAGTGGCTTGTGGCCGAGCTGCCCAATAAGGTGACCGCCCGCAAGGATGCTCCCGATGAGTTCGGCTACCGGGAGCCGGAGCGCAAACCACCGCACGAGCATCCGGCCCAGATGTCGCTCTGGGACGACTGACACTCTCGCAGATATTACAGGGAGCGGGAACAATGATAAGGGGGAGGGCGTTGAAATGATTGTTGTTTTGAAAGCTAATTACCAATCTGCTTAAGATGAAATATATAACAAAAAACATATTTAGTGTAGCCCTTGCGGCACTGTCGGCCGCAGTTTTCTTCCCTGTGCAGGCGGCTTCTGTCGCCGTCCCGGCAGGAGTGCTGAATGTCAGCTCGATAGCGCCCTATGTCTATCCTCAGAATGCTGCCTCAACTCCGGGTAGCATGCAGTTCATGCCCGATGGCGAGAGCTTCCTCCGCATCAGCGATGGAGGCGCTAAGATAGTCCGCTACGAAACCTCCACGGGTAAGGAACTGGAGACGGTGCTCGACACTTCACATACCCGCGAAAGCTCGATATCAAAGGTAGAGAGCTTCACCATCAGTCCCGACGGCTCTAAGCTGCTGGTTCGTAGTGATTCAGAGCCGGTCTATCGTCGCTCGGTGAAGGGCGCCTATCATGTGTTCGAGATAAAGCGCAACATACTGCGTCCACTAAGTACAGCTTTTGCCATGCAGCAGGCTCCGCTCTTCTCGCCCGATTCGCGCATGGTGGCCTTTGTGGCGGAGAACAATATATATATCAAGAAAACTGACTACAACACCGAAGTGCCGGTGACTACCGATGGAGCGAAAAACAGCATAATCAACGGCATTCCCGACTGGACATACGAGGAGGAGTTCTCCACAGATTGCTCCATGGCCTGGGCACCCGACAACACCACGCTCTGCTATCTGCGTTACGACGAGTCACAGGTGCCTTTGTTCACATTCACCAGATATCAGGGATGGTGCCATGCTCAGAGCGAATACGCCCTGTATCCCGGTGAGTTCTCTTACAAATATCCTGTGGCAGGCGAGAAAAATTCATCCGTGAGTGTGCATTCCTACGATGTGGACACCCGCAAGACCAAGGAGATACCCCTTGCTGACCGCAATATAGAGTATATCCCTCGCATTGCTTTTGGCGGAGCAAGCTCCGAGCGTCTGATGCTCGTGACACTCAACCGTGCCCAGAACCGCATGGAGATATATGCGGCAAATCCCAAGAGTACCGTGGCCAAGTCGATTCTGGTTGAGGAAGCCAAAGCATGGCTTAATCCAGCCGCATATGAGGATATAGCCTTCGAGGCCGAAAGTTTTGTGCTGCAGAGCGAGCGCAACGGATGGAATAATCTTTACCGCTATTCTTATGCCGGACAGCAACTACGCGCCATTACCTCGGGTCAGGCCGAAGTGACAGCCTATTATGGTACCGACGCACTCGGATTCACATATTACCAGACTGTCCCCGCCGGCACGGATGCTTCCGCAGCCATCAACCGTGTGGTGTGCCGCATCGACCGTCAGGGCAAGAAACTCGAGACCCTCACTCCGGCCGAGGGATGGGCTTCGGCTTCGTTCACTCCGGCGCTCAACTACTACACCGTGAACTACAGCAACGCCGCGACTCCTCCGGTCTACACACTCTATAACGGTAAGGGTAAGAAGTTGCGCTTGCTTGAGGATAACGCCGAGTATGCCTCGCGATATGCATCGGCTCCGAAGAGAGAGTTCTTCACTATGCAGGCCGACGGCAATACGCTGAACGGATATATGGTGAAGCCTGCCGGTTTCAGCGCTTCGAAACGCTATCCGGTGATTATGTGGCAGTATAGCGGCCCCGGCTCGCAGGAGGTGGTCAACCGCTGGAAGATGGACTGGGATATATATGCAGCTACACAGGGATTTCTCGTGGTGTGTGTCGACGGCCGCGGCACAGGCGCACGCGGCACAGCCTTCCGCGATATTGTGTACAAGCACCTTGGCCATTATGAAACCATCGACCAGATAGCGGCAGCCAACTATGTGGCGTCGCTTCCTTACGCCGACGGTGAGCGCATCGGCCTTTCAGGCTGGAGCTACGGCGGATATGAGACTCTGATGGGCGTCACCGCCACAGATTCGCCCTGGAAGGCTGCCGTGGCCATAGCTCCGGTAACCTCATGGCGTTACTACGACACAGTGTATGCCGAGCGTTTCATGCTCACGCCGCAGGAAAATGCCGACGGCTACACCGAGAGCGCTCCCACGGAGCGTGCGGCCCGTATGGCATGCCGTCTGCTCATCATGCACGGCACCTCCGACGACAATGTGCACCTGAGCAATACTATGGAATTTGTCGGCGCCCTGCAGGCTGCCGACCGCTATTGCGATATGTTCCTTTTCCCGGCCATGAACCACAGCATCTACGGCTGCGATGCCCGCGCTCTGGTCTACGGCCGCATGATAAGCTATTTCTCCGATAATCTCTGACCCGTAAGCATCAGCAGGCAATGGATAAGATAATCAAACGCCGAAAACGCATGACCGCGGCTATATTCAGCCTATGGCGCAACTGGGCTGTGGCCGTGGGTATGCTTATGGTTCTCGCTGTGCTTGAGCCTGTGATTCCGCGGCAATATCTGGCACCGGTAAATTTTCTGTTTTTCATAGCCCTCGAATGGATGCACACGGTATTGAAGCGCCGTGAGGTGCCCTGCTGCTCCCGATTCATAAAGGAGGTCTCGATAGTGATACTGCTGCTCGGCGTATTCATGGCGGCGCTATATCTTTTTGCGAGAGGTGACAATCTCTTCGAAGCCAACGGGCAGCCGTTCAACATCGACTCGCCGGTAATAGGCATACTTTTAGCCGCTCCTGTGACGGCCATAGTCACTCTGATATTCTTTCTCAATCACCGTGAGCCGGCTGTGTGCCGCCGATGCAAGGAACGTTTCGGCAATGTGATCGAGCATGGCTTCATCGGTGACCTCTACCGTCGCGAGTGGCGATATCAGACGGGGCTTCTGTTTGTGCTCGCGGTGTTGCTCACCGTGGTCGACTGGGGCTATTATTTCACTAATTATGTGAACATAAACCTCAACCGTCCTGATCGCTTTTTCTTTATATGGATGCCGCTGACCATTTATGTGCTTTCTGTAGTGTATCTCGGGGTGAGATATTATTCCCTGTGGGTGTATTACTGCAAGTTCGACGAGGAGCATCTGGTGCGCCGCAACAGCTCCACCCTCATAAGATACCTGCTTATCAACGGTGATCGCCTGCTTGTGGAAATGCATACCGAAGATGGCTACAATTTTGCCAACGGAGCTAAAATCAAGCGATTCGACACCCCTGCCATAGTGCACACACACTACATGGAGAATCCGAATCTGGCCACGGCGATTTCGCTTTTCCGCGAGCACACCCACATCAACGATGCGGAGATACGGCTGGCATATGTGTCGCCCGACAATCTCACTTACAACAACATCTTCCACTATTTCGCCTTCCTGCCTGAATCGGCCGATGTGGCCGACTCGAAAATCGGAGGTGAGTGGCTCACCTGGGGCAACCTCAGGCAGCTCGCCCAGCAGGGGCTGCTGGGGCGCGACCTCGTGTCGGAGCTCATGCGCATCTACAAGGTGGCCATGGCTTGGAAGACCTACGACGAGAAGGGCCGCAGGCTTTATGTGATAAAGCATTACAAGCCCACATTCCGTCTGCGCGACATCCGCAAGTGGGATGTGGATTTCAACGATTATCACTGGTTGGCGGTGGACCGTACCAACGAGGATAAATTCTGGTACCCTATCAAGCGCCTGTTCAACAAGCGCATGCGTGCCGGCAGCTGATCTTATGAAGCAGAGCAGAATTCTTGCCATAGTGGGCCCGACGGCTTCCGGAAAGACCCGCCGTGCAGTGGCCGCGGCCGTCGCCCTCCGCGGCGAGATCGTGAGCGGCGATTCGCGGCAGGTGTACCGTGGCATGGACATAGGCACCGGCAAGGACCTCTGCGAGTACGGCACCGTGCCTTATCATCTCATCGATGTGGCTCCTGCAGGGAGTAAATACAACCTTTACCGTTATCTGCGTGACGCACGCGCCGCAATCGAGGATATTTCGGCCCGCGGGCGTGTGCCGGTGGTGTGTGGCGGCACGGGGCTATATGTGGAGTCGCTGCTTAAGGGCATGTATCTGCCCGAGGTGCCTGAGAATCCAGAGCTTCGCGCTTCCCTGAGAGGTAAGTCGCTGGAGGAACTCACCGCAATGCTCTCCACAATGAAGGCCCTTCATAATGTGACCGATGTGGATACGGCGCAGCGTGCGGTGCGTGCCATCGAGATACAGACCTATTATGCCGCTCATCCCGATGAAGCTGCCTTGGTCAATAACCCGCAGCCACTCGACGCAGTGATTGTGGGGGTGGATATAGGCCGCGACGAGCGCCGCCGTCGCATATCCTTGCGACTGAAAGCCCGTGTCGACGAAGGTCTGGCCGACGAGGTGCGACGCCTGCTTGCCGATGGCATACCGGCCGAAGACCTCATTTACTATGGTCTTGAGTATAAATTCGTCACACAATACGTTATAGGCGAGCTTTCCTACGAGGAAATGCTGCAGGGACTCGAAACAGCTATCCATCAGTTTGCAAAACGGCAGATGACATGGTTCCGAGGCATGGAACGGCGTGGTTTCACTATCCACTGGCTCCCCTCTGATATGGACGACGATGCTTTCACCGCCGAGTGCATACGCCTTTACAATAAGTCATGAATCATCTCCGTCTACTAATCATGCTGCTGGCTCTCGCCACTCTTAGCGCACGAGCGCAGTGTGTGGCCGAGTGGCATCACACGACCCTCCCTAAGGTGGAAACTGCATCCGGCATGCCGGATGCGGTAGCCTTCCCCGACGGGTGCGGGGAGTTTGTGATGGAAGGTAAGATAGCGCTGGATGGCAATCGCAACGGCCACGCTCTCGAAGGCAAGGGATGGACGCTCTGCCTCAAAGGTGCCGACGGAGCTGCGCTCAAAACAATCGAACTGACATATCATACCCGTGGAGGCGCCGCATCTCTCGAAGAGCAGCGTGTGGCATGCTGCCGCATATATGATGCCACTGATTCCGCACACGCCGAGTGCGAGACTGTCATCAAGGATGAGCGCGACATCTACGGGCGCCTGAATGCCATTGTACTTGAAGCTGTCGGCGGCACGCTGCGTGTGTGGCTCGGAGGCGAGGAGGGCAGGTTCATTGGCGAGACCAATATAGGCGCGCCTGTAACCGCTTTCTCAATAAACGGCAGCCGTGATATGGCCGTGACCGATATGCATCTGAAGTGGCGCCGCTCTCCGGGCGATGTGCTGCGGTCGGGATGGACAGAAAATGCAGTGTTAACCCTGCTTGATACGCCTGAAGAATCGCGGCCTGCGGCGATGGGTGTCTGGGAGTTTCTCGACCGTGATACCGAAAGCGAAATGGCCGAACCCGGCGGTCGCTACCGTCTTGCTGTGATGCCGCACAGAAAGGAATTTGTGTCAGAATTGCCGGCTGCAGCAGGCAGTCTGCAGGGCGTGGAGCCGGATTATGATATAGTGTATCTCTCAGGAGCGCTTTCCAATGGCAGCAGGTGGGAGCCCGGCATGCTGAAAGGTCATCTCTATTCCACTCCGTTCACCGACCACTACCGCATGGTGTGGTATGACGCATATTTTGAATCGATGGGTGAGGAGGTGACGGCCGATATTACGCCCGACGGTGCCATAATGTCAGCTAATTTCCCGCTTTACCGCTCTGGCATGCGTTTCGCCCGCGTGAAGAAATAATCTGCGAATTCAGCAACTTTCGAGGGCTTTCTTGATCGCGAAATCGAGCATGGTGTCATGCCCGTCGAGTGCCTTCACGGGGTCGAGGTCAACGGCACATCCTTCCGAGGGCTCCACCCCGAACTCGGTGAGATGGCCTTCGGGGTCGCGTACAGGCGAGGCAGAGAAGCGCACCCCCCAGCCGTTAGGCAACTCCGACGAGAATGGCATGCCCGATCCGCCACCGGTGGTGGCTCCCACTATGGTTACTCCCGGCACATATTTCATTATCGACACGAAATTGTTTGCTGCCGAGAATGTGGAGCGGTTGCAGAGCACCACCACCGGCTTGCCCCAGCACATGCGTCCGGCGGGAGCTGTGTCGAAATAGAAATCGTGTGGCTCCGAGAAGTCGTTGCGGCCGGGACCGTTCTTGTGGCAGATGCTTCCGGCGAGCATGCGGGTGGAGATGAAGCGGCGCACAAGTGTCTCCACATTGGTTATCGAGCCGCCTCCGTTGTCGCGCACATCTATCACCATCGCGGCTGCTGTGGCCAGATAGGCCAGCACCTCATCGAGGTTGCCGTCGCCTATGGCGTTGCTGAAGCTTCCGTAGCGCATGTAGGCCACATTCTCGGGCAGGATGTCGTAGACGATGCTTCCGGTGGTGTGATAATTGAAATTAAGGTAATACTGCTCCACAAGCCGCTGGTCGTAGTTCTGCGGATAGAGGCTCCACCATTCGCGGTAGTACGACACATCGAAAGGCGCCGAGAGGTTGGTGTGGCCGTCGCGTAGCTCGGCGAGCATGTCGGCGCACACGTTGAAGAGCTCGCGAGGTTTCATCTGGTCGGAGATTCGGGTCGAATAGCGGGCGTGCACCTCATCCCAGTCTATGTCCTTCTGTTCGAAGAAGCAGTAGTGCTCGTCGAGGATGCTCCACAGCTGCTCGAAGTTGCCGCGGGGGTCATCGGCATATTCCTCTATTTCGTGGCATGATGTGAGGGCCGCGAGCACAGCGAGGATTGCGGCCAGTATGCTGTATCTTTTCATTTCAGTAGGCATAGATGAATTTCGTTGTGGCTTCGGAAGGCACGCCGCGGCGCGCCGATACCGAGAACCAGTCGCCGGTGACACCGAGCACGAAGGCATACGAGAAGATGCGTGTGGTGATGTGGTTGATTTCCGACGAGAATATGTCGGAACGGAAGCCCACGCGGAGGCGTGTGGTGGCGAAGTCAAGGTCGGCTGTCACGAGGTTGTCCCAGCGGAACATCGACCCTGGCCATGCGCAGTGCACCAGGTCGTGGCGGTTGCCGAGATATATCTCATAGTAAAGCTCGTCGTAGTCAGGCGAGAAGAACGCTCCGATGAGCGGCATGGTGGTCTGCCAGCGCAGGAGCACGGGCATGCGGCCTATGCGTGTGCTCCATGTGGCCCAGCCGGTGAGGTTGGCGGTGATGTCGGCCTTGGCCGAGACGGGGTTGTTGCCGTTGCGCCGGTTGTAGACAGCTCCGAAGTTACCCCCTGCCGAGCCGCCTGCCGCAAGGGTGATATTGTAGGGGAGGCGCCACATATGCAGCATGCCCCACGAGGCTCCTATCGATGCGTACTGCATGGAGGCGTTGCGGGCGGGATTCTGCGCGTGGTTGTACTGGGCTCCTATTTTCAGTTGCTGGCGCCACGCCTCGGGGCTGAATTTCATGGCCTGCAGACGCTCGTAGTGCAGGGCGGTGTGCCAGCCGGTATATTTGAGCGGACTCAGATAGGTGTCGCCTATGTGTGATGAGCCGGCTTCGACCGTCCAGGAGGAGTTGACCGGACGAACTGTCTCTGTGATGTCTGACTCCTCGGCATGTGCTGCCAGAAGTGTTGCCGAGAGCATTATGGCTGTGACGAAGTGTTTTAATCTCATTGCTGTCGTTGTGGTAATGTGCGCCGGAGTGGCCGGGTGTCAGAAAAGGTGCTCCTGGCCGATAATCTGGTCGCGGATGTCGCCGTCCGACAGGCCGTCGAACTCGTCGGTCGGAGTGTCGGGCGTCTCTTCCCCACTATCTTCCTGTTCAGTGCCTGTGGCAGCCTGCTCGCGTGCGGCCACTTCGGCGTTGGGCTCTATCTCTTCGACAGAAGCTATGGTGAAGGTGGTGAGTCGCTTGCCTTTGGCTTTGTATGACTTGGTGCCGATGAATTCGGCCGCATCCACCTCCATAGGCTCGCGGAATGAGTCGGCTCCACCGAAAGTCACGCGGAAGCGTGCCCCCGGAGTGTCGGTGATGAGTATGGCAGTGGAGGCCGCGCTCTCGCCTATGAAGCGCTGGTGGCGGGTGGAGGGCTCGAACGGGAAGCGCTTTATGTAGGGATATTTCTGGTCGGCGTCGTTGAGGATAGCTGTCCACACGTGGCCGGGGCGGAATTTCTCTATGCGAAGTATGTTGTCGTCGTAATGGTTACCGGCGTCGAATGTGGTCATGTAGTATTCGCCGGTGCGGGTGATTACCAGCACCATGTCGCCTCCCATGAACTCGCCCAGGTAGTCGCCGCGACCGTCGTAGTTGAGGCGCAGCACATCGGGGTCGAACCACACCTTGCGGCCGCCGAGCGTGGATGTGCCTTTCTCCTTGAGGGTGAAGCGGTGCACCTCGTTGCGGGTCACTATATTGCCGAGGCTCTGGCGCCCCTTGATGGCGAGCTCGCTGAAGTCCACATCAAACTGCAGGGTCTTCAGGCGTGGTTTCGGCTTGAGGATTACCTTCACCACCTCGGCCTCGCCGTTGGGGTTGGCCGAGAACCATGTGATGCGCGAGCCCTGTTTGCCGGGAGTGAGGTTGTAGATTTTGTCGCGTGTTATGCCTGTGACGGCGAAACGCTTCATGTAGTATGTGCCTCCGCGGCCGTCCTGATATATCACGTTGTAGATGGTGCGGGAATCGTTGCGGGTGAACAGGCCGATGTGGCGTATGTTCTTACCTACGAAAAGTTTCTCGGCCACGCGCACCACTTTGTAGGTGCCGTCGTTGTAGAATATTATCACATCGTCGAGCATCGAGCAGCTGAACAGAGGCTCGTCTTTCTTGAGCGTGGTGCCGATGAAGCCCTCCTCGCGGTTGATGTAGAGCTTCTCATTGGCCTCGGCCACACGTGATGCCTCAATGCTGTCGAAGCCTCGTATGACGGTGCGACGCGGATAGCGGGCGCCGTACACCTCCTTGAGGTGGTTGAACCAGTCGATGGTCACTTCGGTCATTGAAGCGAGTTTGCGCTCGAAATCGGCGATGCGCTCGTTGTAGAGGGCTATCTGGCGGTCGGCTTCCTCGGAGTTGAACTTGAGGATGCGCTTCATGCGTATCTCGAGCAGGCGTCGCAGATCATCGTCGGTTATCTCGTGCACGAGCTGAGGCAGGAACGGCTCGAAGCGCTTGCGCAGATGGGCAAGCACGGCCTCAAGATTCTCGCCCTGCTCGAACTCGCGGTCCTTGTAGATGCGTTCCTCGATGAAGATGCGCTCAAGCGATGCGAAGTGAAGCTGTTCGCGCACCTCGTCGCGCTTTATCTCTATCTCGCGGCGCAACAGGTCGCGCGTGCGCTCTGCGCTGTGGCGCAGCAACTGGCTAACGGTGAGGAAATGAGGCTTGTTGTCGCTTATCACGCAGCAGTTGGGCGAGATGGCCACTTCGCAGTCGGTGAAGGCATAGAGGGCGTCGATGGCCTTGTCGCTCGAGGTTCCCGGCTGAAGATGCACCACTATGTTGGCGTTTTCGGCGGTATTGTCGTCGACCTTGCGTATCTTGATTTTACCCTTCTCGAATGCTTTCAGAATCGAGGCGATAACTGTCGATGTGGTTTTGCTGAAGGGAATTTCGGTGATGGCCAGAGTCTTGTTGTCGACCTTCTCGATTTTGGCGCGCACCTTCACCACTCCGCCTCGCTCGCCGTCGTTGTAGCGGCTCACATCTATGTAGCCGCCGGTGGGAAAATCGGGGTAGAGGGTGAACTCCTCGCCGCGCAGGCAGGCGGTGCAGGCGTCGAGTATCTCGTTGAAGTTGTGAGGCAGGATTTTCGACGACAGGCCCACGGCTATGCCCTCTACGCCCTGGAAAAGGAGTAGCGGGAATTTTACCGGCAGGGTCACCGGCTCATTGTTGCGGCCGTCGTACGAGGGGGTCCAGTCGGTGATTTTCGGATTGTAGAGGGTCTCGAGCGCGAAAGCCGAGAGGCGCGCTTCGATATATCGGCCAGCGGCGGCATCGTCGCCGGTGAGCATATTGCCCCAGTTGCCCTGGGTATCGATGAGCAGTTCCTTCTGTCCGAGCTGCACCAGGGCGTCCTTTATGGAAGCGTCGCCGTGGGGGTGATACTGCATGGTGTTGCCCACTATGTTGGCCACCTTGTTGAAACGGCCGTCGTCGAGGTCCTTCATGGAGTGGAGTATGCGGCGCTGCACGGGTTTGAGGCCGTCGTCGATGTGGGGCACGGCACGCTCGAGTATCACGTACGAGGCGTAGTCGAGAAACCAGTTGCGGAACATGCCTCCGAGCCTGAGCCTGGCGGCTTCGGTGCCGATGGTAGGGGGGAGTGCCGAGGCCTCTTCCTCCACAAATTCGGCATCCTCTTCCTCTTCGGGAGTATAGGCGTGTGGAGCCTCAGGCTCCGAGGTGCTCCCGGTGTATGGAGTATTTTCGTTTATGCCTTCGTCGGGTGTTGTATCGTAGTCTTTCTTGATATCTTCGGGGTCGGTGATCATAAGCTATAGCGTGATTCATGCAAAGTTACAGAAAATCGCCGACATTCCCCGCATCCACCCCGCGAAATGTCAACGAAATGTCAACAGGATTGCGTATTATTCTGCCGATTATTCTGCCAATTCTGGGTGCGTCCAATCAAGAGAAATGTCATTGGCAACTAACCATTCTGCAATTGTCATATGCTTTATTTCCAGAATCTCACATATTGCAGGTAGTTTCTTGAATAATTTGCCGTCATTGCTAAGTTTTGTTTCCTCTGTGATGATTACCGGATCTTTGTCAGAGTTGTTTAAGGCATAGAGCAACATTTTTGCATCACCGGTTATCATATATTGAGCCTTCTGCAACGCGTATTCTTCGGCAGTTAACCTCTTCTTTTGTGGCAGAATACAAAAGTTATAGTCTAATTGATTGCTGAATTTTCTTGGAGCCGGAGGAATGAGGTCGGAATCGTTAAATTTCAATTCATTGTCATTCAAAAAATCCATAAGCTCGAGAGCTATGCCTTTTTGTGTGCGTGATGCTTCAAGGTGGATAGAACTCAACATAATGAGTTCGCCTGTTCGGAATTTTGATTCGATAAAGCGTAGTAGTTTTACTTCATCCTTAATCGGAAGATAATAACGAGCAATCGCCACTAAGGAGCTGGTGTCAATAATCCCAATCATAAATACTTGTCAATTTGTTTGGGGGATATTTTCAACTGCTCGCAAAATGAGGCTTCCGAAACGAGTCCATTATAAAACGCGTACTGCATCGTTTCCAGATATAATGGTGAAACGATTGGTTTGGGAGCACGGGCATTAGAAGAACTGTTTTTTTGCTCTTCTTTCAGTTCCCTTTGTTTCTCGGCTTGCTCTTCTTCTAAGTCACGAATGATGCCACGGTAATGAGGCATTGGGACAATTTTGTTGTACGCAAGTCTTGTATACCATGCCATTTTGCTGATATGGGTGGAACTGGATAATTTATCTATTGTAAAATTAACATCTTCACAATAGATGTTATATTTATCCAGCTCGTTCATCGCATCTCCGGCAATAAGATAAAAAGCGAAATCACTACACCATCGCTCCACCTTATTAGAGACACGGTTCTTTTCTACCTTAGACATATCAAGTGATTCTACATCCTCAACACCCAATAAATAATGACCGATTTCGTGTGCAAGGGTAAAAATCTCACGTTTATAAGATTTTTGGCGTTTTAGAACGATGACATTAGGGTCCAGGTAAAATCCATCGATTGTCGCCCTTTCTCGTTTGTTCCAGGTTTCCACAAATTCGAAAACATAAACATTAATCTCGGCTAAGTTTGAGATTATTGCTTTTAGGAATTCGCGGTGATCTTTAATGTCCTTTTTAGGGATTAACATATCCCTTACCTCATTTGCTGCTTTTTTAGGGTCATACGCTATAGTAAAGGAATTGTGCAGCCGGTATTCGTTGGAAAGGGTGTCAGTTAGAATACGATAACCATCTAAGAGGCTTTTTAGTGATTCAAAGGAATCCACAAGCCGTTTATCTTCCATAGAAAGAGCGGACTGGAATCTTGATTTTCTGAAGAAAACTTTCGTTTGTTGGTTCAGATCAATCGGGGTAAAATCCAAATAGAAAGACAAACCTTTATGAAATATCTCATCGATTTTCTTCAATAGAGATATCTTGATTTCCTCTCCGTAAATGTCTTCCAGAGTTATAAGCTTCTTCCTGCCCTCGTTTAAAAAAGACAACAACTCGTCTTTGCTCATGCTGAAAAGCGCAAGCAAATAATCTAATCTTTCTTTATTGAATTGTGTCGTTGTCATTCTATGTCTTTCAAGTCATGCAAAGGTAATAAAAAACTGATATATTAGGTATGTCTTTAAAGCATGAAATGGACTAATCTATGGACTAATCTATAATTTCAGGGAAATAGACAGGAAAATATAATTGTGGTTAAGGGATTTGGTTTGGTTGAGAAGGAGCGAGGGAGCTGCGGCCGGATGGGGCAGCTCCCTCGCTATGGGGTCAGAATTAGTTTTTACAAGTCTTTACTGCGTCGGAGTCGGAGAGTTATTTGACGACGAGCTTTGAGGCGGTGCCGTCGGTGCGGGTTACTACGTAAACGCCGGGGTTGAGGGATGAGGCGGAAACCTGCTGGCCGGTGAGGGTGTGGATTGCTTTGACTGGAGCCTCGGAGACAGCGGTCACGGTCTCGATGCCCGATGTGAGTTGTTTCACATTGATTTCTTTCTTCACGCCGGGTGCCGACAGGGTGATGACGCCTTCGGTGTCGGACTCAGTCGAGCCGACGGCCTTGATCGAGAGAACGGCATCGCCGTAACGGCCGGTGAGGGTGGCCTCAACCCACTCGGGAGCGTCGACTGCGACATCGACTGCGTCGTGGAACATGTCGAGCGGTATCTCTACTGCCTTAGAGGAGTCGATGGTTACCTCGTCGGCGGTGCACTGCATCCAGGGATAGTAGGAGTCGAGGTTGATTGCGAATGCGGCCATCATCTCGCCGTACTGGTTTTCATAGTTGGCCAGAGGCGTGAGGCTGGTGCGGGCAACTCCCTGATAGGAGATAACTTTCTCAACCCATCCGAGGCAGATGCCGTCTTCGTTGGGCTTGCTCTGCTGAATGGGGCAGAAATAGGTGAATTTGTCGTCGTTGAAGCCTGAGATCTTTATGATATAGGCAGGATATGTGTCGTCGATGACGAGTGGCTTGTCAAATGCAAATGAGGCGCTGAGGTAGCTGTTTTCATTGTCGATGCGGCCGA
Source organism: uncultured Muribaculaceae bacterium (assembly GCA_934555895.1). Taxonomy (GTDB): domain Bacteria; phylum Bacteroidota; class Bacteroidia; order Bacteroidales; family Muribaculaceae; genus UBA7173. The sequence continues at coordinate 18,687 of CAKTFH010000010.1, read as the reverse complement.
AGAAGTTTTCGGTGGCGCAGGTGGCTGAGCGCAGAGGTGTTTCAGCTATTGTGTAGCCCAGGAACTCGCCGTCTTTGTAATAGGGTTCAAGGTTGAACAGCTCGCAGGTGAGTGTGGCGCCGTCCTCAACCTGACCGTAGGCCGAAATCCAAGCTCCGTTCACTACCAGAGGCGCGGAAGAGGGATAGATGTAGTTCATTATCGCGTTCATGGCGGCATAATCGCCCTCTTCGGCATCGCCTTGGAAGGTGTAGTCGGTCCAATAGGCGGTGGTGTTCTTGTCGTGTCCGAAAATGGGTGTGGCGCGTTCGCCGAAGTTGGCCTCGGCAGCCACGTAGTCGAGTTCGTAATATACATGGTCGAAGGGCATCATGCCGAACGTGCCGAGAACGATGTTGTAATCAGCGTCGTATTTGTTCCATGTGTTGCAGCCGCCGGCCTGGATGTATTCAACCGGCATGGCCACCTGAGCGTCGCTGTAGCCTTCGCCCGAAGCGCAGAGCACCGGGGGGTAATACAGATTGTGGAGGGTGGTGAACTCGCTCTGGTAGTCGGTATGGTATGTCACCTCAAGCGTTTCGTCGTCGGTGCTTGTGTATTCGGCTGTATCGGGGTCGGAGTAGAGCCACGAGTAGCTGAACGACATCTCGTCGGAGTAGTTTTCGAATGTGATGGGTTCAAATACCGGATAGTTGGCTATGCCCATGGTGAGGCCGCTCCAGTCTTCGGAGAGTCCGAAATACTGAGTGCTGAAAGGCACTTGCATTTTTACGCCGTCCATCGATGGGAGCGCCACGCGCACGTTGTCGAGCAGTGTCGAGTTGCCGTCGTTGCCCACGTAGCGCACGGCGAGCTGCACCTGTTGGCCGGCGTATTCGGCGAGAGATAATTTGTAGGGCCAGAGCTTGCCGGTGGCGTCGCTTGCCGAGGTGGCTAGTTCATAATAATCCTTGCCGATCCAGTCGGCGGCAATGCTGTGGAGCAGCTGCCACTCGCCGTCGCCTACCTTGATCATGGCCTGGTAGTCGGTTATGATGACATATTCGGAAATCGCACCGGTCTCCCAGTCGATTTTACTTGTGTCAAAGAACCACACTGGATCAACCCACAGGTCGAATGAGAAATTGTAGGCGCTCCCTTCGGGAAGTGTTACTGTAGGAGTGATGAGCCATTCGTCCTGGTCGTAGCCGTAGCTGATAAACATACCGTAGTCGCCGTCGGAAAGTGGTATTCCCACCTGATTGGCACCGGCCTGGTCGATGGGCTCCCATGTGGCCTCATTGTTGTTGCCGTCTTCACCGTTTGACAGGCGTGTCCAGCCTTCGGGAGTCCATGTGGGGTTGTCAATGTCGGCGTTCTCGAAGCTTTCGTAGAGCAGACATCCGTTGGGCAGGCCGGCCGCCTTGGCGATGCTGCGGTGCTGGCGTACGACGGGGTTGATTACGTTGCTGCCGGCGGTACGTGGAGCGCCGATGATGGTTTTCAGGCGATATGCGCCTTCGGCAGTCATTCCGATGCGATGTGCGCCTGTCTTGCCTGATAGCGGGGTGACTGTGCGCTGGCGCTCAACTACCTTTGAAGCTGTGACCTTCGGTTTTACCACCTGAATATCAGGCGTTACGGCGCCCGCAGTGAGAGCTATGGCAGCCGTGCATAATGTGAGTAAAGATTTTAACATAGATATGAAGATATTAAGTTGGTTGTTTGGAATGATTGGAGATGATTGCGAAGAGATTCGGCAAAGTTATAAAAAATCGTCGACATTTGGCAAAATGTCGACGATTTTTTCAAAATTTATGTCAATTTGCTGCCTGTTGACTGTGTGGGCAGGCTAATTGATTCAATGGACGAGGGTTGGTGAAGCGCCGGGTTCATGTCTTCGTGGGCGGTTTCCTCGGGATGGGTGTACCAACGGGAGTAGAAGAGGTAGTTGCGGGCAATTTTTTCGTTAAGCTCCTTGCTCTTCTCAGGCTCCATCATCTTTATGAACTTGGCCGGGCATCCGCCCCACAGCTCGTGGGGGCCGATTTTTGTGCGCGAGAGCACCACCGAGCCTGCGGCCACGAGGGCGCCTTCGCCCACTTCGGCGTCGTCCATCACAATGGCTCCCATGCCGATGAGGGCATAGTCGTGGATTTTGGCTCCGTGGATGGTCACGTTGTGGCCTATCGACACATCGTCGCCTATCTCGATGGTTGACTTGCGGTAGAGGGTGTGGAGCACCGAGCCGTCCTGGATGTTCACGCGGTTGCCGATGCGTATCGAATTCACATCGCCGCGCAGTGTGGTGTTGAACCACACGCTGCACTGCGAGCCCATGACGACATCGCCCACCACTGTGGCGTTCTCAGCTAGGAAGCAGTCGGGGCCTATCTGCGGTGTGTAGCCCCTTACGGGGATTATGAGTGCCATTTATATTAAAGTGTTGTTGTGATACGTGGAATCTCAGAGGGGGAGGGTCTTTTCACGCAGCCATTTACCCTGTTCGGGCGTGAGCAGCGGCAGCAGACGGCTATAGACCTCTTCGTGATAATGGTTGACCCAGTTGATCTCCTCGGGCGTCATTATTGAGGTGTCGAAGAGGGTGCGGTCGAAGGGGAAGAGGGTCATGGTCTCGAAGCGGAAGAAGCGGCCGAACTCGGTGGTGAATGCATCGACGGTGAGCACGAGGTTCTCGCAGCGGATGCCGTGCTCGCCTGCGCGGTAGAGGCCGGGTTCGTTGGATGTGAGCATGCCGGGAACGAGCGGCGCGGCCACGGTGTTGAGGTGGATGCGCTGCGGGCCTTCATGCACGTTGAGGAAGTGACCCACGCCGTGACCGGTGCCGTGGAGGTAGCTCAGGCCGTCTTTCCACAGATACTGGCGTGCCAGTGCGTCGAGCTGCATGCCCATGGTGCCTTCAGGGAAGATGGCTGTGCCGAGAGCGATGTGGCCTTTCATCACGAGGGTGAAGTCGCGGCGCTCGCGGTCGGTGGGTGCGCCCATGGCTATGGTGCGGGTGATGTCGGTGGTGCCGGTGAGATACTGGGCGCCCGAGTCGATGAGCAGCAGGCCGTGAGGCTCGATGGTCGAATAACTCTGCTCGTCGGCGCTGTAGTGCACTATGGCTCCGTGAGGGCCGTAACCGGCGATTGTTTCGAAACTCTCGTCGAAATAGAAGGGCTGCTGCGAGCGGTAGCGGGTGAGGATTTCGGCCACAGCGAGCTCGGTAAGCTTCTCGCCGGCCTTCATCATGCGCTCCATCTCCATGAAGGCTGCCACGAGAGCGGCGCCGTCGTGCTCCATGGCCGAACGGATGCCGGCTATCTGCACATCGTTCTTGACGGCTTTGAGAAGAGGTATGGGCGAGGCTCCGGCGAGGGCGCGGGCGCCGAGGGTGTCGATTACGGCAATGGATGTGCGGGCGGCCTCCACCAGTACGCGAGCTGACTGCGGCAGGCTGTCGAGGAATGTGTGGAGCGACTCATAGGGAGCTGCCTTCACGCCGTTGGCGGAGAGGTATGCTGAAACCTCGGCCGAGAGTTTGGCGCCGTTGATAAATAATGTGGAGCCTTCCGGCGAGAGGTAGAGGAAAGCAGTGGCCACGGGGTTGCAGTTCACATCGCTGCAGCGGATGTTGAGGGTCCAGGCTACCTCGTCGAGTGCGCTCACGAGGATCGCCGATGCTCCCTGGGCGGCTGCGTCGGCAAGAATCTTCTTGATTTTTTCTTCGGCCGACATGCCGGCGTATTTGATGTCGTGGATGAACACCGGAGCGTCGGGCAGACCGGGGCGGTCGGTCCAGATGGCGTCGATGGCATTGAAATGGGTGTCGAGGCTGATCTGGTGCTTCATGAGCGTCTTCTCGAGCTCGCCGGCCTCCGACTGCGAGAAAAGGTTGCCGTCGATGCCGACAATGGCTCCGGCCTTTAGGTTGCTGGTGAGGAAGTCGCTGATGGAGGGTGTGCCGGGGATGCCTTCCTTCATAAGCTCTATGCCGGTGCCCTCAAGTTGCTCGGCGGCCTGAAGGAAGTAGCGCGAGTCGGTCCATAGCAGGGCGCGGTCGGGGGTTACGACGAGTGTGCCTGCCGAACCGGTGAAGCCGCTTAGCCAGCGGCGCACCTGCCAGTGGTCGGCAAGGTATTCGCTGTGATGGGGGTCGGTCTGGGGGGTGATGGCAGCGTCGATGTGTGCCGCTTTCATAAGGTTTCTGAACGCGCCGAGGCGCGCAGTTGTGATTTCTTTCATCATAATAAGGGGTATTCTGATGGTTGTGTATTCGAGTGCAAATATAACGAATTTCGCGATAAAACGTATAATAATGTGCGCCGCGGGAGCTGGGACTGGCTTCCAGCGCTTGCTGTGGGCTGCCGGAAAGGGGGCAGGAGAGCGCACGCCTCTGAGGGACCGGTGGCGCCGGAGATGATTTAATGCTTTTTAGGGCTTCGCTGTAAATGGCGGGGAGTCAGCATGTAAGAACTAAAAAAGCTGTTTGGGGAATAAAAAATGAAAGATTTTTCGTGGAATTTTTTGCGGGAATGAAAATTTGTGCTTAACTTTGCAACCGCAAAAGGGAGATAAGCCCTGCTGAGACTGCAGAGTCGATGCTGCGAGCGGCTCCTTAGACCTTTGAAAACAATGCCTCTTTAGCTCAGTTGGCCAGAGCACGTGATTTGTAATCTCGGGGTCGTTGGTTCGAATCCGACAAGAGGCTCAACTAAACGATGGCGGCATCAGGTTCCGGCATATAGGTTCGGAATCGGCAAATTTGGGCGTGTTCCAGAGTGGCCAAATGGGGCAGACTGTAAATCTGCTGACTTATGTCTTCGGTGGTTCGAATCCATCCGCGCCCACTACACAGCGCTTCCAGCGCATCTTCGATGCCGCCATATCGGTGCCGGGAGAAAGGGTTCTGTAAATGAACTCCGGCGTAATGCGGAAGTAGCTCAGTTGATAGAGCATCAGCCTTCCAAGCTGAGGGTCGCGAGTTTGAGCCTCGTCTTCCGCTCTGAAACAGAAATTTTGCCAATGTAGCTCAGCGGTAGAGCACTTCCTTGGTAAGGAAGAGGTCCCGGGTTCAAGTCCCGGCATCGGCTCTCAAATTCGGAACTCACGAACACAGCCCCGACAGTGCTATGTCATTGCCGCGGTGTGCTGTTGAGAGACGAACTGAAGATGTCTACACAGCAGCCTCCGGCTCGCATCGGACAGTCTCAGCGGTTTCAGACTTGAAGCCGGGAGTGCGTCAGGCGAAACCGGGAGCGTTTGTGCGAAACATGAATGGTGCAAAATGTCGGCTTTTTTTGAAGGCATTGGCGCCGCCGGCTCTTCCCAGATGTCGGAAAATACGACCTTCGGTTATGATAACGACAACCGCTCGGGAAAAGTTGAAACGATATAATCTTTTTCAAAAAAAATAAAATAGCAAAGTTATGGCTAAAGAGAAATTCGAAAGAACCAAACCGCATGTAAACATCGGTACTATCGGTCACGTGGACCACGGTAAGACCACTCTGACCGCCGCCATCACCACTGTGCTGGCTAAGAAAGGTCTCTCAGAGGTTAAGTCGTTCGATCAGATCGACAACGCACCCGAGGAGAAAGAGCGTGGTATCACAATCAACACCGCTCACGTAGAATACGAGACCGCTAACCGTCACTATGCACACGTTGACTGCCCGGGCCACGCCGACTATGTGAAGAACATGGTAACCGGTGCCGCTCAGATGGACGGTGCTATCATCGTGGTAGCTGCCACCGACGGTCCTATGCCCCAGACCCGCGAGCATATCCTTCTCGCCCGTCAGGTGAACGTGCCCCGTCTGGTTGTCTTCCTCAACAAGTGCGACATGGTCGACGATGAGGAGATGCTCGAGCTCGTTGAAATGGAAATGCGCGAACTCCTCTCAGCCTACGAATACGACGGCGACGAGACCCCCATCATCCGTGGTTCTGCTCTTGGCGCCCTTAACGGCGAGCCTGAGTGGGAAGCTAAGGTTATGGAGCTCATGGACGCAGTCGACACATGGATTCCTCTGCCTCCCCGCGATATCGATAAGCCCTTCCTTATGCCTGTAGAGGATGTGTTCTCGATCACAGGTCGTGGTACAGTGGCTACCGGCCGTATTGAGACAGGTATTGTCAAGGTAGGCGACGAAGTTCAGATCATGGGTCTTGGCGCCAACCTGAAGTCGACCGTTACCGGTGTGGAAATGTTCCGCAAGCTCCTCGACCAGGGCGAGGCTGGCGATAACGTAGGTCTGCTTCTCCGCGGTATCGACAAGAAGGAAATCAAGCGTGGTATGGTAATCTGCCACCCGGGTATCGTTAAGCCCCACAGCAAGTTCAAGGCTTCGGTCTACATCCTCAAGAAAGAAGAGGGTGGCCGTCACACTCCGTTCCACAACCACTATCGTCCCCAGTTCTACATCCGTACACTTGATGTAACCGGTGAGATTACTCTCCCCGAAGGTGTAGAGATGGTAATGCCCGGCGACCACGTTGAGATCATCGTTGACCTCATCACTCCCGTTGCCTGCGATCAGGGTCTCCGCTTCGCCATCCGTGAGGGCGGCCGCACCGTAGGTTCGGGCCAGATCACCGAAATCCTCGACTAATACCTTCCATGGGCGGCATCCGTGCCGCCACGGTAAAGGATAAATCATAAGACTCCGGCGAGCCTCACCGAGGCTTAAGTCCAGGTAGAGCGAGCCGGAGTTTTTTATACGGGTTTAGCTCAGTTGGTAGAGCACTGGTCTCCAAAACCAGGTGTCGGGAGTTCGAGTCTCTCAACCCGTGCTAAAAAATTGGAAATGAAAAAACTGAAATTACTTACGAATATAGAGGAGTCTTATGACGAGTTACGCTATAAGACTTCTTGGCCTACTAAGACGCAGCTGATCAAAAGCGCTTGTATCGTGATGTTAGCTTCCGTGATTATCGCTCTGATAATCTTCGTCATGGATCAAGCCGTTGATTTCATCATGCACCTGATTTACAGCCTCGGCAAGTAATAGCTATGGAAAAGAAACAGACTTCGGAAACTGCAGCGCTCTCGGAGCGCAAGCCCGCGGTGCCACAGCGCGCATGGTATGTGCTCCGCGCCATCTCGGGTAAGGAAGCCAAGGTGAAGGAGGTTCTCGATGGTGCCATCAAGAACACCGACCTCGGCAACTATGTGTTCCAGGTGCTTATTCCTACGGAGAAAGTTCTTACCATTAAAAACGGGAAAAAGGTTGTAAAAGAAAAGAACCTTTATTCCGGCTATGTGTTTGTAGAGGCTATCCTCGTGGGCGAAGTTCAGCATGAACTGGTGAACACCACCAATGTGATCGACTTCCTCAAGGGCCGTGGCAAGGATGCAAAACCTGAGCCGCTGCGCGAGAGCGAAGTGATGCGCATGCTGGGCACTGCCGACGATATCAACGAGAGTGCCGAGGAGGGCGTCGTGGACTTCATGGTCGGCGAAATCGTGAAAATCAACGATGGAGCCTTCAGCGGATTCCACGGCAAGATTACCGAGGTGCTCCCTGAGAAAAAGAAAATCAGGATCGTGGTCAAGATTTTCGACCGAGAGACTCCTATGGAGCTTGAATATTCGAAGGTGGAGCGTGAATAACCTTCACAATCCTTTTCCCAAGGCCAGCGCCGAGGTGAACAGAACAAAGCCGGACTTCAGCAACGCGGAAGGCCGGCCGAATCTTGAAACACGGCACGAACCGACGAGGGAAACCTGCGGAGAGGAACCGGAAATCCTGACAGTCCAATAAGCGGTAACGTTTTGGACAGCGTTCGCAAGTAAGCGCGGCACACCCACCGCCACATGCCCCGATGGTTACGCTCGGGGGCGCGGAGAGCGGGCGGCGCAATTCGTAAAACCAAATAAAGATTAGAAACAATGGCAAAAGAAATTGCTGGACAGATTAAGCTGCAGATCAAAGGCGGCGCAGCGAACCCCTCACCTCCAGTGGGTCCTGCACTCGGCTCCAAGGGTATCAACATCATGGAGTTCTGCAAGCAGTTCAATGCCCGCACCCAGGATAAAGCCGGTAAGGTGCTCCCTGTAATCATCACTTATTACACGGACAAGAGCTTTGACTTCGTAGTCAAGACCCCGCCGGTGGCAATCCAGCTCATGGAGGCTGCCAAAATCAAGAAGGGCTCTTCGCAGCCCAACCGTCAGAAGGTAGCCGAAATCACATGGGAGCAGGTAAAAACCATCGCAACCGACAAGATGCCCGACCTCAACTGCTTCACAGTGGAGTCGGCCATGCGTATGGTTGCCGGCACTGCCCGCAGCATGGGTATCACTGTAAAGGGGGCATTCCCTGAAACCGTTTAAAACTTCAATTCAAAATGGCAAAACTTACAAAAAACCAGAAATTGGCTTTGTCCAAGATTGAAGCAGGGAAAGCTTACTCGCTCGCAGAGGCAGCCGTAAAGGTAAAGGAAACGAACTATGCCAAATTCGACGCTTCGTTCGATATCGATGTTCGTCTGGGTGTAGACCCCCGCAAGGCAAACCAGATGGTTCGCGGCGTGGTGACCCTCCCTCACGGCACAGGCAAGCAGGTTCGCGTACTGGTGCTCTGCACTCCCGACGCTGAGACAGCAGCCAAGGCAGCCGGCGCCGACTATGTCGGCCTCGACGAATATATCAACAAAATCAAGGGCGGTTGGACCGATGTCGATGTAATCATCACTCAGCCCGCCATCATGGGTAAAATCGGTGCCCTGGGCCGTATCCTCGGTCCCCGCGGCCTCATGCCTAACCCCAAGAGCGGTACAGTGACCGTCGATGTGGCCAAGGCTGTTGAGGAGGTTAAGAAGGGTAAGATCGACTTCAAGGTCGACAAAAACGGTATCGTGCACACTTCGCTCGGTAAGGTTTCCTTCACTCCCGAACAGATGAGAGACAACGCCCGTGAGTTCATCAACACTCTGATTAAGCTCAAACCTGCGACAGCAAAGGGTACATATATCAAGAGCATTTATCTTTCGAGCACGATGGGTCCCGGCATCAAGGTTGATTCCAAGTCCATTGACGAATAATCTACAAACAGACAACGACAATGAAAAAGGAAGATAAAGCAATCATCATCGGCAAAATCGCCGATACCCTCAAAGAGTACAGCTGCTTCTACCTCGTGGAGACCGCCGGACTCAATGCAGAGCGCACTTCCGAGCTCCGCCGTGCCTGCGCTAAGGACGACATCAAGCTCATGGTGGTGAAGAACACTCTTCTTCACAAGGCTCTTGAGGGTATGGATGGCGACTTCTCCGAGCTGTATCCCGCGCTCAAGGAGAGCACCTCGCTTATGTGCTCCAACACAGGCAACGCTCCCGCCAAGCTGCTCAAGAACTTCAAGAAGAAAGACGATGTGCTTCCCCGCCTCAAGGCCGCCTATGTAGAGGAGACTGTTTATGTGGGTGAAGACCAGCTCGAGACTCTTGCAACTATCAAGAGCAAGAACGAACTCATCGCCGATGTTGTGGCACTGCTTCAGTCGCCCGCCAAGAATGTGGTTTCCGCTCTTCAGAGCGGTGGCAGCAAGCTCCACGGCATCCTCGAAACCCTCTCCAAAAAAGAAAACTGACAATCCAACTTAATTTAGAAAAAACAAATAAAACATACAACAATGGCAGATTTAAAAGCTTTTGCAGAACAACTGGTTAACCTGACCGTAAAAGAAGTAAACGAACTCGCTCAGATTCTTAAGGACGAGTATGGTATCGAGCCCGCTGCTGCTGCCGTAGCAGTTGCCGCCGGTCCTGCCGCAGGTGCTCCCGCCGCTGAGGAGAAGACATCTTTCGATGTAGTGCTCAAGAGCGCTGGCGCAGCCAAGCTTCAGGTTGTGAAGCTCGTTAAGGAACTCACCGGTCTGGGCCTCAAGGAGGCTAAGGAAATGGTTGACGGCGCACCCAGCGTTGTCAAGGAAGGCCTTGCCAAAGCTGAGGCTGAGGATCTCAAGAAGAGCCTCGAGGAAGCCGGTGCTGAAGTAGAGCTCAAATAATACACCCCTGTAGCCCTCTTACAGGCAGAATGGTTAAGTGTCTATGAAAATAGACGCTTAACCTTTTCTGCGTATTGAGGGGCGTGTGTTTAACTTAATTTGTGAAAGTTTATTCAAGTTTAGGTTAATTTAACACGCACTCTGCCTGCGCTCTGCCTCTTAACGCCCTTGTAGCGTCTACAGCGTGGCTCAACACGCATCCGGAGCGATAATCTCCTCTCTGTCTCTCCTTACACTCATTCTCTCCGTAATCTCTTCTCCCACCAAAATACTAAGAATTAGCATTTTTTTAGATGTCAACAGCAGTAGATAAACCCCGTGTAAATTTCGCCTCGGTAAAGAATCCCCTTCCTTACCCCGATTTTCTGGAGGTGCAGCTGAAGTCGTTCAAAGATTTCTTCCAGCTTGACACTCCTCCCGAAAAGAGGAACAACGAAGGACTTTACAAGGTGTTTGCCGAGAATTTCCCCATTGCGGACACCCGCAACAACTTCGTGCTCGAGTTCCTCGACTATTATATCGATCCGCCCCGTTACTCCATAGAGGAGTGCCTCGAGCGTGGCCAGACCTACAGCGTGCCCCTCAAGGCCAAGCTGAAGCTCTATTGCACCGACCCCGACCATGAGGATTTCGCCACGGTAATACAGGATGTTTATCTGGGCCCCATCCCCTACATGACTGAGAAAGGCACCTTTGTCATCAACGGTGCCGAGCGTGTGGTGGTAAGCCAGCTGCACCGTTCGCCGGGCGTGTTCTTCGGACAGAGCACCCATGCCAACGGAACCAAACTCTATTCGGCCCGCATCATTCCCTTCCGCGGCAGCTGGATTGAGTTCGCCACCGATATCAACAATGTGATGTACGCCTACATCGACCGCAAGAAGAAGTTGCCCGTGACAACCCTTCTGCGTGCTATCGGCCTCGAGAGCGACAAGGATATCATCGATATCTTCGACCTTGCCGAAGAGGTGAAGGTGACCAAAGCCAACCTTAAGAAAGTGGTGGGCCGCAAGCTCGCCGCCAGAGTGGTGCGCACATGGCAGGAGGACTTCGTCGATGAGGATACCGGCGAAGTGGTTTCGATCGACCGCACCGAGATATTCCTCGACCGCGAGAGCATCATTGATGAAGACAACATCCAGAAAATCATTGATTCGGGCGTAAGCACCATCCTGCTGCACAAAGAGCAGGACAATTCCACCGACTATTCCATCATCTTCAACACTCTGAGCAAAGACTCGTCGAACTCAGAGAAAGAAGCCATCCAGTATATCTACCGGCAGCTGCGCAACGCCGAGCCGCCAGACGACGCATCGGCATCGGAGGTTATCACAAATCTCTTCTTCTCCGAGAAGCGTTACGACCTCGGCGAGGTAGGCCGCTACCGTATCAACAAGAAGCTCGGTCTCTCCACTCCCATGGATGTGCGCGTGCTCACCAAGGAAGACATCATCGAGATTATCAAGTATCTCATCGAGCTCATCAACTCAAAGACCGATGTGGACGACATCGACCACCTCAGCAACCGCCGCGTGCGCACTGTGGGCGAGCAGCTCTACAACCAGTTCGGCGTGGGTCTGGCACGTATGTCGCGCACCATCCGCGAGCGCATGAACGTGCGCGACAACGAGGTGTTCACCCCCATCGACCTCATCAACGCCAAGACCATCTCTTCGGTCATCAACACCTTCTTCGGCACCAACGCCCTGAGCCAGTTCATGGACCAGACCAACCCGCTGGCCGAAATCACCCACAAGCGCCGTCTGTCGGCCCTCGGTCCCGGCGGTCTGTCGCGTGAGCGTGCCGGTTTCGAGGTGCGAGACGTGCACTACACGCACTACGGACGCCTTTGCCCGATCGAGACTCCTGAAGGCCCGAACATCGGCCTTATCTCGTCGCTCTGCGTCTATGCGAAAATCAACGACCTCGGCTTCATCGAGACACCCTACCGCACCGTCACCGACGGCAAGGTGGACCTCGACAACAGCCATGTGACATACCTCACCGCAGAAGTGGAGGAGGGCAAGGTGATAGCACAGGGCAACGCCCCCGTGCAGGACGACGGTACATTCTGCAATCCCCGCGTGAAGGCCCGTCTGGACGCCGACTTCCCTATCGTGCCTCCTGCCGATGTGCAGCTCATGGATGTGTCGCCGCAGCAGATTGCCTCTATCGCGGCATCGCTCATCCCCTTCCTGGAGCACGACGACGCCAACCGCGCCCTCATGGGATCGAACATGATGCGCCAGGCAGTGCCTCTGATGCGCTCCGAGGCCCCCATTGTGGGCACCGGCATCGAGGGTCAGCTCGTGCGCGACTCCCGCACACAGATTATGGCCGAGGGCGACGGCGTAATTGAGTTTGTCGACGCCACCACCATCCGCATCCGTTACGACCGTACCGAAGAGCAGGATTTCGTGGCTTTCGAGGAGCCTGTGAAAGAATACATCATACCCAAATGGCGCAAGACCAACCAGAGCACCACCATCGACCTGCGCCCTATCTGCAATAAGGGACAGCGTGTGAAGGCCGGCGATATCCTCACTGAGGGTTACGCCACCGAGAACGGTGAGCTCGCCCTGGGACGCAACCTCAAGGTAGCGTTCATGCCCTGGAAGGGTTACAACTACGAGGACGCCATCGTGCTCAACGAGCGCATGGTGAAAGAGGATATTCTCACCTCGGTGCATGTCGACGAATATTCGCTCGAGGTGCGCGAGACCAAGCGCGGTATGGAGGAACTCACCTCCGACATCCCCAATGTGAGCGAGGATGCCACTGCAAACCTCGACGAGCGCGGCATCATCCGCATCGGCGCACATGTGGTGCCCGGCGACATCATGATAGGTAAGATCACGCCTAAGGGCGAGAGCGACCCCACTCCCGAGGAGAAGCTGCTCCGCGCCATCTTCGGCGACAAGGCCGGCGATGTGAAAGACGCTTCGCTCAAGGCCACCCCTTCGCTCAAGGGTGTTGTCATCGGCAGCAACCTTTTTGCCCGTGCCACCAAGAACGGCAAGAAGAACAAGAGTGCCCAGGCACTCCTGCCCAAGCTCGATGAAGAATACGAAGAGAAGCTCTCGGCTCTGAAAGATCTGCTTATCTCCAAGCTCATGACCCTCACCGCAGGCAAGACCTCGCAGGGCGTGAAAGATTTCCTCGGTACCGACATCATCCCCAAGGGCGGCAAGTTCACCGCCGCAGCCCTCAAGGATGTGGACTTCGACACCGTGAACCTCAGCAAGTGGACCGCTGATGCCCACAAGAACGAGCTCATCCGCGAGCTTATCGTAAACTATCTGCGTAAGAGCAAGGAAATTGAGGCCGAGCTCCGCCGCAAGAAGTTCGACATCTCCATTGGCGACGAGCTCCCCTCGGGCATCATGCAGATAGCCAAGGTCTATATCGCCAAGAAACGTAAGATTGGCGTGGGCGACAAGATGGCCGGCCGTCACGGTAACAAGGGTATTGTGAGCCGCGTGGTGCGTCAGGAGGATATGCCTTTCCTCGCCGACGGTACTCCGGTCGACATCTGCCTCAACCCTCTGGGCGTGCCTTCGCGTATGAACCTTGGTCAGATTTTCGAGACAGTGCTCGGATGGGCCGGCCGCGAGCTGGGCGAGAAATTCGCCACCCCCATCTTCGACGGCGCAACTCTCGACGACCTCAACGCATGGACCGACAAGGCCGGTCTGCCCCGCTATGGAAAGACCTACCTCTACGACGGTGGCACCGGCGAGCGCTTCGACCAGCCTGCCACCGTGGGTGTGATCTACATGCTTAAGCTCGGTCACATGGTCGAGGACAAGATGCACGCCCGCTCCATCGGCCCGTACTCGCTCATCACCCAGCAGCCTCTGGGGGGTAAGGCACAGTTCGGCGGCCAGCGTTTCGGAGAGATGGAGGTGTGGGCGCTCGAGGCATTCGGCGCATCGCACATCCTTCAGGAGATTCTCACCATAAAGAGCGACGATGTGACCGGCCGCTCGAAGGCCTACGAGGCCATCGTCAAGGGTGAGCCCATGCCGCCCGCCGGCATCCCCGAGTCGCTCAATGTGCTTCTCCACGAGCTGCAGGGTCTCGGCCTGAGCATCAACCTCGAGCAGTAATCCAGTATTCAGAACTCTCTTTTAACACAATATATGGCTTTTAGAAAAGAAACTAAGGCAAAAAATACGTTCTCCAAGATTTCAATCGGGCTCGCTTCGCCCGAGGAAATCCTCGAGAAGTCGTCGGGCGAGGTACTCAAGCCCGAGACCATCAACTACCGCACCTACAAGCCTGAGCGCGACGGTCTTTTCTGCGAGCGCATCTTCGGCCCTGTAAAGGACTACGAGTGCCACTGCGGAAAGTACAAGCGCATCCGCTACAAAGGCATCGTGTGCGACCGATGCGGCGTGGAGGTAACAGAGAAGAAAGTGCGCCGCGAGCGCATGGGCCACATCAAGCTGGTGGTGCCCGTGGCACACATCTGGTATTTCCGCTCGCTCCCCAATAAGATCGGTTACCTGCTTGGTCTCCCCTCGAAGAAACTCGACGCTGTAATCTATTACGAGCGCTATATCGTGATCAATCCGGGCCCCTTCGGCGAGGAAATCGCCAAGATGGACCTCCTCACCGAGGATGAGTACTTCAACCTCCTGGAGCGTCTGCCCGAGGACAACCGCGCGCTGCCCGACGACGACCCCAACAAGTTCATCGCCAAGATGGGCGCGGAGGCCATCTACGACCTCCTCAGCACCCTCGACCTCGATGAACTCTCCTACTCGCTGCGTCACACCGCGAACACCGACGGCTCGCAGCAGCGCAAGACCGAGGCCCTCAAGCGCCTGCAGGTGGTGGAAAGCTTCCGCGCGTCGGCTCACCGCAACAAGCCCGAGTGGATGATACTCCAGGCAGTGCCTGTGATTCCGCCCGACCTGCGCCCGCTGGTGCCCCTGGACGGCGGCCGTTTCGCCACTTCCGACCTCAACGACCTCTACCGTCGTGTGATTATCCGCAACAACCGTCTGAAGCGCCTTATCGAAATCAAGGCTCCCGAGGTGATTCTCCGTAACGAGAAGCGCATGCTTCAGGAGGCTGTAGACTCACTGCTCGACAACTCGCGTAAGTCGTCGGCTGTGAAGACCGATGCCAACCGTCCCCTCAAGAGCCTTTCTGACTCGCTCAAGGGTAAGCAGGGCCGCTTCCGTCAGAACCTTCTCGGTAAGCGTGTAGATTACTCGGCCCGTTCGGTTATCGTGGTAGGTCCCGAACTCAAGATGCACGAGTGCGGTATACCAAAATATATGGCTGCCGAGCTCTACAAGCCGTTCATTATCCGCAAGCTCATAGAGCGCGGCATCGTGAAGACCGTCAAGAGCGCCAAGAAAATCGTCGACCGCAAGGAACCCGTGGTTTGGGACATCCTCGAGAACGTGATGAAAGGTCATCCCGTGCTCCTCAACCGTGCTCCGACACTGCACCGCCTCGGCATCCAGGCCTTCCAGCCCAAGATGATCGAGGGCAAGGCCATCCAGCTCCACCCGCTGGCATGTACGGCGTTCAATGCCGACTTCGACGGCGACCAGATGGCCGTGCACCTTCCTCTGGGCAACGAGGCCATCCTCGAGGCACAGATGCTGATGCTCGGTTCGCACAACATCCTCAACCCCGCCAACGGCGCACCTATCACCGTGCCCTCGCAGGACATGGTGCTCGGTCTGTACTATATCACCAAGCTCCGCAAGGGCGCCAAGGGTGAAGGTCTGAAATTCTACGGCCCTGAAGAGGCTCAGATAGCATACAACGAAGGCCGTGTGACCCTCCACGCTCCAGTGAGCGTGATGGTCGACGATGTGGATGCCGACGGCAATCCCATCCGCCACCTTGTGGAGAACACCTCGGTAGGCCGCGTGCTCTTCAACGAGTTCGTGCCCAAAGAAATAGGTTATGTCAACGAACTGATTTCCAAGAAGTCGCTCCGCACCATCATCGGCAAGGTCATCAAGAAGTGCGGTATCCCCCGCTCGGCCCAGTTCCTCGACGACATCAAGAACATGGGTTACTACATGGCCTTCCGCGGCGGTCTGTCGTTTAACCTCGGCGATGTTATTATCCCGCCGGAAAAGGAGCAGATCGTGAAGGAGGGTTACGAGCAGGTTGAGGAAGTGCTCAACAACTACGCGATGGGTTTCATCACCAACAACGAGCGCTACAACCAGATAATCGATATATGGACACACGTGAACTCGCGTCTTACCGATGTGCTCATGAAGCAGATGACCGAGGCCGACCAGGGCTTCAACTCGGTCTTCATGATGCTCGACTCGGGCGCCCGTGGTTCGAAAGACCAGATTCGTCAGCTGGCCGGCATGCGTGGCCTTATGGCCAAGCCTCAGAAGGCCGGTGCCGAAGGCGGCCAGATTATCGAGAACCCTATTCTCGCGAACTTCAAGGAGGGCCTCTCGGTGCTCGAATACTTCA
The DNA here is from genome assembly GCA_934555895.1 of uncultured Muribaculaceae bacterium. Taxonomy (GTDB): domain Bacteria; phylum Bacteroidota; class Bacteroidia; order Bacteroidales; family Muribaculaceae; genus UBA7173. The sequence goes on along the minus strand of CAKTFH010000010.1, from coordinate 2,230 downwards.
TCTCAACCCACGGTGCCCGCAAGGGTCTTGCCGATACCGCGCTTAAGACCGCCGACGCCGGTTACCTCACCCGCCGTCTGGTGGATGTGGCCCACGATGTGATCATCCGCGAGGAGGACTGCGGCACGCTCCGCGGTCTGGTATGCCGCGAGGTGAAGAACAACGACGAGGTTGTAGCCTCGCTTGGCGAGCGTATCCTCGGCCGCGTGTCGGTGCATGATGTCATCGACCCCACCACCGGCGAGATCATCGTTCACGCCGGCGAGGAAATCAACGACGCCGCAGCCGACCGCATCAACGCCTCGCCCATCGAGTCGGTGGAAATCCGCTCGGTGCTCACCTGCGAGAGCAAGCACGGTGTGTGCGCCAAGTGCTACGGCCGCAACCTCGCCACCAACCGCCCCGTGCAGATCGGCGAGGCTGTGGGTGTGATTGCGGCCCAGTCGATCGGCGAGCCCGGTACACAGCTTACCCTCCGTACATTCCACGTGGGTGGTGTGGCATCGAACATCGCTGCCGTCTCCACCATCACTTCGCGCTATGAAGGCAAACTCGAGCTCGAGGAGCTCCGCACCGTCAAGACCGAGGAGAAGACTGCCGAAGGCAAGGATGTGGAGGTGGTTATCGGCCGACTCACCGAAATGCGCATCATGGACCCCAACACAGGCATGATGCTCACCTCGGCCAATATACCCTACGGTTCGAAACTCTACTTCCACGACGGAGATATGGTGAAGAAGGGCGATGTGATCTGCGAATGGGACCCCTTCAACGCCGTTATCGTGTGCGAGGTTGCCGGTAAGCTCCATTATGAGAACCTTGTGGAGAATGTCACATTCCGTGTCGATGCCGACGAGCAGTCGGGTCTCCGCGAGAAGATCATCATCGAGAGCAAGGACCGCACCAAGGTGCCCGAGGCTCAGATTGTCGATGCCGAAGGCAACGTGATAAAGACCTACGCGCTCCCCGTGAACGCTCACCTTATGTTCGACGAAGGCGCCGAGATGACTCCCGGCGAGGTGTTCGTGAAGATTACCCGCAGCAGCGGCGGCGCCGGCGACATCACCGGTGGTCTGCCCCGTGTGACCGAGCTCTTCGAGGCCCGCAACCCGTCGAACCCCGCAATCGTGTCGGAAATCGACGGCGAGGTGCGCTTCGGCAAGGTGAAACGAGGCAACCGTGAGATTTCGGTTACTTCGAAACTCGGCGAGGAGAAGAAATATCTCGTGCCTCTGAGCAAGCAGATTCTCGTGCAGGAAAACGACTACGTACGTGCCGGCACACCGCTCTCCGACGGTGCCATCACCCCCAGCGATATTCTCAACATCATGGGCCCCACGGCTGTGCAGGAGTATATCGTCAACGAGGTGCAGGATGTGTACCGCATGCAGGGTGTGAAAATCAACGACAAGCACTTCGAGGTTATCGTGCGTCAGATGATGCGCAAGGTCAACATCGTTGATCCGGGCGACACCGCGTTCCTCGAGCAGCAGGTGGTCGACAAGCGCGACTTCATGGACGAGAACGACCGCATCTGGGGCAAGAAAGTGGTGGTAGACGCCGGCGACAGCGAGAATCTCAAGCCCGGCCAGATAATCACTGCCCGCAAGCTCCGCGACGAGAATTCGGCTCTGAAGCGCCGCGACCTCCGCACTGTTGTAGTGCGTGATGCCGTGCCCGCCACCTCCGAGCAGATACTTCAGGGTATCACCCGCGCCGCTCTGCAGACTTCGTCGTTCATGTCGGCAGCCTCCTTCCAGGAGACCACCAAAGTGCTCAACGAAGCCGCAATCAACGGCAAGACCGACTATCTCGAGGGTATGAAGGAGAACGTGATCTGCGGTCACCTCATCCCCGCCGGTACAGGTCTCCGCCAGTACGAGCGTCTTGTGGTAGGCTCACGCGAGGAAGTCGAGGCTGCTCTTGCCGAATCGGCAGAGGAGCAGTCCGCTGAAAACTGATTTTTACTGAGAATTTGATAAATGGCTACGGCCGGAACCGATAACCTGTGAAGGCGTCGGTTTCAGCCGTAGTTTTTATATGCCGTCACATTGCAGTTTGAAATTTATTTAGTTAAAAATTGCAAACGCGCGTTTGGCTATTCCAATTATTGTTATATTTGTGACGAAAATCCGGAGAAGGTGATTTTTAAGCTATAAAATCCCAGAGTTGGGCGTAATATCAAGGCCGGCGGCTTCGACAAGCTGTCGGTCTTTTTTCATTACCTCGG
>CAKTFH010000009.1 GCA_934555895.1 uncultured Muribaculaceae bacterium | reverse complement strand
CTTTTCCATTGCAGTTTGTTTATATCTGCAAAGGTAAGATTTTTATTCTGCTTACACAGGTTTATTACCATGCGCCCTCGTTGCTCGGTCTCAATAGGAGAGGCACGTGGAAAGGCCATGAACAGCGAGAGCGAGCAACAATGAAGGCTCCCGCTTTTGTTTTTTATCAATCCGGTACGGGGCCGCCGGTTTTTCCAATCATTAATCATAGGCTTCGCTATGAAAACAACTCTTTTCACGTGTGCTGTCGCAATTGCAGCATTATCTTTGACCTCATGTGGCTCGTCTAAACAACCTGCGGCAGGTGCCGGCGACTATCAGTATCAGCAATTTCTCGCGCAACAACAAAAAGCAGCTGTCGAGACTGGGCGGCCGGCAGCTCCTGTAGCTGCAGAACCTGCGGAGGCACAGCAATATGCCCAACGCCCTAAACGTACACTTCGCGAAGAAGACGCCACAGTATTGCTGGCACTTGAGAAAAGTGATCATCTGCGTTCTTACGGTGATGCCGTCGGATTTGTTGAAAGCGCTGTAATGGACCAGGCTATTATGGTGGCGCAGGAGCGTATGTCGGTGTTGCTTAAATCGGCGCTTGAGTCGGCAGCAAGCAATTACACACGCAACGGCAATATCAATCTCGACAACACGAGCGCAACGCTTTATGAATCGGTTACAAGCAGATTCTCTGTGAATGTGTCGAAAGACTCCCGTATTATAAAACGCTCAGTGTATGACCTCGACAATGGTCAGGTGCAGATTTATGTGTGCATCGAGACCGGCCTCTCCGACAACAACCTCAGCAAAAAACTTGCCAATGAGCTGAGCCGCGACGGATTTTTGGGATTGCAGTTCGACCGTGACCGTTTTGCCAAACAAAATGAACAGAGTCTCAAAGAATACCGCGAGAAGCTTAATCAAACGGCGGAAGAAGGCGAGTAAATCATGAGACTACGTATAATCACCATGATGGCCATAATCGTTTTTATGGCCATGGATGGTATGGCGCAGAATTCCTCGTCTCCCAAGCCCAGGTGGCTTAACGGTATGCCGACTCCGACAAACAACACATTCCGTTATGAAATGCACTCGGCTATATCGTCGTCGCTTGAAGGTGCCCGCGCGCAGACTCTCGACCAGATTGTCGGTACATCCGGATTGAAAAACGGTGTGGTTGTCGTGACAGAAAGTTCTTCGAAACGCAAGTTGAACCAGCATTGGGTCAACGGGAAACTCACTGAGACATATGATGTAGACAGTGAACATCGCGCTGATGTGAAAGGGTCGGAACAGACACTCTATATAGAAAAGGTTGCTGAATATTGGGAACAGCGTGGAGGGGAGTATTGTTATACCGCCGCTTATGCAAAATCGGAGCTTGACCGACCGCCGCTGTTCGATAATGTGTCGCTGACCCGCCATTACGGGGCCCGAGGATTCTGGAGGTCTATGCTGATACCCGGCTGGGGACAGATTTACAAAGGCTCGACTCTCAAAGGCTGCACAATACTTGGAGCCACGGCCATATGTGCCGTGGGTATTGTGGTTACCGACAATCAGCGTGCCGACTATGTAAAGAAAATCAATCACACGCATGACGCGTCGCTGATAAAATCCTATCGAACGAAACGCGACCACTGGACTACCGGAAGAAATATATGCATCGGTGCCACAGCCGCACTTTATATCTATAACCTTATTGACGCGCTTGTTGCACCGGGCGCCGAGAGAATCGTGGTACATAACTATGGTCGAGGGAAACAATACTCTTTGTTGCCAACAGTAGATGCCGACGGATCCGTGGCATTGTCGGCAAATCTCACTTTTTAATTTTCAATCGCATTATCTCATTATTTTTGACATCAAACATATCATGCTGAAATATTTAAAATATCTTTTTATCATCCTGGCTACGGCGGCCATCTCTTCTTGCTCGAGCGATGAAGACCCTGCGTTCGGCGGTATATCAGGCCGCGTATACGATTACTCCACTCATGAACCTCTCGCAGGGGTACGTGTATCTTTGACACCAGGTTCCCGTTCGATAACTACCGATGAGTCGGGAAACTTTGCCTTTACTTCGCTTGAAAGCGGTTCTTATACCGTTATGGCCGAATTGAAAGGCTATACTTCTGCGTCGTCGCATGTAATGGTGAATATCGGAGAGACTGCGCGTACGGATATAGCGCTCAAAGGCGAGTCGCTTATGAACAATCTAAAGCTGTCGACATCCTCCCTCACTTTCGACAAAGGCATCAACGAGCTTACGTTCGAGATAAGGAATGTGGGAGAGAATGGACCGATAAAATGGAATATCAACCTTATCACTGTAGATTGGCTCATAGTCACACCCAACGAGGGCACTCTGGAAGAGGGTATGGCTAATGTGGTAAAGGTGATTGTCAACCGCAATGCCATTCCCGAGGGAAAGTCGGTGAGCACGAGCTTTAATGTCTCTTCGGGTGGAGCTGCGAAATCCATCAGTGTGTTGGTCAATAATGTCAGCGGCGGCAATGAAAATCCGGTCTATGGTAAAATCATAGGTCATGTGGTCAACGGCGAGGATATGACACCTGTGTCCGGAGCCACTATATCTGATGCGGAGAAAGGCGTGATGGCGAAAAGCAATGCCTATGGCAATTTCACCATAGAGAGTCTTACGCCGGGCAACTATAAATTTGAAGTGACTGCCGATGGATTTGAGACGATGACGAAAAATGTATATATTGGAGGCGGTGCCACAGTAGAGGAGGCGTTCTCATTGACTCCGGTGTCAACTGCTGTCGAGGTTTCGGTTTCGACAACAGAGATTAATTTCGGACTTAACGCCACAACACGCCCGCTCACTCTCGCCAACCGCAGCAATAAACCTGCCGAGTGGCATCTGTTTGAGACCTCTGATTATAAATTGCCGGCATGGCTTGCGATGTCGGCTAAAAGCGGAACTATCCCCGCCAGAGGAGAAAAGGATATAACTTTTACAGTTGATCGTTCACAACTCAATGATACCTATGGAGTATTTATCGTAGGTGTCGAGGGTGAGTTCGAGACAATTCAGATTACTGTAACTGTTGAAAAAGAAAACGGCGGGAGTGGCGACGACCCCGCCGATGAGGATTACTCAAAGGCGAAGGTCACGACATGCGACTCGCGTGTGTCTCCCAAAATTGTAAGTTGCCATCGGTATGGATCGACAGTGACATTCGAATACACGCTTACCAACAACGGTCTTGGCACGGTCAACGACTGGCGGGTGTATCCTCCTAAATCGATATCGCTTATACAGGGCGGCACACGTAGTGTGGTGTGGACCGATGACGGAACTGAGTATCCTTATCCGGCCATGACCTTCAGCAACAAGACCACAACCGGTGCTAATGTGATAACCGCTTCTTTCCCCGAGGGGCCGGCTGTCAGGGGCTCGGTAACGATTGACGGTGTGAGCGAAAGCGCAAAAGAGTTTAATCTGACTCTTGGTGTATATGCATATCCCAATTCGACATACCATATGTCCTCAAGCTCTATCAATTTCCGTAATGTGCCCATCTATTGAAATCGAGTGTAAAAAATCTTCTAACCGTTTATAATTCCATGGATAAAACAAATGTTATTTCGTCAGAAACTTGCCTTGTGACGCCTTCTGCAGAGAGTGGAACTGGTATCAAGGAGTTCAAGCGTGCCAAATGGTTGATAATGACGATTCTTATTTTGAATTTAGGGTATACTGCCTTCATTCTGTTCGGAGCATCTGGCCTTTATCGCTCAGGATATCTGGGAGTCGTCAATATCGGTTATTATTTTTTGTATCTTTTGCTATGGCTTATCGGGTGCTGGCGGTTGACGCGTATGCCGCAGAAGTCATTCCGTTGGTTCGGGTGGTTTGTCGGTGCCTACACCATTTTCAGCATTCTCTCGATTTATTTGATTCCGTTTATGAACAACGTTCTTTACGGCACGGCTTTGAGTGAGTATGGAGAGCCGATGCTGCGTGTTATCGGATTTTTTATCCTGTTCCTCGGCATGCTGGCCATCTGCTGGAATGACGGTATCAACTATGGTGCCGTGTCTCTTATCGTGACCTTGAACCTTGTCAATCTCGGCATGCTTTTCGCTACTTACCTGCCATTGAATATTGTTGGATCTTTTGCCTCGGAGATGACATACTTTGCATTTATCGTAAGTATTTTTTTAGTCGGTGCCTGGTGGATGCTTTTCAAATATACATCTCCAGCTGTGGAAGGCGAGGATGACGGACCTTCGTTCAAGGCGTTGGTCTGCAATCGCGTCTTTATCGGTGTCACTGCAGTGATGGTACTCATGATTGTAACTCTCTCGATTATAGCTAAAACAACCTTAAATCTCTGATATTATGCTATCTACTATAATTACGATGATAATCGCCGTTGTGGCAGGCTTTTATTTCATTAAAAAATTTCCGTCAATTGAGCATCGTTTTTTCGGAAATGGCGATACCGATGACGAGGAGGCAAGTGGTGTTATCTTTTTGTATGCCTGCACCGCGATAGGTGCGCTTGCCACAGCATGGGGTTTTATCGCAGGTATCTTTGATCTTTCTTTCCGCATGGAAGGCATCATTTATGCAGGTGTCTCACTTGTGGCGATTGTGATGTTCGGTTCTATGGTCTATTCGACATTTCATAACACGGGTGTGGGTCAGATGATTGGCAAAATGGCTTTTATGGCCTTCTCTTGTGTGGTGGGAGCGCTTATAGGAGCGGCAGGCTCTGTGATATTGTTCGGCATACTCATTATCGTTATGTTTTTCTATATAATTGGAGCTGCTCTCTCCGGTAGCGGGAGTTCTTCATCATCATCTTCTTCCTCGAGTGATGCCTCCTTTTCAAGTAGCTCCAATGACGATGAATTTGAAATCAGCGTAGATGGTGAGATGTTCAACCGCAAGGCGCGTGATGTTGGTTTCGGTAAAATCCGTGATGATCATGGCGATACCTGGCGGCGCAATATCGATGGCTCCTTTGAACATGTCGAATGATTATTGACTGGAGTGTGAAGTCGGTTTGGCTTCACACTCCTTTTTCAAAATAAACGAACATGACACACTAAATCTGTGAGTGACCTTCCATAAGTCGCAAGGAACCGGTGTGGGAATTTGCGGGAAAAATTGTTGAAAATTTGCGTGATATGAAAAATATCCGTAATTTTGCCCCGCTAAATCGGCGGCATGCGTTGTGCCCCGATGTGACGCCACGCGGCTGACGGGTGGCTCAAATGTTTGAAAAACAAAAAAATAAAACATAAAAATCACGTATCTAAAAAATGATTATCGTACAAGTTAAAGAAGGCGACAACATCGAGAAAGCTCTCAAGAAATTCAAGCGTAAATTCGAAAAGACCGGCATCGTGAAAGAGCTCCGCAGCCGTCAGGCATTCGAAAAGCCCTCCGTCACCAACCGCAAGAAGATGATGAAGGCTATTTACGTGCAGAAGCTTCGCCTCACAGAGGAATAATAATGGCGTGAAAGGGGTCGCGCGAGCGCGGCTTCATCCATTGTCTCCGGGGCGCGGTGCCGCGGCCGGTGTATCGGCAGCGGAAATGTGCGTTATTTTATCCTCGGTCTCTGTAAGCAACTTATTATCGACACGCATATAACGCGACGCGACAGCCCGATGAGGGCTGACGCGCCGTGGTTTTTGCGTATAGTTACCAATATTATAGTCGGACATGGATTTGATGAAGTGGCTCCCCGACGGTTGCGGGGAATACAGGTCGCTGCTTTCGGCGGCGTTCGCCATGGCCGAAAAGGCCGGAGGGATACATATGAGGTATTTTCGCAGGGACAGTCTCGAGCAATCGACCAAGCTGAACGACAGCGATGTGGTGACGGTGGCCGACCGCGAGGCGGAGGCATCGATTGTCGATTACATTCATCGGCATTATCCGTCGCACGGTATCATCGCCGAGGAGTCGGGCGCCGACCATGAGGACAGGGAATGGCGCTGGGTGATTGACCCGCTCGACGGCACCACCAACTTTTCCGCCGGGCTGCCGGCATTCTGTGTGTCGATTGCGCTGGAGCACGACGGCGAAGCTGTGCTTGGCGTGGTGTTCGCGCCCTATCTCGGCGAATGTTTCTATGCCGTGAAAGGCATGGGCGCGTGGCTCAACGGCAAAGCGATACGCTGCTCTTTGAAGGACCGGCTGTCTAAAGCCGTGCTTGCCACGGGGGTGCCCTATGACCGCAACGATAATGCGGACAACAATCTCGCTGAAATATGCCGCATGGCGCTGCGCGTGCGGGCCATCAGGCGCATGGGTTCTGCGGCGATAGACCTCTGCTATACGGCCGCAGGATTTTTCGATGCCTACTGGGAACTGAACCTCAACCGGTGGGATGTGGCTGCAGGGCAGCTCATAACCCGTGAGGCCGGATGCATCGTGGAGCCGATACGCACCGACCGCAGGAATTCCATCCTGGTGTCGAATCCAGTGCTATATGGCCCGGTTCGTGAGATTCTGATGGCAAAATAATGTAATGCCTGTAATCGCGGGGAAAATAATTTGTAAAAATTTTTGTGAGAAAATTTGGAAAAGCGCGCCGCAGACCGTATCTTCGTGAAATCATAACATACCAAAGCTTATGATCGACCGGTTTCTCACATATCTTCGGGGGGAGCTCAACTACTCGGAGGCTACGGTGAACACCTATGGCACAGACCTCAGGGAGTTCGCTGCGTTCGTGACCGGCGACAAGGCGGAAACCCTCGACGCGGCGCTCGACCGCATGGCTGAAAACGGTGGTAACGGTGATGCACTCGCGCAGGCGGTTACAGCCGCCGATGTGCGCAACTGGGTGCTGAATCTGGCCGACCGGGGGATGTCGCACCGAACCATCCGCAAAAAGCTCTCGGGGCTAAGCACTTTTTTCAAATATATGATGCGCCACTACGGGTTGAAATCCAATCCGGTGGCCGATGTGCCGGTGGCAAAGACTCCGCGCACTCTGCCGGTGTATGTGCGCGAGTCGGAAATGGAGGAAATACTCGGAGAGCCCGGCGGCGACACACCTTTGCCCGAAGATTTTACCGGGCTGCGCAACTATCTGATTGTGCTGATGCTCTACACCTCCGGCATGCGCCGCGCCGAGCTCATAGGGCTGCGCGACGCCGATGTGGACACTGCCAAGGGCGAACTAAAGGTGCTTGGAAAACGTAATAAAGAAAGATTGATACCATTTGGCAGAGAGCTTGCCGAAGTGGTGGAGGTATATCGGCAGGTGCGGGCACGGGAAACGGGTCTGCAAACCACCGACACCCTGCTGGTGCGCCCCGACGGCCTCCCGCTCTATCCCATGCTCGTGGAGAGAGTGGTGAAATCGGCTCTGGAGGGCCACACGCTGGCATCGCGACAGTCGCCGCACACGCTGCGCCACTCGTTTGCCACCGATATGCTCAACGGTGGTTCCGACCTCCCGTCGGTGCAGCGTCTGCTCGGGCACAAGTCGCTTGCCACCACTCAGGTATACACTCATGTCACTTATCGTGAACTTCAACAGAATTACCAACTTGCGCACCCCCGCGCACAAATTCAAAAAAAGGAGGAATGACCATGGAAGTAAAAATTCAAAGCATCAATTTCGACGCCACCGACAAGCTCGTGGCCTTTATCAATAAAAAAGCAGAGCGCCTGACGCGACGCTATCCCGCAGTGACCACCATCGACTTCAAGCTCACCGTGGTAAAGCCAGAAAGCAAAATGAACAAGGTGGCTGTGGTGAAGGTTATCATGCCCCAGGGCGAATACGTTGCCGACAAGACCGCCGACACTTTCGAGGAAGCCATCGATGTGGCTCTCGAGGCCCTGGAGCACCAGCTCGAGCGCCGCAAAGACAGCTAATTCGCCGGCCGTAATCTATGTCACTGCTCTGATGTCTTCTTAGGGCTGTGAAAACGAGATAAATGGAATAGGCTATGCTATAACGGAATCCCGCAATGGCATAGCCTAATCTTTTTATTTTGCCTTTTGGGGCATCTTAAGGTGCGATGCGCACTCTGCAATATACTCATTCGCAAACTGCAAGCGCCCGTCTGACGTCCCGGAAAACAAATTGCTCTTAAAACAAATTCGTTAACTTTGCCGGATAAATAAACATATATATATATAAATGGCAAAAATCACGGTTCAGAACACGAATATCACCATCATAAATAAGGATGGTGCGGACTATGTGTCGATTACAGACCTTGCCCGGCATAAAAGCGATGATCCAAACGCTGTCATTGGCAATTGGATGCGTAATCGTAACACAATAGAGTTTCTCGGTATTTGGGAAAGCTTGTATAACCCTGATTTTAATCCCCTCGAATTCGAGGGGTTTAGAAAAGAGGCTGGACCCAATGCCTTTACACTCTCTCCAAAGAAGTGGATTGAAACGACTAATGCAATAGGATTAATCTCAAAGTCCGGGCGTTTTGGTGGTACTTTTGCTCATAAAGATATTGCGTTTAAATTCGCGAGCTGGATTTCGGTTGAATTTGAATTATACATAGTAAAAGAGTTTCAGAGGCTTAAAGCCGAGGAACAGAAGGCGCTTGGTTGGTCTGCAAAACGTGAGTTGTCAAAAATAAACTATCGCATACATACTGATGCAATCAAACAGAACCTTATTCCCGCCGAGGTTACAAAAGCACAGGCAAACATAATCTATGCCAACGAAGCGGATGTATTAGATGTATTAAATGTGGCGATGTTTGGACTGACTGCAAAGCAATGGCGTGACGCAAACCCAGATTTGAAAGGAAATATTCGTGACTATGCTTCAGTTAATGAATTGATATGCCTGTCGAATATGGAGAATCTGAATGCCGTTTTCATCGAGCAGGGTATGCCGCAAAGCGAGCGGCTTGTTAGACTAAACCGGATTGCCATTCATCAGATGGGCATATTGGGTGATAATAAGGAATACAAATTGTTGAAGTGAGTTTGCAGGCCTTAATTCAGATTTAAAGGATAGATGAGGGAGCGGTTGCGTGGATGAAAAAAGCTGTGCCGTAAGGTTTTAATTACGACACAGCCTGTGGTTGTTCAGTAGTTTTCGGTGTTGGGCTTATTCAGCTTTGCCGTTGGAGCCGAGCACGTTTACAATCTTGTGCTTGTAGAGGCGCTCCATTTCGTCGCGAGCCGGGCCGAGATACTTGCGGGGATCGAATTCGCCGGGTTTGTCGTGGAATACGGTGCGCACAGCAGCTGTCATGGCCAGACGGCTGTCGGAGTCGATGTTAATTTTGCAAACGGCGCTCTTGGCAGCCTTGCGGAGTTCTTCTTCGGGGATACCGATGGCATCAGGAAGCTTGCCGCCATATTTGTTGATGGTGTCGACATATTCCTGGGGCACGGAGCTGGATCCGTGGAGCACGATGGGGAAGCCGGGGAGTTTCTCCATAACGGCGTCGAGCACGTTGAATGCCAGTGGCGGGGGCACGAGGCGGCCGGTCTTCGGGTCGCGTGTGCACTGCTCGGGAGTGAATTTGTAAGCGCCGTGGCTGGTGCCGATCGAGATGGCGAGCGAGTCGCAGCCTGTGCGGGTTGCGAAGTCAATAACCTCTTCGGGGTCGGTGTAGGTGTGGTGGTCGGACGAAACCTCATCCTCAACACCTGCGAGCACGCCGAGCTCACCTTCTACGGTTACATCATACTGATGTGCGTAGTCAACAACTTTCTTTGTGAGGGCTACGTTCTCCTCATAGGGAAGGTGTGAGCCGTCGATCATCACTGAAGAGAAGCCGTTGTCGATGCAATCTTTGCAAAGCTCGAAGCTGTCGCCGTGGTCGAGGTGAAGCACAATCTGGGGATGCTCCCAGCCGAGCTCTTTGGCGTAGGCTACAGCACCCTGTGCCATATAGCGGAGCAGGGTAGCGTTGGCGTAGTTGCGGGCACCCTTCGAAACCTGAAGGATTACGGGCGATTTCTCTTCGGCAGCGGCCTTGATGATGGCCTGAAGCTGCTCCATGTTGTTGAAGTTGAACGCGGGAATGGCGTAACCTCCTTTGATGGCCTTGGCAAACATCTCGCGGGTGTTCACGAGGCCTAAGTCTTTATAGCTTACCATGTTAGTTAATAAAAGGGTTGTTCTTGCAGCTGAAAGCACTGTCGTGCCGGTTCCGAAGGATAAGCGACGGGTGCGGCCCGAATATGCGTTTTCACCGCAAAATTACAAAATTCCGCGGTGATTCCGCACCTATATTAGCATTTTTTAGTAGCTGAAGAACATTCGGGCATCGCGTGGGTTATAATTATATAATAATGCAGCTCAGGCGGATGGTAACTACTGCATTCCCACACGGGTTTGAGAGCCTCTTACATACTCCTACAATTATGAAAGTATTTAATAAAATTGTTATTGCCATTATGATGGCGTCAGGAAGTGCGGCTATGGCAAGTGCACAGTATTATGCGATTGCCAATCAGGTGAGCCAACTCATTCAGCCGGCTCTGTCGGGCAGTTTCAACTATAAGGGATATGTGGATGTGTCGTATCTCAAGGGGCTTGGCGACCGCAACGCCGACATCTTCGAAATCACCACCACGCAAGGATTTCGCTATGCCGATTGGTTTTTCATGGGCATAGGCGCCGGCGTGGAGGCCATGTTCACCAATCCGCAGCACAGTTTCGACGGCTGGGACGACCCGGAACAAGACTCCTGGAGCATAGACCCCTCGCGCGGTCGCTCAAAGACTGGATGGCTGATACCGCTGTTTACTGACTTCCGTTTCAACTTTGGCTCGCCCAAAAGCGTCGGTTTTTTCTTTGACTTGCGCGTGGGCGCCACTTTCCTTGTGAGCGACAACTATCTCGAAATCGGCGACGGTTACATGACGCGCTCCGAGTGCTTCTATCTTAAGCCGGCTCTGGGGCTGCGCATACCGCTGAGCGACAGCAATCCCAAGCAGGCGCTCAATATCGGTGTGAGCTATCAGCTCACCACATCGCGCTACTGGTACTATCAGTCGTCGGACCTCACCCTCAATGCCCTTGGTGTGACGATGGGCTTCGAATGGTAGGATTTTTCGAGGGCATCTGAACCTTTTGCCGCCATGGGCTGTTTACACTTGTGCCGCAGGTAATCATGCACTTACGTGACCCTCCCGGTCAGGTGGACGCAAAGCCTCGTCTTTCTCTAATATGATGAAAATTTTATCCGAAAATCTAAAAATATGTTATTACGGAAATTTTTCCGTAATAACATATTTGTGATTAAAAAAAAGTGAGTAACTTTGCACTCGGAAAACAAGGCATAGCTGGCCGCCGCAGCGTGGAGCTGAAAAAGTGGCAGCAGTGTGCTAAGCACATGATGCAAGAAATTAAACAATTCAAAAACAACAACTTAAATATTACTAAGACATGAGCAAGATCGATTTGTCGCAGTATGGTATCACCGATGTTAAAGAGGTGATTTACAACCCCACCTACGAGCAGCTGTTCAAAGACGAGACTGACCCCTCTCTCGAAGGTTTCGAGAAAGGCGTTGTCACTGAGCTCGGCGCAGTGAATGTGATGACCGGCGTTTACACCGGCCGTTCGCCTAAAGACAAGTTCATTGTTCTCGACGCCAACTCGAAGGACAAAGTATGGTGGACAACCGAAGAATATCCCAACGACAACAAGCCCGTGACCGAAGAGACATGGAAGGCTGTCAAGGAAATCGCCGTCAAGGAACTCTCAGGCAAGAAGCTTTATGTGGTTGACCGCTTCTGCGGCGCCAATAAGGATACCCGCATGGCTGTGCGCTTCATCATGGAGGTGGCATGGCAGGCTCACTTCGTGACCAACATGTTCATCGCTCCCACCGAGGAGGAACTCAAGGACTTCAAGCCCAACTTCGTGGTCTACACCGCTTCCAAGGCCAAGGTCAAGAACTACAAGGAGCTCGGCCTCAACTCCGAGACAGCTGTTGTGTTCAACACCACAAGCCGCGAGCAGGTTATCATCAACACATGGTACGGTGGTGAGATGAAGAAAGGTATGTTCTCGATGATGAACTACTATCTGCCCCAGCAGGGTATCGCTTCGATGCACTGCTCGGCCAACACCGACAAGGAAGGCAAGAACACCGCTATCTTCTTCGGTCTCTCCGGCACAGGCAAGACCACTCTTTCCACCGACCCCAAGCGTCTTCTTATCGGCGACGACGAGCACGGCTGGGACGACAACGGCGTGTTCAACTTCGAGGGTGGCTGCTATGCCAAGGTCATCAACCTCGACAAAGAGAGCGAGCCTGACATCTACAACGCCATCACACGCGACGCCCTCCTCGAGAACGTTACCGTTGACAAAGACGGCAAAATCGACTTCAAGGACAAGAGCGTTACCGAGAATACCCGCGTAAGCTACCCCATCAACCACATCGAGAGCATCGTTGAGCCTATCAGCGCAGGTCCTGCTGCAAAGAATGTAATCTTCCTCTCGGCCGACGCATTCGGAGTGCTTCCTCCCGTGTCGATTCTCACACCCGAGCAGACCAAGTATTACTTCCTGAGCGGCTTCACCGCCAAGCTCGCCGGCACAGAGCGCGGCATCACAGAGCCCACTCCTACCTTCTCGGCTTGCTTCGGCCAGGCTTTCCTTGAGCTCCACCCCACAAAATATGCCGAGGAACTCGTTAAGCGCATGGAGAAGAGCGGTGCTAAGGCTTACCTCGTGAACACAGGTTGGAACGGCACAGGCAAGCGCATCTCTATCAAGGATACACGTGGCATCATCGACGATATCCTCGACGGCGCTATCCTTTCCGCACCCACCAAGAAGCTCCCCATCTTCGACTTCGAGATTCCTACAGCTCTTCCCGGTGTGGACCCCAACATCCTCGACCCCCGCGACACTTACGCAGATCCCGCACAGTGGGAGGTTAAGGCTAAAGATCTCGCAGCACGCTTCATCAAGAACTTCAAGAAGTATGAGAACAATGCCGTTGGCAAGGCTCTCGTAGCTGCAGGTCCCCAGCTCTGATTCAATTTTTAGAGAATAGGTAAACACTCCCCGCAGGCATCCTCTTCTTCGCGAAGAAGGTGCCTGCGGCTGTTTTTGCCGGTGCCGGTTGAGAGTAGGGCTGAGCAAGCCGGGGAAAATTTTTCGGAAACCCCGCAATGAAATTTGGTTGTTCGGGAATCAATCCTTAACTTTGTGGCATCAAACACCGAAACAACGGTCATATGATTACTACAGACACTACATATCACACATCGGCAGCCGCGCTCAAGGGCATGGCCATGATGGTGATGTGCATGTGCATGATGATGGCCACGTGCCGTTCCGGTGTGATTGTGTGAGAAACTTTTTTCAATCCCTTATACACAAGCGACCGGTGCGGCATCAGCCTCGCCGGTCGTTTCGTTTTTAACCTTCCGCAATTATGGACTTAAAAAACTTGCATTTCGACACCTTGCAGATTCATGCTGGCCTCGACAAAACGGACCCTACCTGTTCGCGTGGCATAGGCATCCATCCCACGGCAGCCTACCGCTTCCCCTCCTGCGGATATGCCGCCGACCTTTTCGAGCTGTCGCAGCCGGGCAACATCTATACACGCCTGCAGAACCCCACCACCTCGGCCTATGAGGAGCGCATCGCCGCTCTCTATGGCGGTTCGGGCGCGCTGGCGGTATCTTCGGGCATGTCAGCGATTCTAATTGCCATCACGGCCCTCGCCTCCAAGGGCGACAACATCGTGGCGTCGCCCTACCTCTACGGAGGCACCTACAACCAATTTCGCCACACCCTGCAGCGCCTCGGCATCGAGGTACGCATAGCCGCCACTCCGTCGCCTGCCGATTTTGAGGAGCTTATCGACAGCCGTACGCGGACGCTGTTCGTAGAAAGCATGGGCAATCCCACCTGTGCCGTGCCTGACCTCGAGGGGCTCGGAAAACTTGCTGCAAGCCGGCACATCCCGTTTGTGGTCGACAATACCTTCGGCGCCGGCGGATATCTGTGCAATCCATTCCACTGGGGTGCCAACATTGTGGTCGATTCAGCTACGAAATGGATCAACGGCCATGGCACGGCCATGGGTGGTATCATAGTGGACGGCGGCAACTTCGACTGGAGCGGAGTCGAGAGCATAGATGCTCCTTCAGAGGGTTACCACGGCCTGAACTTTTGGGAGACATTCGGCAACCAGGCTTTCATAGTTAAGTGCCGTGTCGACGGCCTGCGTGATTTGGGTGCGTGCCCGTCGCCTTTCGACAGTTATCTGATGTTGCTTGGACTCGAGACCCTGTCGCTGCGTGTGCGCCATCAGGTGGAGTCTACCCGCCGTCTGGCCGAGTTCCTCCGCGGCAGCGACAAGGTGAGCTCGATAAGCTACGTGGGCTTCGACAACCATCCTTCGCATGCCAATGCTGCCAAATATTTCCGTTTCGGTTCCTCGGCTGTGCTCAATGTCGAGCTTAAGGGCGATGTGGATTCCACAGTGCGCTTTGTGGAGGCGCTGCAGCTCGCCGCCCACATGACCATGATCGGCGATTCGATAACAGTGGTGACACATCCCGCCTCCACCACTCACAAGCAGCTCAGCGAGGTCGACCTGAGGCAGGCCGGCGTCACACCCACTTTGCTGCGCATATCGCTCGGCCTGGAGGATGTGGAGGATATCATCGCCGATTTCTCGCAGGCATTTGAAAAAGCCGGTCTATGATGAAAATATTCCATTCAAATGAACCTTTGAAACTCGAGCTTGGCGGTGCGCTGCCGGAGCTTGACATTGCCTACCATACTTACGGCACCCTCAGCGAGACCCGCGATAATGTGGTGTGGGTGTGCCATGCCCTCACGGCCAACAGCGATGTGGCCGACTGGTGGCCACATACGGTTGAGGTGGGTAAATTTCTCGACCCCGGGAGGTGGTTTGTGGTGTGTGCCAACATCCTCGGTTCGCACTACGGCACCACAGGTCCGCTGTCGGTCAATCCCGCTACCGGGCACCCTTATTACGGGGATTTTCCACGGCTGACCATGCGCGACATAGTGGCGGCACACCGTCGCCTGGCCGATCATCTCGGCATAGACACTATTGCTGCACTTGTGGGCAGCTCCGTGGGCGGATTCCAGGCCATAGAGTGGGCTGTGCAGCAGCCAGAGCGATTCAGACGCCTGGTGCTTATAGCTACTGATGCCAAAGCTTCGCCTTGGACCATAGCCATCGACGAGACACAGCGCATGGCCATATTCGCCGACAGCACCTATGGAGAGCCATCCCCTGCCGCCGGCATGAAGGGTATGGCGGCCGCACGTGCCATAGGATTGCTCACTTACCGTGGTCCGATGGGCTACAACCTCACACAGCATGACCCCGAGGGACAGACACCCGATGTGCCGCACCGTGCGTGCACCTATCAGCGCCATCAGGGCGACAAGTTGTGTCGGAGGTTTAACGCCTACTCCTATGTGTCGATTCTCGACTCGTTCGACACTCACGATGTGGGGCGCGGCCGGGGGGGTGTGGAGGCGGCTCTCGCCCGGGTGGATATGCCTGCTATGGTGATAGGCCTCTCCACCGACATAATCTTCACTCCCGCTGAGATGCGGCTGCTTGCCGCCATGCTTCCGCACGCCCGATATGCCGAAATCCATTCCGACTTCGGCCACGATGGTTTCCTTGTGGAACACGGACAGCTCAACTCACTGCTTAACGACTTTTTGAAACTATGAAACAGATAAAGATTGGACTCTTCGGCCTGGGCGTCGTGGGCCGCGGCATAGTGCATGTGATAGCCAACGCACGCAATGCGCATGCCGAGATAAGCCACATATGTGTGCGCGACATCACCCGACAGCGCCCAGTGGCCGTGCCTCCGGGCGTGCTCACCGACAATCCCGATGATATCTTCAACGACCCCGAGGTGAACCTCATCGTGGAGGTAATCAACGATGCCGAGGCATCCTACAGGCTCGTGACCGAGGCGCTCCGCCGCGGCATCCCAGTGGTGTCGGGCAACAAGGCCATGATAGCCAGGCATCTCCCTGAGCTTATCGAGTTGCAGAACCGTTACAACACGGCTCTGCTCTACGATGCCTCGTCGTGCGGCTCTATTCCGGTGATACGCAATCTCGAGGAGTATTACGACAACGACCTTCTGCTTGAGGTGAAAGGCATACTCAACGGTTCGTCGAACTATATTCTGTCGCGTGTGTTCGACCACGGGGAGAGCTACCACGACGCTCTTGCCAAGGCGCAGAGCCTCGGATTCGCCGAGAGCGACCCCACATTCGACATCCAGGGCTACGACTCGCTGTTCAAGCTCGTGATTATCACTGTGCACGCTCTGGGCGTGTATGTCGACCCCGACGAGGTATTCACCGCCGGAATCGCCAATATCTCCGACGACGATATTCGCTATGCCCGCGAGAAAAGCGTGAAGATAAAGCTTGTGGCGCAGGTGGTGAAAGTGGCCGACGACCGCTTCACTCTGTTCGTGATGCCCGAATTCGTATCGCCGTCGAAATATATCTACAGCGTCGACGACGAATACAACGGCGTGGTGATACGCGGCGAGTGTTACGACCGCCAGTTTATGTTCGGCAAGGGCGCGGGCAGCCTCCCCACGGCATCCTCGATACTGAGCGATGTTATGGCCCGTCTGCACGGCTATCGCTATGAGTACAAAAAAATGCATTATGTGGGCCTGCCGTCCTACACCACCGATGTGCAGCTGAGGGTCTACCTGCGCTATAAACACCCCTCACAGATAGAGACTTTCGATTTCGATGAAATTCATGAGCGTTACCAGTCGGAGTCGCACAGCTATGTGATAGGCGACATCACAATAGATAACCTCATGAAGGCCAGCGTGGCCCTTGACAATCCCGACCTTTTCATCTGCAACATCCCACGCTTTTTCCTCGACCGCGATTGAGAGTGTGGCTTATTTTACGGAGGAATAGGTGGGCTGGTCGGTGATGTAGCCCTTCTGCTTCCATTGCTGTTCGGTAGGGGCAATGCGGCGCCGGAATGAATCAAGATCCTTGTTTTCGGCGGGTGTCCAACCGCTCTCGGCGCAGGCTGCTATGCGGGGGAAGGTCTGGTAGCACACGCGGGCGTCGGTGGGTGTGAATTCGTTCCACATCTGGCATCCGGTGCCTATCACGTGAGCTCTTTGCTCGGGTGTGAGACCCTCGAAAACGGGGTTGAACGAATAGGCTTTTTCAAGCGGTGTGGTCTCATATGAGTAGTCGAGATAGGTGTAAAATCGATCGGAGTTCACAAGGTCGTAGCCTTTCTCGATGGCCTTGCGGGCGAATTCCGGCGATCCGTCCCAGAACTGCACTATCGTGCCGGGCTTGAGTTGCACCGAGGGCTCCGTGAAGTTCTTGTCGTCGTGCACATTGTCGCCGGTGATTTCGTTCCATCCGATTATGGCTACGCCTTTTGAGGCAAGATATTCAGCGGCTCGGTTGACGGCCAGGAGCTGAAGGTCGGAATATGACTTGAGGCCATGCTGCTTCATAAACTCGTTTATAGTGGAGTTTTTCTGCCAGCGTGTATAGTTGGCCTCGTCGCCGCCGATATGGACTATGCGCGAGGGGAAAAGCTCGGTGACCTCGTCGAGTACGGCCTTGATAAAGCGGTCGTATTCAGGTTTGGTGACATCGAATATATCCCATCCGGCCGATGAGCCGTCGTCGCAGGTGGCCCCCAGCTCCGGATAGGCAGTCAGCGCGGCATGGCAGTGCCCAGGAATCTCGATTTCGGGTATCACGCGAATGCCGCGTTCGGCGGCGTAGGCCACAATCTCGCGGATGTCGCTTTTGGTGTAGTATCCGCGTTCCTTTTCGGGATATGTCTCTCTCCATTCCTCCTCCGTGCGGTCCCATTTGCTGTAATCGCCCCAGGAGCTTACCGATGTGAGGCGTGGGTAGGCGTCAATCTCGATGCGCCATCCAGGATCGTCGACGAGGTGCCAGTGGAATGTGTTCATCTTCAGGCGCACCATCTCGTCGAGCATGTTCTTCACGAAATCCTTTCCGTGGAAATGACGCGATTCGTCAAGCATATAGTCGCGCCAGCCCAGTTCGGGCCAGTCGGTTATGGTGCATGCGGGTACTGCATATTTCCCTTTGTTTTCCGATATGAGCTGACTGATTGTTTCCAGGGCATACAGTGCCCCGTTGCGGTCTGATGCTTCGGCTGTAATCTTGCCTTTGGCAGAGCGGAGGGTATAGCCCTCTTTGTGTCCTGTGGCGGAAGGATTGAGGGTGATACTGATGGCGGCTTTTGATTTTGCGGTGACAGGTATGGCTTTCAGGCCTTTTTCGGCAAATCGAGAGGCGACATATTCATATGAGATGCCCAGCTCAGGATCTATATATACACGTGGTGTGGCTGAGAGCGAGGTGTGGCCTGTCTGCTCGGTGGCAATGCGGGGCTGCGGCACTATGTTGAGTTCTGCACTCAGAGTGAACGATACGCATACAAAAGCCATTACGGCAGCAATGAAATGACGGTATTTCATAATTGCAAAATATGTTTTTGTTTTTCGATGGTTTTTCAAGTTCAAAAATATGTCCAAATGTAATGATAATCTTAACGGATTACAAATAAAAAGTCTGGTTCAGGACTGTGTATAAAAAGAAATGCATGCCGCAAATTAGCATCTGCGGCATACGTTTCAATTTAATTTGCAGTCAATCAATAACTATAATTAGTGGACATAACTCTTTTTACCATCCATGATATATATACTGGGAGTGGTAGAACGAGCTACGCGGACGCCCTGGATATTATAGTAGATGTGATCTTTAACCTCTGATTCGGGAATGACGGTCACAATACCCGTAGCTGTGTGTCATGGTTGTTGTTTCGGTTATTTCGGAAGATTGAATGCGCGTGTCATTTCGGCCATCTGTTCGTCGGACATGCCGTCGGGCTCGAAGCCCATGTTTTTGGCGCATATGTAGATTTGCGCCGATTTATTGAGCACATCCACTTGGTCGAATGCCGCCAGGATGTCGGTGTCGACGGCGAACACTCCGTGTTTTTCCCACATGGTCACATCGTAGTCGCCAAGTTCACGGATAGTAGCTTCGGCCAGACGGTTCGAGCCGGGCAACTGGTATGGAATCACCCCGAGCCCCCGTGGACAGAAAGCCTTTGTCTCGGGAATCATCGACCACAGCAGGCGCGATGCCACATCTTTCTCAAGGAATTTCTTGCAGTGCGACATGGCTACCAGTTCTATGGGATGTGTGTGGAGCGACGCCTTATAGTCAGAACCTTTGCCGATAAGATAATTGTGTACGGCAAGGTGCGACGGCAGTTCCGATGTGGGCTTCACGGGGTTGTCGGCTATGATTTCGTAATGTGCGCAGTCATCGGTGATGCGTATTATGGAACTGTTCTCCATAGGCTTGCGTGCGAGGTCGCGCATGCGTTTGTTTGTTCCCTTACAGAAGAAAAAGCATCCTTTCAGGTTGGGCAACGTAAGCCCGATGGGCGCGGCAGGCGATATGGCAGGCATCGTGCGTGCCGCATCGGGCATATATTCGGTGACATTGATGGTGATATTGCCTCCGTTGCGCTCGGCCCAGCCTTTCTGCCACAGGTAGGAGGCTGTTTCAGCCACGGCCTCCACCTGTTTGGCCAACTGGGGGTTGTTGTCAAGTATCGACATGATTTTTAGATGATTTGAGGTATGAAAGATGAAACAATCAGTATGACAAGGCCGCTGACCAGCACCGCTATTGTGCTCCGGTTGCAGCCCTTCCATTCATGTAGCACGATGCCCCAGAAGTTCGAGAACACCACATTTAGCGCCATAAGTATGCAGAAGGCGAATGTCTGGAGGGCGGGCGAGTCGGTGAGGAAGCCTTTTCCTATGGCGAGTCCGAAGAACTGACTGTACCACAGTGCGCCTGCCAGCAGACAGAACATCAGATTGTTGGCCCATACCGATCCTTTCGCATAGTCGCTCCAGGTGTGGTTTCTGGTGTTTTCGGCGAAACAGTAGACTGCGTTGCTCAGAAAGCCTCCGAGGGTTACGAGAAATGTGGCCGGAAGCGATGCGTAGAGAGGGTCGGTGCCCTCGAAACTTATGTCGGCGCCCTGATAGAGCCCGATATTGAAACATGCGCTCATCAGTCCGGCGAACAGCGCCACGGTGATGCCTTTGGTGAAGTTGAAATCCTTGACGGCGGTGTCGGTGCCGCCTTTTCCGGCGAGAGTGCGCGCCTTCATGTTGCCGGCGATGCCGATTACGGTGATGCCGGCAAGAGTCACAACCACGCCCCAGATTACCGCTGAGGTGATGCTTGATGCCTGACCGGTGAACACGGGCCCGAGTATGGTGCCGAGCGCGGCGCAGGTGCCAAGTGAAATCGATTGCCCGAGGGCCACGCCGAGATAGCGCATCGACAGGCCGAAGGTGAGGCCTCCGATGCCCCACAGCACGCCGAAGAACACGGTGCGCAGGGCGCTCCCGGTGTGTGCCGCGAACAGAGCGGTGAGCGTCTCGCCGTGTGGTATGGCCAGCAGCGCTCCTGCCAGCGGAAGCACAATCCATGCGAAGAGCCCCTGGACAATCCAGTATGTCTCCCAGCTCCAGGATTTTATCTTGTTGATGGGTACATAACAGCTTGACTGGCAGAATGCGCCTATCGCTATAATCAGAAGACCGAGGAGTATCATCGGCAGCTTATCGTTTTGAGGTCACCTCGTTTTCGTATTTCTCTATTTCGGGGATGAAGTCGAGGCCTGCCGGAACATTGTTGCGAAGACAGAACATATCCCATACGGCGCCGAAGGGGAGAGCCTTGCCTTCCTCGAGAATGGCGAGCTTCTGGAAGCCGCGGCCGCTGATTTCCAGGTCGCTGAGCATCTTCACAGGCTCGAGCAGTCCGCGGAGCACCGATTTCTGGGTGGCACGTGCGCCGATTACGTAAGCGCCGATGCGGTTGATGGAGGCATCGAAGTAATCGAGACCGATGTGCACCCGGTCGAGGGCGTTGCAGCGCACTATCTCCATGCATAGCTCGAGGGTCGACTCGTCCATAAGTGTCACATGGTCCGAATCCCAGCGCATCGGACGGCTCACATGCAGCATGATTTCGGGGCAGAACAGGAGCACGGAGCTTACTTTGTCGCCTACGATTTCAGTGGGATGGAAGTGGCCTGTGTCGAGAGTCACCACTTTGCCGTTCTGCGCGCAGTAGGCGAGATAGAAATCATTGCTTCCTACGGTGTATGCCTCCAGGCCGATGCCGAAGACTTTCGACTCCATGCAATCGCGCATATGTGTGAGTTTCTCTTCGAAAATTGTGTCGAGCGACTGTTTGAGTAGCTGACGATAGTACATGCGGTTGACTGTAAATTCCTTCTGACCGTCGTGTACCCAAAGGTTCATCATACATGTGTCGTTGAGCTGACGGCCCATTTCGTCGGCGATGCGGCGGCAGCGGCGGGTGTGCTCAATCCAGAACGAGCGTATTGATTCGTCGGGGTTTGAAAGGGAGAGGTCGCCCGATTTGGGGTGCGAGAATGATGTGGAATTGAAGTCGAGCTTCAGTCCGTTGGCTTTGGCCCAATCGATCCATCCCTGGAAATGCTTTATTTCCACTTTGTCGCGGTCTACGGGTGTGCCGCCGAACTCTCCATAGATTTCGTGGAGGTTCACACGGTGCTGTCCCGGAAGGAGTGAGCACACTTTAAGCAGGTCGGAACGTACTTCGTCGATATTGCGGGCTTTGCCGGGATAGTTGCCGGTGGCCTGAATGCCGCCTGTGAGCGATGAGTTGTTTTCAAAACCGGTGACATCGTCGGTCTGCCAGCAGTGGAGCGAAATCTGCACTTTCTGAAGTGTGTCAAGAGCTTTTTCGGTGTCTACTCCAAGTGCGGCATACTGTTCGCGGGCTATTTCATAAGCCCTGGTGATTTTTTCTGAGTTCATGATATTTGATTGTTGTTTAAGATTGTTTTTGGTTTGGGAGATAGGTTTTGGTTTCAACCGACCGGAGCGCGATGGCGCGCATCTCGGCAAGTGTGGCGGCCTGTCCGCATCCTCGCAATTGCACAAGTGCGTTGCCCAGTGCGGTCGATTCGGCGGGTCCGGCGATAACGGGGATGCCGAGCTCGTCGGCTGTCATCTGCATGAGATGGCTGTTTTTGGATCCGCCGCCAATCACATTGAGTTGCTTGATTTTCACCGGTGACAGTTCTCCGAGCCATCCGAGTACTATGCCGTATTTACGGGCGAGGCTACGGTATATCACTCTGATGTAATCGGCAGGTGTCTCGGGTATCGGTTGCCCGGTGCGCCCGCAGTAGTCGGCTATGGCGCGGGTCATTGAGTCAGGATGTGCAAACGACGGATCGTCGGGGTCGATAACCGACGGACAGTCTGATTCCCGACAGAGCGCGGCGAGCGCCGCTATATCGTCGGGGACATTCTTGAATTCCTTGCGTGCCTGCTCGAAAAGCCACAGGCCGCAGATGTTCTTCAGGAAACGTGTGGTGCCGTCGATGCCGCCTTCGTTGGTGAAATTGTAACTGCGCGCCGCATCGGTGATGATGGGCGCAGGTGTCTCAATGCCGAGGAGCGACCATGTGCCGCAGCTCAGGTATGCGTAGTCGGTGGTTTCGGCCGGCACGCCTATGACGGCTGATGCCGTGTCGTGGCCTGCTACGGCTATCACCGGAACCTCTCCGAGGCCGGTGGCTTCCTGTATCTGTCTAGTGAGACGCCCGATGACGGTGCCCGGCTTCACCATCTTGCCGAACATGCAGCGCTGCAGCCCTAATGTGCTGAGGATATCTTCGTCCAGGTCGCCTGTGACAGGATTGAGCATTTGTGAGGTGGATGCCACGGTATATTCACACACGGCATTGCCGGTGAGCATATATGCGAGGGCATCGGGTATGAAGAGGATGCGGTCGGCTTTCGGCCTGATCACATCGAGCTGGAAGACGGTGTTGAAATTCATGAACTGTATGCCGGTGCGGCCATACAGTTCCGATGCGGACATCCGTTTGAAGAATTTATCCGGAGCTTCGTCGGTATGAGGGTCTCGGTAGCAGTAGGGCAGTCCCGCAATGGTGCCGTCGGCATTGAAATAAGCCACATCGCATCCCCAGGTGTCGATGCCTATCGATGAGAGCTCGATGCCGCGCTTTTTTACTTCGCGCAGAGCTATGAGAATGGCGTCGAACAGTCCCGGTAGGTTCCAGAACAGATGGTCGGCGATGGGGAGCATGGGGTTGCGGAAGCGTGTGAGCTCCTCCATGTCGATTTTATCGCCGTCGAATGTCGCGATGATACTGCGCCCGCTTGTGGCGCCGAGGTCTATGGCAAGATGGTATGTAGACATAAGGTACTATGGTTTTGAAAGTGTCAGTTCTTCTGACTTCTGAGATAGCTTTTCTTTTGTTTTCAGCATTTATCCTGTGCTACAGACACGCCGTGTGCGCATCTCTGAGAAAATGTTGAAATCACTTCAGTAGATTCGGTGTAAAATTACTAATTTTACAGAAAGAAAAAAAGTGCTCTGAAAACCGTATGACAAGAATTAACCTTAAGAAGTTCTCTCTCCTGCCCGTTATGCTTTTGTGGGCGGTATGCCAGGAAACAAGTGCTAAAGAAACAAAAATTGTTGAGACTGTGGTACAGCCTCAAGCCATAGTGTGGATTTCGGACACGACTGGTGTGTATGTAAAGTCGCCCGAAAAACTATTTTCTGATTTCCCCGGGCAGGTCAGTGTTAACAATTCAGCCTCGTGCATGGTGCTACGCTCGGCCGACGGACACAAACCATCGTTGCTCCTCGATTTCGGGAAGGAGATATACGGCTCGGTGAAAATCTACACCGGAATGGCTGCATCGAACAAGCCCAAGCATGTGAGAGTGTGCATGGGTGAATCGGTGACGGAAGCTATGAGCGACACTGATATCCTCTCCAATCCGCAGAATCCGACCAACGAGCACTCAATGCGCGACTATGTGCTTTCTTTGCCATGGCTGGGGTCGGCGGAGAGCAGTAAGACCGGTTTCAGGTTTGTGCGCGTGGATTTCGTTGATGAAAACGACGAGTTGCCCCTGCTTCACATCGAAGCGCGTTCGTTTTTGCGCGACATGGAGGATGTCGGTTCATTCGCCTGCAGCGACAGCCGCCTGACCGACATATGGAACACCGGGGCATACACCGTGAAACTGAATATGCAGGATTACGTATGGGATGGCATAAAACGCGATCGCCTTGTGTGGCTCGGCGACATGCATCCTGAGATTATGACCATAGGCAATGTGTGGGGCGATGTGGATGTGGCTAAACGCTCGCTCGACTTCGCCAGAAACGATACCCCGCTGCCCGGATGGATCAACTCGATGAGTGCCTATTCACTGTGGTGGTTGATTATCCAGAACGATTATAACGACTACACCGGCGACATGGCTTATCTTGCTGAGCAGTTGCCATACACCCGGGGTTTGCTTAAGCAGATTGCCGGATGTGTGAGCGAATCGGGAGAAGAGCATCTCGACGGAAAACGTTTCCTTGACTGGCCCACGAGCGAAAATCAGAAAGCCATACATTCCGGACTGCAGTCGCTTACTATTATGGCTGTAGCTTCGGCTGCGGAAATAGGGCGTAAGCTGGATGATAAAGAGCTTGTGTCGGATGCAAACAGACTGCTGGAAAGGCTGCGTAAATTTCATATTGACAGCGGCGGTAACAAACAGGCTGCGGCGCTGGCCATCCTTTCAGGGCAGTCGACTGATGTCGACAAAGATGTGGCTGTGATTCTGCGGGGCGGTGCCGATGGTTTCTCTACATTCTATGGATATTACATGATAGAGGCTCTTGCCAAAGCCGGTCACTCCGACGATACGCAGAAACTGATTTCCGACTACTGGGGCGCCATGCTCGACCTCGGAGGCACTACATTCTGGGAGGACCTCGACTATAATGATGTGAAAAATGCCGCTCCCATCGACAGGATGGTGCCTGCGGGAAAACATGATATTCATGCCGACGGAGGCGACTACTGTTATAAAGGGCTGCGACTGAGCCTGTGTCACGGCTGGGCCTCAGGTCCTACATCTTGGATGACACGACATCTACTTGGCGTGCGTCCGCTTGAACCCGGATGTTCGGTAATAGAGGTGGCGCCAAATCTGGGTAAACTCGAGTGGGCTAAAGGTACATTCCCCACGCCCAAGGGCGCAGTGGAGATAAGCGTGAAAAAAGATGCCGCCGGCAACGATGTGGCGACTGTCAAGGCACCGGAGGGCATAAAGGTCATCAACCGTAATTCCGGCGCCGTGAAATAGTCTCTTGCTTATTTCACGGGATATCCCACCGGGTTGTTGAGCAGCACTATGGTTTCGTCGTCGAGGCCGAGAAGGGTGCTGATGGCGTTGGAGTTCATCGATGCGCGGGGCACAGTCACCAGGCCGGTGCCGGCGCAGAACAGGGCGATATTCTGCGATACGATGCCCACATCCACAGCGCCCATGAGGCGTGCCTGCTCATTGTCGCCTACGCCGAAACGTGTCGGGGTGGTGGTCATCACCACAGTGACGGGAGGCAGCGGGAAATCCTCCTGACCGCCGCGGATAAGCTCGCGATGGTCGCCTTTGGCCACCTGCTCGAGCTGATGTTCCGATGGGTTGTAGAAATATGCGCCTTCGGCGGTGATTACATACACATCCACATCGCCCTTGTTGAGGGCTGTGGCGGCTGTACGGCGGCCGTCGGGACGGTTCACGCCGTTGGTGGCCCAGAGAAGGTCGGAGAGGTCAGCTTCGGTGAGCATTCTGTCGGCGAATTCGCGTTCGGAGTGGCGGTGCTGCAGCGCTTCCATCACGGGAAGTCCGCGTGAGGTGTCGGGTCTGGGCAATTTTATGACGCCGTCCTGCGCATAGGCGCCTGTAGAAGAGATTGTCATGGTCAGTGTGATTAAAAGGGCTTTGAGATTCTTGTTCATACTATCTACAACAGAAAGTGCGGGGGAATGGTTTGAAACGAAAAAATCCTGCTGCCGGTGAAGGTGCAGGATTTGATTGAAAGAGGTACCAAGCAGAATCGAACTGCTGTAGACGGTTTTGCAGACCGTTACCTAACCACTCGGCCATGGTACCATCGGTTTTGGTGCCACAAAGGTAAGCACAATTTTTGAAACTGCAAATTTTAAGCGCGCAAATCTCGCCCCGACACGCAAATTTGAGGTAAAATTGGGTAAACGGAAAGGTGAGATGAGGTGAAGATTTTGGGGATATGGAGGGAAATGTGTAATTTTGTGGGTATGAATGAAGAGAAGCATCTGGCCGAATCGGGCGGCGACGCATCTGCGCCGCAGGCGGCATTGTATCTGTTTCCGGTGCCTTTGAGCGACAGCTCGAAGCCGGCGTCTGTGCTCCCTTCGGTCAATGCCGAGCTGCTCAGAGGCATACGGCATTTTATTGTGGAGAACGTGAGGTCGGCGCGACGGTTCATCAAGCGTGTCGACGCCTCGATTGATGTGAATGAGATGCAGTTTTCCGTGCTCGACGAGCATACTCGCCCTGAGGATGTGGCCGCTATGCTCGCTCCTCTTGAGGCCGGCAAACCGATGGGCGTGATTTCCGAAGCCGGCTGCCCGGCCGTGGCCGACCCCGGTGCCGATGCCGTGGCTGTGGCCCAGCGCCGCGGTCTCAGGGTGGTGCCTCTGGTGGGTCCGTCGAGCATTCTGCTGGCGCTGATGGGCTCGGGATTCAACGGGCAGAGCTTCGCTTTCGCCGGCTATCTGCCTATCGAGACCTCGAAGCGCACGGCCAAGTTGCGCGAGATGGTGAACCGCATCCGCCATGAAAGGCAGACGCAGATTTTCATCGAGACGCCTTACCGCAACAACCGGCTGATAGAGGAGCTCGTATCAACTCTCCCCGGCGACCTGCTGCTCTGCGTGGCGTCCGACATAACCGGAAGCCGCGAAAGCATCATTACCCGCCCTCTCCGCCAGTGGGGAAAGGCTACCTACGACTATGCCAAGACCCCCACTATCTTCCTCCTTTATGGTTGAAAGACATCACCGATATACGGAACTTTAAAAATTTAACCCACATACCGCACTCTCTGCTTTTCTCTCCTACCCTGCTGCAACTGTCAAATTATGGCGCGTTTTAAAAAACGGGACAATCTGGCCGAAATCTACGGCGGCCTTTTCGATAATCTCGACGACGGGCTCTTCCCGTCGCCGGCCACCCCGCCTACGGCGGTCTCGGCCGATATCGAGAAGGAGGCCGCCCGCCGACGCACCGTAGCGCCTCAGTCAACCGGGGGAACAGGGCAGGCTCCCGGCGCTCCGGCACCAGATGTGGCCAAACTGAACTTCATTTCGTTCGGAAGCGGCAGTTCGGGCAACTGCGCCTATGTGGGCGACGCCACTACCGGTCTGCTCATCGACGCCGGAGTAGATTTCGACAGCGTGGTGAAGGAGCTGGGGCGCAACGGCATCCCCATGTCAAGGGTGAAAGGCATCCTGCTTACCCACGACCATTCCGATCATGTGCGCTTTGTATACTCGTTTGTGCGAAAATACCGTCATCTGGTGGTTTACTGTACGCCGCGCACCCTCAACGGTCTGCTGCGCCGTCACAGCATATCGAGCCGCATCAAGGATTATCATCACGCCATCTACAAGGAGCATCCATTCAAGGTGGGTGATTTCGAGGTGGTGGCGTTCGAGGTGATGCACGACGGCACCGACAATGCCGGATTTTTCATCACCCGTGGCTCGCACCACCTTGCGGTGGCCACCGACCTCGGCTGTGTGAGCGAGCGTGCCGACTACTATATGCGTCAGGCCAACTATCTGATGATAGAGGCTAACTACGATAACGAGATGCTCACCAACGGCACTTATGCCGAATATCTCAAGGCCCGCATCCGCTCGGCCACAGGCCACCTCGACAACGAGGTGACGGCCCGCTATCTCGCGGAAATCTACACACCGGCCCTGAGGCAGATTTTCCTCTGTCATCTGAGCAAAGACAACAACTTGCCCGAAAAGGCGCTTCACTGTGTCACCGATGCGCTGCTCGCTGCAGGAGTGAAGCAGGTGGGCGACACCAGCGGCACCCCCTACGCCCTTATGGCACCCGTGCAGCTGATGGCTCTGCCGCGATTCGACAGTACCGGACTCATATCTTTGCGACTGAAATGAACTCCCGAAAGATAAAATGCTGGATTGAGGCCATGAGGCTGCGCACGCTGCCGGTGTCGGTGGCGGGAGTGCTCACAGCCGTGGCCATAGCACTGCTTTATGGCACGTTCAACTGGTTGCCATCGCTCATATGCTTGCTTTTCGCCCTTCTGGCCCAGATAGCCTCCAATTTTGCGAATGAATATTTCGACTTCCGCGACGGCCTCGACCGCAAAGGGCGTGTGGGCCCGCGTAGGGGTGTCACCGAAGGCGACATCACTCCTCGTGCCATGCTTGCGGCCACGCTCATCACCCTGGGGGTGGCTTCCGTTCTTGGTCTCACCCTCATCCACTGGGGTGGCTGGTGGCTTCTTGCCGCAGGTGTAGCTATAGTGCTCGGAGCATTGGCTTACAGTGCCGGCCCTTATCCTCTGTCTCGCCACGCGCTTGGCGAGGTGGCGGTGGTGTTTTTCTTCGGCATAGCACCTGTGACCCTCACATATTACGTGCAAGCCGGCGACTGCCCTTGGCAGGTGTGGCTTGCATCGCTTTCGGTGGGCCTGATGGGTGCCAATGTGCTTATAGTGAACAATTACCGCGATGCCGACGACGACCGCGAGGTGGGCAAGATCACTCTCGCCGTAAAATTCGGCCGCCGCTTCGCGCTCAATCTTTACCGTGTCAATGCCCTTCTGGCCACGCTGCTGCTGGTGCCTATATATTTTATGATTCCTGTGGCTTCGGCCTGCATTGTATTTCAGGGAATGGGATACTGGATGCTCTGCAAGCAGATGGCCTCGGCCAAAGGCGCGGAGCTCAATCCTCTGCTCGGAAAAACGGCACGCATGATGCTGATTGTAGCTGTGATGTTGCTTATATGCGGCATATGGAGGGTCTGTTTTCCAGAATATTTCTCCGATAGGCCATGAACTGTAATGCAGACAACTAACTGATTAAAATACGCCACATTGCATATAAAGAGCATAAATATAACGAACTTCAAGAACATTGCCGACGCCCGGTTACGTTTCAGCCCGAAAATCAACTGTTTCCTGGGCAATAACGGCATGGGTAAGAGCAATCTGCTTGACGCCGTGTATTATCTGAGCTTCTGCAAGAGCTTCAGCGGTCTCACCGACGCGGCGCTTGTGAAGCGTGGCGAGGATTTCATGACCATCCGCGGTGAGTATTCTCGCAAGGGGGTAGCCGAGGAGCTGCAGATGGGCCTTATGCCCGGCAAGCGCAAGAGCTTCAAGCGCGGCGGCAAGGAGTATGACCGCCTGAGCGCCCACATCGGCCTTTTCCCGCTCGCCATGGTGTCGCCCTCCGACCAGGAGCTTATCACAGGCACCGGCGAGGAGCGCCGCCGCTTCATGGACCAGGTGATTTCACAGACCGACGCCGCTTATCTCGATCATCTCATACGCTATGCCCGCGCCCTGCAGCAGCGCAACAAGCTGCTGCGCGACCATGTGGTGGACCATTCGCTCTATACCGCCATAGAGATGGCCATGGAGCGCTCGGCCGACTACATAACCCGCGCCCGCGGCGCGTGGGTGGAGAGACTAACAGCTATTTTCGAGCGCTATTACAGTCGTATCGCCACCGGAGGCGAACATCCGTCGATGAGATTGCGCTGTCATCTGGCCGGCAATCCCTCAGCGCTCACCGCCCTGCTAGACGGGGCTCGCCGCCACGACGAGATTGTGGGTTACACCAGCGTGGGTCCGCATCGCGATGACATAGAGCTGCTGCTCGACGACATGCCGGTGCGCCGCGCCGCCTCGCAGGGACAGTGCAAGACCTATACCATAGCCCTGCGTCTGGCCCAGTACGACTTCATGCGCGAGGCATCGCATATGAAACCGCTGCTGTTGCTCGACGACATATTCGACAAACTCGACGCCACACGCGTGGAGCGACTTGTCGAGATAGTGTCGGAAGATATCTTCGGACAGATTTTCATCACCGACACAAACCGCGACCATCTTGACCACATCATGGCCCGCTCGGGACATGATTACCGTTCGTGGGTGGTGGCCGACGGTGTCTTCTCCCTTAACTCCTCTTCGTCGCCGCTCGAAGCCGACGGAAACGTGCAGGCGCCGGAGGAGCCGCAGCCATGAAGCGCACCGACCCTATGAGCATACGCGAGATTGTGGAGAAAGTGCTCGACAGCTCCACACGCCGCAACGAGTTCATGGAGCAGCGTGCCATGAGTTACTGGCCGGAGGTGGTGGGGCAAGGCGTAAACCTGCTCACAAACCGTCGCTATGTGCGTGGGGGAGTGTTGCATGTCTATGTCGACTCGGCTCCGCTAAAGACAGAGCTTGAGTTCGGTAAATCGGCTATACTCGCTGAACTGAACAGGCTTGCCGGCGAGGAAGTGCTCACCGAACTGCGCATACATTGAATCATAAACCGTTACACAAACGCTACACCATACATAATGAAGAAAGCAATCGAGATACCTGAATGCACCAACGAGAAAGTGCCGGTGGCCGAACATCCGTTCTACCACTCGGTGGACATACAGACCCGTTTCACCGATTTCGACATGCTCGGGCACCTCAATAACGCCACCTATCTACAGTATATGGACCTCGCGAAAGTGCGTTATTTCGAGGCTGTTACCGGCGCGCCGCTCACGGTCGACGGCATAGCTGTGGTGATAGTGAATGTGAATGTGAGCTTCTACTCTCCCGCCAAATTCGGCGAGCCGCTCAGCGTGCTCACCGCCTGCGTGCACATCTCGCGCCGCAGTTTCACCCTCGAGCAGAGGGTGGTGAACCCTGAGACCGGCGATGTGAAGAGCGTGGCCTCGGTGGTGATGGCAGGCTTCGACACCACTACCGGCCAGGGCTGCGAGCTCGACCCGGCGTGGGTGCGCAGTCTCACCGATTTCGAAAGCTGAAAACATTCCTGTATGCCCAACGGCATACGCCTTCTGATAACACCATGACAATCACTTGCAACTCATCAACACTATAAAATGGGACAAATTGAAGACACAATGCGCTCTATCCTCAAGGCTGAGAGCGAAGCGATAAAAAGCATCCCTTATACCGACGACTACGACAAGGCCGTGAACCTCATCGTGGAGCATGTGCACCGCCGCGGCGGCAAGCTCGTAACATCGGGCATGGGCAAGGCCGGCCAGATAGCCATGAACATAGCCACCACATTCAGCAGCACAGGCATTCCGGCCGTGAATCTCCACCCCTCCGAAGCCCAGCACGGCGACCTCGGGGTGCTTCAGCCTAACGATGTGATGCTGCTCATCTCCAACTCGGGCAAGACCCGCGAGATTCTCGAGCTTGTGAGCCTGGCACGCAGGCTTGTGGTGGATGTACCCATTGTGGTGATCACCGGTAAGGCCGACAGCCCGCTGGCACAGATGGCTGACGCCACACTCTTCACCGGCGGAGCGCCTGAAGTGTGCCCCCTCGGCCTCACTCCCACCACCTCCACCACCATGATGACCGTAATAGGCGATGTGCTGGTGGTGAATGTGATGAAGCTCACCGGCTTCACCCGTCACGACTACGCCCTGCGCCATCACGGCGGCTACCTCGGGCATGCGGCCCGTGGCGGCGACGGTGAAACATATTGATTGACAAACCTCATACTGTAAGGACTTATTATGAGTACAGGATTGAAAGGGGGAGCGCCCGTGGGGATGCTGCCTGCTGTGGAAGATATGAAGGTGGCCATAGTGGCCGCCGAGTGGAACGGACACATCACTTCGGCCCTCACCGAGGGAGCCCTCGAGGTGTTCCGTTCGGTAGGCCTCGAGGAGGGCGAGGATGTGAAGGTGTTTCATGTGCCCGGAGCCGTGGAACTCACTTTCGCCGCTTCCCAGCTCATTGAGAGCGGCGATTTCGATGCCGTCATAGTGTTCGGCTGCGTGATTCGCGGCGGCACACCGCACTTCGACTATGTCTGCCAGAGCGTTACACAGGGTGTCACATCGCTCAATGTCGACTGTGACACACCGGTGATTTTCGGCGTGCTTACCGTCGATACAGAGCAGGACGCCCTCGACCGTGCCGGCGGCTCGCTCGGCAACAAGGGCACCGAGGCCGCTGAGGCCGCCATCAAGATGGTCGATTTCAAGCGCAAGGTCCAGGACCTCTCCGACGACTACGCCTCCTACTGACACTGTTAGCGCCATAATCCCTTCCGGATTATTGTGCGTTGAACTGTAAGGCATGGCGAAAAATAGTTCAAATAGTTCAAATCGTTGTGCCGATAGGAGAACTTTTGTTGGGGAAGCGCTCCGATAATAGAGAAAAATAGTTAACTTTGCACCCCGTAGTGTTCGGAACGTTCCGCCTACACTGCGGGGGCATTTTGCCTGCCGCTGTAAAGCAAACTTAAGCAAACAGTGGAAACTAAGTACATTTTCGTCACTGGCGGCGTGGTGTCGTCGCTTGGCAAAGGCATTATTTCGTCATCGTTGGCAAACCTTCTGATAGCCCGTGGCTATCGCGTGACCATCCAGAAATTCGACCCGTACATCAACATCGACCCGGGAACCCTCAACCCCTATGAGCACGGAGAGTGTTATGTGACTGTCGACGGCCATGAGGCCGACCTCGATTTAGGCCATTACGAGCGTTTTACCGACATACGCACTACCCGCGCCAACAATGTCACCACAGGGCGTATATATCAGAGTGTCATCGACAAGGAGCGCCGGGGCGACTATCTGGGCAAAACAGTGCAGATAGTGCCTCACATCACCGATGAAATAAAGCGCAAGGTGAAGCAGCTGGGACTCACTGGCGACTACGACTTCGTGATAACTGAAATCGGAGGCGTGGTGGGCGACATCGAGAGTCTGCCTTTCCTTGAGGCTGTGCGTCAGTTGCGCTGGGAAATGGGCCGTGCCGCACTCTGTGTGCACCTCACCTATGTGCCCTACATAGCGGCGGCAAAAGAGCTGAAGACCAAGCCTACGCAGCACTCGGTGAAGCAGCTGCAGCAGCTCGGTATACAGCCCGATGTGCTGGTGCTCCGCACCGAGCACCATGTGACCGACGAAGTGCGCCGCAAGATAGCGCTCTTCTGCAATGTGGCTCCCGACGCCGTGGTGGAGAGCATCGATGTGCCATCTATCTATCAGGTGCCGGTGCGCATGCATCAGCAGGGACTCGACACCACGGTGCTGCGCCTCACAGACACTTCAGCCGAAGGCGAGCCCGATATGCATGCGTGGATGCACTTCCTCGAGAAGATGGATGCCGCGCAGCAGAAGGTCACCATCGGACTGGTGGGCAAATATGTGGAGCTGCAGGACGCCTACAAGAGCATCGACGAATCGCTCTTCCAGGCAGCCACCTATGCCGACCGCAAGCTCG
Organism: uncultured Muribaculaceae bacterium; assembly: GCA_934555895.1. Taxonomy (GTDB): domain Bacteria; phylum Bacteroidota; class Bacteroidia; order Bacteroidales; family Muribaculaceae; genus UBA7173. Next base: position 37,812 of record CAKTFH010000009.1, on the reverse strand, counting down.
ACTTGCGCATGATTCATTCCGAGAAGCTCAACGAGGCCAACGCCGACGAGCTTCTGAGCTCCCTCGACGGAGTGATTATAGCCCCCGGTTTCGGCCAGAGGGGCATAGAGGGGAAATTCGTGGCGCTCAAGTGGTGCCGCGAGCACGATGTGCCCACTTTCGGCATCTGCCTGGGCATGCAGTGCATGGTCATAGAGTATGCCCGCAACGTGCTGGGGCTTGAGGGTGCCAACTCCACCGAGATGAACACCACCACGCCCCACAATGTGATTGACCTCATGGAGGAGCAGAAGAGCATCTCCAACATGGGAGGCACGATGCGTCTGGGAGCCTTCGACTGCGACCTACGGCCCGGTTCGCTGGCTGCCAAGGCCTATGGCGCCACCCGCGTGAGCGAACGCCACCGCCACCGCTTCGAGTTCAACGAGAGCTACCGCGAGCGGTTCGAGCAGGCTGGCATGCAGTGCGTGGGCGAGAATCCCGGCACACATCTCGTGGAGGTGGTGGAGGTGCCCGGCAAACGGTGGTATCTGGGCACACAGTACCACCCGGAGTACTCATCGACAGTGCTCCATCCCAATCCGCTGTTCCTGAGTTTCATGGACGCGGCCATCGCCTACCGGGCCGAGCGCCTCGGTGATGAAAATGCTTAACGAATCAGACAACTGTTCAACTGTTTATAGATAAAGAATGGATAAAAACACTTTGTATGGATTGCTGCTGATGGGCCTGGTGATTTTCGGGTTCATGTACATCAACAACAAAGACATGCAGTCGCAACAGCAGCAGCTTCAGGAGCAGGCCGAGCAACAGCAGATGGCCGAAGCTGAAGCCGCACGCCGCTCGCTTACAGTCGACTCGATACATCCCGAAGAGCTGGCCGGAATAGCAGGAGTGCTTCACAAGGCAGGCACTCCCGAGACCTCGGGCGCCGACAGCACGGCAGTGGTGCGCTACCGCACCAAGGATGTGAACCTTCTGGTGCGTGGCGCTGAAGTCAGCGGTACGGTACAGGCCGCCGACACCGTATTGCCCTACGCCGATGTGGTCGCTTCGCGTTTCGGCGACGACCTCACGCTGCAGAACCGCATAGCTGCGCTTGAGAATCTGCGCCGCGCATTTGCCGACGCACAGCGTTATGGCGGTTTCGCCCGTCATCTCAACGGCGAGGAGCGCCTTGTGGAACTTTCCAACGATGTGGTCACACTCAAACTCACCACTCATGGCGGCAATGTGGCCCAGGCCACTCTCCACAACTACGATACCTATGTGAACAAAGACCCCAAGACCGGAGCAATCGACACCGCCCAGGTGAATGTGTGCACCCCCGAGCATTCGGGCTACAGCTTCGTGCTCACTTCCGCCTCGCAGCGCTTCGACACCTCCACATTCTATTTCACTCCCGAGCAGGTCAACGATTCGACCCTGCTGATGAAGCTCGACCTCGGCGACGGCTCGACATGGGGACTGCGCTACACCCTGCCCAAAGGCTCGTATGTGGTGCACCTCGATGTTGTGCAGACTGCCATGGACAAGGTGATAGCTCCATCGGTGGCCACCGTGGAGATGCTGTGGCACCAGAAGATGGGCCGCAACGAGCGTGGCCGCGTGTTCGAGGAGCGCAACTCGGGCATCTATTATAAGTATGCCGGCGATAGCCCCGACGAACTCGGCAACATGGGCGACAAGGAGGAGACCCTCGACCAGCAGCTTCGCTGGATTGCTTTCAAGAACCAGTTCTTCTCGTCGGTGATGATACCCAAGGGTAATTTTATCGGGGCTGAAGTAAGCTCCACCGACCTCAAGGGCGACCCGATGTTCGTGAAAGACCTCATGGCCAAAGCCACGATGAACTATTCGTCGACCGTAGCCGAGCCCGTGAGCATCGATATTTTCTATGGCCCCAACCTTTACCCGTTGCTCAAGCATCTCGACAAGAGCATCGCAGCCGACGAGAACCAGACCGACGGCGAAGATCTGCAGTTGCAGAACCTCATCCCGCTGGGATGGCCTATCTTCCGCTGGGTCAACACTCTCATCGTGATACCGCTGTTTACCTTCCTCAGCGGCTTCATCAAGAGCTACGGCATCATCATCCTGCTGCTCACGCTCTTTATCAAGCTTATCCTCTTCCCATTTACCTACAAGAGTTTCAAGTCGCAGGCCAACATGCGTGCCCTCGCACCCGACATCAAGGCCATCAACGAGAAATATCCCGGTCAGGAAAACGCCATGGTGCGCAACCAGAAGACCATGGAACTCTACAGCCGAGCCGGTGCAAGCCCGTTCGCAGGCTGCCTCCCCATGCTGCTGCAGATGCCTATCCTCATCGCCATGTTCTGGTTCTTCCCGTCGTGCATCGAGTTGCGCGGACAGCAGTTCCTCTGGGCGCAGGACCTCGCGGCCCCCGATGTGATATTCACACTGCCGTTCACCATACCTTGGTACGGCAACCACGTGAGCCTCTTCTGCCTCCTCATGACCGCTGTGAACGTGGTCTACACCCGCGTGAACATGCAGAGTCAGCCTAACTCGGCCTCTATGCCGGGCATGAAATGGATGATGTATCTGATGCCGGTGATGTTCCTTTTCATCTTCAACGACTATGCCGCCGGCCTGAGCTACTACTACTTCCTGTCGCTGCTCATCACCATCGTGATGACATACATATTCCGCGCCACCACCAATGAAGAGAAGGTGCGCGCACGCCTCATGGCCAACGCCGCCAAGCCCCGCAAGAAATCGGGCTTCATGGCACGCCTTGAGGAGGCCCAGCGCCAGCAACAGGCCATGCTCCGTGAGCAGCAGAAACGCAACAACAACTCCAAGGGCCGCCGCTGACAGCGGTGACTCTGAGGAGCCGCTCAACCGCAACCAACTTCCGTGTCTATGCGTATATTTCATCTGATTTTAGCCGCAGCCATCGCACTGACTGCACCGTTGTCGGCAGCAGCGCCGCCATCATCGTCGGGGCGCACTTCCAATGCCCTGAAACTGGTGAATTTCGACAAATACGCCGATGATAACGCCGCACTTCCTCCGCTGAAGAAAGGCGAGAAGAGGGTGGTGTTTCTGGGCAGCTCCATCACCGAAGGGTGGAAGAGCGAGCGACCCGAGTTCTTTTCTGAAAACGGTTATATATGCCGCGGCATTAGCGGGCAGAGCACCTATGCGTTGCTTTTGCGCTTCCGTGCCGACGCACTTGATATCAATCCTTCGGTAGTGGTGATTGGTGCCGGTGAAATCGACATAGCTGCCGGCGACGCATCATACAGCGAAGACCGCACTATGGCCAATATAGTGTCTATGTGCGAGTTGGCGCGCCTCCACGATGTGAAGGTGGTGCTTTCGGCCGTGCTTCCGGCCGAGGGTTACTACTGGAATCAGGGCGCAACCGATGTGCCCGACAAAATCGAGAGCCTCAACCGCCGTATCAAGGCCTACGCGCAGGCCAACCGCATAGCCTTTGCTGACTATTACACTCCGCTGGTGCATCCCGGAGACCGCGCCATTGCCGTGACTTTCAGTGACGATGGCGTGCACCCGAACCGCCTTGGTTACACCATTATGGAACCCATCATATCCACCATTCTCAAGAAAAAGCCGTAATATTCGCAGCGGCCTCTAAATCACTATTGAGCTTATGCAGGTAAAGCCGAAAAAAGCCCTCGGACAGCACTTTCTCACCGATCTGGGAATCGCGCGACGCATAGCCGACACCCTCGATGCCTTCGCCGCCCTTCCCGTGGTGGAGGTAGGGCCCGGCATGGGAGTGCTCACTCAGTTTCTGCTTGAGAAGGGCCACGACCTGACCGTGGTGGAAATCGACACCGAAAGCGTGGAGTATCTGCGCAGGCACATGCCGGCGCTCGAAGGCCGTATACTGGCCGAGGATTTCCTCCGCCTCGATCTTGGAGCGCTGTTTCCCGGCAGGAAATTCTGTGTGATAGGCAACTATCCCTACAACATCTCTTCGCAGATATTCTTCCATATCCTCGAGTGGAAAGACCAGGTGGCATGCTGCTCCGGCATGCTGCAGAGGGAGGTGGCCGAGAGGCTTGCCGCGCGTCCCGGCACCAAGGCAAGGGGCATTCTGAGTGTGCTGCTGCAGGCCTGGTATGATGTGGAATATCTTTTCACCGTCGACGAGCATGTGTTCAATCCCCCGCCGAAGGTGAAGTCGGGCGTGGTGCGCCTCACGCGCAACAGCATCACCGATCTCGGATGCGATCCTGCGCTCTTCCGCAAGGTAGTTAAGGCAACCTTCGGACAGCGCCGCAAGACTATCCGCAACAGCATCCGCGGAGTGTTGTCCCCCGGAGTTCCTGTGCCAGAGTCGCCGCTGATGGCCCTTCGTCCCGAACAGCTCAGCGTGGAGCAGTTTGTGGAGCTCACCAATCTTGTGAAGCAGTAGCTGAAGAGAGGTTAACAACATCATCAATTAAGCCAAACCGTCATGAAGGAGTTCAACGAGGAATATCTTGAGAAAATGCGCCGGGTGGTGTCTGCGCGCGACGACGCGGAAGCGCGCCGCATGCTCAATGAGCTCCATCCGGCCGATATAGCCGAGCTTTACCGTGAGCTCGACATTGAGGAAGCGGAATACCTCTACCGCCTGCTCGATGGCGACAAAGCCGCCGATGTGGTGATGGAGCTCGACGAGGAGGACCGCCGCAAGCTCCTCAGCGGCATGGAGCCGGAGGATATCGCACGCCGCTTTGTGGACCACCTCGACACAGACGAGGCCGTGGACCTTATCCAGGAGCTCGACGAGGAGGACCGCGACGAGGTGCTCTCGCATATCGACGATGTGGAGCAGGCCGGAGATATCATCGACCTTCTGAAATATGACGAGGATACCGCCGGTGGCCTCATGGGCACCGAGATGCTTGTGGTGAACGAGAACTGGAGTATGCCGGAGTGCATAAAGCAGCTGAGAATGCAGGCAGAGGACATGGATGAGGTCTACTATGTGTATGTGGTCGACAACGACGACCGCCTGCGCGGTACACTCCCACTGAAGGAACTTATCACACACCCCTCGGTGTCGAAGATAAAAAACGTGATGGAGACCGACCCTCCCGCCGTGAAGACGGATACTCCGCTCGACGATGTGGCGTTCGACTTCGAGAAATACGATCTCGTGGCGATGCCGGTGATCGACTCCATAGGGCGCCTTGTGGGCCACATCACAGTCGACGATGTGATGGACCGCGTGCGCGAGTCGCAGGAGCGCGACTATCAGCTGGCATCAGGTCTGTCGCAGGATGTGGAGTCCGACGACACAATGTGGCGTCAGACCAAGGCACGCCTCCCATGGCTTCTGATGGGTATCGTGGGCGGCATCGGCAACTCGCTTATCCTCGGCAACTTTGAGCAGGGCTTCGTCACCAATCCCGCCATGGCTCTGTTCATACCGATGATTGGCGGTACAGGCGGAAATGTGGGCATTCAGTCGTCGGCCATCGTGGTGCAGGGACTTGCCAACGGTTCGCTCGACCTGAAGGATACAGGCCGGCAGATACTCAAGGAGGTGGGCGTAGGCTGCATCAACGGTCTGATTATATCGCTGATTGTATTCATCTACAATGCCTTCCAGCTCAACCCGTGGAATCCCACCACTCTGGCCGTGAGCATCTCGCTGATGGCTGTGGTGATGTTCGCCTCGGTATTCGGCACATTCGTGCCTCTTACCCTTGAGCGTTTCAAAATCGACCCTGCGCTTGCCACAGGCCCCTTCATATCCATCACCAACGACATCATAGGCATGCTCATCTACATGCTCATATGTTCCTGGATGATGAATGTGCTGTGAGGCGGAAGGCTATGATTGCGGCTCTTAGCGGTTTCAAAAAAGCCTGAAACGGACAAAAACTTCGCGGAACCTCGCGGAAACTTCAAGAAAAATTTTGTGGGTTCAAAAACATGTTGTAACTTTGCACTCGCAAACACGGCGGGATAGCTCAGTTGGTTAGAGCGTCGGATTCATAACCCGGAGGTCCCGAGTTCAATTCTCGGTCCCGCTACAAAAAAGGATGTCATGCGGCATCCTTTTTTTTGTGCCTCTATGTGAATTTTCGTGTTCGGCAGCGAACGAGCGGGCGACTTCGTGTGTTAGAAAGAAAAGAGGGATATTCAAGAAAGATTTAAAGAAACATTTCAAAAAACATATCACACGAAAAAAATGGTACGTAAAAAATTCAATTATAATGATAACAACGAGGGAGAACTTCGTCGTCGTGAGCATAAGGAGAAACGCAATCTGTGGCTTTACATAGGTGTGGCGGTGCTTGTCATATTACTTCTTGTGTGGCTGACCATAGCCGACTTGTGGGAAGACACCGATGTGGCCGCCGCCATTATGCCTTTCTGCTGAGTTGTCTGGCGCTTTCTGCATCTTGGCATCAGATGATAAATTTTTACAAAAGGCGATGAAACCGCAGGGGCATCATTGCCTTTTGTGCTCCTGTATAGGATGTCAAAGACTCTTTTCGTATGCTTTTTGTGCTCTTGAGTGGCTGAAAATTTTGAAAAACAGGTCCGGAAATTGGGAAATTCGGGAATTATTGTTTACTTTTGTGAAAAATTGGATATCAATGGCAGACGAGCTTCGGCAGACCTTGAACCGCACCGCCCAGAAAGCACAGATAGTGCTACAGCGCTATATGCTTATGAAACAGAAGGTGGAGCAGATGACCGCAAGGGCTGATGAGTTGGAGCGGGAGCTTGAGAAAACCAAGGCAGAAAACCAGCGCCTGAGGAGTCAGGTGCAGTTTCTCAAGATGGCCTCGGTAGTAGCGCCCGACCGCGAGGATGTGGAGCGTACGCGAGCTTTGATTTCCGGTTTGGTACGGGATATCGACAGATGTATCGCCGATTTGAATGACTGACGCCCCCTCCCGAGACCGCCTTGTGGCGGCACGGGTTCTTCCCGCCGGGAAGAGCGCATGGCGCAGTTCCGATGCCGGTGATGCTCCGCAAACCAAGAGTATACTGAAATATTAACCCTCGCTTTCTCTCCCTTTCTCCCTCTCTGAATCTTAAACAGTTTTCCACGATAATCTCACCCCTCTCTCCTCCTTCCACCATCACTTCCGTCCTCTCTCCGACAATCAGACCCTTCAGGGCTTTGCCTGCGGCGGAACAGCAGAGACTCCATCGTGCCTCGGGGCACTGAAGATGCCGAAAGATGAACGACCGACTGAACATAACGCTGCATATCGCCGACCAACCCGGCATGGCGTTGACTATCAAACGCTCCGATGAGGAAGTGGCGCGCACGGCCGAGTACAATGTGAACCAGTTGTGGAACAAATGGCGCGCCAAATATGCCACCAAGTCGTCGCATCAGGTGCTTGCCATGGTGGCATATAAGTTCGCTGAGCTCTACTATCAGTTGAGTGCCACCTCGGCCGAGTCTTTGCGTGAGCTTGAGAAATTTGAGCAGGGTCTTGACGAGATTCTGCTCGGAATGGAAGACTGACTAAGCGTACTATACAGTAGCTCCCACATAATCGATTTTCCCGCAAGGCGCCAGTGCTATGCCCGTGTCATACGGGATGGCAGGCGCGCCGTGGCGGGCTTTTTTATGCTCGTGCAAGACAAGAACTTTAATTTGAAACCATATATAAAACAACTCATCTTTACTAACTTATGTCGATATTTATCTATATTGCGATAGTTGTGGTGGCGCTTGCCGTGGGCTCTCTGGTGACCATAGCGGTGCAGAAATCCATGGCTCGCAGCCGTGCAAAAACCATCATCGAGGAAGCCGTGCGCGAAGGCGAGGTGATACTCCAGAAAGAGAAACTCAAAGGTCGTGAAGAGGGCCTGAGGATAAAGGACGAGGCTGAGAAACAGGCTTCGGCACGCATGTCGAAAGTGCAGTCGGCCGAATCGAAGATGAAGCAGCGCGAGATGCAGCTCAACCAGGTTCAGAGCGAGAATCAGCGCCAGCGCAACGACCTTGACGCCCTTCGCCAGCGTCTCAACGCCGAAGAGGCTGTGATAGAGCAGCGTAAGGAGGAACTCGACAAACTCAAGCGCTCGGCTCAGGATACCTTGGAGCATATCTCAGGCCTCTCGTCGGAAGAGGCTCGCGAGAAACTGGTGGAGTCGCTCCGCGACGAGGCCAAGACCGCTGCAGCACAGTATGTGAATGAAATAATGGACGAAGCCCGCATGACCGCCAACAAGGAGGCCAAGCGCATTGTGGTTCAGACAATACAGCGTGTGGCCACTGAAGCTGCTATAGAAAACAGTGTGACGGTGTTCCATATCGATTCCGATGAAATCAAGGGCCGCATCATTGGTCGCGAAGGCCGCAATATCCGCGCTCTCGAGGCTGCCACCGGCATCGAGATTATAGTCGACGACACCCCCGAGGCCATCGTGCTTTCGGGCTTCGACCCTGTGCGCCGCGAAATAGCCCGTCTGGCCCTGCATCAGCTCGTGGCCGACGGCCGCATCCATCCCGCCCGCATCGAGGAGGTGGTGAACAAGGTGCGCAAGCAGATCGAGGAGGAGATTGTGGAGACTGGCAAACGCACTGCCATTGACCTCGGCATCCACGGTCTGCACCCCGACCTCATCCGCATGATAGGCAAGATGAAATATCGCTCGAGCTACGGACAGAATCTTTTGCAGCACGCACGCGAGACAGCCAATCTTTGCGCAATCATGGCTTCGGAACTTGGCCTCAACCCCAAGAAAGCACGCCGCGCAGGCCTGCTCCACGATATAGGCAAAGTGCCCGACGAGGAGCCCGAACTGCCGCACGCGCTGCTTGGCATGAAGATTGCCGAGCGCTGCAAGGAGAAACCCGAAATCTGCAACGCCATCGGTGCGCACCACGACGAGATAGAGCAGACCACTCTTCTCGCTCCCATCGTGCAGGTGTGCGACGCCATCTCCGGCGCCCGTCCCGGCGCTCGTCGCGAAATCGTTGAGGCCTATATCAAGCGTCTCAACGACCTTGAGCAGCTCGCCCTGTCGTATCCCGGCGTAATCAAGACCTATGCCATTCAGGCTGGCCGCGAATTGCGTGTGATAGTGGGCGCCGACAAGATCGACGATGCCGAAACCGAAAGCCTCAGCAATGAGATAGCAAAGCGCATCCAGGACGAGATGACCTATCCCGGACAGGTGAAAATCACCGTCATACGTGAGACCCGCGCTGTAAGCTTCGCGAAATAATCCTTTTTTTCACAGTGAGATTGCTATGTCAGAACAGAAGGATGAAAAACCGGCTGTGCAGCATCCTGAAGCTGAGGAGCTGCAGTCCGACGCCACCCCGAAGCGATGCGGAGGGAACGGCTGCGGCGGTTGCTGCCCCCGCGGAAAGCTGCACAGCTTCAACTATCTCGGCGATATACCGTGCGGCTATGCCGACGACGATATGGTGGAGGTACTGTTCAAGAACACCCGCAAGGGTTTCTACCTGAACTCCGCACATCTCCCTCTTGAGGTTGGCGACATGGTAGCCGTGGAGGCTTCGCCTGGTCACGACATCGGCATGGTGTCGCTCACCGGAGCACTTGTACGCTTGCAGATGCGTAAGGCCAATATCAAGCCCGACGCCGAAAAGCTGCGTGTGTTCCGCAAGGCCAAGACTTCCGACCTCGAGCGTTACGAGCAGGCCAAGGCCCGCGAGAACGATACCATGATACGTGCGAGAAAAATCGCCTCTTCGCTACAGCTCAACATGAAAATCGGAGATGTGGAGTATCAGGGCGACGGCAATAAAGCCATATTCTATTATATTGCCGATGAACGTGTGGACTTCCGTCAGCTCATCAAGGTGCTCGCCGAGACATTCAAGGTGCGCATAGAGATGAAGCAGATTGGTGCTCGTCAGGAAGCCGGCCGTATCGGCGGTATAGGTCCCTGCGGACGCCCGCTCTGCTGCTCCACCTGGTTGACCAACTTTGTGAGTGTCAGCACCGGAGCTGCCCGCTATCAGGATATATCTCTTAATCCTCAGAAGCTCGCCGGACAGTGTGCCAAGCTGAAATGCTGCCTCAACTATGAGGTGGATGCATATATGGAGGCTTCGCGCAAGCTGCCCGGCAAGGATATTAGGCTTGAGACTGCCGATTCTACCTACTACTATTTCAAGGCAGATATTTTCAGAGGTGTCATAACGTATTCCACCGACAAGAATATCCCCGCCAATCTGGTGACCATCAGTGCGGAGCGCGCATGGGAGGTGGCTGCCATGAACAAAGCCGGCGAGAAGCCAGAGGCTTTGTGCGAGGAGGGCGAGGAGGAGAAGCCGGTATCGGCATATGCCGATATCCTCGGTCAGGACTCACTCACACGCTTCGACAAGAAGAAAAAAAAGAAAAAGCGTCCTGCCGACAAGGAGCGCAAACCCAAGCCCGACGATGCCTCGCAGCCTCGCAGGCAGCCTAAGGATGTCAGGGAACCCAAAGACGAAGCAGGGAACTCTGAGCAGCAGCGTGGCCGCCAGCAAGGTGGTGGAGAAAAGCAGTCGCAGCAACGCAGGGAGCGCCAGCAGCGTCCCCAGCGCCAGCCTCAGCGCCCCGGCACCAATCCCAACGGCAATCCGCAGAAAGATGTCCAGACGCCTCAGCCGCCGGCCAAACATTCGGAAGACTGATGATGAAACGGCGCATGCATTGGTTGTGGAGTCTGCAGTGCGGGCTGCTGTGCGCCGCCACCGCCTGCACCGACTATAAGTGCAATGACTTCAGTGAATATCATTCGCTGAAATCGGAGGAGTGGCGCTATGACGACACATTGCGCTATCTGCCTGTGCACGACGACTCGGTGTGCACAGGCCGCTTAGCAGTGGCGGTGTCGCATACGGGAGATTACCCCTACACGGAGTTGTGGCTCGAGGTCACTCACCGCTCTGATTCCGTGCTGCGTCGCGACACAGTGGCTATGCAGGTGGCCGACCGTTTTGGCTCATGGCTTGGACAAGGCATAGGCTCGATTTTCCAGATTTCTGATACTTTGGCGCCAGGAGTGCATGTGTCGGGTTCTCCGGTGCTTGTGCGCCAGATTATGCGCCGCGACACCCTTCCGGGCATAAACCGTGTGGGACTCTTCTTTGTTCCAATTGAATAGGAGCGTCGCTGATGGCTAATCGCTTTCTTTTTAACAGCTATTTATGGAAAAACTTGTATTGCTCACGGCTGAGGAGGCCGCGTTGAGATATGATTCCCTCCAAAGGCTCATGCGTCAGGAGGGTATTGGCTCGCTTTTGGTATGCGACAATGCCAATCTGCTTGCTCTCTGCGGGCGTGTTTACGCCGGATACGCATGGATTCCGGCCGATGGCGCTCCGGTGTGGTTTGTAAGGCGTCCGGTGGAGCTCGAAGGTGACAATGTGGCCTACATACGCAAGCCCGAGGAAATTCCTTCGGTGCTTCAGGGCGCCGGAATAACTTTGGAGGGCACTGTGGGGCTTGAGATGGACCTCACTTCCTACACCGGCATAGAGCGCCTGAAGGCCGTGTTTGCCACACATGAATGTGTCAACGCATCGGATGTGCTTCGCCGGTGGCGATCGGTGAAAACTCCTGCTCAGGTTGCGCTTCTGCGCCGCTCGGGTGTGCTTCATGCCGGCGTCATGCGCCGTGTGCCGCGCCTCTTCCGCATGGGCATGACCGATCTGGAGTTACAGGTGGAGATAGAGCGCCTGAGCCGTCTGCACGGCTGCTTGGGGCTGTTCCGCATAAGTGGACCGAGCATGGAGCTTTTCATGGGCAATGTGATTTCAGGCCGCAACGCCGATACCCCCACACCCTACGATTTCGCCATGGGAGGAGCCGGCACCGATCCGTCGCTTCCAGTGGGAGCCAATGGCTCGGAAATACTCAACAACACCGCGGTTATGGTGGATGTGAACGGCAATTACACCGGTTATATGACCGATATGACCCGAGTTTACTCGCTCGGCACTCTGCCCGCTCTGGCCCTCGACGCACACCGTTGTTCAATTGACATATGCCATCGTTTTCAGGAGATGGCAGTGCCAGGTACCGAGGCCAAGGCGCTTTATGCCATGGCTGAGGAGATGGTGCGTGCCCGTGGACTCGAACGCTATTTTATGGGCCATCGCCAGCATGCCGGTTTCATCGGTCACGGCATCGGCATCGAGGTGAATGAGCTTCCGGTGATAGCTCCGCGCAGCCGCGATATCCTCACCGCTGGCAATGTAATAGCCTGCGAACCCAAGTTTGTGATTCCCGAGGTGGGAGCTGTGGGTATCGAAAATACCTATCTGGTTGGTTCGGGCGACGCGCCGGCCGAATGCCTCACCGAATGCGACGAAGAGATTGTGTCGCTCATCTGACGGGTTATCCTCTGCCGATTTTCCCTCAATCTATCCACCCAAGCATCATTTCATAATAAAGGGATTGTAATGACAACCGATATCGAAGAGCTACGGAAGAAGATTGACCGCAAGGTGTTTCATCTCGTGGGTGAGGCGGCCGACGCTCTCGGCTGTGCCTGCTACGTGGTGGGCGGCTATGTGCGCGATCTTATACTTGAGCGCCATTCCAAGGACATCGACTTTGTTACAGTGGGGGCGGGCATCGAGGTGGCGCGCAAAGTGGCCTCCATGCTCAAGGGGAGTCATCTGGCGGTGTATCGCAATTTCGGTACAGCTCAGGTGAAAGACCGCAAATATGAACTTGAGTTTGTGGGCGCCCGCCGCGAGAGCTACAACCGGGGCAGCCGCAAACCTGTGGTGGAGGACGGCACTCTGGCCGACGACATTTCGCGCCGCGATTTCACCATCAATGCCATGGCCCTCAAGGTCAACGCCGACGGTTTCGGTGAACTGGTGGATATGTTTGGCGGCATGGCCGACATCGCTGCCGGACTGATTCGCACTCCGCTCGACCCCGACATCACTTTTTCCGACGACCCTCTGCGCATGATGCGAGCCATACGGTTCGCCACTCAGCTCAATTTCACCATTGTGCCGGAGACCTTCGAGGCGATTCGTCGCAATGCCTCGCGTATCTCCATTATATCGAAGGAACGTATCGCCGACGAGCTCATGAAGATGATGCGGTCGGCGCAGCCGTCGCTCGGATGGCGTCTGCTCATGCAGTCGGGGCTGCTGCAACTTATTTTTCCTGAACTTGTGGCTCTGCGGGGAGTGGAGAATGTGAACGGCATCGGCCATAAGGATAATTTCCAGCACACGCTCGCAGTGCTCGACAATGTTGCCGAGTCAAGCGACAATGTGTGGCTCCGCTGGGCGGCGCTGCTCCACGACATCGGCAAACCGGTTAGCAAACGTTTCGACCCCGAGGCCGGTTGGACTTTTTACGGTCACAATGTGGTGGGCGCCAAGATGGTGCCCCGCGTTTTCCGAAACATGAAGCTCCCCATGAACGAGCATATGAAGTATGTGCAGAAGCTTGTGGAGCTGCACATGCGTCCCATAGCCCTCGTCGAGGAGGAGGTGACCGACTCTGCAGTGCGTAGGTTGCTTTTTGACGCAGGCGACGATATCGACGACCTCATGCTGCTATGCTCGGCCGATATCACCTCTAAAAACCGGATGAAGGTGGAGCGTTTCCGTGCCAACTACGACCTCGTGCGCCGGAAGATGGTGGAGCTTGAGGAGCGTGACCGCATACGCAATTTTCAGCCCCCTGTCGACGGCATAGAGATTATGGCGACATTCGGCATAGGGGAGTGCCGTGAGGTTGGTGTGATAAAGGAACGTATAAAAAACGCCATTCTCGACGGCGAGATACCCAACGAAGCGGCTCCGGCACGTGAGCTGATGCTTTCGTTCGCGGCCGAGACGCTCGGTCTCGTTCCCGTTTTGTCAGGAGATGCGGGAGAGGTTCACGGGACGGGAGAATAATCTTTGAAGTTCAGGCAGAATCATGGCGTGTCGCGGGTCCTTCAGCGAGGGGTCGGCGTCAAGTACCGCGCGTGCGCAGTCGCGTGTGAGCTGCACCATCTGCCCGTCGGTGGCGAGATTGGCTATATGCAGTTCGAGCGGCACGCCGCTCTGCATAGTGCCTTCAAGGTCGCCCGGTCCTCTCATGCGCAGGTCGGCCTCGGCTATCTCGAAACCGTTGGTGGTGGCTGTCATCAGCTCGAGGCGTTTGCGAGTGTCGGCTGCAATCTTGTTTTTGGTCATGAGCACGCAGAAACTCTGTTCGGCTCCTCGGCCCACGCGGCCGCGCAGCTGGTGAAGCTGCGACAGACCGAAGCGCTCGGCGTTCTCTATAATCATGGTCGAGGCGTTCGGCACATTCACTCCTACCTCTATCACAGTGGTGGCCACCATGATATCGGCCTTGTGCTCAGCGAAAAGCCTCATCTGAAAATCTTTCTCGGCAGGTTTCATCTTGCCATGCACCATCACCACCTTGCTTGAGGGGAACATCTCGCTCACATAATCGAAGCCCTCCTCGAGGCTCTGTAACTCCAGTTTCTCGTTGTCCTCTATAAGCGGATACACAATGTATACCTGGCGCCCCTTGGCGATTTCGCGGGCTGCGTCGCGGTACACGGCGAAGCGCTGCTGGTCGTAGCGCAGCAGGGTGGTGATAGGCTTGCGGCCGGGTGGCAGCTCGTCGATTACCGACACATCGAGGTCGCCGTAGACCGTCATAGCCAGGGTGCGGGGTATGGGGGTTGCCGTCATCACCAGCACATGCGGCACCGCGCTCTCGCTTTTGCTCCACAGCTTGGCCCTCTGCATCACTCCGAAACGGTGCTGCTCGTCGATAATCACCATGCCGAGCGAGTGGAAGCGCACACAGTCCTCAATCAGTGCGTGAGTGCCGATGAGAATGTGCAGCGAGCCGTCGAGCAGTTCGGCGTGTATTATGTCGCGGTCTTTCTTGCGCGTGGAGCCTGTGAGCAGGCGCACATTGATGCCGAGGGGAGCCGCCATCGAGCGGATTGACTCGTAATGCTGCGTGGCAAGAATCTCGGTCGGGGCCATCATGCAGGCCTGGTGGCCGTTGTCGAGTGCCATAAGCATGGTCATCAGGGCCACTATGGTCTTGCCTGAGCCCACATCGCCCTGCAGCAGGCGGTTCATCTGCTTGCCCGAGCCCACATCGGCGCGAATCTCACGGAGCACTCTTTTCTGTGCGTTGGTGAGCGGGAAGGGGAGTACTTCGGAGTAGAAACTGTTGAAAAAACGCCCTATGCGCGGGAATATGATGCCCTGCAGGGTGGCGGCGCGAGTGTGGCTGAAACGCTGTATGTTGAGCTGCAGGAAGAAAAGCTCCTCGAATTTCAGCCTTTCGCGGGCACGCTGCAGAGTGGTGTTGTCGGGTGGATTGTGCACAGCCTTCAGCGCTTCCCAGCGGCTCATGAGGCCGTAGCGCTCCACTATGTAGGCAGGCACATTTTCGGGTTCGGGAGCCACCGACGCCAATGCGGCCTGTACCCACATGTGCATGTTGCGCACGGTCACTCCGCGGTTGCGCAGCTTTTCTGTGAGTGGATACACGCCACGCAACCCTCCGGCGCTTCCGGCCGATTCAGGCGGGTCAACCTCAGGGTGCACCATGCTCCAGTGGCCGTTGAACACCTGCGGCTTGCCGAAGAGTATGTATTCGCGTCCGGTGGAATATGCCTCCTTTATAGCCTTTATTCGTCGGAACCACACCGCCTCCATGGTGCCGGTGCCATCGGAAAAGAGCCCTACCAGACGGCTTTTGGCTCCTTCGCCGTGGGTGGTGAAGGTGACGAAGCGGCCGCGCAGCTGCACCGATGGCATTTCGCCCTGAAAATGGGCTATGGGATAGGTCTGCGAACGGTCGACATAGTGTGTGGGGAAATGCTGTATGAGGTCGTGGCACGTGTGTATGCCAAGTTCCTCAGCAAGGAGCTTGGCGCGTGCAGGGCCTATGCCTTTCACGAATTTCACCTCTATGTCGCGTGCGCGTCTCACCGGTCCGTGCTGCGGTTGTGTTTCATTATGGCCTCAGCTATGGCGAGGTCGAGCGGGTTTGTGATTTTGATATTGGTGGGAGAGCCTGGCACAAGCACGAGGTTGTGGAAACCGGCGGCGGCCATCACCGAAGCGTCGTCGGTGAAAGTCTCCTCGTAGGGTAGCGCATATGCTTCGCGAATCCTCCAGAGGGCAAACGCCTGAGGGGTCTGCACGGCACGGAATAGGGTGCGGTCTACTGCTTCGGATGTCACTTCGTTATCGTCGAGGCGACGCAGCGAGTCGCTCACGGGGATAGCCGGCAGGGCGCCGTCGGTGTTGAGCGCATACGATGCCACGCGCCTTATGAGCGCCGGTTCGGTGAGTGGGCGAGCCCCGTCGTGCACCATCACCGTGGTTCCGGCAGGAGCATCTTTGAGCGATTGTACAGCGTTGCGCACCGATTCCCAGCGTGTGGCGCCTCCTTCGACAACGCGCGGTGACTCGAACCCGTGTCGGGCGCACAGTTCCTGCCAGAACGCCGTCATGGATGGCGCGAGCACCAGCACTATTTCTCCGTCGGGAAAGGCCTCTCGGAAGGCGTCGATGGTGTGTATCACCACCGGGCGTCCGCACAGCTCCAGAAACTGTTTGGGTATGTCGGCGCCGAAGCGCGAGCCGCTTCCGGCGGCCACTATTATGGTATATGTCACGGCTTGATTCTTTTGTCTGTTTTAGAGCGTCTGTCGCGCCCTTTCTTTTGGCAAAGTTAGCGAAAAAATCCCGGATTTAGTTTGAATCTGAATGTTGCTGTTGCCATGACTCCCTTATCGGTCAGGTTCCCCATGCAATAGGAATCCTTGAAAATCTCGTTGGCGTATGCGGCCTGAGCCTCCGATAGTGCGACGGCGAAATTATTTGATAGGCTAGCTTCAGGCTGATGCTTGTGCATCTCCAGTTTGATGGCATTTACCAATAATGCCCGGCCTTGATTTTTTCTACTGTCGGTGTGAAAATCTTGTGATTTTTTGACTAAATTTGCATAGGAAAGGGGGCGGGGAGGCAACCTTTTTATGCTTGCGATGTATCAGATATATTTTTCCTTTGATAATGTGTCGGTTGTAGGGTGGGCTGCATTGGCAGTGGCCGCCCTATGTGTGATATGGTTGCTTACTGCCTATCGTCTCCGTGTGCTTCTGCCAGCCTCAGTGGCCCGCAGACAGATGGCAAAGGCAGCCGCGGTTCCCGAAGAGGGAGCAGGAAACAGCCCGGCGGTTCCCGATGTTTCGGTCATAGTTTACGGCACCGGCAATGTGGAGGGGCTTGAGAAGCTCCTCGGGCAGCTCGCCACGCAGGAATATCAAGGGAAAGTGGAAATTGTGGTTGTGAACGACGGCACATCTGGTGAAATGTCGGATGTGGTGACCCGTTTCGGAATATTCAATCCCGGCAAAGAGGTATATTACACTTATGTGCCCGACGGCGCCCGCAATCTGAGCCGCAAGAAGCTCTGCATATCGCTCGGAGTGAAGGCTGCCCGTCACGAAGTGGTGGTGCTAACCACAAGCGACTGCACTCTGCCTGGTCCGTGCTGGCTGGCGCGCATGACGGCGCCCCTTGCTGAGGGTAAGGATGTGGCGCTCGGTGTAGCAAGGTTCGGCCATCTTACATCGGCGACCGACCGCTTCGACGAGGTTGCCACCACCGTAGGCTGGCTCACCCAGGCTATCAAAGGGCATCCCTACCGCGGATGCGGCTTCAATCTGGCATACCGTCGACAACTTTTTTTCGATGTAAAGGGCTTCGCCGACTCGCTCCGCCTGCATTTCGGCGACGACGACCTGTTTGTCAACCGTATAGCCACAAGGCAGAACACTGCAGTGGTGCTCGGTCGCGACACAGTGGTCAAGGTCGATACTCCGGCGCCTGCCGCGGCTTTCCGCGAGCAGCGCCTGCGGCACATGTTCACCGGGCGCCGTTTGCGCGGCGCGTGGCGTCCGCGCTTGTTCTTCGGCTGTTCCACCATTATGATGTGGGTGTGGCTGGCAGCTACGGCATCCTGCATCGTGCTGACCCTCCCCAACGCCCTGCCCGGCTGTGTGGCCGTTGCGCTCATTCCGGCCCTCTGGATACCGCTGTGCGCTGCTTGGCGCCGTACAGGCAAGTCGATGGGTGTGCGTCTCTGCCGTTCGCTCCTACCTTGGAATATGATGACGCGCTGGGCGCGACAGCTTGTGTGGAGCATCGTCTGCGGCCTCCCCTCACGCAAAAATTACACATGGCGCAGCTGACTGTGGCTGAATTGCCAGATAATCAACTTTCCATCATTCAATCAATCTGTTGCCGTGAAACTAAGAAAAATCATAAGCATACTTCTCATGCTGGCTGTGGCCTGCGTGCCGGCCGATGCCGCGCGCAAGAAAAAACGCAAGAGCCGCAAGAGGGCCCGCACTACCAAAGTGGTGCAGAAACGCCCCACATTCACCGGACCCATGTCGGATGCACAGCCTTTCGTGACATTCGATGACGCAGAGCCGGCATCTCGCGGCCTCGACGGCCGCATCATAGCGGTGTGGCAGAGCCACGGACTCTATTTCGACCAAGGCAACGGCCGCTGGATGTGGCAGCGGCCCAAACTTTTCGGCACCGTGGAGGACCTCTTTACCCAGGGCTATGTGATGCCATACCTTATGCCGATGCTTGAAAATGCCGGTGCATATGTGATGTCGCCGCGTGAGCGCGACCTCTCCACAATTGAGATAATATCCGACACCGACGGCTCTCCCGACAGTGATTTCTACCTCACCGAAGGAAAACATAAGTGGGAGGAGAGCGCTCCGGGCGAAGGGTTCGCCATGCCTGAGGGTGACCTGACCCAGGGCGTGAACCCCTTCCGGCTCGGCACTTCCGAAAAGGTGGCCACGGTAAAGACCGGCGACACACAGCACCAGAGCACGGCCAACTGGCAGGCCGACTTTCCCGAGAGGGGCGACTATGCAGTGTATGTGTCGTATGCATCCTACCCCAACAGCGCCACCGACGCATCATACACAGTGAACCATTTAGGTGGAGCCACACATGTGACGGTGAACCAGCGCATGGGCGGAGGCACATGGGTGTATCTCGGCCATTTCCCCTTTGCCAAGGGCAAACAGTCGAAACCGGTGGTGACGCTCACCAACGAGTCGGAGGAGAAAGGCTCGGTAGTGTCGGCCGATGCCGTGAAAATTGGCGGCGGCATGGGCAATGTAGCCCGCATAGCCAAAGGCGAGCGCCGCTATGACCCAATTACCTCGGGAGCACCCCGCTTCACCGAAGGCGCCCGTTACTGGCTCCAGTGGGCCGGCATCCCCGACAGTGTTTACTCCGAGTCGGCGGGAGAGAACGATTACACCGACGATTACAAGAGCCGTGCCTTGTGGGTGAATTACCTTGCAGGTGGTTCTGAAATGCTTCCCGACAGGTCCGGTCTCGGCATCCCCATCGATATGGCTTTGGCATTTCACACCGATGCCGGTACCACCGACGACGGTTCTGTGGTTGGGACGCTCGGCATATACTCGACCGACGACGGTAACCTGCTCGGCAACGGCCGCTCGCGTCTCGAAAACCGTGACCTCACCGACTATGTGGTGACATCTGTGGTCAACGACCTCAGGGCGCTGCATCGTGCTGACTGGAACAATCGTTCTATCCGCGACAAGAAATATTACGAGATACGCGAGACCAAGGTGCCGGCCATGATTATTGAGTTGCTATCACACCAGAACTTCGAGGATATGAAATACGGGCTCGACCCGCAGTTCCGCTTCGATGTGTCGAGGGCTGTCTACAAAGGCATCCTTCGCTTTCTCGCGCACCGCTACGACCGCCCTTTCACAGTGCAGCCTCTGCCTGTGCGCAACTTCGCCATATATGCCAAGGGCGCAGGTAAATACACCCTCTCGTGGGATGCGCAGCCCGACCCCATCGAACAAACCGCCATGCCCACATATTATGTGGTGGAGGAGCGCGTTGAGAACGGAGCGTTCGTTCCGGTTGCCAAGCTTAAGGAGCCGGTGTGGGAGACCACTGTAAGCGACCGCGCCATCCATTCCTACCGCATAGTGGCCGGCAACGACGGCGGCCGTGCATTCCCCTCGGAAGTGCTCTCGCTTTACGACAACGGCACCGGCGTGCCCGGTGTGACGGTGGTGAATGCCTTCACCCGCATCTCGGCTCCCGACTATTTCGATACCGGCGACTACAAGGGGTTCAACTATCTGAGCGATACCGGTGTGCCCGATGTGGCCGATATAATCACCACCGGATATCAGTATGACTACAGAGCATATTCGGAATATGGCGGCAATGACAATCCCGGACTCGGTGCCTCGCGTGGCAACCTCGAGAGAGAGATTCTGGCCGGAAATACTCACGATTTTACTTATCTGCATGGTCGTGCTATCCGTGCCGCCGGGCAAGGTTTCGTGTCGCAGAGCGCCGGAGCTTTTGCAGCCGATGTACCTACCTATGTGCTCGGCACAGCCGGCAATCCCACTGTGGTTGACCTCATACTCGGCAAGCAGAAGGAGATACTCCCCGGCAACGGCTCCATGGGTTCGCGTTTCAAGGGCTTCACCCCCGAGATGCAGCAGCGCATTGAGCTCCATTGCAACATAGGCGGCGGAGTGCTTGTGACCGGAGCCTATATCGGCACCGACCTGATGGACAATGCCATGACCGACAGCATAGTACGCGAAGCTGACCGCCGTTTCGCCAACGAGGTGCTCGGATTCGACTGGCACATAGGCAAGGGGAGTGTCGACGGCCGTGTGAAAGAGGTGCCCTCGCCCTTTAGGATGTTCACTCAGCGGGCTTTCACATTCCAGACCGAGCCTTCGGCCGACAGCTATGCCGTGGAGTCGCCCGATGCCATACGCCCGTCGGGCATGGAGGCGTTCACCATCATGCGTTATGAGGAAAACAATCTCACCGCCGCCACTGCGATGGAGCGTATGGGGTCGTTCGGAAGGTCGTATCGTGTGGTGGCGGTCGGTTTCCCCTTCGAGACCATCATTGGCGAGGATACACGTTCGGCCCTCATGAAGGAGTTCCTTAGTTTTCTCGACGGTAAAAAATAAGCAAACAATCCACAACTGATGAAAAATATCACTGTTTCGCCCATCATTGCTATCCCCCCGGTGCTCTCCACCGATGAACTTCGGCAGGCCATTGCAAGGGTGCCTGAAGGCTGCGACTATATATTGCTGAATGTCGGCGCCATGGAGGTGACGCCTGATGCCGGATGCGCCGCTCGCCTGGCGCAGGTGGCCGTCGACAGCGGCGCCACTATGGCCTATTCCGACTACCGTACCATTACCGATGAGGGTGAAACCGCGCCACACCCGGTAATCGACTGCCTGGAAGGGGGAGTGCGTGACGATTTTGATTTCGGTCCGCTTGTGTTGCTCGATCATGAGGCGGTGACAGAAGCTCTTGCCGGGCTCGACACCTACCATTATGCCGCTTGGTATGCGTTGCGGCTGGCGCTTATGCGCAAAGCTCTTCCGGTGCATGTGCCTGAGGCTCTTTACACCGTCACGCCCTCCGATCATCGCAAGAGCGGCGAAAAGCAGTTCGACTATGTGAATCCGCGCAACCGCGAGGTACAGGTGGAGATGGAGGCTGCTTTTACGGAACATCTTCATGCAATAGGTGCATGGATTCCGCGGAGCAGTGAATTGATTGACTTGCAAGACGGGGAGTTCCCCGTAGAGGTCTCGGTAGTGATACCTCTGCGAAACAGGGTGCGTACAGTCGCGGCAGCAGTGTGCTCGGCATTGGGCCAGAAGACCGATTTCCCGTTCAATGTGATTGTGGTCGACAACCACAGCACCGACGGCACTACCGAGTTGCTGCGCGAGCAAGCCACCGCCGATAGCCGACTTGTGCATATAGTGCCTGAAAGCGACACTCTCGGCATCGGAGGCTGCTGGAACGAGGCTGTCAACTCGCCCATGTGTGGCCGTTTCGCCGTGCAACTCGATAGCGACGATGTCTACGGATCTCCCGACACTCTCGCAAAGGTGGTGGAAAAATTCCGCACCGAGAGATGTGCTATGGTAGTAGGTTCGTACAGACTTGTGGACTTTGAGGGGAATCCGCTTCCTCCAGGATTGATTGATCACCGCGAGTGGACCGATGATAATGGCGCCAACAATGCCCTGCGCATCAACGGGCTGGGCGCCCCTCGCGCATTCTATACCCCGGTCATACGCGAAATCGGGTTCCCAAATGTGTCGTATGGTGAGGATTATGCCGTGGGACTGCGCATATCGCGCAGTTACCGCATAGGCCGCATCTACGAGTCGCTTTATCTGTGCCGTCGCTGGGAAGGAAATTCCGACGCCGCTCTGAGTGTGGAGCGTGTGAATGCCAACAATGCCTATAAAGACTGGCTCAGAACCGTGGAGATAGCCGCACGCCGCCGGAAGAATAATGCTTGTTGAAGCTCATGACTCTCGCCGAATTTTACAAAATACAGCTCGAGCGATGGCCGATGGCCGCAGCCAATTTCAGCGCGTTGCAGGGTGTTGCTCTCCGCGGCATGGATGTGCCTGCGGCTTCGGGCACTCCGTGGCATGTGACGCTGCAGCATAATCCGGCCCGAGTGAGGTCGACGGCGGCTAAAGTCGATGCGGCAAGCATCGAGGCGCGGCCGTGCTTCCTTTGCGCCAAAAACCGCTATGCCGAGCAGCTTTCACTTGCCCCTGGTGACCTCTCGGCTGAGCTCGCCGACCTGAAATATGAGCTGCTTCTGAATCCATTCCCTATCTTCCCGATGCATTTCACCATTCCTGCCAAGGAGCACGTGCCACAGATAATCGCAGCTGAAGGTTGCAAACGGTTCGGCCATATGCTCCGTCTGGCCGCGGCGATGCCGGGAATGGGACTTTTCTATAACGGCGCGCATTGCGGCGCGTCGGCACCCGACCATTTCCATTTCCAGGCGGTGGAGGCCGACAAATTGCCGCTGCTTGAGAATCCGGGGAGCGCGCCCTTTCTTATATTCGTGCATGAAAGCGACGACAGCGACGAAATGACGGCATGGCTCAGTAGCGTGGTGGCGAAGCTTTCCGATATGAAGGAACTTCAGGATGCGGCCGGTGAACCGGAACCGCGCATGAACATCCTTTGCCGCTATGATTCGGGCCGCTGGCGCACGGTGGTGATACCACGGCGCAGGCATCGTCCTGATTTCTATGGCGAAGGGGAGGGCAAATTCATGCTCTCGCCGGCGTCGGTCGACCTGGCAGGTGTGATAGTGGTGCCTTCGCCCGATGATTTCGCCCGGATAACTCCCGAAGTTGTGTCTGACCTCGTGGCCCAGACATGCTTGCCTCCCGACACACTCACCTCACTATGACCCTCATCATCAGATTATGAACGAAAACGGAAATATATTACGCTGGCTCAACGGAGTGCCTTATGAAGTGAGCTTCTGGCGAAGTTATTACGGCTCAACAAAGCGCCGCAAAGACCTCTTCAGTTGGTCGCTGTACAACAAGGAGTGTGTAGTCGACAATTTCGATGTGCAGAATTTCATTGCCTCACTCCCCGTTGACGAGCCGGTGGCCGTAGACCTCGGGTGTGCTCTCAGCTACACGTTCGGCAATCTGTTTCCGGCCAAGCCGGGCACAAAGGTTGAGTATGTTGACCCACTGGCGCTGTTCTACAACCGTATTCTCGACGACTACCGTATCGACCGTCCGCGCATCCGTTTTGGCATGATAGAGAATCTGTCGGCCACTTACCGTCCCGACAGCGTTAGCCTGGTGCATGTGCGCAACGCCCTCGACCACTGCGCCGACCCACTGCGCGGCATAGTGGAGGCGCTGGCGTGTCTCCACAAGGGGGGAGTGCTTTATCTCAATCATTTCCGCAACGAGGCACGCCGCGAGGCGTACCGCGGGTTCCATCAGTGGAATCTCGATATCGATGAACGCGGACATCTGAAGCTGTGGAACGAGAGCGGACGGGTGGATGTAACCGAAAGACTCGCTGCAGTGGCTACCGTGGAAACCTCGATAACCGTGGAGAACCGTGTCGTGGCTGTGATAACCAAGACCGCCGAACTGCCGCCTGAGCTTTTCGACCCTGCCGAGTCGGCCCGCAATGCATCGGAGATGCTTGCCGCCACGGTAGGATATTTCCATTCGCTGCCCAACACGATGCGTTATCAGAGCTCGCGTTTGTTCACCACCATGGGGCACCGTGTGATGCGCATGCTGCCGTTCGGCCTCTTGAACCGCATCAAGAAAGCTCTCGGCAAAGACTGATAGCCAACTTTCATAGAAACCGCTTGTCACCATGGAATTTCTGAAATACCTCTGGAGCCGCATGTATCTCGCCGTTATGAGCGCAATGGCCGACAGAAAGGTCAAAAGCCTGATAGATGCCGATTTCCGCGCGTTCTGCGACTGGATAGGCGTTGAGTGCAACGCACGTAACCGTGCGCGCGGCTTCGCTACCCATCCCGAACTTCAGTCGGTAGTCTACGCCCGGCTCACGCGCAAGGAGCGTCTGCTTGGCCGAATGGCGTTCAAGGGGCAGCAGTGCTGCTTCATCCACACCTCCGACATAGGTCCCGGCCTGATGCTTATGCATGGATTCTCGCTCAGCCTAAATGCCGAGCGGATAGGCCGTGATGCCGTGGTATGTCAGCAGGTGACGATAGGATATTCACAGGGCGCCAGACCTGTGATTGGCGACAACTGCACAATATGCTGTGGTGCGAAGATTGTCGGTGGCGTCACTATAGGCGACAACGTGACTGTGGCAGCCGGCGCCGTGGTGGTGCACGATGTGCCATCCGACTCTGTGGTGGCGGGCAATCCTGCCCGTGTGGTCGCCTCTAACGCCGGCCGCCGTTCCACCTTCCCCCTTGAGTGATCTGAGCCGGGCCCTCTCTTTATCCTTCTTGGCATTTTGGCCAACCATATTCTTTTGCTGGTGTTATACTTTAAAAGACAGAAACTACAGGAATATGGACGAACAAGGTAAGTTAAAACGGCTTAAGGAGAAAATCTATGCCGCCGATGCGATAGTTGTCGGCGGAACATCGGGTATGTCAGCCGCTGGCTTCAAGTTCGCTTATGGAGAGCATCCGCATGTCGATTGACGGAGGTGCGACTCTTGATTCGTTAATTTCAGGATACGAACACACATGCGTCAGATAATTCAACATTTTACAGACGATGACCTCTATAAGTTCACGATGTGCTGC
This sequence comes from uncultured Muribaculaceae bacterium, assembly GCA_934555895.1. Taxonomy (GTDB): domain Bacteria; phylum Bacteroidota; class Bacteroidia; order Bacteroidales; family Muribaculaceae; genus UBA7173. The sequence continues at coordinate 12,649 of CAKTFH010000009.1, read as the reverse complement.
GCGGTGATAGAAAATTATCCCCGCACACAGGTGAAATACCGCTTCAACGATCGAAACGATACGGCCTATCCTCCGGGATTCGCCGACGAGCTGCGCCGGCAGGTGAAGGCGCTCGAATCGGTGGTGATTACCGACGAGGAAATAGCCTTCATGCGGCGGCGTTGCCGGTATATTCCGGCGTGGTTCTACAGCTATCTGAAGGGGTTCCGCTACGACAGCAGCTGGGTGAGGATAAACCAGGACGAGAGCGGGCGTCTGGATATCGAATTCGAGGGGTGCTGGAGCAATACAATATTTCTCGAAGTAAAGGTGCTTGCCATCATCTCGGAGCTATACTATATGATGACGGGAGAGGACTACCTCTTTGATTATGACTTGTATTATACAAAATCGTATGGCAAGGCCCGGCGTCTGATTGAGGCCGGATGCATGTTCAGCGACTTCGGTACCCGTAGGCGTGCGTCGTTCATGGCGCAGGAAACCGCCGTAAAGGCGATGAAGGACTGTCAGGAGTCTATTCACGGTCTAGGCAAGTTCATAGGCACGAGCAACGTGTATCTGGCCATGAAATATGACCTTGTGCCAATCGGGACCATGGCACATGAATTGATATGCGCTATCGCGGGTATGTATGGGCCGCAGATGGCCAATCATATAGCTATGAAGGCATGGGCGAGTACCTATAGGGGTGCGTTGGGCACTTTCCTCTATGATACATACGGCTGGCGCATTTTCAGTCTGAACTTTTCGGAAGATTACGCCAACATGTTCAAGGGGCTGCGCGTTGACAGCGGCGACAATTACAGGGAGCTCGACCTGATAACGGAGAAATACCGCAGTCTGAAAATCGACCCCCGTACTAAACAGATTGTGTTCAGCAATGGCCTTGATGTGGACAGCGCCATAGAGTTGCAGAAATATGCACAGGATAAGTGCATGCCCTCGTTCGGCATCGGCACCCATTTCACCAACGACTTCGACGGCGTGAGCCCTATGAATATTGTCATAAAGCTTATAGCGGTGAAAATTACAGAGTCGTGGCCGTTCTATTGCCAGACCTGCAAGCTGAGCGAGGAGCCCGGGAAATATTCGGGCGACAAGGCCACGGTAAAGCGTTTCCTCGAGACGCTGCACCTCGACAAATGAAGAAAATCCAGACATAACACAGGCTGCGCTCCATGGAAATTGCTTCCGGAGCGCAGCCTGTGGTGTGTATTGTCAGATGGTGTATCAGTCTTTGTTGTCAGGCGTCGGGTCATCGTCGCCGTACTGCCAGCTGAGGTCTTCGAGAGTAGGCTCGTCATCATCATCGCCCCATGCCTCGTCTTCATAGAGGTATTCATCGGGGTCATCGATTGATTCCTCGCCGGGAGTGTTCTCGAAAATGAATTCATCTTCCTCGCGCACACGATGGTTGCCGTCGAGCGGGCGGTGGGTGATGGGCGAAACCTCTATGCGGTTGGCGTCATCGGTGATGGCCTTCCAGAGGGCGTCCTTCAGTTCGGTGATGCCCATGCCGCTGACTGACGATATGAATACCACAGGGAGGTCGGTTGGCAGTGTGGGACGGATTTCGGCAATCAGTTCGTTATCGAGCATATCCGATTTGGAGATGGCAAGCACCCGCTGTTTGTCGACAAGTTGTGGATTGAAGCGGCGCAGCTCCTCAAGCAGAATCTCATACTGCCTCTTTATGTCGTCGGCATCGGCGGGAACCATAAACAGAAGCACGGCATTGCGCTCTATGTGGCGCAGGAACCGAAGACCAAGGCCTTTGCCCTCGCTGGCACCTTCGATGATTCCTGGAATGTCGGCCATAACAAACGAGCGGTTGCCGCGATACTCCACGATGCCGAGCTGCGGCTCCATGGTAGTGAAGGGGTAATCGGCAATTTTTGGGCGTGCGGCTGACACGGCGCTCAGCAATGTGGACTTGCCGGCGTTGGGAAATCCCACCAGACCCACATCTGCAAGCAGCTTGAGCTCGAGGATTACGGTTTTCTCTATGGCGGGCTGTCCGGGCTGCGCATAGCGCGGGGTGCGGTTGGTGGCCGATTTGAAATGCCAGTTGCCGAGGCCGCCTTTGCCGCCGCGCAGGAGTTTTACCTCCTGGCCGTCGTCGGTTATTTCGGCGAGGTATTCGCCGGTCTCGGCATCGAACACCACTGTGCCGCATGGCACATCCACTATTTGGTCTTCGCCGTCTTTGCCGAAAGAGCGTCCGGCGCTTCCAGCCTGACCGTTGCCGGCGAAGATATGTCGGCGGTAGCGCAGAGGCAGAAGTGTCCACATGTTTTTGTTGCCACGCAAAATCACATGGCCCCCACGGCCTCCGTCACCTCCGTCGGGACCGCCTTTGGGCACATATTTGGCACGGTGGAAGTGGAGCGAGCCAGCTCCGCCTTTGCCTGAGCGGCACATCACTTTTACGTAGTCTATGAAATTGGATTCGGGCATAATTCAGTCTGTTTTGTGTCTTGATTTTCAACGCTCCGGGGCAACAAAATGTTTTCCTCGGGTTCAGAGAGTGCGGGTGTGCTTCATAAGCTCCTGCGCGTGGGCGAAATCGGCAGGCGAGCCTATGTCGATCCATGTGCCGCTGATGGGATAATAGGTTACCTTCAGTCCCTGCTCCATGGCTGCTTCTATGAGCGTGGTGGCGTCGGTGCGCTCTTCGGGGTTGAGTGAGTTGAGCACGGCGTTGTTGAAGATATAGATTCCGGCGTTGGCGAAGTGCGAGTAGGTGGGCTTCTCGCTGAGGGCACGCACCTCGTCGCCCTCGGTGGTGAGTATGGCGTAGGGCACCGACACAGTATAGGGTATGGCGGCTATGGTTATGTCGGCCTCCATGGTGACATGGCGCAGATACATCTCCTCGAGGTCGATAGTGGTGAGAAGGTCGGAGTTCATCACAAGGGTGGCTCCTTCGTCGGGGCGCTCTATCAGTGCCGCCGAGCCTATGGTGCCGAGCGGCTTCTCCTCCTCCACGCACTTTACCTCGATGCCGTGGCGCGGTTCGGAGAAATATTGCAGTATCTGGTCGGCGAGATAGCGGACGGTCACTGACACATCGGTGATGCCGGCGCGGGCCAGGCGCTCGATATTGTAGTCGATGATGGGGCGCCCGTCGATTTTCAGCAGTGGTTTGGGAGTGGTGAGGGTGAGTGGCCTCAGTCGCTCGCCTTTACCTCCGGCCATGAGCAGGGCGCTCAGAGGCAGGCGGGTGGTCTGCCGCGAGAGGTCGAGTATGTCGGCCAAAGAGTTGTCGGGACCAAGTTCAGGGAGAAGCTTGATGCCTTTGCGGCGTGCCGAGCGTATAGTAGCGAGTGTGTCGAGCGGGTCTGCTGAAGTGCTTATCGACATGAACGAGTAGTTCATCACCGTGATGACGCTCTCGCTGAGCGAGGCTCCGTCGAGCAGTCCGCGGCGTATGTCGCCGTCGGTGAGTGTGCCTTTCACTTCCCCGCTTTCCGAATCGAGGACTATAAGCGTGCGCACTGCGCCTGTGGGGAGGTCGTTGATGCTCCGCAGGGCGTCGGCAATGGTGTTGTCGGTGTAGAGTAAGTGGTGTCGCATTGTGGTGGAGGGGAGGTTTAGCGGTTTGCGATTATGGCTTCTGCGATGGCCCAGTCGAGAGGCGTGTCGAGGTCGACGGAGCGTGAGGCGGGCATCTCCACGGGAATGCGCCGCGGGAAGTTCCCCATCGGCATCGCACTGAGGCTGTCGGGGTTGATGGCATACACGGCTCCGTTCATTTCCCACGCCTTGGGGGCGTCCTGACGGCGGGTGTAGAGCCCTTCTCCTTTGGAGATATGCAGGCTGCCGTCGGCGCCGGTCTCGAAGCAGTTGTAGTAGGGGTTGGCCGAAGCCTCCTTCACTGTGACCGCCATATCGGGCAGTTCGCGCTCGTAGGCCTCCATGCAGGCGAGGGTGTCCTCAAGAGTGCGCAGCGGCGAGGTGGGCTGCAGAAGGAGTATATAATCGAAGCCGATGCCGTTTTCGCGAGCCCAGCGGGCGGCGTCAAGCATCATCTCGCGTGAGCCGGCGGTGTCGGTGGCCAGTTCGGCCGGACGCATATATGTTACCTCGATGCCGCAGCCGCGTGCCACATCTGCTATGCGGTCGCTGTCGGTGCTCACCATAATATTGCTGAAAGGAAGATTGCGGCTGAGGCATACCTGCTTCGCCATGTCGATGCTGTAGGCTATCAGCGGTTTGCCGGCGAGCGGTTTGATGTTCTTGCCGGGGATGCCTTTGCTGCCTCCGCGGGCGGGTATGATGATAAGCGGTGTCATAGGGCTGATTGTGAGTCTGGATTAACGGGAATGTCGTAGAACCGCTTCGGAGCGAGCGATGTGAGTGGGGTTTCAGCTAAGGTGCGGGCTATGAGGGCGGCGGTGCCGGGCTTGCAATATGGATTTTTCGCCTTTTCAGCGCGCTCACGGCCCTGCGGCGAGAGAGCCAGGGCGATGGCTACAGCTATTTCATCAGCTGAGTCGCCGCAGTGTATCACAGAGTCGGAGGCGGTGCGTCCGCGCTGCCGTATGCCGATGTCGACGGTTGGTATGCCGGCCGACGGCACCTCCACTATGCCGCTCGATGAGTTGCCCACCACGGCTCCGATATGTTTCAGTGCCGACAGATAGCGGCGGCGCCCCAGCGACGGCACTACGCTGCATCTGCCGGGGTGTTTCTTCGCGTATTCGTCGATGAGGGCGATGATTTCGGCTCCTCCGGGGTCGTTGTTGGGATAGGTGATCAGGACCGGCGACTGCGGGAAACGGTCAAGGGCATCAAGGAGCGCCCGACAGCGGTTGGCGGGAGTTTCGGCCGTGTCGAGTGTGGCCGGATGGTATGTCACCAGCAGTGTATCCTGTGTGAGGGGAACACCGGTGAAAGCCTCAAGTTCGTCCAATGGAACTTCATCGGGAAGGTCCATCAGATTCTCCACTCCGAGCGCGCCGGCGTAAATCACATGCGAGGGCTGTTCGCCCATCTGTATCACACGGCGGCGATAATCGTCGGTGGCGGTGAAATGGAGCGAGGAGAGCTTGGTGAGCGCATGGCGGATATTGTCGTCGAAGGCGCCCTCCGACACTTCGCCGCCAGCGATGTGTGCCAGCGGGATGCGCATCACAGTCGCTGCTGTGGCCACGGCAAGCATCTCGTAGCGGTCGCCGAGTATCAGCACCATGTCTGGTTGCAGCCGCGCGAAAGCCTCGGCCATGCCTTCGAGGCATTGCGCTGTGGAGACAGCCACAGCCTGAGGCGATGTGTCGGCTGCATGCATCGGTACACGTGCGGCCACCGGGATGCCGTCGGCTTCGATTTCATTTACAGTCATACCGAAGTCGGGGTTGAGGTGCATGTTGGTGGCCACCACAAGAGGTGTCACACCCTCCATGGCCTGCAGCTCGCGGACCACTCCGTGGAGCAGGCCCCAGTCGGCGCGTGTGGAGGTGACCACGGCTATGCGTCGTGAGCGGTCGGTATCGGTGGTGCTGTGTGCTGACATGTTTTATTATCTGAGTGTAAGCGTTGATGGCGAAAGCAGAAGTGAGGCGGCATGCATCAGGTCGTCGGCCGTGAGGGCGTTGATTTCGGCCACAGTCTGTTCCGGCGAGGGTATGCGTCCGGCGATTAGCTGCGAGTGGGCTATCGACAGCGCGTTCTGCTCGAGCGAGTCGGCGGCTACGGCGAGCTGCCCGAGATACTGCTTCTTGGCTGCCGCGAGCCGTCGCGGGGTGAGTGGGTTTGACGCAAGGTCGCGGATGATGCCGAGGGTGAGTTCGGAGCAACGCTCCGTGTCGTCGGGATGGCAGCCGAAATAGGCTGTGAAAAGGCCGCAGTCGGCCATGAGCGAAAGTGATGCGTCGGCCGAATAGACAAGTCCGCGGTGCTCGCGTAGCTCGGTGTTGAGGCGGGAGTTCATGCCCGGACCTCCGATGATGTTAGTGAGCAGCGACAGCGCAGGGCGCTCCGGGGCGAACTGCCCCGGCACTCGCACACCCATCACCGTGTGGGCCTGGTGTGAGTCGATGGCTCGGGCGATGTTGAACGGTTCACGGGCCGGTCCGATTGGTGAAATTGAGTCGGCTGCCGCCTCTGTGCGGGGGAGTGCGGCGAAAAGCCGCTCGACTGTGGCTCTTACACGCTCGGGCGATTCGCTGCCTGCGTAGAATAGCACCATGTCGGCCGCGGTGAAATGCCGCTTCACGTAGTTGAGACACACCTCTGAGGTAAAGCCCTTTAGGCTCTCTTCTGTGCCGAGAATGGCATGGCCGAGCGATGTGCCCTCGAAAAGAAGATTCTCGAATTCGTCGAACACCAGTTCCGATGGGGTGTCGAGATAGCTGCTTATCTCCTCGCGCACCACCTCACTTTCTTTTTCGAGCTCACGGGCAGGAAACGAGGCGTTGACGGCGAGGTCGGCCAAAAGTTCAGCCGCGCGCTGCATATTGCCCCGTGGAAACACGCTGTAGAATGTGATTTCCTCCTTGGTGGTGAAGGCGTTGAGCTCGCCTCCCACAGCCTCCATGCGGCTGTTGATGTGGCAGGCGCGTCGTTTGGCTGTGCCCTTGAAGATGGTGTGCTCCACGAAATGCGCCAGCCCGTGCATGTCGGGGGTGAGCTCGTGGCGGCTGCCGGCGGCTACGGTGAAACCGAAGATGCCCACCGGACGGCGCACATGCAGGCACACCAGGCGTAGGCCGCCCGGCAGAGTGAACTGGCTTATGGCATTGGCTGGCATCGGCGGTTATTCGGTTGGCTCTTTCCATACCCCGTCGGCCTTGAGGAGCTCCACAAGGGCATCGACGGCCTGCTCGGAGGGTATGTTTTTGATTACCGGAGTCTTGCTGCGGTAGAGTGATATCTTGCCGCGTGCGGCGCCCACGTAGCCGTAGTCGGCGTCGGCCATCTCGCCCGGGCCGTTGACTATGCAGCCCATCACGGCTATTTTCAGACCTTTGAGGTGGCTGGTGGCCTCTTTCACATGATGCACGGTGTCGGCGAGGTCGAACATGGTGCGTCCGCATCCGGGACAGCTTACGAACTCGGTCTTGCTCACCCTGCGGCGCACGGCCTGCAGTATGCCGAGAGCCAGACGGTTACGCTCCTCTTCGGTAAGGGTGTCGGCATATAGGTCGATACCGTCGATTATACCGTGCATGAACAGCGTGCCGAAATCGGCGGCGGCACGCACCGTCACCTTCTCTTTGGGGAGTTCGTCGTAGCTCAGTGAGGCAATGACGGGCGTGTTGCATCCTGCGAGCATCAGAGTGTGCACGGCGGCTTCGATTTCGCCTACCGGATTGGCGTGCGAGCTGCTTACAACCAATATTTTGCCCTTTGCGTCGGCTGGGTTGAAAGTTCCGGAGATGATGTCGGAGGCATCGGCCTTGACGAGTTTTTCAGGTTCAAGAGCGTCGAGACCGGTCACCACCGGCACGTTGTCGCCTCCGCAGATGCCCACGGCTTCGGTGGCGCGCCGGTGCGTGGGGTCGATGTCGGCGAAGCCGGGCATTGCACTGGCATTGATAGAGGGTGCCGAGGCGCGGGCTGTGATGTAGTCGACAAGTTCGCGCGCCACGGGAATCTCGCACTCGGGCTCCTCGCTGAGCGACACCCTGATGGTGTCGCCTATGCCTTCGGCAAGCAGTGTGCCTATGCCGGCCGCTGAACGCACGCGGCCATCCTCGCCGTCGCCGGCCTCGGTGACACCGAGGTGCAGCGGAAAGTGCATATGCTCGGCATCCATGGCCTGTACCAGCAGGCGCACGGTGTGCACCATCACCACGGTGTTGCTGGCTTTGATGGAGATGACGATGTCGGTGAAGTCGTGGCGGCGAGCCACACGCAGGAACTCCATGGCGCTCTCTACCATTCCGGCGGGTGTGTCGCCGTAGCGGCTCATGATGCGGTCGCTGAGCGAACCATGGTTTACTCCTATTCGCACTGCGGTGCCGTGCTTCTTGCACAGTTCGAGGAACGGACCGAAGGTCTGCTCTATCCTGTCGAGCTCGCGGGCATACTCCTCGTCGGTGAACTCGAGTTTCACAAATGTGCGGCCGGGGTCCACGAAGTTACCCGGGTTGATGCGCACCTTGTCGACAACCTTTGCGGCGGCGAATGCCGCACGCGGATTGAAGTGGATGTCGGCCACCAGCGGCATGTTGCATCCGGCCTGACGCATGCGGGTGCGGATTTCGCCCATGGCTGCGGCTTCGCGCTCGCCCTGGGCGGTGAGACGGTCGATGTCGGCACCGGCCGCGGCGATGCGCAGGGCCTGTGCCACCGAACCATCGATGTCGGTGGTGGAGGTGTTGTTCATCGACTGGAGACGGATGGGGAAGTCGCCTCCGGTGGGCACATCGCCTATGTGTGTCACCGATGACTGGCGGCGGTGATAGTCGAAAACGCTCATATGCGGTCGTTTAACTTTTGCTGTAGGGGTAATGTGACGGTCAGTTGGTCTTGAAATCGTAGTGCACTTCGCGGAGGTCGGCGTTCGCCTTTACGATTTTCTGGCCGAGACCTTCGCGCCAGGCGTTGTAGCGGGTGGCTATCTCCCCGTCGGTGAGGGCGAGGATGCGGGTTGCAAGCACCGCGGCATTCATGGCGCCGTCGATGCCGGTGGCGGCCACGGGGATGCCCGGGGGCATCTGGGCTACGGAGAGCAGGGCGTCCTGGCCCATGAGGGTGGCGCCCAGGGGCACGCCGATTACGGGCAGAGGGGTGATGGCGGCGATTACGCCGGGAAGGGCGGCCGACATGCCTGCTCCGGCGATTATCACCTTCACGCCGCGGGGCGCGGCTTTGGCTGCGAAATCGGCCACCTCCTCGGGGGTGCGGTGTGCCGACAGGGCAAGCATTTCAAAAGGTATCTGCATGGAGTTGAGAAAGTCGGCTGCTTTCTTCATCACGGGAAGGTCGGATGTGCTTCCCATTATTATGCTTACAAGGGGTGTCATAGTCATTGTAAGGTATATGTGAATCGATTAGTTGTTTACTGGAACGAGGGCACATTCATGCCGTGGGTAAGGAATGCCGGGAGGAATATGCACACGAAACCGTTGAGAAAGCCCGCGGCCACCTGCATGAGTGTGTGGCGCTTGAGAATCAGGCGCGATGTGCACACGCATCCGGCGAGCAACACGGTGGCGAGAAACTCCCACTCGATGTCGCTCACGGTGTTGGCGCTCGTCATGAGGAAAAACATCATGCCGCAGAGTGCACCCATGCCAGTGGCGTGGCCCGAGATTTTCCACCAGCGGTTCACGATGGTGAGTATCACAAGGGCAACTGTGGCACCGTACATGAACATCGACATCCAAAGCGGCGCGTGCACGAAGTGGTAGTAGATGCCGGTGCCGAGATAGCAGAATCCGCACAGGATGTAGGGCCATGTGCGGTCAGTGCGCTCGTTGAGAATCGGGTCTTTCACCACTCCTGTGCGTGAGAGCAGGAAGATTGCTATGACAGGCAGAACGCATGTGGCGGCGAATGTGACGGCAATCACGGTGAGCTTGGCTCTTTCGGGGCTGTAGCAGAGGTATGAGAACCACATGGCTATAAGTATGCCGTAGGTGCCCATCAGGAGGGGTGAGAACACTGCCGAGAATATGCGGGCTATGGTGTTGATGGTTTTCATCGGTTTATGGTTGAGATGATGTTGAAGTTGCGTTATTTAGAAACGATGCTCTAATTTTTCTTTCTGAGACGGGCCACGGGTATGCCGAGTGCCTCGCGGTATTTCGCTACCGTGCGGCGCGCAATGTCGAGTCCTTCGGCCGCCAGGCGGTCGGTAATCACGCGGTCGCTCAGCGGATGCGTCTTGTCTTCGTTTTCCACGGCCGAGCGTATGAGGGCCATGACCTTGTTGTAGGTCACTGGCGAGTCCTCCTCGCGGCGTATGCGCTCGTTGAAGAATTTCTTCAGCGGGTACACACCGCCTGTGGTTGCCACATATTTGCCCTGGGTGGCGCGCGAAATCACCGAGAGGTCGAGCCCCGTGATGGCGGCCACATCGCGGAGCACCATGGGTCGGATGTCCTCTTCATCGCCGGTGGTGAAAAACCGGCTCTGGAGCCGCACTATCGCTTCGGTGACACGATACATTGTTGAGTTGCGCATGTCGAGCACGCGGATGAAGTTGCGGGCGTCGTCGCGCTTGGCGCGCAGGAAGGCGCGTGCCTCCTCGATGCGTGAGCCCTCGCCGCGGAGCGAGTCGGCCGATTCTTCTGCAAATGAGCTCTCCACTCTCAGGCCCGGCACGCGGCTGAGCGAGGTGATGGTGAAACCTCCGCCTTCGTTGGCTTCCACCAGAAAATCGGGCGTGATGCCGCTCGAAAGGCGCTCCAGATGCCCGCCGGGCACTCCGCCGCCCGGTTTCGGGTCGAGGCGCGAGATTACCTTTATAGCATTGTCGACGGCCTCGGGCGAAATTTCAAGCCGTGAGGCTATGATGTGGAAATGCTTTTTGGAGAAGAGGTCGAAGTAGTTTTCGATTATCTCGATGGCTGTGAGCGACTCCACAGAGCGTGGCAGACGCCTGAGCTGCAGTAGAAAGCAGTCGCGCAAGTCGGTGGCGGCCACTCCGGGAGGGTCGAGCAGGCGCACCTTCTCCCACACGGCTTTTATGCGCTTGCTGTCAGCCTCGAGCCCCTCGTTGATGGCGAGGTCGTCGGCGAGAGCATTTATCGAGCGGGTCATATAGCCGTTGGGATCGATGCTCCCCACGATATATTCGGCTATACGGCGGTCGGTGTCGGAGAGGGGCAGCTCGGCCACCTGTGCCATCAGTCGGTCGGTAAGTCCTTCGCCTTCGGCTTCCACGCCCTGTTCCTGAAAGAGAGGGCTGTCGAACTGGCGGTGGCGCTTGCCGGCTGTGACGGTGAAGTCGCCGGCCTCGCCGGGAGAAGTCTCGGAGCGGAGATATTCCGGCACCTCGTCGTCTCCCTTATAGTCGGCCATGGCAAGTTCGCCTGCCGTTTCGGTAAACTCGCCTCCGTCCTCGGTCATAGAGTGTGGAGTGCTGTCGGTATCCTCCTCCCAGCTGTCATCGACGGCTTCGAGGGCGGGCATCTCGTCGAGCGCGCGCTGTACCTCGTCCTCCACCTCGGGGCCAGTCATCTCGAGCATCCGCACAAACTGCACCTGCAGCGGTGTGAGCCGTTGCGTTTGTCGCAGGTCGGTGGAAAGTTGCTGTCGGTTCATAAACGGATGGAGGATATAGTATGGTTTACTATCCGATGAAAGGGGGAATCAGAGATCGTCGATTTCGGCCGCCTCGCGCTCCATGAGGGCTGCGGCGAGCGAGTCGCCGGTCTGCACTATGGCCACCAGAGGATAGAGTTTGCGGGCTGCATCGTAGTTCTTGCAGTCCTCGAAGCTGTTCTGGTTCACGCCCCATGCGCCCATATGCCATCGCATGGCGAGCATTTCGGCGTCGGAGAGCTCCATGCCGCTGCAGAGGGCGAGAATTACAGACTTCTCTCCGTGGCCCATGGGGAAGTTCTTATATGTCACCCTGTAACCTTCGGCATCCTCCCACTGTCCGAGAGCGTTCTTATGTTTTTTCACCGAGCGGCGGTAGATGTCGATTTTGCAGAGGTCGTGGAGCAGTGTGGCGATGATGATGCTGTCGCGGCTCACCTCGGTGGCAAGCGTAGGCTCGAGCGCCTTCATGCTCTCCCAGACAGCCAGAGCCGCCTTGCATGAGTTGAGCGAGTGTTTTGCCAGGCCGCCCTCCACATTGAGGTGATGGCCGGCCGAGGCGGGAGCCTCGAAAAATCCCTGGCTTTCCATATCCTCGAGCATTCCCTCCACGCCTTCGCGGCCTGTGGAGCGGAGAAGTTCACAGAACTCGTCTTTCACTGCTTTTGCGTCTATTTTGCCCATAGTCTGATTATCGTGATTGTATGAATGAATAACCGGTCACCATGACACCGTGACCGAAGCCGAGTGGAGCTGCACGCTCACAGGCGGCGTGACCTTCGATACGCGCACCGACCCTGACGTAACTTGCGGCCAACGCTTCACGATGGCTTCTCGGAGGTCGAGGGCCACGGTCTCGATAAGTCCCGACGGTTCGGCCATGCGTTTCTTCACCATATTGGCGAGTTCGGCATAGCACACCGTTGAGTCGGGTGTGATGTCGGCTCCCGGCTCGGCGGGGTAGCTCACGCTCACCGAAACCTCGAACATATTGCCCACAAGGCGCTCCTGAGGCAGGAGCCCGTGGAATGCGCGCAGGCGCATGCGGTCGATTTCCACAGTGATGGTCATTGCCATGGCTTATTATTATTAAAGTACAAAGTTACGAATTTTTAGTCTTACCTCAAATATCAGGCAAAAATCATCTGATGGCAGCGCTGAAAATAACCCGCAGTGAGGCTGTTTTGGCAGATTGTGACTGATTGGAAATGAATTTATGCGAAATATTTTATTTATTAGTGTGTTTTATAAAGATTATTTGTACCTTTGTAGGCTATCTCGTCAGAATCTTTGTGCTTTTTGCTTGATGGAATAGTGCAAATTCTCAATTGGCTTACAATTTGATATTTTCTAAGGCGGGTGTTTGACAGTTTGACATAAAAATTTTCTGAAAATAGCTGGCTCACAATTTGGTGGAGTCAATTTTTATTCG
>CAKTFH010000008.1 GCA_934555895.1 uncultured Muribaculaceae bacterium | reverse complement strand
CAAGAAATTTTTAAAAACTATGTTATAAAACATGTTTTCACCCACTGCCACAGCACCTTGACACCACAACTTTTTTTACACCCAAAATTGCCATAGAAGTTCCATATCGCGCTTTTTCGACAGTTTCGGGCAGATTCAAGATAAAATCCTCATCAAATTAAGTAATTTTGCAAAGGCGGAATGAAGCCCAAACGGTTGCCACACCCCTGCGGCCGGTCCTAAAACTCATATTATATAATATAAGACCAATGAAATTTCTCATCTATATAAAGAACCTGATACTTCCTATGGCGGCATTTTCCGCCTTCGCCCTCCCTGCGGCAGCGCAGAATGTGAAATTCGGCAACGAAGCCGCCGACACCACGCGCATCACCGAAATTCTGAAGCAGGAGGCCCTCCAGGAGCGCCCCGGAAATGTGTCGCGCATCGCCCGCAACTTCATCAACACCCCCTACGGCGCCGGCACACTCGAAGGCGACTCTATCGAGACCCTCACGGTGAGGCTCGACTCTATGGATTGCACCACCTTCGTTGAGACAGTGCTCGCACTGGCCGGCACGGCGCGCGAAGACCGCCAGAGCTGGCGCGATTTCGTGTATAACCTGCGCCACCTACGCTACCGCAACGGCGAGGAAAACGGCTACGGATCGCGCCTACATTACGTAAGCGATTGGATTGTAGATAACTCGGCACGCGGAAACATTATCGAAATCACAGCCGATGCACCATCCGGTGTACGCTACAAAGTGAAGACACTCGACTTCATGAGCCGCAACCGCGACCGCTACCGGGCCCTCGCCGACGAATCCAATCTTGACGCCATACGCCGTACGGAAGCCGGCTACAGCAACCACCGCTACCCCTACATCAAGGCTTCGGCAGTGAAAGACAAGAGCATCACACAGATAGCCCGCGACGGCGATGTAGTGATCTTCACCACTGCCATCAACGGCCTCGACGCCACTCATATGGGAATAATCGTGATGGAAGGCGGCAAACCGAGGCTGCTGCATGCATCGAGCCGCGGCGGGAAAGTGATGATCGACCCTCTGTCGCTTCCGGAATATGTAGCTCACAACCGTCCTGAAGGAATCAGGATTGTGCGGCTACGCTCGAGATAAGTGATTTTTTCACTGAATAAGGAACGACACTGAAACGCTTCTCATGAACGGGAAGGAGAAGCTACCGAATCACGGTTGATAAGTCTCGGAGGAATCTCCACCATCGGAGCCACAGGTATATCGCTCTGAATTTTATCCATGAGCATCTTCACCGCAGCCACGCCTATCTCCTCCACTGGCTGCGACACGCAGCTTATCGAGGGATTGAGATAGTTGAGAAACACATTATCGTCGAACGAGATAAGCGACACTTCCTGCGGAATCGACACATTGCATTCGCGCAAGGCGCTCAAAGCGCCCAGCAGATTGGTACTCGACAGAGCGAACACAGCGGTGAAACTGCGGCCAGACTCGAGCGCACGTTTTGTCTCGGTATATCCGTTATCTATCGAGAAGCTATCGCCACACACAAACGCCTCGTCTTCAAGCCCCCGCTCGCGAAGGGCCTGCAGATAGCCCTCAACCCTTCGGCGCGAAGTCACCGACGAGGGCACACCTCGGATGCACATTATCTTTCTATGTCCTGCATCAAGCAGCATCTGCGTGGCCACGTAAGCACCATGAAAATTGTCGGTGCACACATATGGTATGTCGGCGTCCTCAAAGTAGCGGTCGATAAGCACAAGAGGTTTTTCACAGCTCACATCCTCAAGCCGACCGGCCTTCGAAGCACAAGGCACCATGATGATGCCGTCGACCGAACGTTCGAGAAGCGTATCGACTGCACGATCCTCCTCAGCCGGATTCTCGCGCGTGTCAATAAGCATCACAGGATAGCCGTACTGCGACGCCTGGCGTATCACGGCACCGGCAATAGAGGCGAAAAATGGATTCTCGATGCTCGGAACAAGAAGCCCAAGTGTGCGCGATTCGTTTTTACGCAGTGTCTGAGCCACCACATTCGGCCTATAGTTGAGCTCTCTTACGGCCTCGCGCACTACCTGTTGCGACTTTTCGCTGATGCGAAACTGCTTCGACTTACCGTTCAGCACCCTCGAGACAGTGGTGACTGAAAGACCTGTTCTGGCTGAAATATCTGATAGCGTGCTTCTTTTCATGCGTTGCTTCTTCGGAATAAGAGCTTGTTTAACAATGCATATAAACTACTGAATGAGCACCATGCGGATGCTCCGTACCCTTCATCAGACAAAATTAATATTTTTTTTGAAAAAATTCGGCATTTGCTATTGTATTATTAAATTTTTGTATATCTTTGCCGCATGAGAATGCGCAAACGATTGCGCAAGACAGTATCATTATCATTCAAGAAACCTTAAAAACTAATATCATGCCCGAAAACTTAAGAACCGCCATTGTGGTGGCAGGCAGCAGCAACACTGATATGGTTGTGCGCACACCCCACCTGCCCCGGCCCGGAGAAACCGTGCTGGGAGGTGAATTTCTGATGAATGCAGGCGGAAAAGGGGCCAACCAGGCTGTAGCCGTAAGCAAGCTCGGCGGCAACCTTACCTTTATAGCCAAAGTGGGCGACGATGTTTTCGGACGCCAAACCTGCGCGCAGCTCCAGGCTCAAGGCATCTCCACTAATTATATAAGTATATCGCCCGACAAAGCCTCGGGCGTGGCCCTGATAAACGTGGATGACAACGGCGAAAACTGCATCGCGGTAGCCTCCGGAGCCAACAGCACCCTGAGTGCCACCGACATAGATGCCGCAGAAAGCGCCATAGCCAATGCCCGCATAATGCTTTTGCAACTAGAGATACCCATCGCAACGGTAAGACATGCGGCCGAAGTGGCCAAACGCTACGGAGTGACCGTAGTGCTTAACCCCGCACCTGCGCCCGCCGCTCCCCTCCCCGCCGAACTGCTGCGCAATGTCGACATCCTCATACCCAACCGCACCGAGATGGAAACCATAGCCGGTGTGCCCGAAGGTACATCCCCCGAAAAAGCCACCGCTATCATTTGTGAAAGCGGCGTAGGCACCGTGGTGGTAACCCTCGGCAGCGCCGGAGCT
Organism: uncultured Muribaculaceae bacterium; assembly: GCA_934555895.1. GTDB lineage: Bacteria > Bacteroidota > Bacteroidia > Bacteroidales > Muribaculaceae > UBA7173. The sequence continues at coordinate 68,865 of CAKTFH010000008.1, read as the reverse complement.
CTCATATGCACTGACGGGAAATGCGTAGAGGTGCCTTCATTCAAGGTGACGCCCGTAGACACCACAGCCGCCGGCGACACCTTCTGCGGCGCATTCTGCGTGGCCCTCGCCGAAGGAAAAGATATTTCCACAGCCGCGACCATGGGATGCCTGGCAGCCTCGGTGACAGTTACGCGTCCGGGTGCCCAGCAGGCTATCCCCACCCGCGACGAAGTGAGCGCCATCGCCCTTGCCAAAGGCCTCGACATCTGAGCGACTTAAGCATACACTCTCTCACACGTTTCAACAGAATACCTTAAATTAACAACCATAACTACTTATGTTTATCGTAGAAAACTATGCAATGGCAGTGGTGCTGTGCTTCATCACCATGCTGTGTTGGGGCTCCTGGGGCAATACCCAGAAACTTGCCGGAAAAACCTGGCGCTATGAACTCTTTTACTGGGACTACGTGATAGGCATGGTGCTTTTCGCCCTCCTCATCGGCTTCACATTCGGAAGCATCGGTTCGGAAGGGCGCCATTTCACCGACGACCTCGCCCAGGCCTCCATGGCATCGATAGGCAGCGTGATACTCGGCGGCATTATCTTCAACGCATCCAACATACTTCTTTCCGCCTCAGTGTCGCTCGCCGGCATGGCAGTGGCCTTCCCACTCGGCGTTGGCCTCGCACTGGTGCTCGGAGTGATAATCAACTATCTTGGCGCACCCAAAGGTGACCCCCTCACCCTTTTCACAGGCGTGGCACTGGTGGTAATAGCTATAATCTGCAACGGCATAGCCTCTGGTAGAGTCAACAAATCGGAAGAAGCCAGCTCGCAGCGGCGCAAAGGACTAATTCTGGCCGTGTGCGCCGGAGTGCTCATGTCGCTTTTCTATCGATTCGTGGCAGCAGCCATGGATCTCAACGACTTCGAGCATCCCGCGGCAGGCATGCTCACACCTTACTCGGCCCTGTTCGTGTTCTCAATCGGTGTGCTGCTTAGCAACTTAGTTTTCAACACCATAGCCATGCGCAAGCCATTCCAGGGCGAACCTGTGAGCTACTCGCAATACTTCAAAGGCAGCTTCTCAACCCATATGGTCGGTGTGCTCGGCGGTGTGATATGGACCCTCGGCACAGCCTGCAGCTATATCGCCGCCGGCAAAGCCGGCGCCGCCATCTCCTATGCACTCGGTCAGGGAGCACCCATGATTGCAGCCATCTGGGGCGTATTCATCTGGAAAGAATTCAAGGGCGCCGACAAGCGCACCAACCTCCTGCTCGGCCTCATGTTCCTCTTCTTCCTTGCCGGGCTCGGATTCATCATCATCTCGGGCGGCAACTGACCGCCACTCCCGACAACACAAACAGTCCAGTCATTCCTATACTAATCTCATTCACTTCCCCATGAAAAAGAAATTGATGCTCATTCTGACGCCGCTGGCACTTGTGCCGGAAATGGCGCTGGCCCTCGTGGTCAACGGTGTGGTGCACGACTCTGAAGGCGAACCCGTGATAGGAGCCACAGTGCGCTGCGTCGGAGCACCGGCCTCAGTGGTTGCGGCCACCGATGCCGACGGCCGCTTTACACTCAATGTCCCCGACGATGCCAAAATACTCTCCATCACATATATAGGCATGTCCACTAAAGAAGTAGCCGTAGCTCCGAATGTAGATGTCGAAATGCAAGAAAAGACAAGCGACCTCGACGAGGTTGTGGTCATAGGCTATGGCGCCGTGAAGAAAAAAGACCTCCTCGGCTCCATCACCACCGTAAAGGAGAGCGAACTGCAGAACCGCACCACCGACAATATAGTCGGAGCGATGCGAGGCCTCACGAGCGGTGTGAAAATCACATCGAGCGGCCAGGCTGGCTCAAGTGCGTCGATGGTCATCCGCGGTCTCGGCTCACTTACCAACAATAACCCCCTGTTTATAATCGACGGTGCCTATGCCGGCAACGAACTTGGAGTGAATGTTGAGGATATCGAGTCTATCCAAGTGCTGAAAGACGCATCTTCGGCCGCCATCTACGGTTCACGCGCCGCAAACGGCGTGGTCATTATCAAGACAAAGAGCGGCAACTCCGGCAAACTCAAGGTGAAATTCGACGCTCAGCTGCAGACTTCATGGTATCCACGCTACGACCTCATGGATACCGAGACCTACAAGCTATATGACGACCGCGCCTACGATGAAGCCATCCTCGCAGGGGTCGACAAAGTATATCACCGCCAGGACCATTACAATGGCGATACCGACTGGCAGGACGAAATGCTTCGCGACGGTTTGCTGCAGAACTACAATGTGGCAATGTCGGGCGGCTCCGAGGCACTGAATTTCTACACATCGTTCAACTACATGAACGACAAGGGAGCCATGAAATACACCGGCTATGAGAAATTCGGCTTCCGAGTGAACACAGCAGGCAAGAAAGGAATCTTCTCTTACGGCGAGAATCTTTACTATACGCGCTCACGGCGCCTCCAGCTCAACGGCATCGGCAGTGTGTGGAGCAACTTCATCACCATGCCTCCCACAATTCCGGTCTACGACCCGGAACACGGGTCCGGATTCGGCTACGGCGACGCCAACCATGCCAACAGCTATGGTCTCAACCCTGTGGCAATGCAGGAACTGGAGCACAGCACCAACCGTGAGGAATATCTATTCGGCAATGTATATGGCCAGGTAGAATATCCCGAATGGGCAAGCGCGAAACTCAACATCGCCTACAAGACCTACTCAGGCGAGACAGACAAACTGCGCGAAAGCGGTTCATGGACAATGGGTCAAGGTGATGATGCAGCCTATGTAAACTGGAATCACGCCCACTACAACGATGTCCTGATAGAGAACACCTATAATTTCGCCCACGACTTCGGCAAGCATAGCGTGAATGCTCTTTTCGGCTTCAGCTACAATCATTTCCTGACCAAATCACACAACATCATGCGTCAGGATCCACCCCAGTCGAATGGCTCCTACATCACCACCATCGACGCAGCCACAGGTAAAGTGACCGGCGGAGGCAACTATGGCGAATACAGCCTCATCTCCTATTTCGGACGCGTCAACTACTCATTCGACGACCGTTATCTCGTGCAGTTCACAGCACGCCGCGACGGCACATCGAGACTTCCCGAATCACGCCGCTGGGGCAACTTCTATTCAGGGTCAATCGGCTGGCGTATAAGCCGCGAGAAATTTTTCGATGTAGACTGGATCGACGATATGAAAATACGCGCCAACTATGGTTCGCTCGGCAACAGCAATATCGGCAACTGGGATTACGTGGCGATGCTCAACACCGGACCACGCGCCATATTCGGCACCGGCGAAACAGTAGCGATAGGCAGCACACAGTCGCGTCTGGTCAACACCAACCTCGTGTGGGAAAAGAAAACCACCCTTAATGTCGGTCTCGACCTCACGGTGCTCAACAGCCGCCTGCGCTTTACCGCCGACTACTTCCAGGCAAAGTCGAAAGACCTTCTGGTGTATCTGCCAATACTTTACAGCACTGGAAACGAAGGGGGTGCCCCCGCAGTAAATGCCGGAGCACTCACCAACCGCGGCGTTGAATTTGAAATAGCATGGAACGACCATGTGGGTGAGTTCTCATATTCGGCTGCCCTCAATCTCTCGCACGTAAAAAACCGCGTGGATGACCTCGGCTACGGACAGACCGTATACCGCACCAGTACATCGTTGAGCAAAATCGGTGACCCGCTGGCACAGTGGAGCCTCTACAAGATGCTCGGCATATTCCAAAGTCAGGAAGAAATCAACAACTACAAGAACAAGGACGGCAAAGTGATTCAGCCCAACGCCAAACCCGGCGACATCAAATATGACGACTATAACGGCGACGGGCAGATTTCAAGCGAAGACCGCCAGGACTGCGGCTCACCATGGCCAAAACTTGAAATGGGCCTAACCCTCACCGCCGCATGGCGTGGCATTGACCTCAGCATCAACGGTTACGGACGATTCGGGCAGAAAGTGTTCAACGAATCGCAATATGTGGCCGGCGATTTCCAGGACAACCAGAATAACTTCGCAGGCATCGTGCCCTGGACTCAGGAGCATCCTGTGACAGACCGTCCGCGCATAATCTACGGCGATTCACGCAACACTCGATACGACCAGGACCGCTGGCTTGAGGACGGTTCATTCTTCCGCTTCAGTGAAATCACTCTCGGCTACAGCTTCCCGCTCAAATGGATTCACGTGATAGGTCTGCAGCATGCCCGTGTATATGTCACAGGAAAGAATCTTATAACCATCACCAAGTACAAAGGCCTCGACCCCGAATTTGCCGACAGCGGCATCTGGACTCAAGGCTACAACTCCTGCACATTCCCAAACCCGCGTGCAGTGCAATTCGGCCTTTCAGTAACCTTCTAAAAAATCTGTACCGAAATGAAACGACTTCATAATATATTTCTCTCGGCACTGGCAGTAGCCGCTTTGCTGCCCGTGACAACAGCCTGCAGCGAGGACGAGCTTGACATAGAGAATGGCAACAACCTCAACACATCCAACTTCTGGAAATCGGAGAGCGATGCCGAAAAGGGACTTGTAGCTGTCTACAACATGTTCTACCGCCAGGGCACATGGACCCGCAACATATACACTCAGCTCAACGGCATGGCCGACGACGGCATCAGCTTCGCCGGCTGGAGCGAACTTTCTGAATACTCGAAGTTTATTTTCACCAATTACAACTTCTCGGAGTTCAACACCAAATCGTTCAAAGAGCACTATGTAGCTGTGAACCGCGCCAACCAGGTACTCGACCATATCGATGCCATACCGTTTGCCGACGAAGCCCACAAACAGGATGTGAAGGCACAAGCCAAATTCCTCCGTGCTTTCTTCTACTTCTATCTGACAAACATATGGGAGAATATTCCAGTGTGCCTCGCCACCTCATCGGCCGACGACAAACCCGAACAGGGCGACCCCGACCGCATGTTCACTCTCATCGAGAACGACCTGCACGAAATAATCGATGCCAAAGCACTCCCTCTGCGCCGTGCCGAGGCCGACTATGGCCGTCCGACCATGGGCTCGGCCTATGCACTTCTGGCCAAAACCTACGCACAGCACCATAAATGGACAGAAGCCGCAGAAGCACTCAAATGGATATGCGAAGGTGAAGGGAAGAACATCTACAGCCTCATGACCGACTATGGTGACAACTTCTCGGAAGCAACGGAGAACAATGCCGAATCGCTTTTTGAAATCCAGTTCTCCATGGCCATGGGTACAATCGGCTACGACGGCACCGACAACTACTCAAGTCCCAATGCACAGCTCGGCACACAGATTGAAATCAACCAGAGCCCCGCAGGCATCGGCTGGAACAACATCGAGGCCAACCACTGGCCGGTGGAATATTTCAAACGCGAAACCACCGTCGACGGCAAAAACGATCCCCGGCTCTATTACACCTACTGGTATCGCGAAGCAGCGGAAGATTTCCCCGACCGCGACAACCAGATATACAAATACACATCCTGGAATCAGGACGGCTGGGGCAACCGTGTTTTCATCCGCAAATACAGCACCGACACACACAAGAGCGACATCTATTACTGGAACGGCAACAACTTCCGCTCGTTCCGTCTGGCCGACATGTATCTGCTTTACGCCGAGGCTCTCAACGAGACAGGTGCCCCGTCAGACAAGGTTGTGGACTACATCGACCGCGTGCGCAACCGTGCCGGTCTACCCAGCCTCGCACAGAGCACCTACTACCGGCTTAACGATATCAAGAGCTCTAAAACCTCGATGCTTAACCACATCAAGATTGAGCGTGCCTTAGAGCTGGGGTGCGAATGCGTGCGCTGGCTCGACCTCAAACGCTGGGGCATCGACAACGAGGCCACACTCAACGAGCTCCGTTCGCGCGACCGCGACTTCGACAACTTTGTGATCGGACGCAGCATCCGCGTGCCGCTGCCGCAGACCGAAGTCGACAACAACCCCAACCTCAAACAGAACCCCAACTACTAATCTCTTAGCCATCAACGACCATGTTTCGACTGAAATATAATTTATTGGCAGCTGCAGCATTGATGCTCGCGGCGTCATGCAGCGATGACGACTATACGCTCTACTCCGATCCTTCGGAATTCGGGCTCAATCCCATCGCCATCGTAGCCGAGCCCGAAGGCGGATCTTACGAGCTTACTATTTCGGGAAACGGTGAATGGAGCGCCTCTCTCGGCGAAACAAACTCCGCCGTGCAGGGATGGTGCACCCTGAGCGCCGACAAAGGCAACGGTTTCACCAAAATAAAAGTCAACGTTACCGAAAGCTCATCGTTCACCAAACGCCGCAGCATGATATTGAACTTCACATCGGGTGGCCGCACTCTACGCTGCCGCGTGCTGCAGGGCACACAGGTGCTCGGCGAGAACGAAGTGCTCATCAACGGCAATGTGTGGTCCGCAGTCAATGTCAACGAGCCCGGCACATTCTGCCAGTCGCCCGACGAGATTGGCAAGGTGTACCAGTTCAACAGCAAAAAACCGTGGGATTTCGTCTCGAATCCTCCCGGATGGAGCACCGACTATAATTATGACACATGCGACTGGCAACCCGAAAACGACCCCTCGCCCGAAGGATGGCGAGTGCCTACTGCTGCCGAAATGGTGGCTCTCTGGGAAATCGGAGCCACATGGGTGTCGGCCAAACAGACCGGCTTCAGCACACCGGGCATCATAATCGGTGTCGATGCTGCCACCGCGGCCAATGTCACAAAAGACAACATCAACTCGCTCGGGGCACTTTTCCTCCCGAGAAGCGGATGGATCAACGGCGAAGGCGCTACCGACCGCACATGGCTTGTGGCTGTGCGCACAGCCACATCGCTTTCCCGCACACACGGCGGCATGAGCCTCGGTGATTCGGGAGGCTATCGCGACACATGGGGCTGGGGTGACGGCCAGAAGGAACGAGCCGCCATGATACGCCCAGTCAAAATCATACAAATAGAAGAATAATTCACTTATCATTAATGAGAGCAATAGCTTCTATTATTGCCCTGATGCTTGTCCCGGCGTATTTCATCGCCGGGGCAGCATCTGAAGGCAAAGACAGCCAAGTGCTGAAAACGGTGACACCGGTGGTGAAATACGAGTTCGGCGGCGGAGCCGGGCACTACAACTACGCCCCGAGCTTCATCAAAGACAAATACGGCATCATCTACGGATATCTGTGTCAGAACCGCGACCCATTCGAGATCGTAGACTACATCTACCTCTATAAGGGCATCCCCACCCCGACAGGACTTGTGTGGCAGCCCGGCACCGAAGTCATAGAGCCGTCGCGCACCGGATGGGATGACTGCCATATCTGCGACCCCGATGTGCGACGCTTCACTGTCAAAGACAGCGACGGAAAGCAGCACAAATGGATTATGACATATCTCGGCGTCGACCAGTGGGACTGCAATCATAATCAGATCGGTCTTGCAATTGCCGACAATATCGAAGGGCCCTGGACAAAATGCGATAACGTGAATCCAATAGTGCCCTATGACCGTTTCGACCGCTGGGGCACAGGACAAAGCACTTCGGTGGTGCTCAACGATTCCACCATAGCGCTTTTCTATCACACCACTACCGAGAACTCGCCTCATGCGGTGCGTATGGTCAATCTTTCCGACCTTTCGCACATCGACATCGGCAAGGAATACCGCACAAACTTTCCCGCTGGAAATGTCTATATATCACCTTCAGCCGAACGCATATATGCCGTGACAGAGGAACGTTCGCCCCACTATGAGAAAGAGATTCCCACCTGGGTGGGCGACATATGCAATGTCTACTACAAGGAACGCTCCGGCGACTTTCTGGCCGATGTCACTGCCCCGCTCGACACATGGACCCTCGTGGGCACAGTAACACCTGAACTAAGCGGATTTCCGCGAAACCACAATCCAGGTTTCCTCACAGATGAGAGAGGATGGATTCCCGACGAAAACAATCTCACAGTGCTATTCACTCCCGCAGTGACAGGCGATGACTGGCTATGGAGCTACGACCTCTATTCGGCACTGTTCCCGATGAAAGACTATCTGAAATCACGTAACAACAAGTAATATTACCACCTTACCACTGATCATGAAAAAAAATGTATTATTCATAGCGGCTGCCGTAATGCTCACAGCCTGCTCCGGTAACAAATCGGCCGCTCCCGGCGATGGTGCAAAAATACCTGTCAAAGTAATCTTCGAAACCGATATGGGCAACGATGTCGACGATGCTCTCGCTTACGACATGCTCATGAAATACATGGAACAGGGCGACATAGAGCTTCTCGGCGTATCGAGCAACCGTTCTGATACATCGTCAGTTCAATATATCGATGTGCTGAACACATGGTACGGCCATCCGGAAATTCCCGTAGGCCATGTCACTGACGGTGTGCTCAGCCACGACGCAGTGGCCTACGATCAGGCCGTGCTTGATCTCAACGCGCCCGACGGCACTCCCCTCTTCGCCCGCACTCATGCATCCGACGGCACCATCAAGCCTTCGGTAACGCTTTACCGTGAACTTCTGGCCGCTCAACCCGACACAAGCGTCACCGTGGTGTCGGTGGGTTTCTCCACCAACCTCGCGGCTCTGCTTGCCTCGCAGCCCGACAGCATATCGCCCCTATCGGGACGCGACCTCGTGGCTCAGAAAGTGGCACGCCTCGTCACTATGGCAGGCAACATGACCGACACCACATTCTGCGAATACAACATCATCCGCGATGTGCCGGCCGCCAAAACTGTATTCGAGCAGTGGCCTACCGAAATTGTCACCTCTCCCTTCGAACTCGGCATCAACGTGCTCTATCCCGGTTCAAGCATCGAGAACGACTTTGCATGGGCTCAGCCCGCACACCCCGTAGTCGAAGCATACAAGGCCTACCTGCCGATGCCATACGACCGCCCGGCATGGGATCTCACCGCTCTGCTTTACGCCGTAGAGGGGCCCGAAGGATACTTCGCCGTGAGCGAGCCCGGCAGAATCAGCGTGGATGATAAAGGCGCTACCACATTCACACCGTCGCCCGACGGTAACCGCCGATATCTGATGGCCGACTCTACTCAGATGGCCAATATCGTTAAGCGATTCGTGGAATTCATCCCCGCCGCTCCCGAAAGATATGCTCCGACTAAATAACATTTCACAGCTTACGCTTGTAGCGGCAGCGACCCTTATCGTTGCCGCTGCTACAGCGTGTAGCGAGAAAGAAGAGCCTGCCCCCTATGTCGACCCATACGGACCAGGAGGAAGTGAAAACATACAAGAGCCCTCGGCAGCCGGTTATGTAATCGGCAGTCAGGCCACAGTCTTCGGCTTCACGGCCCAGAACCGATATGCCTACTGCCCGTCGGCACTGCTTATGCCCGACGGCACTACGGAGATGTACTTCTGCGGCAATCCGAATCCAGATGTAATGATTGACAATGTCTATCACATTACAGTTGCAACCGACCTATCGCATACCCCCGCGAAAAGCGTGCTTCAGCCTGGAGGAAAAGGCGCGTGGGATGACCAGCACACCTGCGACCCCTCGGTAGTGAAGGGCGTGTTCCGCATGGGTGGCCACGAGTATTCATATGCCATGTTCTATCTCGGATGCAGCCTGCAGTATTACTATAACGAAGTGGGAGTGGCATTTGCCGACGATCTCAATGCCGCGAAGTGGGATAAATATCCTCTTCAGATCGTCACCAAGGGGTGGGATGCGGCAGGCGACCTCGAATATGCTCCGGAAGCATACTGCTGGGGCGCCGGTCAGCCTTCAGCCATATCGCTCGACAAAGCCGGGAAAGTGCTCCTCAGCTATACATCGGGCACACTCAGCGGCACAAAACTCATGGTGCGTGAAGTGGATTTCTCCGACATGGATAATCCGAAAATCTCAGGGGCGATAGTTGTTTCAACATCAGGCCTGACCGACTCGAAGGAAGCAACCGGCGACTACATCTGCGATGCAGACATAGCCCTTGAGCCGGAATCACAGACCCTGCTGATGATTCGGCCGGTGCAGCCGCATCCCGAGAGTTATCCGGCATTCATCAATGCCAATCTCGACATTCTGTCGATGCCACTGAAAGATTTCCGCAACGGCTATGGCACATGGACACAGCTTTTCCGCATTACACCTCAGCACACTGGCTATCCACGCAACCACAACGCATGTCTGGAGCGAGATGCCTACGGCCACACTGCCGACACCGAAAAAATCAGATTTTATTACACAACTTCTGAGGAATCGCCCGATGTAGCGCCTCAAGCCGGCAAATTTGCCGAATGGACCTACACCATATGCAAAGGGGAGATTGCAAGCACATCTAACTGAAAAAAGCCTTTTCCCTATGCTCGCAATCACCCGGCCGGTCGCTGAAAACTGACGCAAAAGCAACGCGGCCGGCATTTCACTCGCCACACATAGAGTATGTCTGAATCTGATTCGCGTAAAAATTCAGATTGGATATTTGTTAAGAAATTAAGGACGGCAGTCATTGTGATCATAACTGCCGGACGGGAACCAAAAACCGACCGTGAAGGCCCGCTCAGGTTTTTTAAGTAGAATCCAGACATACTCTTTTTAAACTATATAAAACTCACGTAAATCGGTCCTGAAGAACCTGCGACAGAAATCAAAAGACCGGCCGATTTCCGGAATTGAGATTTAGAGCTTATCGTACAGATTCACAACGCGAAAGACCGCGCCACCGGATAATTTGCTCCGGAAGCGCGGTCAATTTTTATCAGAGTAATCTCAAATGAGGATTATTCGGGGCGTTTGGTCTTCTTGCCGTAACCGTACTGGGCAGCGGCGCCGAGTTCCTCCTCGATGCGGAGGAGCTGGTTATACTTAGCCATACGGTCGCTGCGCGAAGCTGAACCGGTCTTGATCTGACCGGCGTTGGTAGCTACGGCGATGTCGGCAATAGTAGCATCCTCGGTTTCGCCCGAGCGGTGCGAGATAACTGCGGTGTAACCGTTGCGCTGAGCAAGCTCCACGGCGCGGAGGGTCTCGGTGAGTGAGCCGATCTGGTTTACCTTTACGAGAATCGAGTTGGCGCAGCCTTCCTCGATACCACGCTTGAGATACTTCACATTGGTCACGAACAGGTCATCGCCAACGAGCTGGCAACGGTCGCCAATGAGATCGGTGAGAATCTTCCAGCCTTCCCAGTCATTCTCGGCCATGCCGTCCTCAATGGAGTCGATAGGATATTTCTCAACGAGGCCTTTGAGGAACTGAGCCTGCTCGGCCGATGTGAGCTTGGGAGCGTCGGCACCCTGCTTCCATGTATAGTCGTAAACGCCGTCGTTGTAGAACTCCGACGAAGCGCAGTCGAGGCCGATGGTGACATCCTTGCCGGGCTTGTAGCCAGCGAGCTCGATAGCCTTGATGATTACGTTGAGGGCATCCTCAGTACCGTCGAGGTTGGGAGCGAAGCCGCCTTCGTCGCCGACAGCGGTCGAGAGGTTACGCTCTTTGAGCACCTTCTTGAGGTTGTGGAACACCTCTGTGCCCATGCGGATACCTTCGTGGAACGAAGTGGCGCCGATAGGACGGATCATGAACTCCTGGAAGCAGATGGGGGCGTCGGAGTGAGCGCCGCCGTTAATGATGTTCATCATGGGCACGGGCAGCACGTAGGTGTTGCAGCCACCGATGTACTTGTAGAGGGGAAGGTCGAGGTAGTCGGCAGCGGCTTTAGCCACTGCGAGGCTGACACCGAGGATGGCGTTGGCGCCGAGGTTGCTCTTGGTGTCGGTGCCGTCGAGCTCGAGCATCTTCTCGTCGATTGCTATCTGGTCGAGAGCGCTCATGCCCTTGAGGGCTTCGGCGATGGGGCCGTTAACGTTGGCAACAGCTTTCAGCACGCCTTTGCCCATGTAGCGATTCTTGTCGCCGTCGCGGAGCTCGAGAGCCTCGTTGACGCCGGTCGAAGCGCCGGAGGGTACGGATGCACGGCCACGTGCACCGCTCTCAAGGATTACATCAACTTCTACAGTGGGGTTGCCACGGGAGTCGAGCACCTCACGACCAATGATTTTTTCGATTTTCATAACTAATTGCTTTAGCTTTATCTGGTTGTTGGATGTTTTTAGTCAAATCGCTTACAGTGGCGGCAGCGCCGCAGGAGCATGCCGGCGGAAAATCCCGCTCCGTAGAAACGGATATTCCAACCGCAAAGTTACAAAATTTTCGTAATATTCACCTTTTTAACTTCTAAAATACCGCCACGGCATTTCTTAAACATGATTAAAAACCGGGCGGTCGTCAGTTCTGGCTGGTAAGCGACAGCGTGGCCGTGGGCGATATGGTGCGAAGATCCCGGAACAGGGCCAGGTAGTCGCGGTGCGAGGGCGCCAGCACCACGAAACTTATATCAGTGGTGTTGTTCTCGTAGTCATACTGTATGAAGAATGTGGAGAGGTGCACCTTATGGTCGCTGAACACCTTGCGGTAGGCCTCCATGTCATCCACTATGCCGGAGATTTTCAGCCTCACGGTGCGGTTTTCCTGTCCCATGTTGCGCCGCTGCTCCACACGCTCGAGCAGCACGAGGGTAATCAGTATCAGAGCCGTGGCAACAATCGAGCACCAGTACATGCCCACTCCCACGGCCATGCCTATGGCTGCCGTCATCCAGATGCCGGCCGCGGTGGTGAGGCCGCGCACCGAGCCCTTCATGTGTATCATGGCACCGCCGCCGAGGAAACCCACGCCGGTAATCACCTGGGCCGCGATTCGCCCGGGGTCGCCGTTTTTAAGCCCAAGATATACCTGAGGCACGTATATGGAGAGTAGCATGGCCAGGCAAGAGCCCATGGAAATGAGCGCAAAAGTGCGCACACCGGCTATCTGCCCCTTGCGCTTGCGCTCGGCGCCCACGAAAGCGCCCATCAGCATGGCCAGCAGCATCTTGAAAGTGGCGTTGCCGAGAGTCACCTCAAGAGAGTTGAGGTCGGCATAGATCATCTCGAGAATTTCCCTCATATCATCATTACTTTTACACAGATGCGGCTTCTTCGCCGCCTCTCACCGCAAATATAGACATTAACGTGCAAATATACAAAAGCGATGCGGCGCCTTAGGGACAAAAAAACAGACCGCCGACGCGGAAGAGCCCCGCTGAGGGGCGTCTTCCGGCCGGCGGCCATTATGTTGTGTAAAAGTTGCGACTGATTATTCAGCCTTTGCCTCCTCGGCAGCGGGAGCCTCTGCGGCAGGTGTTTCAGCAGCGGGAGCGGCTGCGGTGCTCTTGCCACGGCTGCGGCGGGTGCGGCCGGCCTTCTTGGCAGTCTTCTCCTTGAGCATGTTCTCATTGTAGTCCACAAGCTCGATAAAGCAGGTCTTGGCGTTATCGCCCAGACGGTTGCCGGTCTTGAGAATGCGGGTGTAGCCACCGGGGCGCTCTGCTATCTTCTCGGCGATTTCGCGGAAAAGGATATTCACGGCCTCTTTGTTCTGGAGGTAGGAGAATACGAGGCGGCGGTTGGCCATTGAATCGTTCTTGGCGCGGTTGATGAGCGGCTCGGCGTATACGCGGAGTGCCTTAGCCTTTGCCAGTGTGGTGAAGATTCTCTTATGCTGGATAAGGGAAATGGTCATGTTGGCGAGTAAGGCGTCGCGGTGAGCTTTCTTGCGCGAAAGATGATTGAAAGATTTATTGTGTCTCATCGTTGTTATTTACTCTTTGTCTAATTTATACTTTGAAATATCCATTCCGAACGATAGGCCGAGGTCGGCAAGGAGCTGGTCGAGCTCGGTGAGCGACTTTTTGCCGAAGTTGCGGAACTTGAGGAGGTCGGTCTTGTTGAAAACCACCAGCTCGCCAAGGGTCTCCACATCGGCGCTCTTGAGGCAGTTGAGGGCACGCACACTGAGGTCCATGTCCACCAGCTTGGTCTTGAGCAGCTGACGCATGTGCAGTATTTCCTCATCGAACTCTTCCGAGCCGTCGGTTTCGGTGGTCTCGATGGTGATCTTCTCATCAGAGAAGAGCATCAGGTGGTAGATGAGGATTTTGGCGGCCTCCTTCAGCGCCTCCTTCGGGAGGATGGAGCCGTTGGTAGTGATTTCAATAATGAGCTTCTCGTAGTCGGTCTTCTGGTCAACGCGGAAGTTTTCTACAGCATACTTCACGTTCTTGATGGGAGTGTAGATCGAGTCGATGGCCAGAGTGTGGATATCCTGGATATCAATCTGGTTCTCATCGGCAGGCACCCAACCGCGACCCTTGTTGATGGTCACTTCGATAGTGAAGCCCGCGCTGGGATCCAAATGACATATCACCTCTTCGGGATTGAGGACCTCAAAGCCCGAAAGAGCCTTGCCTATGTCACCGGCTTTGAACACCTCCTGACCCGACACTGTGATGGTGGCCTTCTCCGAGTCGGTGTCTTCAGTGATCTGCTTAAGATCTACCTTCTTGAGGTTCAGGATGATGTTCGTGACATCTTCCTTTACTCCGGGGATGGTATCAAACTCATGTTTCACGCCGTCGATTTTGATAGCCGAGATGGCGTAACCTTCGAGCGACGAGAGCAGCACGCGACGAAGTGCGTTGCCCACAGTGATACCATAGCCCGGCTCCAAAGGCTTGAACTCGAATTTGCCGTAGAAGTTGTTAGCTTCTAACATCACAACCTTGTCAGGTTTTTGGAATGCTAAAATAGCCATGGATCTTGTTTTAAAGATGATTACTTGGAATAGAGCTCGACGATAAGCTGCTCCTTGATATTTTCGGGGATGTCCTCACGGGTGGGCACATGCAGGAGCTTGCCGCTCTTGGTGCTTTCGTCCCACTCGAGCCAGGGATACTTGCTGTGGTTGAATCCAGCAAGGGCATCGGTGATAACCTCGAGAGACTTTGATTTCTCACGCACACCGACCACATCGCCGGGGTTAACTGCGTAAGAGGGTATGTTTACCACTTCACCGTTTACAGTCACATGCTTGTGGAGCACAAGCTGACGGGCAGCGGCACGGGTCGGAGCGATTCCGAGGCGATAAACCACGTTATCGAGGCGGCCTTCAAGCAACTGAAGCAGAATCTCGCCGGTGATGCCCTTCATGGAAGAAGCCTTCTCGAAGAGATTGCGGAACTGACGCTCGAGCACGCCGTAGGTATATTTGGCTTTCTGCTTCTCGCGCAGCTGAGTGCCATACTCTGAAGTTTTGCGGCGACGGTTCTGACCGTGCTGGCCGGGGGGATAGTTGCGGGCGCTGAAAATCTTGTCCTCGCCGAAGATGGGTTCCCCGAATTTACGTGCGATTTTGGTCTTAGGACCAGTATATCTTGCCATTTTTCTTTCTAAGGTTTAAAAAGATTTTGTTGTTGCCGCGCCATATTGAGGATTGTACCGGCGATTATCACCTCATATGCCGGGGTGAAAGCCTTCTGCGGCTCCCTGAATCCTGTGGTTTCTCTCCTGCGCCCGCGCCCTGTGTGCAGGGTGCTGATGCGGCGGCCCGAGAGACCGGTGCGGAACATCTGAAAGTTGGTGTTGACTCTATGCTGAATGCGTGAATACGGTATCAGCAGCGGCGGCGCTTGGGAGGACGGCAACCGTTGTGCGGAAGCGGAGTCACATCGATGATTTCGCTTACCTCAATGCCCATGCCGTGCACGGTGCGGATAGCCGACTCACGGCCGTTGCCCGGACCCTTTACATATGCCTTCACTTTACGGAGGCCGAGGTCATATGCCACTTTTCCGCAATCCTGAGCTGCCATCTGGGCTGCATAGGGAGTGTTCTTCTTCGAGCCACGGAAGCCCATCTTGCCTGCGCTAGACCAGGAAATCACCTGACCCTCGCTGTTGGCCAGACATACAATGATATTGTTGAAGGAGGAGTGAACATGGAGCTGGCCTGCTGCGTCAACTTTTACGTTTCTCTTTTTAGCTGCAACTGTTTTCTTTGCCATAATGCTTTTTAAATGCTGTTAAATCTTATGCCTGATTACTTGGTAGCCTTCTTCTTGTTGGCCACGGTCTTCTTGCGACCCTTGCGGGTACGGGCATTGTTCTTGGTGCTCTGGCCGCGCACGGGCAGGCCGTTGCGGTGACGGATGCCGCGGTAGCAACCGATGTCCATCAGGCGTTTGATGTTGAGCTGGATCTCGCTGCGGAGGTCGCCCTCTACCTTATAGTTCTCCTGGATAACTTCACGAACCTTCGCGGCCTGTGCGTCGGTCCAGTCCTGAACCTTGATGTTCACATCCACGCCGGCTTTCTCCAGGATGGTCTTTGCGGCGCTCCGGCCGATGCCGAAGATATAAGTCAAGGCTATTTCGCCTCGTTTGTTCTGGGGGAGGTCAACTCCCACGATTCTTACTGCCATATAATACGGTTTATATCACTTGTTTTGGGGTGCAAAAATAACAAATTTTCCTGAATCCTGAAAATCCTGGCCCACCGCCCCATTGGCCCGGAGGTCAATATCCTGTGTGGGGATGGCCGATTTCAGGTTATCAAGGGGGTGTTATCCCTGACGCTGTTTGTTTTTAGGATTTTTCTTGTTGATCACGTAGAGGCGGCCCTTGCGACGGACTATTTTGTCCTCGGGAGTGCGCTTCTTGATTGATGCTCTTACTTTCATGAGGATGTCGTGAAAAAAGTTGGGGTTATTTTTTATGAGGTGATTATTTGTAGCGGAATGCGATACGGCCTTTGGAGAGGTCGTAGGGCGACATTTCCACCTTCACTTTGTCGCCGGGAAGAATCTTGATGTAATGCATGCGCATTTTTCCGGAGATGTGTGCGGTGATTTCGTGGCCGTTCTCGAGCTCCACGCGGAACATTGCGTTGCTCAGAGCCTCCACTATGGTGCCGTCCTGTTCGATTGCCGATTGTTTTGCCATATAGATTATTTAGTGTATCTGTGTAGTTTCCTGTGGGAAGCGACACCGGGTTCCCGGCGCCGGTTGCGGAAGCGGCTTATAAAGCGTCGTCCGCGTAAGTGAGGCGAATTGTCAGATATACTGGTCGCCGATCACCTCCTTCACATAATCGAAGGTGGTGAGGATGCGGGTCTCCCCGCCGAGCACAGCCACTGTGTGCTCATAGTGCGCCGAAGGCTTGCGATCGCGTGTGCGGCATGTCCAGCCGTCGCGCTCTATCACAATGTTGCGGCTTCCGAGGTTTATCATAGGCTCGATGGCGATGCAGAGACCGTTTTTAATCACCGGACCTGTGCCACGACGCCCATAGTTGGGCACCTCGGGGTCTTCATGCATGCGCTTGCCTATGCCGTGTCCACACATCTCGCGTACTACGGTATATCCGCGGTGTTCCACGTAAGTCTGGATGGCATTTGCGATGTCGCCTATGCGCGATCCCTCGCGACATGCATCGATGCCTTTGTAAAGGCTCTCCTTGGTGGTACGCATCAGCGCCAGAGTCTTTTCGTCGACTTCGCCGACAGGAAATGTATAGCACATGTCGCCATTGAAGCCGTTCAACTCCACCACAACATCGAGGCCGATTATATCGCCCTCCTTGAGTGTGTACTGCGAAGGAAATCCATGCACCACTACCTCGTTCACCTCCATGCACACGGCGCCTGGGAATCCGCCATAGCCAAGACATGAGGGGCGGCCGCCGTTGTCGAAGATGAACTCTTTTGCCACCGAATCGATACGGTGAGTGGTGACACCGGGCTTCACCCATTTGGCCATCTCGCCGAGGGTGCGGCTCGTAAGGTCGCATGCAGCGGCCATCTGTTCAATTTCTTCCGGTGTCTTTAGGTATATCATCTGCTGATGAAATGTGGAAAATTGTTGTCGTTTTACAGTCCTCCATTCCCGTTGTATGCTTGCGCGGTCCGCGGGGTGGAGATTTTCTCCTCCGCACGGGCGGGGAGACATTTCATATGCCTCCCCACACATGCTGCAGGAGCTTTGTCCGGGCGTCGCACTCAGCGATGAGAGGGCCCGGGTCTGGGATTCATAGGGTGTGACGGTTATTCCGGCTGGAATCAATAGGCGCTGCCTGTGGTACGGCCCTTGATTTTGCCTTCCTTCATCAGACCGTCGTAGTGGTGCATCATCAGGTGCGACTCGATCTGCTGCAGGGTATCGAGCACCACACCCACCATAATCAGCAGCGATGTGCCGCCGAAGAACTGGGCAAAGTTCTGGCTGATGCCGAACAGGCGCGCGAAAGCGGGCAGAATGGCCACGATGCCAAGGAAGATAGAACCCGGCAGTGTGATGCGGCTCATGATCGAATCAAGATACTCGGCAGTTTTCTTACCGGGTTTCACACCGGGGATGAAGCCGTTGTTGCGCTTCATTTCCTCTGCCATCTGGGTGGGGCGCACTGTAATGGCGGTATAGAAGTAAGTGAAGAGCACGATGAGAATGAAGTACACGAAGTTGTACCAGAATCCGTTGATGTCGGAGAATGTAGCGAAGAAGCCCGTGCCTCCCTCAGCCGAGCCGAATCCGGCAAGGGTGATAGGGATAAACATGATTGCCTGTGCGAAGATGATAGGCATCACGCCGGCTGCATTCACCTTCAGGGGGATATACTGGCGGGCACCGCCGTACTGCTTGTTGCCCACTATGCGCTTGGCATACTGCACAGGCACCTTGCGGGTGCCCTGCACCAGAAGCACCGCACCGATGGTGACAGCGAACAGGAGCACTACCTCCACGATGAACATGATCAGGCCGCCCTCGCTGCCGGTGCTTCCCGGCAGACGCGAGGTGAACTCATAGAACAGAGCCACCGGCAGGCGGGCGATGATGCCCACGAGGATGATGAATGAGATACCGTTGCCGATACCGCGGTCGGTGATGCGCTCGCCGAGCCACATGATGAACATGGAACCGGCGGCCAGGATGATGGTGAGATATACCACTGTCCAGAAACCCATCTCAACGGTTCCGCCGGCATTCACCACCTGAGCGCGCAGGTTGTAAAGATAAGCGGGACCCTGAACCAGAAGTATCAGCACTGTAAGGTAGCGTGTGTACTGGTTCAACTTCTGACGGCCGCTCTCGCCCTCGCGCTGCATCTTCTGGAATGAAGGCAGCACCATGCCCGCAAGCTGTATCACAATCGATGCCGTGATGTAGGGCATGATACCAAGTGCGAAGATGGAGGCCTGAGAGAATGCACCTCCCGAGAACATATCCAGAAGCTGCATCAGGCCGCTCTTGTTGGTGAAGCTTGTGAGTGCGTCGAGGTCGTTGGGATTGATGCCGGGGAGCACCACATAGCAGCCCAGACGGTAGACGAGCACCAACAGGACGGTGATGGTCAGGCGCTGGCGCAGCTCCTCAATCGTCCAGATGTTTTTTAAGGTTTGGATGAATTTCATTGAATTACTTTACTTTGTTGATGGAACCGCCGGCCTCAACAATGGCTTTTTCGGCAGTTGCGGAGAATGCGTTGGCCTCAACCTCGAGCTTGGCTGTGAGAGCGCCGTTGCCGAGTATCTTCACCAGATCGTTCTTGCCTACAAGGCCGAACTGGCGGAGCTCTGCAAGGCCTATCTTCTCGAGCTTCTGGGCTTCTGCGAGGGCCTGGATGGCATCGAGGTTCACTACCTTATACTCTACACGGTTGAAATTCTTGAAGCCAAACTTGGGCAGACGACGCTGGAGAGGCATCTGGCCGCCTTCGAAACCGATTTTGCGGCTGTAGCCGGAGCGCGACTTGGCACCCTTGTGACCGCGGGTGGATGTGCCGCCCTTGCCCGAGCCGGGACCGCGACCTATACGGGTCTCGCGGTGTGTGCTTCCTGCTGCGGGTTTCAGATTACTTAAATCCATAATTATGATAGATTTTTCTGATTGCTGTTTAGAAATATGTTATTTATCTCTTGCCGCCGCTTACATGGCCGCAGCCCCAACGGGCCATGGCCTTGGGCGGCTAGGGAGGCTGTCTCAGGCCTTAGTTACCTCTACCAGATGGTGCACGCGATTCACCATGCCGAGCACGGAGGGGGTGTCTTCTTTCACCACGGTGTGGTTCATTTTCCTGAGGCCGAGGGCGTCGAGTGTGCGCTTCTGCACTTCGGGGGCGCCGATGCGGCTTTTTATCTGTTTGATTTTTATCTGTGCCATTGTCAGAATCTGATTTTAAAGGGCTTTTCAGCCGTTGAACACCTGGCTTACCGAAACGCCGCGGTTCTGTGCTATCTGAGCGGGCGAACGCATTTCGCCAAGAGCGGCGATAGTGGCCTTGACGAGGTTGTGGGGGTTCGACGAGCCCTTGCTCTTGGCAAGCACATCGGTGATGCCCACGCTCTCGAGCACGGCACGCATAGCGCCGCCGGCTTTAACACCGGTACCGTGGGAAGCGGGCTTGAGAAGCACACGCGAGCCACCGAACTTGGCTATCTGCTCGTGGGGGATGGTGCCTTTGTTGATGGGCACGCGGATGAGGTTCTTCTTGGCTGCCTCCACGCCTTTGGCGATGGCGGCTGTGACCTCGTTGGCCTTGCCAAGTCCCCAGCCTACGATGCCGTTGCCGTCGCCGACAACCACGATAGCTGCGAATGTGAACGTGCGGCCGCCTTTGGTAACCTTCGTAACGCGGTTGATGGCCACCAGACGGTCCTTCAACTCTATGTCGTTAGTTGATTTTACTCTGTTATTCTTATTTGCCATTGTTGTTTTCAGAATTTAAGTCCGCCTTCGCGAGCTGCGTCAGCCAACGATTTTACACGTCCGTGGAAAAGATAGCCGTTGCGGTCGAAAACCACTTCGGTAACGCCGGCTGCCAGAGCCTTCTCGGCGATGGCCTTGCCTACCTTGGCGGCAATCTCGGTCTTATTGCCCTCCTCGATACCCTTGGAGGATGCGCATGCGAGGGTCTTGCCCTCGGCATCGTCAACCAACTGCACGTAGATCTGCTTGTTGCTGCGGAAAACGCTCATGCGGGGACGCTGTGCGGTGCCGGAAACTTTGCCGCGGATGCGCGTCTTGATCTTATTTCTTCTATCTTGCTTTGAGATCATAGTAGTTTACTTTTTATTTGGCACCTGCCGTTTTACCAGACTTGCGGCGGATTACTTCGCCGACGAACTTGATACCCTTGCCCTTGTAAGGTTCGGGCTTGCGGAGCGAACGGATCTTGGCGCACACCTGACCCAGGAGCTGCTTGTCGTCGCTCTCGAGGATGATAAGCGGGTTCTTGTTACGCTCGCTCTTTGCTTCTACCTTTATCTCGGCAGGAAGCTTGATATATATGGCATGCGAGAAACCGAGCGACAGCTCAAGCACCTGGCCTGTGGCTGATACGCGGTAGCCCACACCTACCAATTCCATTTCTTTACGATAACCGGTGCTCACACCCACCACCATGTTGTGGACAAGGGCGCGGTAGAGACCGTGCTGCGCACGATGCTCGCGGTCGTCGGTCGGACGGACAATCATAAGATGGTTGCCCTCCTGCTTGATTTCGAACTCGGGGTTCACTGCCTGAGTGAGTGTGCCTTTGGGGCCTTTCACTGTCACTACGTTGTTGGCGTCGACTTTAACCTCCACGCCTGCGGGAATCTCAATGGGAGCTTTACCTATTCTTGACATATTGCTTGTTCCTCCTATTTAAGATTAATATACGTAGCACAGCACTTCGCCGCCAATCTTCAGCTCCGACGCCTTCTTGTTGGTCATGACGCCTTTTGAAGTGGAAAGGATAGCGATGCCTAAGCCGTTCAACACTCGGGGCATATTCTTGTAGCCAGTATACTGGCGCAGACCGGGGCGCGACACACGCTTGAGGCCCTTGATGGCGTTCACGCGGTCCACGGGGTCATATTTCAGAGCTACCTTGATGGCTCCGGAGGGGGTGTCGTCCTCCACGAACTTGTAGTTAAGGATATAGCCCTGCTCGAAGAGAATCTTGGTGATTTCCTTCTTCAAGTTTGAGGCGGGAATCTCCACCACGCGGTGGTTGGCTTTGATGGCATTCCTCAATCTTGTCAGATAATCTGCTATTGGATCAGTCATTGTTGTTTGATGTGATTTAAATTGATTGGGAACAGTGGCCCGGGGCGGTCTCGGCCGATGGTCCGGAAGGGAATGTGTTCCCAACAATATTTAATACTTTGGTGTGGCGGCCGGCTTATGGTCGGGGCGGCTGCCTGCGTTGCCGGTGTTCGGAGCCGGGCACGGTTTCCGTCCGGGGGGTCCCGCAGAATTGGGCTTACCCGGTGGTCCTGTCCGCTGCTCTGCCTGTGGCGCTGTGCCATTGGCCTGAACTCCTGCCTGCGCGGCCCTGAGGAGTGTGATTCAGGAGTTGCATCGCAGGCTCCTTGACGGAGACCTGACGACTGCTTTGTCGTGCTCTGTCGTCCTTTCGTCTTTACCTGACTTCAGGACGCGGTGATGTGCCGCCGGCCGATTACCAGCTGGCTTTCTTCACACCGGGGATGAGACCGGCCGATGCCATCTCACGGAACTGGATACGCGAGATGCCGAACTGGCGCATGTAGCCTTTGGGACGGCCTGTGATGGAGCAGCGGTTGTGCAGGCGCACCGAAGATGCGTTCTTCGGCAGAGCCTGAAGGCCTTCATAGTCGCCGGCTGCCTTGAGGGCAGCTTTCTTGGCGGCATATTTGGCTACAAGCTTCGCACGCTTCACCTCGCGGGCTTTCATTGATTCTTTTGCCATTTTATTATTTAAAGGGTGAAATACTTTTTCCACTTACGTTTCTTTCGCAGCATCCTTTGCCGCAAAAGCTCGCGACGGCTTGCGGCATCCCCTTTTCCGAACGGGGATGGCAGACCGTGGGCGGGCCACATGCATCAGAATGCCATATCGCTGAGCGTCAGCGGCTTGCAGCCGCTTGCCAACGCCTGAAATCATCCCTGCTGGCTCCCGGATGGCAATCCGGAGCTTAAGGTTTGATTTTCAGAGTGCAAAGTTGCGAAAAAAATATGTGAAAAACAACAGTCTGTGGCTAATTTTACCACAAACTGTTGTTAAACCAAGTTTTTCTTATTTGTTCTTGAAGGGCAGACCGAACTGCTTGAGCAGTGCGTAGCCTTCTTCATCGGTATTGGCAGAGGTCACGAAGGTGATGTTCATGCCCATCAGCTTGCTGATGTTGTCGATGTTGATCTCGGGGAAGATGATCTGCTCGGTGATGCCGAGGGTATAGTTGCCACGGCCGTCGAGCTTGCCTTCAATACCCTTGAAGTCGCGTATACGGGGCAGAGCCACACGTATCAGACGCTCCAGGAACTCATACATGCGCTCGCGGCGCAGTGTCACGCGTGCACCGATAGGCATCTTCTTGCGCACCTTGAAGTTCGAGATATCCTTCTTCGAAAGGGTTGCCACAGCTTTCTGGCCTGTGATGGCAGTGAGCTCGTTGATGGCGGTCTCGATGACCTTCTTATCCTGGGTGGCTTCGCCGAGGCCCTCGTTGATCACGATTTTCTTCAGGCGGGGCACCTGCATGGGAGTGGTGTAGCTGAACTCTTTGGTAAGGGCGGGCACGATCTTCTCGTCGTACTGCTTTTTAAGATTAGTGCTGCTCATTACTTGATCTCCTCTCCTGATTTTTTAGCGTAACGTACTTTCTCGCCTTTCTCGTTCACACGGTAGCCCACACGGGTGGGTTTGCCGGTCTTGGGGTCTATAAGGGCGAGATTGGAAATATGCACGGGGGCTTCCATCTTGACGATGCCGCCCTGGGGATGCTTTGCGGTGGGTTTCGTGCTCTTCGACACGATGTTGATACCCTCTACGACGGCGCGCTGCTTGGCGGCCTGCACCGAGAGGACGCGGCCCTGCTGGCCCTTGTCCTCACCGGAGAGCACGTAAACGGTATCGCCCTTTTTGATATTAAGCTTGCTCATTGGGGTTGTCGATTTACAGTTGTTGGTCAGCGATTAGAGCACCTCGGGTGCCAGTGACACTATCTTCATGTTGGTGGCGCGGAGCTCGCGGGCAACCGGGCCGAAGATGCGGGTGCCGCGAAGTTCACCGGCGTTGTTAAGCAGCACACAGGCATTGTCGTCGAAGCGGATATAGGATCCGTCGGGGCGGCGCACTTCCTTCTTGGTGCGCACCACCACAGCCTTCGATACAGTACCTTTCTTTACATCGGAAGAGGGGATGACGCTCTTCACTGAAACTACGATGATGTCGCCCACCGACGCATAGCGGCGGCCGGTGCCACCGAGCACATGGATGCACAGCGCCTCTTTTGCACCGCTGTTGTCGGCAACGGTTAAACGTGATTCGGTCTGTATCATGGTTACTTAACTTTTTCGATGATTTCTACTAAACGCCAGCGCTTTGTCTTCGACAGAGGGCGGGTCTCCATCAGACGCACGGTGTCGCCCACGCTGCACTCGTTGTTCTCGTCATGGGCATGATATTTCTTCGTCTTGTTGACGAATTTGCCATAGATGGGGTGTTTTTCCTTCCACTTCACGGTCACCGTGATGGTCTTGTCGCCTTTGTTGCTCGACACAACCCCGATACGCTCTTTTCTGAGATTTCTTTTTTCTTCCATTTTTTTTCTGAAGGTAAAGTGTTGATGGGGTCAATGTGATTATTTGCCACTGAGCTCACGTGCGCGGAGCTCGGTCTTTACGCGGGCGATCATCTTGCGGTCAAGTGTAATCTTGGCGGGATTGTCAAGAGGCGACACTGCATGGGTGGCCTTCTGCTGGAGATATTCCTTCTCCATCTGTGCCAGACGCTCCTTCAGGTCGGCTGTGGAAAGCTCTTTGATTTCTTCTTTCTTCATAGCTGATTAAAATTACACGTTCTGACTGGGATCATAATCACGGCTGACAACGAACTTGGTGGTGACCGGCAGCTTCTGGGCGCCCAGACGGAGGGCCTCCTTGGCTACATCATAGGGTACACCGTCAATCTCGATGATCATGCGGCCGGGGGTCACGCTGGCCACGAAGCCTTCGGGGTTACCTTTACCTTTACCCATACGCACATCCAGAGGCTTTTTGGTGATGGGCTTATCAGGGAAGATGCGAATCCAGAGCTGACCCTGACGCTGCATGTAACGTGTCACAGCCACACGAGCTGCCTCAATCTGGCGTCCGGTAATCCATTTCGACTCGAGAGTCTTGATGCCGAACGAGCCGAAGGCGAGCTGGTTGCCGCGCTGGGCGTTGCCCTTTACGCGACCCTTCTGGACTCTGCGGAATTTTGTTTTTTTCGGTTGTAACATTTTTGCTGATGTTAAAGCGATTTATAAAAAAATCTTATACCACTTGCGCGGCCATTTGCTAAGTCCACCGCCATCTGTGGCGTGTGGCTCGTTTCTGGCGTGGCGTACATCGCCGGCTTGCCACGGCTGGGGCACGGCCGCTCCGTCGCTCGGGAGGAAGGGGGGAGGACGGGGCTTTGCCTCTGCTTAATGTCAGAGAGGTAGCCATACTTTTTCACGGACCCTAACGTAGGTGTACCGCGACCTGAGCCGCCCGGCTCCCCGGGCCTCAAGGTTCAGAGGCCCGGAGCGAACCGGCGCTGTGGCTTATCAGTGGTTGGCGCGGGGCTTGCGGAAGCCGCCGCGACGCTGGTTGCCGCGGTCAGAGGCCGGACGGCCGCCTTCCTTGGCATGGCTTGCAAAATTCGGTGCGAGGTCGCGCTTGCCGTAAACCTCGCCACGGCAGATCCACACCTTCACGCCGATTACACCCACCTTGGTGTGGGCCTCGACGAGAGCGTAGTCGATATCTGCGCGCAGAGTGTGAAGCGGTGTGCGGCCCTCTTTGAACATCTCGGAGCGTGCCATCTCGGCGCCGTTCAGACGGCCCGAAACCTGCACCTTGATGCCCTCGGCGCCGGAGCGCATGGTGGCTGCCACGGCCATCTTCACGGCGCGGCGGTAAGCTATTTTGCCTTCGATCTGGCGGGCGATGGTGCTGGCCACGATCTGGGCGTCGAGCTCAGGACGCTTCACCTCGAAGATGTTGATCTGCACATCCTTGTCGGTGATTTTCTTGAGTTCTTCCTTGAGGCTGTCCACCTCGGAGCCGCCCTTGCCGATAATCACACCGGGACGCGAGGTGCACACGGTGATGGTGATGAGCTTGAGGGTGCGCTCGATGACGATGCGCGACACGCTTGATTTGGCTAAGCGGACATTAAGATACTTACGAAGCTTGGAGTCCTCCAGAAGAGTGTCGCCGTACTTCTTGCCGCCAAACCAGTTTGAGTCCCATCCGCGGATGACACCCAGGCGGTTACTGATCGGATTTACTTTCTGTCCCATTTCTTAGTCTTTATTAGTGTCCTTTTCGATTGTGTCTACATAGAGGGTCACGTGGTTGGCACGTTTGCGGATGCGGTATCCGCGGCCCTGGGGAGCGGTGCGAAGGCGCTTGAGCATGGGAGCGGGATCTACGAAGATAGTGCTCACATACAGCTCGCCGTTCTCAGCCTTGCGCTCGTTCTTGGCCTCCCAGTTGGCGATGGCCGACCGGAGAAGCTTCTCGACGCGGGCTGCAGCTTCCTTATTTGAGAATTTGAGGATACCCAAAGCGCGGAACACCTCCTTGCCACGTACCAGGTCGGCCACCAGACGCATCTTGCGGGGCGACGAGGGCACATTGGTCAGCTTGGCGAAATACTGCGTCTTGAGGGCTTCCTTTCTTGCCTCAGCAGAGTTTCTTTTTCTTACACCCATTTTATTCTGTTCTTTTTTTGTCAAATGTTAATGTAACAGGCCTCGGGTTTATTTCTTCTTGTTGCCTGCGTGGCCGCGGAAGATGCGGGTGGGGGCGAACTCTCCCAGCTTGTGGCCTACCATATTCTCGGTCACATATACGGGGATGAACTTATTACCGTTGTGCACAGCGAAAGTGTGGCCCACGAATTCGGGGGCAATCATCGAGGCACGGCTCCAGGTCTTGATTACCTGCTTCTTGCCGCTCTCCTCCATGGCGGAGACTTTTTTCTCCAGCTTGACGCTGATGTACGGGCCTTTTTTTAATGAACGACTCATTGTATTGTCAGTTTGTCATTTAAACTTGTGAAGAGATTACTTCTTTCTTCTCTCGATGATGTATTTCGACGAATTCTTCTTCGGCGAGCGGGTCTTGAGACCCTTCGAGTAAAGACCCTTGCGCGAACGGGGATGACCACCTGAAGCGCGGCCTTCGCCACCACCCATGGGGTGATCCACAGGGTTCATTACCACGCCGCGGTTGTGCGGACGACGGCCGAGCCAGCGCGAACGGCCGGCTTTACCCGATTGCTCGAGCGAATGCTCCGAGTTACCTACGACACCCACAGTAGCCTTGCAGGCAGCAAGGATCTTGCGGGTTTCGCCCGAAGGAAGTTTGACAATAGCGTAGTCGCCTTCGCGTGACACAAGCTGAGCGAAGGTGCCTGCCGAGCGCGCCATGAAGGCGCCCTGACCGGGACGCAACTCGATGTTGTGGATTACGGTACCTACGGGGATTTTGCTCAAAGGAAGAGCGTTGCCTACTTCAGGTGCCGCGTCGGGACCGCTCACAACAGTTGCGCCAACCTCTAAGCCGTTGGGTGCAATGATATAAGCTTTGGCTCCGTCGACATAGTAAAGCAGTGCTATGCGGGCCGAACGGTTGGGATCGTACTCGATAGCCTTTACTACTGCGGGCACACCGTCTTTAGTTCTCTTAAAGTCAATGATACGGTATTTGCGCTTGTGGCCACCGCCAAGGTAGCGTGTGGTGAGGTGACCCTCGGAGTTGCGGCCTCCGGTGCTCTTTTTACCGACTGTAAGAGATTTCTCTGGCGCTTTAGCAGTGATCGCTCCTTTGAACACGCCAATAACTTTGTGTCGTTGCCCCGGTGTGGTGGGCTTGAATTTTCTTACTGCCATTTTATTTTATCAGATATTGCTGTAAAAGTCGATAGTCTCGCCTTCACCCACGGTGACATAGGCCTTTTTCCAGGCGTCGGTCTTGCCGCGGAGCAGTCCGCTCTTGGTGTAGCGCGATTTGTTCTTGCCGCGAACCACGCATGTGTTCACGTTTACAACCTTCACTCCGTAGAGTTTCTCCACAAGGTCCTTGATCTGGAACTTGTTTGCGTCGGGCGATACACGGAATGTGTAGCGGTTGAGCTTTTCGGTGAGGGCTGTAGCGGCCTCGGTCACGATAGGTTCGATAGTGAATTCCATTTCTGATGTCCTCCTGCGCTATTAAAGGTTGTTGATAACTTCAAGACCGCTCTCGGTGAGGATGAGGGCCTTGTTGTCGAGCAGCACATAGGTGTTGGCATCGGCGGCGCGCATCACGCGTGCGCCGGGGATGTTGCGTGCCGACAGGTATACGTTCTCATTGTCGGAGCCCTGAAGCAGAAGCACTTTCTGGCCTTCCACCTTGAGGTTCTTGGTCAGAGCAACGAAATCCTTGGTTTTGGGAGCCTCGAAGGTGAAATCCTCCACCACGATGATCTGGTCGTCCTGTGCCTTTACGGTGAGAGCCGACTTGCGTGCGAGCTCTTTGAGCTTCTTGTTGAGCTTGAAACGGTAGTCACGGGGACGGGGGCCGAACACACGGCCGCCACCAACGAGCACAGGCGAATTAATGTCGCCGATACGGCTGCCGCCGCCGCCTTTCTGCTTGTGGAGCTTACGGGTCGAACCGCTCACTTCGCTGCGCTCTTTTGACTTATGAGTACCCTGACGCTGGTTGGCGAGATACTGCTTAACATCGAGATACACGGCGTGCTCGTTGGCCTCGATAGCGAACACCGCATCGTTCAGAGTGGCCTTGCGACCGGTGTCCTCTCCTTTTATGTTATATATTGCGAGTTCCATTATTTCTCTATCATTACGATTGAACCTTTACTTCCGGGTATCGAACCCTTGATCATGAGCACGTTGTGCTCGGGGATCACCTTCACAACCTTGAGGTTCTGCACGGTGACACGCTCGTTGCCTGTCTGGCCGGCCATGCGCATGCCCTTGAACACCTTCGCGGGGTAGGAGCAGGCACCGATTGAACCGGGAGCACGCAGACGGTTGTGCTGGCCGTGGGTCGACTGGCCCACGCCACCGAAACCATGACGCTTAACCACGCCTTGGAATCCTTTGCCTTTCGAGGTGCCTACGATGTCAACGAAATCGTCCTCGCTGAAGAGCTCCACGTTGATCACATCGCCGAGATTGTACTCGCCTTCAAATCCTTTGAACTCGGCCAAGTGGCGCTTGGGGGTCACACCGGCCTTCTTGAAGTGACCGAGCTCAGGCTGAGTGCAGTGCTTTTCCTTCTGCTCCTCGAAACCAAGCTGCAGGGCGTCGTAGCCGTCGGTCGCAACAGTCTTGACCTGGGTAACCACACAGGGGCCAACTTCGATAACAGTGCACGGCAGATTCTTGCCGTCGGCACTGAAAACGGATGTCATTCCGATTTTCTTTCCTAATAATCCTGGCATTTCTGTAGTTAGTTGAAAAAAATTATTCTTTGTCTGAGCCTTAGTCTCCGGCGGGCGGGAACTGCCTGCCCGCCGGAGCGGGGTCAGATTTTTTTTGCTTTATTCGTTGTGTTTATCAGCTGATGATATAGTCCTCAGAGGCATCACACCTTGATTTCCACTTCTACACCTGAAGGGAGCTCAAGCTTCATCAGGGCGTCCACTGTCTTGGCTGTGGAGTTGTAGATGTCGATCAGACGCTTGAATGCGCTGAGCTGGAACTGCTCGCGGCTCTTCTTGTTCACGAATGTCGAACGGTTCACGGTGAAGATGCGCTTGTGGGTGGGCAGGGGGATGGGACCGCTGATAACCGCACCGGTAGCCTTCACAGTCTTTACGATCTTCTCGGCCGACTTGTCAACCAAGTTGTGGTCGTACGACTTCAATTTGATTCTAATTTTCTGGCTCATATCTTGTATTTCTATTTTTACGTTGGGATAAGCTGGTTGCGGCTTACATTATTTGATGAGGTCCACACGGCCCTGGCACTCGGTGAGCACTGCCTTGGCGATGCTCGACGATACCTCGGCGTAGTGCGAGAAGCTCATGGTGGAAGTGGCGCGGCCTGAAGTGATGGTACGCAGGGCTGTCACATAGCCGAACATCTCGGCCAGAGGAGCCTGTGCCTTTACCACACGGGCACCGCTGCGCGATGTCTCCATGCCTTCTACCTGGCCGCGGCGCTTGTTGAGGTCGGAAATCACATCGCCCATGCTCTCCTCGGGGGTAACAACCTCTATCTTCATGATAGGCTCCATGAGCACGGGGCCGGCCTGCTCCGAAGCCTTCTTGAAGGCCTGGATGGCGCAGAGCTCGAACGAGAGCTGGTCGGAGTCCACGGGGTGGAACGATCCGTCGAGCACGGTAACCTTGAGGTGCTCCACGGGATAGCCGGCGAGCACACCGTTCTTCATCGCGTTGGTGAAACCCTTCTGGATGGCGGGGATGAACTCCTTGGGGATGTTGCCGCCCTTCACCTCGTCGACGAACTGCAGCGAGCCTTCGAAGCCTTCGTCAACGGGCTCAACACGCACAATGATGTCGGCGAACTTACCGCGGCCACCGGTCTGCTTCTTGAATACCTCGCGAAGCTCTACGGGGCGTGTGATGGCCTCCTTGTAGGTAACCTGAGGACGACCCTGGTTGCACTCTACCTTGAACTCGCGGCGCAGACGGTCGATAATGATGTCGAGATGGAGCTCGCCCATACCCGAGATGACGGTCTGACCGGTCTCCTCGTTGGTGGCCACACGGAATGTGGGGTCCTCCTCGGCGAGCTTCTGAAGGCCCACGCCGAGCTTGTCGAGGTCTTTCTGAGTCTTGGGCTCCACTGCGATACCGATAACGGGTTCGGGGAAGTCCATGGCCTCGAGCACGATGGGATGGTTCTCGTCGCACAGTGTGTCACCTGTGCGGATATCCTTGAAGCCGACTCCGGCGCCGATGTCGCCGCAGCCGATTTTCTCCATGGGGTTCTGCTTGTTGGAATGCATCTGGAACAGACGCGAGATGCGCTCTTTCTTGTCGCTGCGCGAGTTGAGCACATACGAACCGGCGAGCACATCGCCCGAATAAACGCGGAAGAAGCAGAGACGGCCCACATACGGGTCGGTTGCAATCTTGAACGCCAGAGCGCACATAGGAGCCTCCGAAGAGGGTTCGCGGGTCTCGATTTTCTCGGGGTCGTCAATTGAATGGCCTTCCACGCAGCCGGCATCGAGCGGGCTGGGCAGATAAGCGCACACATTGTCGAGCAGGCACTGCACGCCCTTGTTCTTGAACGACGAGCCGCAGGTCATGGGCACGAGGTCCATCTTCAGGGTTGCAGCACGCAGTGCGCGGCGGATTTCGTCCTCGGTGATGGTGGAGGGATCGTCGAAGTACTTCTCCATGAGTACATCGTCGTACTCGGCCACCTTCTCGAGCATCTTGTCGCGCCACTCCTCGGCCTCGGCCACCAGATTGGCGGGTATTTCCTCGATGCTGTATTCGGCACCCATGGTCTCGTCATGCCAGAAGATAGCCTTCATTGTGATGAGGTCCACGATACCCTTGAATGTCTCCTCGGCACCGATAGGAATCTGGATGGGGCAGGGATTTGCGCCAAGCACATCCTTGAGCTGGCGCACTACCTCGAAGAAGTTGGCGCCGGAGCGGTCCATCTTGTTCACATATCCGATACGGGGCACGTTGTATTTGTCAGCCTGACGCCATACGGTCTCCGACTGGGGCTCCACACCGCCTACGGCGCAGAATGTTGCCACTGCGCCGTCGAGCACACGCAGCGAACGCTCCACCTCCACGGTGAAGTCCACGTGTCCCGGAGTGTCGATCAGGTTGATTTTGTACTTGTCGCCGGCATACTTCCAGAAAGCGGTGGTAGCTGCCGAAGTAATTGTGATGCCACGCTCCTGCTCCTGCTCCATCCAGTCCATGGTGGCGGCACCGTCGTGCACCTCACCGATTTTGTGGGTGAGGCCGGTGTAGAAGAGGATACGCTCGGAGGTGGTGGTTTTACCTGCATCAATATGGGCCATAATGCCGATATTGCGCGTATATTTCAAATGTTCGTCTACTTTTGCCATTTTGTAGTGAAATCTATGAATCCTGTAAGTTCAATGGAATAAAACCTCAACATTCAGTTTTAGAAACGGAAGTGGGCGAACGCACGGTTGGCCTCAGCCATCTTGTGCATATCCTCCTTGCGCTTGAAAGCGCCGCCCTGGTCGTTGAATGCGTCCATGATTTCGGCGGCGAGCTTGTCGCTCATGGTCTTTCCGCCGCGCTTGCGGGCGTAGTTGATAAGGTTTTTCATTGAAATCGACTCTTTGCGGTCGGGACGGATTTCAGTAGGCACCTGGAAGGTGGCACCGCCCACGCGGCGCGATTTCACCTCCACCTGCGGAGTTACGTTCTCCAGCGCCTTCTTCCAGATTTCGAGAGCAGTGCGCTCCTCGTTCTGCATCTTCGACTTCACAGTCTCCAGTGCGGTGTAGAAGATGGTGTAGGCGGTATTCTTCTTGCCGTCATACATCAGGTGATTGACGAACTTCGTCACTTTCACATCATGAAACACCGGATCGGGAAGGATCACGCGTTTCTTTGGCTTTGCTTTTCTCATTTTGAGTTTGTAGAAAAGATGTGTTTTTGCTTTTTCGTCGTGGCTGGTGTCTTCTTCAACACGCCCTCCGGCGCGTTTACTCAACCGTTGTCAGCTGCGGGAAATCAAAAACGGAGTTTTGAAAAGTGGGGTTGATTTCTCGTGGTGCTATTTAGTCACTTCACCCTTGGGGAAGGTAGCCTGAAGGTAAAAAAATCGGCTCCTCAAGGATTACTTCTTAGCCGCACCGGCTTTAGGACGCTTTGCCCCGTATTTGGAGCGACGCTGTGTACGGTCCTTGACACCGGAGGTATCGAGCGAACCGCGTACGATGTGGTAGCGCACACCGGGAAGGTCTTTCACACGACCGCCGCGAACGAGCACGATCGAGTGCTCCTGCAGGTTGTGACCCTCGCCGGGGATGTAGGAGTTGACCTCCTTACCGTTGGTGAGACGTACACGTGCAACTTTACGCATAGCCGAGTTAGGCTTCTTAGGTGTGGTAGTGTAGACGCGCACGCAAACACCACGCCGCTGGGGGCAGGAGTCGAGCGCGGGCGACTTGCTCTTGTCCACAAGGCTTTCGCGTCCTTTTCTTACTAACTGCTGAATAGTAGGCATCTTAGTTTTTTAGTGGTTTATATTACTTTGAAATTCTGAATATCGTTGGATTTTCTTTTTCCAATGCGCTTCCGGAGAGTGTGCCGGCATGCCGGCCTACACATAGTCCGCGCACCCCACGCATCTGTAACCCAAAGAGTTATGATGCAATAGGACGCACGAGCCTCTTAAAAGCGTTGCAAAATTACGACATATTTTCCTAACTACCAAATATTTTCGCTCGCAATTCCTTGATTTTTTTCGAGCTGTTTCAAAAGCCGGTGTTACCTCTCCCACTATGCACAGTCACACCGACGGGCCACTAAAAAAACAGGAATGAGGCTGTATAGGCACAACCTCATTCCAACAATCAACCCGAAGGAGGTCTGATTCCGATTTAGACCAATCTATTTTGAGAAAGAGATAAGTTCTACTTTATAGCTTGCACATAGAGTGCCGCAGAATTTATACGGCAACCCTGAGCGCAATATCATCGCACAGTGGCCTTTCTGACCTCAACACTGCCGTCGGAGAAGCGGGCGCGAATTACATAGACACCTTTTGAAGGCAGTGTCAAGAAATCTTTGCCTGAAGCGGCGAGAGCGCCCGACGCGGTGTAAGCTTCAACATTGACAGCATCTTTACCGCATGTGGAGACCTCACTGCCATTCACCATTATAAAGCCTGCAGAATTGCCGGCCGATACATTGCCTATCCCGGAGCGGTCGGGCACTACATACAACATGCGGTTCATGCTTTGAGCCAGATTCGGTAGGAAAGCGGCAACAGTTGCACCATCGACCGCCGTAGCTTCGGCATCGTCCACACTCGGTGCAGTGTAGATTTCAAGACTCGACTTTAGCAGTCGCGTCTTATAACCCACATGCATGATACGCTCTTTATCTACAAATGCAGCGCGCCACATTGCAACCTCACTGATGTTCCGAATGCTGCCTTCTTCACCTTCAGAATCACCGATGGTGAATGAAGTAGCCTCCAGTTTCTCATCAATCGAACCGATTGACTTGTTATCCAAGTAAACAGTGGTTTTCCCGGCCGCATAGTTATGATATACAAACAATATCCGGTCGGATCCGCTGATGGGGTTTGTGCTTGGCTTATTGCTGACTTTATTTCCCGAAGGTGAAGTATAAACCACAGTGCCGTCCGCATCAAATGCCACAGTTCCGGCATTGGGTGCCACTGCGTCGGTGAAGCTCAATATGGTACCTGCGTTCTTTGTATTATACCTTACCGCTATGGTAAAGCTATGCAGTCCGTCTTCGGGCTCAAACTTCAGCAACGCATCTCCGGAAAGTTCGATTTTCTTAGTAAGGTCGCGCGTAGGCTGAGGTTTACCGGCTGCCAAGGCATCAAACAGAGAAGGCACGATGGCTCTCATTATCTCATTGTGTCCTGCATCATTGGGAGTCGATACAGCGCTGTTATAACCTTCAGCAAACTTACCCGAGCCATCGCTTACCGCACCCATTGCATTGATTGTCGGGCAATCGAGTTCATGCAGAGCGAGATTTTCGGCCAGGACTGCGTTATATTCGTTTGATACAAATTTATTGTGAGGCGTCATATTTACCACAACCGGTATTATTCCGTCGGCACGGGCCCGGTCAACGAGCTTTAACAGAGTCGAGTGATATCTCGAAATGATTTCCGACGGGACAGCTGCACCCTGTACACGCTCTTCACCTGTCGAGAAGCCCAAAATTGCGAATCGGCCGAAATCGCGGGAAAGGTCGTCGTATCTTGCTATATGATATGATATGGCGCCTACATCTGCCGAGACGCTTGACATGAAGAACGGATTCGAGCTAAGGCCATTGGCAAAACGTGAAGCAAGATGTTTCCCGTAAAGCGACGCATAACCTTCGTAATTTTCTGCTCCCTTACCATTTGCAATGGAGGAACCGAAAACACAGATTTTGTTATTATCGACAGGTGCCGAGATATCAAACACACCCTTGTTCAAATCGACGGTAATTGTATACGTTCCGCTGTTGATACGGATATTTTCGCCGGAAGAGATGCCGTCGGCACCCGACACAAGGCGGTTGGTGCCACCCAGACGGCGAAAACGATAGGAATTATCGCCGTTCATTGCGAAATAAATCTGATTTTTGAGATATTGGCCCGGAACCGCTTCCTTCCCGATGGTCACAGTCGAGCTCCATATTCCGTCACCTGCGTATTCGAGCTTTGTGGGAGCGGATACAGCCGCGCCGAGCACATCTATGCTTTCCACGGGGATTGTCTTGATCTCTCCTGTTTTGATATTCACCTCCATGCGCACCATACCGGCTTCGGTAACAGTCAGAGGCTGTCCGTTCTCGACAATGTTTCCTTCTCCGTCAGTGCCCAGCGTTGTCGGTTCACCTTTACTGTTCAGACCGGTGAAATTATATTCACCCGGCTGCAGATTCACATAACCGGTGAATATGCCATCATCAGGTGTGAAGGTGGGAATAAGTATCGTGGACGGGTCAGCCGAAATCTCATACGGCTGACCATTGCTCTTGTCGATATTCAGGGTGACGATGCGGATTTTACGGGGTAACGCCTGAGTATCGCTGCGATGTGCATGATAAGCATATCGCAGATTGCCGTCATTGTCAAAAAACAACTCGCCATGACCTACGCCATTCTCACCCATCAGCGCAGTATTGATGATAGGGTTGGCCTTGCATTTTTTCCAAGGCCCCAGAGGTGAGGGAGCGGAAGCGTAACCCACAGCATAATTGGGCTTGGCATAGCTGTTGCATGAGTAGAACAGATAGTAATACCCGTCAAGCTTGACCACTGACGCACCCTCCATGATGATGATGTCGTTTTCCTTTTCCCAGGGTTCGGTATGAGTGAAGCAGAGTTTGGGTTCCGTGGTAAGATGACCTGTCTTGGTATCGAATTCGGCAACATATATGTGGTTTCCACCATCGAACCGGACATGATAAAAATATGTCTTGCCGTCGTCATCACGGAAGATAAACGGGTCAAGCGTGCCTACACGACCGTCGACCGGGCCGATATAATCGTTGGTGTACGGGCCGAGAATATTGTCGCTGTAAGCTACGGCGCACTTTTCGTTGGCACAATAAGCGCAGATATACGTGTCGCCATCCTTGAAAAACTGCGGTGCCCAGAACCATTTTGTTCCAAATACACTCTGGCCCTGATTCAGAATCATGGAATCGGGACGCGCATAATCCCAATGACGGAGGTCGGAACTCTCGAGCATGGTGAAGCCCATGCGGGGTGTATCTTTTGTGCCCGACATATAGAATTTGCCATTTTCAGTAAAAACGGTCGGATCGGCAAGGTAAACCTCGCGCTCACGTGTTGAGCCGTCGGTGTTTTTCTTAGCCTGAAATTCTACGACGCCCGAGGGCTCGTTCACGGCAGAACCTGTTATGCCTAAGGTCGCCATTTTTACATTTCCGAAAACAGCCGTTCCCGAAGCTATGAACATCGAGAGTATTGTCACGGACAATGCTTTTGGTAAAATTTGTTTCATGGACAGAAGATATGTTCTTGATTTGTTAGGGAGAGTATCTGAGATTGATGGATATTCCGAATGATATCTTACACAATGGTCATCAGTTTCTATCACCTCATTTTGAATATAATGCCCCCGGTCACTTGTGTCCCGGGGGCATTCTCTTAGGATATTATTTCTTTACTTTGTCTTGATGGTAACCACGCAAGTAGATTCACAGGTAATGTTGGGATTCTCTGCGCTCTTTACTACAAAGCGGAATGTCACAGGATTGGTGAAATCGAATGTATCGCCCGATTGAACCTCCTTGTCACCCACGTAAACAGTTTCGTTTGCGGGGTCGTTGAGAGTCCACACAGGAGCAACCGCTGTCAGGTCGGTTCCGGCGTCAACCTCCATGTCAATCCATAAATATGAATAGTCATACTCCGTGCGCTCTATTTTGCCTGTAACTTTACCAACCTTGAATGTCTTGAATTCACCATAATTGAGTGTGTACAGGTGATAGTCGCGCGAGTTGCCTGAAGGAGCTGTAGAACGGATGAGCATGGCCTTATTCAGATCATACTGACCCTTTGTGGAATATTCCACAAAATCGGCATCCTCGTCAGCAAGGGGACGGAGTGTAATCACTGTCGAGCTCGACTGAGTTGCGAAGTTGAGTTTCTGCCTTTTCAGGTTCACCGGAACATCCTTACCGTTGTAACGGACCTTACGCGGAATCTCGAGCAACCAGTTTGTTGCGTCAAGTTCCTTGGCATATACCTCATCGTAAAGGACCGACGGATCGGAGATCTTGTCAATCTTGACAACATCATCGACTACGGTAACCCATACCGATGTTGTGTCACGGGCTATGGACTGGCCGGCATTGCGATGGTTGGTAGCCACACATACCACATGATAGATACCGGGCTTCGAATAGGCGTAGGTGAAACGGCCTTTGTTTACCACAAGCCCGTAGTTGCTTTCCGTACGCTTCTCGTAATCATGGTCTTTATCACCTGTGTAGACCACCACATTCTCGGCATTGCCCGTAAACAGGAGCAGCATCGATTCGTTGATCTCATAGTTAAGCTTCTCAACCGAGATGGCGGCGGTGGGCTGAGGAGCCGTATCGTCATCATCATCGCTGCAGGAGCTCAGCAAAGCGGCTCCGCCAAGCAGAAGCATAAGGGAATATTTTGTAAGTTTCATTTTACTTGCTCATTAAACGTAGATTAATAACCGGGGTTCTGGGTAACGACACCGTTCGATACATCGATTTCGGTCTGAGGAATCGGGAAGATTTCGTTGATGCCCTTGCGGAAGTACTGGCCACGACCGCTGTTCACATACTCAGATGCGAAATTATGAATGCACTCGGCAGCACGGCCCTGACGTACGATATCATAGAAACGCTCCCACTCGTATGCGAGCTCACGCTGACGCTCCATCCAGATCTTGTCTCTCAGATAACCGTAACCACCGGCAACTGTAAGAGTTGTGCTGTTGTTGATGGTGTTGCGCACTTTTTCCCAGTTGTTGAGAGTGACAAGCGCCTTCTGAGGATTGCCGGTTTCATTGAGTGCCTCGGCATAGGTAAGGGCCACCTCGACGAAACGGAGGACACGGCGGTTCTTGGCATTATCGTCATTACGTACAGGAAGGTCTGCCACAGGAGTATAGTATTTGAACGGCGAGTGATTGCCGAACCATACCAAAGCTCCATCGAACATGGTCATCTCCTGACTGGTCATGTAGCGGTCGCGTGGATCTTTTCCCTCGAACATAACCTGACGCAGTTTATCTGTAACGTAGAGCACGGGGGTGCTACGGTTACCGGCCACACTGTACATGCTTGTCCAGATGTTGGTACCCTCATTGGAATCACCGGATGTTCCGTCGCCGCTCTCCTGGAAGTTAATCTCGAAGATAGAGCCTTTGCAGAATTCACCCTGGCTGTACCACTGCTCATCATAGCGGATGGGGTTGCCGTTGCGGTCCTTGAACTCATACGAATATGCATTCGCGAGGGGAAGACAGGGCTCCTGAAGTGTCTCCTCGTAGTCTGTCTCCTGGAAAGCCTCGACAGGTTTGAACCACAGCTTTCTGCGGAGTTCAGGCCAAGTGATGTCTTTGTAGTTCTTGCTGAAGTGCAGGATGTCGTCGAAAGTGTAGCTCTTGCCGTCAACGAAATACTCACCGAGTTTTACAATCTCATCCCACTTTTCAGAGGGAACGCCGGGAGTGGTCTGCTGCAGAAGCACCTTCATCAGAAGAGCCACGGCTGCGCCGGAACCCACTTTACCACTCTCGCCCAGATTGAAGCGGGGAGGAAGCATGATGGCTGCCTCACGGAGGTCTTTTTCAATATATGCATAGCATTCCTCAAGCGAAGAGCGCGGAATGACAGTCTGAGACACAACTTCCTCTTCGGGACGGATAGGCACACCGCCGAATGTCCTCACAAGGTTGAAATAGAACCAGGCGCGGAGGAATTTGGCCTGACCATACACATAACGGATGCGACGGTAAGTATCGGTGGTATTATCGGCGAGGCGGCAACGGTCGATGTTATAGATCACCTGATTAGCGCGGTGCACTGCCTCATAATAGATATTCCAGCGATTGAGGATAAGTGTATTCGAAGTATTGAAAGTGAAGTTGATGAGCTGACCCATCTGCGAGGAAAGTCCCTCGTCGGTGCAACGCATCACATCGGCTGTAGCCTCGCCGAAGCGCCAGTCTGAATCCTGAATGGCGTCAGACTGAAGGATATCGTAGGTGGCGTTGAGGGCAGACTGCAGTTTGTAGTACGTATCGAAATAGTTCTTGTCAGTCACGTTGCCTTGTACCGGCTCATCAAGGAAGTCATCGCAGCCGGTAAGCGTCATGGCACCTACTCCCATGGCAGCTACGGCCATCAGGGAGAGCGCCTTGCGAAGAGATTTCTTATATATGCTGTTCATAATTTTATATTCTATCGTCTTATCTTAAAGGATTAGATGCCGAATTTTACACCGAATGTGAACGAGCGTGCCTGCGGATAGTTACCGTGGTCAACACCCATGGAAAGGTTGTTGCCTTCGGAACCGTCAAGTTTACCGACTTCGGGGTCGAAACCGTTATACTTGGTCCATGTGCACAGGTTGTAGGCAGTTGCCGAAAGAGTCAGGCTCGACAGACCGATGCGCTTGATAAGCTCGGGCTTGAACGAGTAGCTCAGACGCAGCTCCTTGAGGCGGCAGTAGGAACCGTCGTGAACGAAGAAGTCACTTGCGCGGAAGTTGCGGTTCGGGTCACTGCTGCGTGCCTCGGGGA
The DNA here is from genome assembly GCA_934555895.1 of uncultured Muribaculaceae bacterium. GTDB lineage: Bacteria > Bacteroidota > Bacteroidia > Bacteroidales > Muribaculaceae > UBA7173. The sequence continues at coordinate 28,918 of CAKTFH010000008.1, read as the reverse complement.
TATTGGTGTTGGTGTTAAGCGGGAACCATTTGCGCTCCTCTGTCTGCTGACCGCTCCAATGCAGCGAAGCATATTCCTTGCATACATTACCGTTGGAGGCATTGTACATGTAATAATCCATTACATTGAAGATCTTGTTGCCGGTCTGGCCCTGGAAGAAGGCGCTCAGTTCGAAGCCGTCGTAACGGAGGTTGATGGGCACACCGAACACGAAGTCGGGAAGCGGTGAGCCGAGATATGTACGGTCCTCGGCTGTAATCTTGCCGTCGCCGTTGAGGTCCTTGAAGCGGACATCGCCGGGATAGGCGTTCTGCCATGAGTCGAGCTTGTCAGCCTCATACTGTGCAGAGGCCTTTACTTCTTCAGTGGTCTGGAAGATACCGTCTGTCACATAACCGTAGAACGAACCGATGGGACGGCCGACCTCAGTTTTGGTAACATAGTCGACAATCGAGCTTTCGCTGATATAGGAGCCCCAGATGGGCTCGTTGCCGGTGCCGAGCGAGGTAACCTCATTCTTGATCCAGGAGAGGTTGAAACCTACATCGAACGAGAACTTGCCGAAGGACTTACGGTAAGAAGCCTGGGTCTCGATACCGTAGTTCTTCACGGCACCTGCGTTGGTCATAGGATTGCTGGTAAGGCCGGCCGACGAAACGGTAGGCACGGCGATAAGCATGTCTGTGGTCTTCTTGTTGAAGTATTCAACGCTGAACGAAATCGAGTTCTGGAGGAATGCCATATCGAGACCTACGTTATAGGTTTCGGTTTTCTCCCATTTGATATCGTCGTTACCGATGGTCAGACCGATGGTACCGGGCTGAAGAACGTGGTTACCTGTACCGTAGGGGTAATTCTTCATATTGGTTAGGTAGGTGTAGCGGGCGAGCTCGTCGATACGGTTGTTACCGAGTTTACCCCAGCCCACACGCAGCTTACCAAGTGTCATCCAGGTCTGGTCGCGGAGGAACGATTCTGAGTTGAAGCGCCAACCGAGTGATACAGAGGGGAAGGTACCCCAGCGGTTGTCTTTGGCGAATTTCGAAGAACCGTCGACACGGATATTGGCCTGCAGGAGATAACGGTCCATAAAGCTGTAGTTCACGCGGCCGATGAAACCTACGGCTGTCCATTTACGGTCGACACCATAAGTGCGGTCACCGGTGTAACCCGATGAAAGGAACCACTGGTCTTCATCATTCGAGGGAGTACCCTTCTTGGTAGACTCCTGAGTGGAGAGTTTGTAACCTTCAGCAGTCTGACCGGCAAGTACCGTGATGCTGTTGGTATTGTTTTTCCAATTGAAGGTCAAGAGGTTGTTGATCTCCCATTTATTTGTCTTCGGACGGCTCTGATATACGGTCGAAAGAGATGTCATGCCGAAATCCTCTTCGAGTGCACCAACCTCCGAGAACTCCTTGGTTGTTTCAGGTGTTATATAGTAAGAAGCCTTGAACTGATAGTTGAAGAACTTCAGGAAGTCGGCGCTTAAAGTAAGGTTGGCGTCGAAACGGTCACGGTCGGTGTAACGGTGATAGCGGTCGATACGCGCCATAGGATGATTGCTGTCCCAATATCCACGCTCGTTGATTACACGGGTGGTGGGAGCTACGTTCAGAGCGTCTTTCAGAACCGAACCGGATCCACCGGGCACCATGCTGCGGTGGTCGTTGGCATAGCTCATGTTCACTATAGCGGTCAACCAGGAAGAGAGTTTCTGGGTCAAGTTGGCACGGGCATTGAAACGGCGGTAGTCAGAGCCCTTTACAATACCTTTTTCATCGAAGTAGCTGGCGCTGACCATGAACTTGGTTGCGTCGGAACCGCCGCTTACACTGGCGGCATACTGCTGCTTGACACCGGTGCGCGAGATGGCTTTCCACCAGTTTTCACAGCCCCAGTCGCGAAGCTGCTGGATGTCGGCAAGCTTCTTGGCATCAGGCACGAAGTTGCCGTCGGCATCCTTGCTCATTCCGAGGTGTCCCTCTTCAGAGTAGGTCTTATTGTTGTTCTTGTAGTCCTGAAGAAGCAGATAATCGTCAAGGTCCATCACTTCGATGGTTTTCCAGGGGTTCGAGAAGCCGGCATAGGCGTCGAATGTGACAGTCACCTTGCCTTTCTCACCGCCCTTGGTAGTAATGCTGACGACACCGTTGGCAGCACGAGCACCGTAGACTGCCGATGAAGCCGCATCCTTGAAGATCTCGATATTTTCGATATCGTTGGGGTTGAGGTACTCGATATTGTCAACGATGAAGCCGTCGACTACATAAAGAGGATCGGCGTCGTTAACGGTACCTGTACCACGGATTTTGATAGTGGTAGCGCCACCGGGCGAACCACTGTTCTGAATGATGTTAACGCCGGCGGCCTTACCCTGAAGTGCCTGGAGAGCGGAGCTCACAGGAACATCGTTCACATCTTTGCCGGATACCGACGAAATAGAACCGGTGATGTCGCTCTTACGCTGTACACCGTAACCGATTACCACAACTTCGTCGAGAAGCTCGGTCGCCTGTTTAAGTTCGATGTCAATTGTTTTACGGCCGTCCACTTTTACTTCCTGCGGCTCGTAGCCCACGCAGGAAATCACCAGAGTAGCGTTGGCGGGGACGGAAATGGTGTAGACGCCGTCGATATCGGTGGCCACACCGTTGGCCTTGGAGCCCTTCTGCATCACGGTTGCTCCGATTACGGGCTCGTTCTCAGTGGGGTCCATGACGGTACCGGTCACCGAGATGTTCTGCGCCGCGAGGGTGAGATTGACGGTTGCCAATAAGCATAATATCAGCAGCCTGTAGAGTTTTTGTTTTAACATACTTGCACGGTTGGAGATAAGGCAACCCAACCGATAATGGCAGGTTGCAGCGATATAAGGTAGATTGGGTATGCGATTCAAGTTTATTCCGGAGAAAGAGGCTTGTTCAAAACGGATACCGATTGGTTATCATGCAGCACAGACGGCACTCTTATCGGCAAGACATGAAGTCTCTTGTCTTTGCCCCGGTCCTCTGCGCTGAAGGTGAGGAGGGGAACAGTAACCGACACCGTTTCCGGCGCGGTTACTGTTCGTTAGGTTTATAATCTCAGAGTGTGATTATTTTACGAAAACCTTAGCGGCCTTGTCACCCTGACGACGGATGTAGAGACCGGGAGTGTTTGCGTTAGTGCGTATACCCTGAAGAGTATAGTACTCGGCAGGACCGTTAGCTTCGCTCTTGTCAATAGCAACTTCTTCCACGCCAGCCTCCTCGGCACGGGTAAGATAGCTGGGTTCCATCTTGTCGGGGTTGAGCTTCATGTTGGCTTTGGGGTTTGTGTAGCTGTAGGAGTAGATGGCACCGTTGGTGTTCGAGTAGAATACTATGCTGTTGTTGCCAAGGTTACGGATGCACCATGCCTGGTCGTTAGTCTCATGTATAGCGGATACGCGTACGGGAGACTCCTTGATGTCGTCTACACGGTTCAGGTCGAAAGTATGACCGTTGCGGCCACCCGACTGAATGTAGTAGTAAGAGCCACCGGCTACAACGGGCTCACGAACCCATGCGCTACCTGTACCGGGGTTGTAGTCATACTGGAGATAGCACTTTTCGCCGTCGAAGCAGATGAGCTCACCGCCGTACTGGGGAGGATCCTGAAGGTTGGCATCCGTACCGGTATTGGCGCAGAACAGATATACATCGTCGAACCAGCAGCCGGGATCAGGCCACGAGCTTGAGCCGGAAGTAGCAGTCGAGAGATCGTACAGCTTCATTTCATAGGTATCCATGTTGATTACGCCTAAGTCGACACCATGCATACCGTCGTCACCACGAGAGCAGATGAAGTTCTTGTAAACAACCGGACGGAAGATACCGCCGTCGCGACCGTTACCGTTGTCATGCTTGAGGGTGCAGAACTCACCTATCAGATGGGTGCCTTCGGGAGTACCGTCGGATACCCAAGGCTCGTTACCCGCCTCGATTGACCATGCCTTGAAGAACAGCTTCTCGTTGTGGAAGTTAACGAGACCTGCGATGGCGGCACCGTTGGTCGAGCCTTCAGCGCCGTTGGGGTTGTTCTCGAGGTTGATGTCCTTCAGAAGGAAAGTACCTTCCTCTGTACCGTCGGTTACCCAGAGTTCGTCGCCTACAGTAGGACCGGTCTTATCAGCGTGGTCGCCGATGAAGAACACCTTGCGTCCTACACGCATTACAGAAGGCTGGTCGCTGATTTGCGGCTCACGACCGTCAGCATCGCAGTCAACCTTGTCTGTTACAAGCGAAGTACCGTCCTCGGTACCGTCGGAAATGTAGAGCCATTTCTCACCGCCGTCTTTCATGTTCTCCGATTCAATATCCATTGCGAAGAAGATGAAACGATTCTCGTCAATCTGGCAGAAACCACGGGGATTAGAGCTGTCGACAATGTGGATATCGGAAATCATGTAGGTACCCTCTTCAGTACCGTCAGAAATCCAGGGCTCGTCACCGTTAACACCGTCTGTAGCCGAGAAAATGACCTTGTCATTGAAACGGGTGATACGGAGAATGTTCGAGGGAGAAGCGCCCTCGTTGATGTCCTTCACCATATGGGTGCCTTCGGGAGTACCGTCGGTAACCCAAAGTTCCTCACCATGTACACCGTCATCGGCTGCGAAGAATGCCTTGTAGCCTTTTTCGGGCGAACCGGCAACCATCATGGACTTATCACCATAATAGTGCTCATTGTGCTCAATGTTGGCTTTCACTCCGTCGGGAAGCAGACGTACCATTGTACCGCCGGCTCCTTCAAACACGGGAATCTCCTGTGCATTACCGCCAAACGAGCACATCATGGCCGTTGCGGCTGAAAGAAGTAAATACTTTTTCATGTTTTAAAGTTAAAGATGAATAAATTATTAAAAGGTTAACTCAGTCAAGTTAGTTCCATGGTTGATAATGACCGGCCGCGTTGCCGACAGCCGTTAGAGAGGTTCGCTTCCACGGGAGGGAAGAGGGGTACATCGCACAATGTGCGGCTCGCCTTCAAAGCTCTCTATCGCGATTTCATATCGTTCAAGAGAGCTTTTGACTATAGCGTTTGCAAAATTTATCCTTTCAAGCACCACCTCTGTGGTGCCGCCAGAACCATTGTTCAAGTAGGAGGGGCAGCGATACCCATGCTTCATCCGCGGCGGGGTGGCCGTCTCCCATACTCCGAAGGAGTGGAGACGCGCCATGCTACATATATATGTTAATATTGAAAACCCGTAGGAATGGCGCCGGTTGCAGCTTCGTCAAGGAAACTCCCCGGAGAAACCGGGACGGCAAGCGATGGGATAAGACTATGGTTCATCAAGGCTAACTTTTTTGATTGCGTGGCTCGGATTTAAGGTGGCGCAATATGCGCCGTTCGTTCGATTCACAGCGCAAATATACGCTGTTCGCTCGTCAACGCATGAGGAAATTTGTATTTTTAATTAGAAAAATTGTGTAAAAAAGACCAAAAACAGCTTTTAAACACGCTTCTACCCATTTCCAACTATTTCAATACATATTGCCTCATGGGCATCAGAGCAACTCTCACTCATGCCACAAATGTACAACAATTTTATGGTTTATTTTCATCATCGCATATTTTTTTGACCCATAGGTCACTTTTTAACACGGCGGGGCAATTGAATCTATAATCTGATAAGACTCACGCCACAATTCGGAGGAATGTCATTCGTCAAAGTCAAACGAAAAAACGAGAAAGGGCCATCACGGTCATTTCTCGTTAAATAATAAACCAATCATTATCACATTTCTTGCAATGGAAAAAGCATTTTTGCCATTCTGTAAATAAAACATCCGTGCCACAGAAAAGGTTCGTGGCACGGATGATTTTTTTTGAAAAAAATTTCAGAATTTTCCTAAACTACTGTCTGCATGAAGATTTAGCAATATCAGTGTTTGAGCAGTTTGCGGCCCGACATCACATATACACCGGGCTGCAGGCGTGAGTAATCGGCGGCGCCGTGTCCCACACACTGGCCATGAAGGTTGTAGATGGTGGTGTCTCCATCACTCCCGTTCATGGGCTGCAACCCATCGGGCACAACAGCTTCCACTCCCGAACCTTCGAGTTTATGAATGCGGAAAAAATCCACCTTGAACCATCCCGCATTGTTTGTGGCGGTGGTACCGTTGTTCATACGGTTGCCGCTTTTTATGCCGATTGTCAGGTCCTCTCCTGCATCCACTTTCACCTCCACCTCCATGTCGCGGAGCACTATATCGGATGTGTTTCCGCCCGGATAGCCGGCATAGGTGTTTATTTCTCCGGGAGTAAGCAGATTGGTGTAATCGGTCTCATAGCCGAAATACTGCACATTGTCATTCGCGAACAGGCGGCAATTGGTTTTTCGACCTACCTCTACCCAAAGCTTGCATGCTATGCGATAGATACCCGGCTCAAGTTCCGAGGCGGGTATGGTCTGATAGAGCGAAAATTTCTCGGGCATCGGCACCGAATTTATCCAACACACATTGTTGCCGTGGAAATTCTTGGCATCCTGATTGATGCCGTAAGAATCAAGGCCATTGGCGCCCTTACGGAGAGTCCCCTCCGACTCCCAGCCATAAGGTATGCCCCTTACTATTCCTGAAGGGTTAGGTTTGCCGTCGTGGTTCAGCTCGAAGTCGTAGTTCTTTATCAGACGCTCTGTGAGCGTAAGGTCTTCCGAGTCGGGAACAAGCGCGGCAATCATCTCTATCCGGCGGTCCATCTCAAACTTATCGTCTGTGTCATACCATCCTTCGAACACCCCGTGCTCCGAATCGGTGAGCGCCTTCTTGGCACTTTTCATGGCGGCCAGCGAGGCTATAAGGTCGGCGTAACGACTTTCCTTATATTTGTAGGCATGCACGAAGCGGTAGGTCGCTTCCGCCAGATTGGCCATATACGAGGCATAGGCGCCCAGATGGTCGTAGAAGAATGTCGCCTTGTCGGAATCGAGCTTCTTGCGAAGGGCATCACAGCGTGCGGCCACATCTTCGAAATCGCCTGCCTCACGGGCAAGGCCCTCCAGCATGGCATCTACTTGGCTGTCACCTTCTATACGGAATGTACGGCCAGGCACACTCTCGTAACCTATTTCGGTAAGCGGGTTCTCCTTGAAGGTGTTCCAGGTGTTGTAGATCATCTTTATCACCTGTGAGTGCCTGAGGTCCTGGAATATATACTGCCGTGGGAAACCGCCGGGAAAATCGGGGGTCTTCTGGTTCCAGTACGAGTTATAGAAGTCTCGGTAGAGCTCCACAGCCTCATCGGCATGTTCCTCGCCAAAATAGAGGGCGCAGAAATCACGCAGGAAAGCATCGGTTGCATAAGCCTTGGCGTCCCACATCATGGCGGCGTTTGCACTCATCTCCATCAGGAATTCACGCAAGTTACCGGCGTTCACTACACTGAATGTCAGCGGACCTTTGTCCATCACATACCGGTAGTTGGCCTCCATCTTCCAGGGGCCTTCGGCCGGAGCGAGATGCGCGCCGGTGGAATAGAACTGCAGGTTCATGTAATAGCCGAGCTGCACACCGCCCGTGTTCTCCCATGCCACGAGGTCGTCGTATGGATAATGGTCGCGGCGGCCGGCCACGAAGGTCCAGAGCATGTTTGATGCGGCCGGCGGCTCGATATAGCCTTTGGCCAGGAGCGATGAGATCTCGTCGTAGAATGTCATACGCACGAACGGATTCTTCTCTCCGGTCGATTCACAAATCATGTCGTACTGCACTTTCACCATATCGCTTATCACACGACCGCGCTCGGCATCGGTAGCGGGAGCATCGGTGAACACCGACCAGAACGGCTGGTCGGTCTTGCCTCTGAAAGCTATCTGCCACAGATTTTCCACGCCGCTCTCTTTCACGGCATCGATCGAATACTGCCAGAACTCCTTAAGGCTCTTCAAGTCTTTGACCGAGAGCGCCGGCACCGAGGTATGACGCACATCTCGCCAGTAGGCCTCCCAGTTGGCGAAACTATTGTTGAGAGCCACCATATGGTGCGAAGTGAGCACCAGACCATACTTTTTGTAAAGCATCGCCTCGCTGTTGAGGGTGCCGGAAGTGGTCACAGTGGCGGTATATTCCACCGTGTTGAGTTTCAGGCGCAGCATGGTCTCGAGCCACATCTCGTTGTTGCCGGTGCTTTTCTTGCGCCAGGGCACGAAGAGGTCCTCGTCGTTAGGAAACCACGCGCGGTATCTCACATCAGGTGAACCGCAACTATAGCTGTAATCGGCAGGCACCTCTATCACATCGCGGTGCTCCGGAGCCCAGTTGCACCAGTACCATAGGGGAGGCACACCGAGAATCTTCTCGCTGAAGGAATAGATGGCATAGATGGTGCCGCGCATATCGGCGCCATGCATCACTATCATCGACCGCGCCGCATCGGCCGTCACGCTGTGCGACTCGAATCCCTCAAGACGGTCGGGAGCCACGGTCTCGGCAGCCGCGCCCTCCGTGTCGTCGTTCACCACCATCAGCGCCACTGCCCCGGCCGGAGCTTCCGCGGCTATCTCGGGAGTATAGCCTGTCACTTTGCCGAAATCACGGCACAACGCCTCCGCGGCAAGCCTTACAGGACCACATTCTCCCTCAGGCACTACCACACAAAATTTTTCCGGCTCAAGTCTCATCACCGACTGTGCCGTTTGAGCCGAAGACGCTATAGCCAGCACGGCGGCAGTAACTATTGAAAATATCTTTTTCATTTTCTAAAAAAATAGTGCAAGCCGCGACACAAGGCGACGGTTTGCACTGATTCATGTATTGCTTAATATTTGAGGAATTTGCGGCCCGACATCACATATACGCCGGGCTGCAGGCGCGAATAGCCGGCAGCGCCGTGGCCTACGCACATTCCCTGAAGGTTGTAGATGGGGGCGTTGGCCTCAATGCGATCGGCACCGACACCCTCCACACCTGTATTCTCGAGGCGATGCAGGCGGAAATAGTCGGTCTTGAACCATCCGGTACGTTCGTCACCCATTGTACCATCGGCGCGATTGCCCCCCGAGCGGAGGCCCAGACGCAGAGGCTCGTTCTCGGCGAGGTCAAACTGCACATACATGTCCTGAAGCAGGAAATCGCCGTCCTGACCTCCCACATAGCCTGCGTAGGAAACATTTTCACCGGGGACGAGATTGCGGTCGTAGTCTATGTCCATGCCGTAATACTGCACGTTGTTGTTGGCAAACAGACGCAGAGTGCCCAGGAAGCCGTCCTGGGCCCACAGTTTACAGCGGAGCTCATAGCGGCCGGCGGGAAGTGTGCCGCCGGGAATCTCCTGAAACAGTTCGAAACCTTCGGGCATGTTGCCCTCCTTGGGCAGGAACCAGCAGCCGTTGCGTCCGTGCATGTTACGCATGTCGTTGTTGATGCCGTAGGAGGTGCCTGGAAACTCGGCATTTATCTCCCAGCCGTAGGGGGTGTAGCGGCGTGTCTCGCCCGAGATGTTCTCGTGCACTCCCCCGTTGCTGTCTGCATAAAGCTCGAAATCGTAGTTCTTGATCACCTGCTCGGTGAGCGTGAGGTCTTCATCAGCTGCCACGGGAGCGCTTTCCAGATGGTCGAGGCGGAAATGGTCGACCTTGAACCATCCGGTGTTGTCGGTGGCCGACGAACCGTCCTTGCGCTTGTTACCGGTGCGGATACCGAGGGTGAGATCCTCGCCTTCCTTCACATAGACCACGACGGCCATCTCCTTGAGCTGGATGTTGCCCACATCGCCGCCGGTGTAGCCCGCATATGTATTCTCTTCGCCGGGAGTGAGTATCTTGGCATAGTCGTCGGCGAAACCGTAATACTGCACATTGTTGTTGGCGAACAGGCGGCATGTGCCTTTCTTGCTGTTCTCCACCCAAAGCATACAGCGCACCAGATAATATCCGGGAGTGAGCTTGTCGGCGGCTACAGTCTGCGACATCTCGAATGCCGAGGGGAGCGGACTTGCGTTCACCCAGCAAACGTTTTTACCGTGATAGTTCTTGGCATCCTGATTTATGCCGTATGAGTTACCGCTTACCGTAGTGGAGAATTTCCATCCGTAAGGCACACCGCGCGATATGCCGCTCTCGTTCGGTTTTCCGTCCACGCCAAGCTCGAAATCCGGATTCACAAGCAGTGCATCAGTAGCATTACCGGGATCTTCGGCGGCCACATGACGGTTGCAGATTTCACTGATGGCTATGGCTGGATTGAGCAAGTAGACTCTCACATCGGCCTCGCCATCGGCCTCGGCGGTATATTTCACAGTGGCATCGTTGTAGCCGCGGGCCACAGTGGTGTTCCACTTGCCCTCTGTTGCCACAGTCTTAAGCGAAATATATTCCATCTTGCCGCCATTGACTGTCACGCCGACTCTAAAGTTACCGCCATTGTGGAGCGGGAATGACGGAAGGGCACGCACCTCGATGGTGTTCTCTCCTTTGATGACGGGCACCGCATACTCCACGTAGGGAGCGCTCTGAGCTTCACGGTTGCCATAGCTCTTGAGGTCCATTGGCCATACGGCCACACTCGAGCCGCTTATACCAAGTCCTTTAAGCTCCTTGATGGAACCGCTCGACGCCTTGTAGTCGGTTGCGGCCACATGCACCAGCTCGTCTTCGGCATCCATCGGGAGCGCAAAGGGCGAGATGCTCGACAGTGTAGCGGTTTCTGGCATGAAGAACACACCCTGTTCGCGGGGCTTGTAGTTCATCATGCCTTTCCATTTGCCTGAGGCTATCTCATTGTTGTATTTATCGGTAATCTGAGTAATCATGCGGTAGGCCTTACGTGCGTCGGCAGCGTAAGCCAGTGCCTCTTCGCGATGACCGAGCGAAGCCTCCTCCACGCTCTTCTTGGCGAGGAAGATTTTCTCGTTCATGTAGCAAGCACCCTTCACCGGATACTCAATCATCTCAAAGAACGCATCATGGAGCCTTCCGGGCACACGACCTTTCACAGCCTCTACTCTATCAACAAGAGCGCGGTAACGCTCCAGACGCTCATCCATCTCCCTGTTAGTGAATTCCACAATGCCAAGGTGCTCGGGTTTGGCGGCAGCGGCCAGTGCGTAATATTCGAGTTTGATGTCACCGATCTCCTCGGCCACATCATCGCCGAATGTCTTCCCTGCCCAGTGACTGCTGTAGCCGTAGGCGCTCTCAGGCTGCCAGCTTTCTATATCCCAGGCGAGGTCCATGCAAAATTCCAATTCCTCTTCGGCGGGCTTTATGTCACCCACGTTAATTACCCAAAGGTCCTTCACACCGTTCTGATAAGCTTTCACAAGCTCGAAGCTGCAGAGCGACGGCGAGTTGGACGATATCCACAGATAGTCGGCCGGAGTGCCCCAGTAGCTCAGATGATAGTAGATGCCGTGGCCGCCGCTGCGCTTCTGCTCCGATGTGGTGGGAAGCTGGCGTATGTAGCCGTGGTTATCGTCGACCCATGTGAGAATCACATCCTCGGGAACTTTCAGACCGGCGTTGTAAGCATCGAGCACCTCTTTGTAGGGGATGAATATCTGAGGCACCGTGGTAGGATCGCCTATATGCTTCTCTATGAGCGAGCGCTGGAAGTCGATGATTTCAGTGAGGCCCCTCACCTTGTCCTCGGTTGAGGGATAGCCGCTGATACCCCAGTCGTGCACGCCGCGCATACCGAGGGTGTACATGGCTGAAAAGCCTTTGCTCTCGATCACGCGCTCTTCCCAGTAGCGTTGGATTTTGGCCTTGTTGGTCACATAGTTCCAGTTTTCGTTGGTACCGGTGCCACCGTCGTAACGGCGCCACTCCCACTCATTGTCGCGAAGCATCTGCTCGCAGTGGCTCGAGCCGAGGGCTATATCGTATTTCTTGGCGACAGGCAGATTGTCCTTATTGTCCCAGAAAGCCTGAGACGACAGATGCATGGCGGGCCACAACACATTGGCGCGGAGACGCAGCAGCAGTTCCATCACTTTGGCATAGGTGTTGGGGCCTATATTGTTATATTTGGCATCAAGACCTTTCGACGCCCAGGGTAGGAAGCAGAAATCCTCGTCGTTGATGAAGATACCGCGGAAGCGCACCGAAGGCTCGCCGCTAATCAGACGGTCACCGCTCACATAGAGGGCGTCGCGCTCCTCGGGGAGCACATCGGCCCACCACACCCAGGGCGAGACGCCCGCAAGGCGCGAAAGCTCAAGCAGACCATAGGCAGTGCCACGTGGAGTGCCACCATAAACCACAAGGGCCTTCTCTATGCCCTCTTTAGGATTGTCGACTATCTCAATGCCGAAAGCCTCCCATTTGCCGGAGACCTCCGACACATCGATTTTACCGGCAGAGGCAAGGCCGTCGATAAACTCCGACTTGCCCACTGTACCGGCCACTATCGGAAATGTCACGCCATCCCACGATGTGACAATTGCGAGAGGGGTGCCGGTGATGAGCTTCACATCGCCGCTGAACATCTCGGCGGCCGCGCCCACCACCTCGCCGTCGGAGGATGCGTCATAAACCAGAGTCGCTGTCTTACCGGGGGCTACAAGTGCGAACGAGCCTCCGCGATCGTTGCCGTCGACAGTCATTGCCACGGCGTCTGCCACGGTTGTTGCGGCAGAAAGGGTCACACAAAGCGCCAGAGCCATGCAGGGGCGCCATAGTGCTCTCATAAAGTTTTTTATCATTGCAAAAAGATACTTGAAAGGTTAATCAGTAATCGATTTAATCTGCGGTAGATTTAAGATATCCGTGTGCAAAAGTAATGATTTTTCCCGAGATTACAATCATATATGTAAACAGCAGGCGTATGGGCACAAAAAAAACGAGAAACGGCCGTCGCGGTCATCTCTCGCTAAATAATAAACCAATCATTATCACATTTCTTGCAATGGAAAAAGTAATTTTGCTACGTACTATTACAACAAGCCCTGTCGAAGAAATGTTCGGCAGGGCTTGATTTTTTCTACAATTTTTTTACGCGGTTCCCCGCATGCGGCGCAATCGGTTAGAATTCAGCCGATTTCGGCGTGCGGGGGAACGGTATCACATCGCGGATATTGGTCATGCCTGTGACGAAGAGCACCAGACGCTCGAATCCGAGGCCGAAACCGCTGTGAGGCACGGTGCCAAAACGGCGGGTGTCGAGATACCACCACATATCCTTCATGGGGATATGGAGCTCCTCGATGCGGGCCATGAGCTTGTCGTAGTTTTCCTCACGCTCCGAGCCTCCGATAATCTCGCCGATGGTGGGGAAAAGCACATCCATGGCGCGCACGGTCTTGCCGTCGTCGTTCATCTTCATATAGAAAGCCTTGATTTCCTTGGGATAGCCAGTGAGAATCACAGGACGCTTGAAATGCTTCTCCACGAGATAGCGCTCGTGCTCGCTCTGGAGGTCTACGCCCCACGATACGGGGAACTGGAACTTGTGTCCGCTCTTGAGCAGGATGTCGATGGCTTCGGTGTAACTCAGGCGCACGAAATCTCCGGCGATAACCGATTCAAGACGGCTTACGAGTTCCTTGTCGTAGTGCTCCGCGAGGAAATCGATATCGTCGCGGCAGTGGTCGAGGGCATAGCGGATGCAGTATTTGAGGAAGTCCTCGGCAAGGTCCATATTCTCATCGATGTCGATGAAGGCCACCTCGGGCTCAATCATCCAGAACTCGGCCAGATGGCGCGGAGTATTGGAGTTCTCGGCACGGAATGTGGGGCCGAAGGTATAGATGGCGCCAAGGGCGGTGGCTCCGAGCTCGCCCTCGAGCTGTCCGCTCACAGTGAGCGCGGTGGGCTTGCCGAAGAAATCGCAGCTGTAGTCCACATCGCCCTCTTCGGTGCGGGGCAGGTCGTTGAGTGGCAGAGTTGTTACCTGGAACATGGCTCCGGCACCCTCGCAGTCGCTTGCGGTGATGAGAGGAGTGTTCAGATAGTAAAATCCGCGTTCCTGGAAATAACGGTGGATGGCATAGGCCAGTGTGGAACGCACGCGTAGCACAGCCGAGAAGGTGTTTGTGCGCGGACGCAGATGTGCTATCTCGCGTAGGAACTCAAGGGTGTGGCCCTTTTTCTGCAGAGGATAGGTCTCGGGATCGGCGCCTCCGTAAAGCTCGAGTTTCGAAGCCTGAATCTCGATGGCCTGACCTTTGCCCTGGCTCTCCACAAGAATTCCCTCTACACAGCATGCGGCTCCGGTGTTGAGCGGCTTGAGCATCTCGTCGGTGAATGTGTTCATGTCGAACACTATCTGAAGGTTGCGGATTGTGGAACCGTCGTTGAGCGCCACAAACTGCACATATTTGTTTCCACGGTGCGTGCGCACCCAACCTTTCACACACACCTCCTTGCCGAGATATTCGGGCGTGAGGCTGAAAAGGTCTGATATTCTGGTACGTTTCATAGTTTATTCGAATGAGCCCATTTTAAGATAGTTCACTTCCTCCTGAGTGAGGTAGCGCCAGCGGCCGCGGGGCAAGTTCTTCTTGGTAAGGCCTGCGAAGTAGACGCGGTCGAGCTTGGTCACATGATAGCCGAGCGACTCGAAGATGCGGCGCACGATGCGGTTGCGGCCCGAATGAATCTCGATGCCGGCCTGGTTGCGGTCGGTCTCGGTAGCGTAGCTTATGGCGTCGGCGTGGATGGGTCCGTCCTCAAGCTCGATGCCGTCGGCGATGCGCTGCATGTCCTCTTCGGTAATATCCTTGTCGGTCCACACGTGATAGATTTTTTTCTTCACGTATTTGGGGTGTGTGAGCTTCGAGGCGAGGTCGCCGTCGTTGGTGAGCAGCAGCACACCGGTAGTGTTGCGGTCAAGACGCCCTACGGGATAGATACGCTCGTCGCAGGCACCCTTCACGATGTCAAGCACTGTGGTGCGGCCGTTGGGGTCGTCGGAGGTTGTCACACAGTCTTTGGGCTTGTTGAGCAGGATGTAGCACTTGCTCTCGAGGGCGACCACCTTATCGTTGTATTCCACAGTGTCGCTGTGGCTGATCTTGGTGCCGAGTTCGGTCACCACCTCGCCGTTGACCTTCACCAGACCCTGCTGGATGAACTCATCTGCCTCGCGGCGTGAGCAGAGGCCGGCGTTGGCCATGAATTTATTGAGGCGTATCTTTTCATCGGGATCGGGCAGCGGCATCTCGTATTCCACGCGCTTGGGACGCGGGGTGAAGCTTTTGCCTTGGCGCATCGGCCCGTTGTTTTTCTGAAAACGGCCCTGCTGACCGTTACGATTGTTGCCGTATCCGCCCTGCTGACCGTTGCGGTTGTAACCGCCCTGGTTGTTGAAGCCTCCCTGACGATTATTGTTGTTGTAGCGGTTGTTGCCGTAACCGCCCTGCTGGCCGTTGCGGTTGTAGGGGCGCTGCTGATAACCGCCTTGCTGACCGCCCTGATTATTATTGTTATTGTTGTAGCGATTGTTATAGCCGCCCTGCTGGCCGTTGCGGTTGTTGTAACCGCCCTGACGATTGTTGTTGTAGGGGCGCTGCTGGCCGTAGTTGTTGTAGCCGCCCTGACGGTTGTTGTTGTAGGGGCGGGGCTGATAGCCGCCTTGCTGCTGACGGGGCTGGTAGCCGGTCTGCTGCTGGGTCTGCGCTATGGCTCCCTCGGTTGTTTCGGTCGAGGCTGCCGATGTGGTTGCCGAAGTGGTGTCGCCTGTCGACTCAGGCACATCGGGACGCTGCTGGGGCGCGTACGGTCTGGGCTGATAACCGCCCTGCTGGTTGTTGCGGTTGTAAGGTCTGGGCTGATAGCCGCCCTGATTGTTGTTGTAACGGTTGTTATACCCTCCCTGCTGGCCGTTGCGGTTGTAGCCGCCCTGCTGGCGAGGCTGATAGCCGCCCTGCTGACCATTGCGGTTGTATGGGCGAGGCTGATAGCCACCGGAATACTGGCGGGGCTGGTAACCCTGCGGACGATCTGCAGATGTCTCGCCGCCTTCGGCTGCATTGAAGTTCCGGTTCTCGTAGTGATTGTCGGAGATATGCGGATTCTCTCCACTCATCCCCAGTCCCATGCCCTGTCCTATGCGCGGGCGTTTCGGTTTCTTGGCTTCGTTGGCTTCCATGTCAGATTTTAAATGAAAAATTGCTCCCGTTCAAGCGGCGATTGCCTCGCGGCAAGCGCCCTTCTGCGGGCTTAAAAAGTAAATGAATAGTGTTAGTTTATCTCGTGTAGTGTTAATTGTTTAATTGACAAAGTGTTTCATTATTAACCAAATTATTCCGAACGCTTACGGTTCGCATTCCCATATTTGATAAAAAACACTTGAACAGAACCTGTGGCTATGCCAGCATAGCCCGGTGTTCCCTCTAAATTTCAACACAAAAGTAGCTGAATTTATCGTAAGTACAAAATATATTTAAGTTTTTTCAACACCGCTGTTCCTCGAAATGGCACACTTCACTCCATATAGTTGAATGAAGCTTTGAGGCAGCGGTCGCTGCACCCTCCTGTCATTACCTCGAACTCGCCCGGCTCAGCCACATAATCCAAATTGTAATTGTAGAATTTCAGCATCGAGGGGTCGATGGTGAATGTCACCGTGCGGCTTTCGCCAACATCGAGACTGATACGCTCGAAGCCTTTGAGTTCCTGCACAGGGGGTGCCAACGAGCGCTCCACATCGTGGAGGTATAGTTGCACCACCTCGTCGGCACGACGGTTTCCGGTGTTGGTCACCTTCACCGATGCCGTTATAGAGCCGTCGGCGTCCATGCGGTCCGATGATAGCAACAGGTCACTGTACTCGAAAGTTGTATAACTCAATCCGTAGCCAAAAGGATAGAGCGGATGGTTGGGAATCTCGAAATAGTTGCTTGTGTAGGCGGCATATCGACCATCGTCGGGGCGCTTGGGCCGCCCGGTGACAAGATGGTTGTAGTATACCGGAATCTGGCCCTCGCAGTAGGGCATCGACACCGTAAGTTTGCCCGAAGGCGACACCTTGCCGAACACCACATCGGCTATGGCGCCGGCGGCTTCGGAACCGCCGAACCACACGTTCATTATGGCCGGTACATGCTCGCTCTCCCATGTGAGAACAGTGGCGCGTCCTGAGAAATTAAGCATCACCACCGGTTTCCCTGTAGCGAGCAGAGCTTCGAGCAGACGGTGCTGAGTGTCGGGCAGAGTGAGCCGTGCACGGCTGCTCCCCTCACCCGATCCTTCGGCGCCCTCACCGAGGGCTGCGACTATCACATCGGCCTGCTTCGCCACAGCCACGGCTTCGGCGAGCATAGCCTCCTCGCTGCGACTATCGCGCATGGCGAATTTTCCGGGAGTAGCACCGGCTTCGATATGAGCATCGGAGTAAAGGTTGGCACCTTTGGCATAAATCACCTCGCCGCAGTTGCCCACTGCTTCGCGCATAGCATCGAGAAGGGATGGATAATTGCCATGGGCCGTCACGCTCCATGTTCCCACCATGTTGGCACCGGTGTCGGCCAGCGGGCCTATGAGAGCTATCTTCCCGGTCGGTTTGAGCGGCAGCAGACTGTTCTGATTTTTCAACAGTACAAAGGTCTCGGCCGCCATGCGGCGGGCGAAAGCGGCATCTGCGGCATTCGCCTTGCGGGCATCGCGGTCACCACTGCTATATTTATAGGGATCGCGGAATAGCCCGAGGTCGTATTTCGCCTCAAGTATGCGGCGCACCGAGGTGTTGATGCGCTCCATCGTCACCTCGCCCCGGTCCACGGCATTTTTCAGACATCTGATAAAAGCATCTGAGGTCATATCCATATCGGTGCCCGCCTCGAGAGCCGCCACCGAGTTGCGTTCAAGCGACCCGAACCCATGCACTCCCATCTCGGCAATCGATGCGTAGTCGGTGACCACAAAGCCCTTGAAACCCCACATGCGGCGCAGCACATCGGTGAGCAGCCACTTGTTGGCCGTGGCGTGCAGACCATCAACGAGGTTGAACGACGACATCACGCTGCCGGCACCGGCCTCCACGGCCGCCTTGTAGGGCGGGAAATACACGTTGAACATCTGCTGACGGCTCATGTCCACGGTGTTGTAGTCGCGGCCGCCCTCTGCGGCGCCGTAGAGGGCGAAATGCTTCACACAGGCCAGGATATTGTCTTTGGCCGAGAGATTATCGCCCTGATAACCACGCACCATAGCCCGTGCGATTGCCGCTCCCAAGAACGGATCCTCGCCCGCACCTTCGGCCTGACGCCCCCAGCGCGGGTCGCGGCTGATATCCACCATAGGGCTGAAGGTCCAGTTGATGCCACCTGCCGATGCCTCTTTGGCAGCTATTCTGGCAGTGCGCTCTATCGCCGGTATATCCCACGACGAAGCCAGCGCAAGCGGAATGGGAAATATCGTGTTATAGCCATGCACCACATCGAGGCCCACAAGCAGCGGTATGCCCATGCGGCTCTTCTCCACGGCAAGCTCCTGCAGATGGCGTATCCCCTCCACATCGAGTATATTGAATATGCCGCCAAGGAGGCCGTGCTCGGCCAGGGAATCTATATTGGCGTTGTAAGCGCCTCCGGTCACAAGCTGCGGATAAGCCGGCAAATGCATCTGCCCTATTTTCTCCTCAATAGTCATCTTCGACAGCAGTTCGGTGATGAAAGCGTCTCTGTCGTCGACCGGCACTGCAGAAACAAAGGCAGGAGCCACAAGCATAGCCGCGGCCACTAAAGCGGAAATAAGTCTTCTCATTATGGTGGATGGTATTTGATTTAAGCGTATAGCGCCAGAAGGAATATCTTAGCCCCGGATGGGGCGTTATGGCATGCACTCTTCTTACGAGTCGCGCTCTATGATAAAATGAATCAAATCAATAAATGACTGGCGGGCCTCGCAGTCGGGAAACTGCTCCATGAGCGCCACGGCCTCGTGGAGCATGCGGTCCATCACGGCTTCGGCATATTCGATGCCGCCGTTCTCCACGGCATATGACATAAGGGTGGAGATTTCCTCCTCGCTGAGAGAATCCTTACGTGCCAGAGCCAGCATCTCATCGTGGCGCGGCAGCGATTCGTCGGTGAGCACATGCAGCAACGGCAGGGTGATTTTACCTTCCCTGAGGTCGTTGCCGGTGGGTTTGCCTATCTTCTCGTCAGAGAAATAGTCGAATATATCGTCCTTTATCTGGAAACAGAGTCCGAGCAGACGCGCATATTCACGCAGGATTTCGAGCCGGTGGTCGTCTACACCGGTGCCGTAGGCGCCCACCTCCACACACGACACAAAGAGCGATGCCGTCTTGCGGTAAATGATGTTGAAATACGCATCCTCGTCGAGATGGTTGGCGTGGGCAGTGTAAATCTCGTCGAGCTCGCCTATCGAGAGCAGGCGTCCGAGGTTCGATATCGAATCGATAATGCGCACATCGCCCGTATCCACTCCCTGCAAAAGCGCCGTAGAGAGGAAAAAATCGCCCACCAGCACAGCCAGATGGTTATCCCAAAGGCCGTTGATGGTAGGACTGCCGCGACGCACCAGGGTGTCGTCGACCACATCGTCGTGGATAAGCGAGGCATTGTGGAGCAGCTCCACCGCCACCGCGCCCGACACCACATTGTCGGTGACCTCGCCGAGCAGCCTTGCGCTCAGAATCACCAGCATGGGTCTTATCTGCTTGCCCTTTTTCTCCAGATAGCGGTTTATGACACTATTCATCAGTGCATTGGGCGACTCGAGCGAAGCCACGATACTGTCGTTGACGCGCTTGAGGTCGGAAGCCAGAGATTGCCTGATGGTTTGAAATGGTGTCATTATTTCCGAAAGGGCATGCATTGTCTGCGTGAAATTCGGTGCAAAGTTATGAAATTTCTCCATAATATCCCCGCTCCCCTCCCAAAAATCACTCACTCCTTCGCATCTACCCCATTCTGCAGGCGGTTAAGCGGCAAGCGCGGGGAGGGCAAAAAGTCAACAAATGAGCCAGGGGCTGCGACCGGGAGATACCGGACACAGCCCCTGGGTAGAAGGTGGGGATGGGGATTAGTTATGGAGGGCTACCTTTTTGCCGTTGTCGGTGATGAAAATGCCATTTGAGGGATTACTGACCTTTTCACCGGCGATATTGTAGTAGGCGGCGGGAGTGGAGTCAGCGGCATCGTCGGCAGCGACCTCGCTGACGCCAGATGTGCAGTTGATGGCTACCACTGTGTAGCTGTAGGGCTCGAGGGTAAGCGAGGGCTCGGTGGCTGTGAAGGCACGGGGCACAATCTTCTCGGGCTCCTGCGGAGTGTTGTGGTCGGTGAGCGAGGCCGACGAGAGCACGAGACCTTCGATGGCACCGACAGTCTCGATACCTGCGAGGTCGATCTTCACTTTCTGCTCCTTGGCGGCAGAGTTGACGATGTGGAGCACCACACGGTCGCCGCTTTCGCTTCTTGTAGCCGAAACATGCAGGCTGGGACCGCGACGCACGCTGGCGTCGAGCAGCACGGGCTCATGGTAGGCCGATGCCATCTGCTGGGCATAATAGGGGGGCTGACCCCAAACCTGCGAGGGAGTGAAGAATATCTGGCCCTGGTTCCAGCCGTTGTCGTTCTGCAGATAGGGCTCGAGGGCGTTGGCGGGGCTGTCGAGCTCCACGAAGCCGTTCATCTTTCTAACCACGTTGAGCACCACGGCATGGCTGAGGGCACGATGGAGCGAGTGGGTGTTGCCGTTTTCCTCGAGTATGGCCACATGCATCTTCGTGGCGGGATTCCAGGTGGTGAAGAGCTTCTGCATATTCTTGAGGTCGGACTCTACCGAGCGTGCCTGCGACACCTCGTCGGTCCATGGGTGGAAGTCCCAGAGGTCCGATTTGCCGTCGAGTTCACGGAACACATATTCCATAAGGTCGGTGCGGTCGGCGCGCCACCAAGCGGCGTTGATGAACACGAGGTCGGGGTAAACGGGATGGATAGCGTCGTAGAGCACGTTGAAGCGCTCCACATAGTGCTCGTAGGCAGCGCGGGAGTCGTCGCCGATATTCTCCTCGTTGCCGATTTCGAGGTAACGGAGGCCGAGCGGCTCTATTTCCTTGAGGAGGGCGAGCACATCGGCGGGATTATCCTCGATGTTGATGGCGAAGGTGGGTTCTGTGCCGATGAGGCGGGCGAACTCAACGAACTCGATGATACCGAAGCCGTTGGTGCTGTAACGGTAATAGTGGCCGATGTAGGGCGGACGCTCCTCGCTCGGACCAAACATATTGCCAGTCTTATATTCGGCGGCATTGACCATGGTGCCTCCGTAGCGGAGGAAAGTGAGGCCCTGCTTACGGAAAGCCTCGGTGATGTCGGCGCGATAGGGGAAGCTCTCGGTGTGGAGCAACGCCATGTCGGCATCGAGCTGACCGTCGGCACCGAGCAGCAGCGCGAAACGTGCGTTGATGTCGGATGCGGACGGATTGAAGTCGAAGGTAAATTTATTCCACTTGTCAGGGGTGATACCCGAGATATTGGCGCGGGCATACTCGACAGTGCCGTCGGCGCTCTGAAGAGCCACCACAGCTTCGGGAACCGAGCCGCGGAGATAGATGCAGCCGCTCATGGGCACCGAGCTGTCGACATTGATGCCCCATTTGTTGAGGCCGTAGTTGGCAATGCCGTCGCCTGCCTTGCCGTCGATGCGCTGGAAGGATGAATCGTGCTGTCCGCCCGAAGAGAAACGGGTGAATTTAGCATGGCCTATCGCATCCCACATTGAGCTTACGCCGGCTGCCATTGGCGCAGGTGTCACAGTGTTGCCGTTGATGACGAGATTGCGGAACGATGCGGCGCCGTCGAATGTGCGCACGCCCACCTTGCCAGAGAGAAGCGGAGCATTCTCATCGGTATATGAGTAAACCTCGTTGCCGTTAAGCGACACAGTGAAGGCCGCGCCGTCGAAATCCACGTGCAGTCGGTTCCACTGCGAGGGGTCGTAATTTACAGGCACCTCGTCTATCGGCTGCCAGTCGTGGTCGTGCTTGCCGATCACAAGCGCCTTCTTTCCGGCGTTGAGGCTGACCTCATAGCCGCGGAAGTTGTCGGCTCCGTTTCCGGCCTCCTGAACATCAAAGATGACGCCCGAGATGGCCGCAGGGGCTATCTGACGGAGCTCCATATCCACCGAACCCTTGGTCTGCGGAGCGGCGTTGCTCACCAGCTTGGCATAGGTGGAGGTAGAGGTGGTGATTTCGCCCGCGTCGGTCACAGCCCATGAAGCGTCGAAGTGGCGGAAGCCCTCCAGACCTACAGGACGACCGTTGAACGCCATGGGAGCGTCGTCGGCCACAAGGTTGCGGAACGAGGCCGAACCGCCGTAGCTGCGGAGGCCGATGGTGCCGGCGGCAAGCGGATTGCTGTCGGAAAGGGTATATGCAGGCTCGCCGTCAAGGCTTATCTTAAGGTCCTTGCCCGAGCGCTCGATGGTGATGAGGGTCCATTTGCCCACGGCGATGTCGGCAGGCACTTCAGCGATAGGTTGCCAGTTATGCTCGTGCTTGCCTACAACAAGCACCTTCTTTGAAGGGTTGAGGCTGATTTCATAGCCCCGGAAGCTGTCGGCACCGGCCGAGGCGTCGGCTACATCGACAATTATGCCGGCGATGGCCGACAAAGCGTCGGGACGCACTTCAACCTGCAGTTTCTGAGGAGTGGAGGCGATTTTGTCGAGCACAATCTTGCCGTGCGACGAGGTGGAAATGCTCAGCACATTGTCATCGACATTCCAGTTGGAATCGAAGGCGGTGAATCCTTCGACATCTGATACCGAAGGCTCCTCGAAACTTTCTCCGAAAATGCGCTGGTCGTAGAGACCGCCATAGATTTCATGGTTTACATCCTCGGCGCCCGCGCCGTAGATGAGTGAGGGGATGCGGCCGGCCTCTTTCGACACATCCACGCTGATGGTGGTCTGGGCCGAGGCCGACATCATTGCGGCCATGGCTATGGCCGACAAAGTGATTAATCTCATAATGTGATATGTTTTTGGTTATGTAGGTTATGTAATTGTATTACGTTTAAGGCACGGCAAAAGTACAAATAATTCACTTCACAGCAATGCCTCGCAGCAAAAAAACGGCCGCCATGCACAAATCATGACGGCCGTAATATGATGTGATATGAGAGGTATGGATAAGCCGGTTATCGAAGGACTATCTTATCGTCGTTAACAAGATAGACACCGGGGGTAGCGGCGATGCTGCGGGGAGCTTCGGCAAGAGTAAAGGCGGCCACGAGGCGTCCGTCGGATGTGACTACATTCACTTCCGTGCCCTTGACGCCCTCTACGGTAATCATTCCGTTGGAGGCATTGACACGAAGAGATGTTTCATCCACAACCGCCGACTCAACGGATAGCGAGCTGCCGCGGTCATATTCGATGGCGTTGAGGCTCTGCGCCAGATTGGGAAGCTTGATGTAGCCTTCGGCCTCGCCCGACTGCTCGGTATCGGCCTCCGAACACGGTGTATAGAGCTCGAGGCTCGACTTAAGCATCGCGGTGCCTGCGACATGTTTCTTGATTTCCTCAGGAGTCATTCCGGCACGCCAGAAAGAAATCTCGCCTATCTCGCGTGAGGCGGTGGCATCGCCGATAGTGAATTTGCCGGGGGTAAGTTTGTCGGTGACGCTTCCCACCTGATTGCCGTCGATATAGAGGAATGTCTTACCCCAGGCGTAATAGTGTGTCAGGGTCATATGGTGCCATGCATCGCTGCTTACCGGCTCGGCAGAAACGACAGGCTCTCTGGATGCGACCGGCGACTGATATTTCAGGCAGCCAGTTTCGTCGAAGGATACCGTACCGGTGGTTTTGCCACGTGTGCCGTTCTTGAAACTCAGCAGATTGCCACCGGCATTGCCGCGGAAACGGATGTCGATTGTGAACGCATTGAGCGACTCCTCGGGAGTGAACGCCATGCCTGCTCCGTTTGTCAGCCTGATGCCTTCTGCGGAGTGGCTGCGCTCGGGAAGCGGCTTGCCCTGGATGAGGGCGTCGAAGAGCGAAGGCACGAACGCCTTCATGAACTGACGGTGGCCTTCGCCATTGGGGTGGCCCGAATCCTGCATATATCCGTTGGCCCAGTGACCGGCACCGTCGTCGATGGCTCCCAGCACATTGACCGACGGGAGATCCCACTGGTGGATGAGCATATCCATCTCCTTCACATAGCGGTAGTCGGTGTCGTTGTAATCGGCGCGGGTGTAGTTGTTCACCACCACCACTTCCTTGCCGTCGGCACGCAGGCGCGCTATGAGGGTCTGCATGTTGTCGCGGAACTGGTTGAAGACGGCGCGCGGGTTACCGCTGCCGTGGATGCCCTCGTTGCCAAGCGAAAGACCTATAGCCACAAAATGGCCGAAATCATGAATCACATCGTCGTAGCGGTTCAGCAGATTGACAGTGGTGTTGCCGCCGATTGACACACCTGATGTGTAAAGTGGATACTGGCTGTCGCCCGATGTGGCGCGCTTCTTGAGCTGTTCGCCATAAAGATAGGCATAACCGTGGAAGTTCTCTGCGCCTTGGCCGTTGGCTACCGACGAACCGAACACCGAAACCCTATAGGGGTCGATTTCGGCATCAACCGAGACTGTGCCCTGCGCGAGGTCGACGCCAAGGGTGTATGTACCGTTGTTGAGGCGGATGTTCTCGCCGGAGAATCCATCAGCGGCCACCCCGGCCTCCGATGAGTTGGTGTGGCGGCGGATGGCATAAGCCTCGTCGTTGTTGAGGGCGAAATAGATGCTGCGGTTGATGTACTGCTCCGATGTGGTGCGGTCGAGTGTCACCTGCTGCTCCCAGCGGCCGTTTCCGGCATAGGCGAGGGTTGTGCCGTCGGGCACAATCACACCCTTCACATTGAGCGATGTGATGGGAGTGACAGTGATGGTGTTGCTGCGGGTGTCGGCATATACGCGCGCCACTGTTGGCTCCGTCACCTCGGTGGGTGCTGCGCCGGTGGTGAGCGAGCTGCCATTCACGCCCAGAGCGACGGCTTTGCCTGCGCTGTCGGTTCCCTTCAGAGAGTAGCTGCCGGTGCCGAGCATGGTGTATGCCACGAAGGTGCCCTTCTGTTCAAGAGGCCTCATGGGCACTCCCTCGGGATTCTCGGCCGAAGAGCCGATGATGGAAAGTGTGGTGAGCGGTTCGGAGGGGCGCTCGGCGCCGGTGGCGTCGAACTCCTCTATCTTAAGTGCATTGAGGTGCGACAGGCCGGTTTTGGTCTGGATGGTGAATGTAATCTTGCCGTCGGAGTCGGGATATATGTAATCGCTCACGGCTATGTTGCGTGTGTTGCCGTGCACATCGCGTCCGCCGATGCTTCTGCCCGAGAAGCACTGGTACTCCTTCCATGAGTTGAGACCGTCGAAGAGGAAGTAGCCGTTGCGGTCGCCGGTCTCGTTGGTGATACGGCACCCGTATGCATGCACGCGATAGGCTTTCTTAGGGTCGAGACCGGTGAACTCTATCGACGACTTGGGAGTGTTGTTGGGGTCGATGTACACATAGTCCATCGTGGCCGATGCGATGGCGAGGTCGCCGAGAGATGCGTCACTTGGTGTCTCGTAGCCACCGGCGGCCGATGTGCCGTTGGTGGAGAGTCTGTTGAGAGTTTTGGCCTTGAAGCCCGAAGGCTCGTTGCGCGAGTTCACAAGGTTATAAGTGGAGCCGATGACAACCTGGTCGCCAGAAGTGTTGTAGATATTGTTCCAATAGTTGCCGTTTTTGTCGGCGCCCTGGGTGAGTTGGCCGTGATTGCGGTTGGCCGGAGCCTCGCCTAAGTCGATGTAAACGCTCTGCAGCAGAGTGAAATGGTTTTCGGGTCGTGTGAGGCCTTCAAGCTCCTCCACTTTCATGGCGTTTATGTAGAACATGCCCTGCGTGCGGCTCATGGTGAAGGTGATGCACCCGTTCTCGTCGGGGAAGATGGGGTCGGAAACGGCTATGTTGCAGTTGTTGCCGTTGTAACCGTCTTTACCAAGCCCGGTGCCTGAAGTCTGGTGAGGCGCCGACCATGTGTTGAGTCCCTTGAAGGTGTACACACCCGAGCGGACATCGTTTGCCCCGCGGCATCCGAAGGAATGGAAGCGATAGGCCTTATTCGGGTCGAGATTACGGAATGTAAAGAAGTTGAAATCCTGGAAGGTCTCCACGAATATATAGTCGTAGGTGGCCGACTCCACGGCCAGGTCGCCGAGATATTCCGCTTTGGGTTTCACCAGACCTCCGGCTGCGGTGGTGCCGTTGCTCATGAAGCGGGTGTTCACCAGCAGGTCATATCCCGTGGGATTGTTTTCAGAATCGACAAGCTGATATACCGTGCCTGGATAAGTATAGTTGTTACCCGATGTCTTGATGTTTGTCCAGTAGTGACCGTTGCTGTCGGCGCCCTCGGTGGTGCCACCGCGCGAGGGTGTCACTTCGCCGAAGTCCATATAAATTGTACGGCCGACGGTCTCGGCCTGTGCAGCTACAGCCGCAAGCGAGGCGAATGCCGCAATCAATGCTTTTTTCATTCGAATTAAGGCTATCTGTGATTAGGTATTAGTTATGATGGATGCAAAGATACGAATTTTTAGCGTGTTGCGGCCACCGGGCGTGCGAAAACTTGCCGGGGACTTGGGCACCCCGCCGGAAAAGTGTAATTTTGCACACGGATTCGCTGCTACAGCGTAATGGCATGATTATATGGAAAAATGGAAGACTCTTGAAAGCGAGTATGTTTTCAACCGCCCCTGGCTCACTGCGCGTCGCGACAAAGTGATGTTGCCCGACGGCAGAATCAACGATGAATTTTATATCCTCGAATACCCCACGTGGGTGAATGTGATAGCCCGCACCCCCGACGGGCGCTTCGTGATGGTGGAGCAATACCGCCACGGCCTCGATGACATCTTCGTTGAGCTTTGCGCCGGAGTAGTGGAGGAGGGCGAGACACCGCTCGAAGGCGCCAGACGCGAGCTGGCCGAGGAAACCGGCTACGAAGGGGGCAACTGGAGCCTGCAAATGGTGATTTCGGGAAATCCGAGCGTCACCAACAATCTCACATATTGCTTCCTCGCCGACGGCGTGGAGCTGCGCGGCAAACAGCACCTCGACAGCACCGAGGATATCAACGTGAAACTGCTCACCGAGAGCGAGCTCTACGGCATGCTTCTGCGCGACGAAATGAAGCAGGCGCTCATGGCCGCTCCGCTCTGGCGCTATTTCGCCATGAAGAATTGCGACGCGAAGACGCCGGGCGAATCAGAAACCGAAAAGCGATAACCCCTGACATGAGCAACAACGACAACACAGACCACAGCACACCCGTAGGCACCGCCCGCGGCCTGCTGGCCGTGTCGCCGGTGGTGATGTTCCTGGTGCTGTATGTGGCCGTGTCGGCCATCATCGGCGACTTCTACCGCATGCCCGTGTCGGTGGCGCTGGTGGTTTCATCCATCTGGGCTGTGGCCATTTTCCGCGGCAGGCCTCTCCAGGCCCGCATAACGGCTTTCTCGCGTGCGGCCGGACACGATAATATCCTCTACATGATATGGATTTTCATCCTCGCCGGAGCATTCGCTGCCATCGCCAAGGAGATAGGCGCCGTCGACGCAACAGTCAACCTCGCCCTCAGCGCCTTCCCGCCCGGATTTGTGGTGCCCATGCTGTTTCTCGCCTCGTGCTTCATCTCCCTGTCGATAGGCACATCGGTGGGTACGGTGGTGGCCCTCACGCCGCTCGCCACCGAAATCGCGTCGACGGCCGGTGCCTCGGTGCCGTTTTATGTGGCGGTGGTGCTCGGAGGCGCGTTTTTCGGCGATAACCTCTCGTTCATCTCCGACACCACCATAGCCGCCACCCGCTCGCAGGGGTGCGACATGGCCGACAAGTTCAAGGCTAACCTCTGGATAGCGCTCCCAGCCGCCCTGGTCACACTCGCCATCTACATCATAATCGGCGCGGAGGCCGACCTCGAGGCCGTGACACTCACCACAGCCGACCGCCTGCCGGTGCTCCCCTATCTGGCAGTGATTGTCACGGCGTTTCTCGGCATCAATGTTGCGGTGGTGCTCACCATCGGTATAGTGTCGGCACTCGCCGTGGGGATGATACGCGGCGTGCCCCTGCTCGACATGGCCACCTTCGCCGGCGAAGGCATAGGCTCGATGGGCGAGCTCATAGTCATCACCCTGCTCGCCGCCGGCATGCTCGGCATTATCAGGGAAGCCGGAGGCATACGCTTCATACTCCACACCATGACCCGCAGGGTGAACGGCCTGCGCGGCGCACAGACCGTGATAGCCTGCCTCGTAGGCATAGTGAACCTCTGCACTGCCAACAACACCGTGGCCATCATCACCGTGGGCAGCATATCGCGCGACATCTCGCGCCGGTTCGGCATCGACCCGCGCAAAACCGCCTCGCTGCTCGACTCCACCTCGTGCATAGTGCAGTGCCTCATCCCATACGGCGCGCAGACGCTGCTTGCTACCGGACTCGCCGGCATCTCGCCCGCCGCTCCGTTCCCCTACCTCTATTATCCCTGGGCTCTGGCCGTGATGGTGGCGCTATCCATCGTGTTCCTCTTCCCGCGCCGCCTCAACCACCGCCGCCCCGTAGAGCACTGACTACCGGCCCGCTGCAACATTTTCATTTTCATTAAAATTTTCATCCCCTCCGATAATTTGCATAACCCGAAATAAATTCTTACCTTTGCAGCGACAAACATGGGCGTCACACACCGGAGTCACGCAGCATCCGGTCAAGACACCCGGTCAGACATACATCACCCAAACTTGGAGAGATGGCAGAGTGGTCGATTGCGGCGGTCTTGAAAACCGTTGAGGGTCACACCTCCGGGGGTTCGAATCCCTCTCTCTCCGCAACAAACGCTGAAAATCAGCAAATTGCAAAACAAACACCCAGTTTTGCACCCAAGAATGTAAAGTCGGGTGTTTTTGTTTTATTTAAGATAATACAACC
>CAKTFH010000007.1 GCA_934555895.1 uncultured Muribaculaceae bacterium | reverse complement strand
AAAAGGGTTAGAGCAATTTTGGCTCATGGGGTCAAATAAACCTGGCCGCAGGGGGCATTCAGGCTTGGGTTTTCCAGCCTACAAGGTGATGCTCAGATAACCGCATAATCATCGCACCCTATCGGAGTGTGACTCCTATCCGGCCCCCGGACGCCTCCCCTTGGCCTCCGGGGGCCATATTGTTATTCGCGGGGGGTGCGGAAATTTGGCAGATTCGTGAATAATGAGTAAGTTTGTTGACAAACTTTATTCAATATCATGAAAATCAAGAATGCCTTTACTATTGCCTTGTTGCTCGCCGCTTCGACCGTTTTTGCACAGGAATCCGTAGCCGAGGAACCGCAAGGCCTGGAGTTTGCAGACCCGTTTATCATGCTCGACGGCGGCATATATTATGCCTACGGCACTATGAGCGAGGATGGAATCATGGTCTACACTTCAGATGACCTCGTGAACTGGAAGGAAGCCGGCATGGCCCTCAGCAAGAATGATTCCTATGGCGACCATTGGTTCTGGGCTCCCGAAATCTATCGTGTCGGCAACAGGTATCTGATGTATTACACAGCAGCCGAGCATATATGTGTGGCCGAGTCGAGCTCTCCCCTCGGGCCGTTCGTGCAGCGCGAACAGCAGCCGATGTATACATCGGAAAGGGCCATCGACAATTCGCTTTTCATCGATGACGACGGCACGCCTTATCTGTTTTTCGACCGTTTCAACGACGGCCTGAATGTGTGGGTAGCCGAGCTTGAACCGGATTTTCAGACCATCAAGCCGGCAACGCTCCGCCCATGCATCAAGCAGAGCCAGAAGTGGGAGTTCGAGGGCGTGAACGAGGGGTCGTTCGTCATTAAACACGACGGTCGTTATTACATGACCTATTCAGGCAACGGATACACCTGTCCCGAATACGGCATCGGAGTGGCCACAGCCTCGTCGCCTCTGGGTCCATGGACCAAATATGAAGCCAATCCGGTATTTCAGTTCCCTGTCACCGAGAAATACGGCCGGCTGGAGGGTGTGGGGCACAGCGCCATGTTCCGTGACAAGGATGGCAATCTGCGCATCGTGTTCCATGCGCATAAAGCTTCCGGCAAGGTGCATCCACGCGAGATGTATATATCCACTGTATCATTTACCGGAGATTCGGTGCCTGTCATGCAGATTTCCGCCGACAATATCATCAAGGCCGTAAAGTGCAAGTAACCGGCATTCATTGATTGTTGAACAGAATGGTTTGCTGAGAAGCTAAGTAGATGTGGCCATGCGGGTTAGGAGTGCGGTAATGATGCTTGTGATGTTGGTGGCATGGGCATGCCATGCCGCTGAATATCATATCGGTGGCACATTGTCGAGCGATAACGGTCTGCCGCACTATCAGGTCAATACTATAGCCACCGACAGCAAGGGATATGTGTGGGTGGGCACACGCAACGGGTTGAGCCGTTACGACGGCTATTCGGTAAAAAATTATTTCAATGTTGTCGGTGACCCCGCTTCGCTGCGCCACAACTATGTGAGAAAGGTGTTTTTCGATTCGGCCCGCAGAATGTGGGTGCTTACCATCCACGGCTTGTCGCGGTATAACCCCGATACCGACAGTTTCGTAAACTATGGTAATGTGAATGCCGACATGACAACAATCGCCGAGACTCCCGATGGCCGGTTGTTGTGCGCCGGCGGGGGGCTTTGGGTGTATGTCCCTGAAAAAGATAGTTTTCGGCGTCTGCATTTCGACACGGATTTCATCCTTTCGCTTGCGTCTGACCGCAACAATTATGTATATGTGTCGACCAATCAAGCGATTTATCGTATTGACCCGGACCTCGGCCACGCACATCTTATGCCACGACATCTTTATGAGGATGTGACCACTGGCGCCGGTGACATAATCCCGCTGATGGTCGACTCAAAAAATTACCTATGGATAGGGCGCAATGGAAAGGGCATTGCCCGATATAACCCTCAGAACGGACACACCGACATCATTGACGATGCTCTGCCGCATGGCATGGTGCGGGCAATCACCGAAGACCGCAAGGGGAATATTATCGTCGGTACAAGCAATGGTACCTGTATAATAGCTTCCACGCCGGATGGCATAGCGGTCAACAAGATGCTGAGCGCTGTCGACGACAATTCGGTATATGCCCTGATGGCCGACGATGAGTGCAACATTTGGATAGGCACCTATTTCGGCGGAATCACCATAATGACTGCGACTGACCGCCGTTTCCGCCATATATCGCAGGAAGAAGGGCTCAGGGGCAATGTTGTACGCATGATGTCGGAGCCTGTGAAGGGCACTCTCTGGATAGCCTCGGAAGATGGCGGCATCAATATTCTTGATATGGCCTCGGGGCGCGTGACCCCGTTTGACCGCATTCCTGAGGCAGGCACCAATATCCACTCGCTGGCATATGACCGGAAGAATCACCGCATGTGGATAGGCTCGTTTCTCAACGGGCTTTTCAGTTATGACCTCCGTGATGGTACCTGCCGTCGGTATCTGTTCTCCAACGGGCTTAACTCTAATTCGATATTCTATCTCGCATACAGCAGCGACAGCACCCTCTGCGTGGCTACAACGAGAGGCATGCGCACCTACAATCCCGAGACCGACACATTCGACAAAGTGGCTCAGCCGCAGCTCGACTGGAATTTCGTTTACACTTTCTTGCCCGACGACAATGGCAACTTGTGGGTGGGCACCACTACCGAGGGGCTTTTTCATATTGATGGCAAAAACTGCAAAATCACATCGTGGCTTCCTGATTCTGCGGAGCATCCGCTGGCCGACAGATTTGTGACCTCGCTGTGCCGTGACTCGGCAGGCAAACTATGGGTGGGAACCAACAACAGTGGCATGCAGATAATCAATGCCGACGGATCTACTGCCATCAATCGCAGCGACCACCGCACAATATGCGCCATAGCCGATGACAAGGAGGGTAACATGTGGGTAACCACAAGCACCGGCATATGGCAATATGACATAGACGGCAACGAGATGGCCTGCTATACCACAGCCAACGGGCTTCCAACCAATCAGATGAACCTTTCGTCGATATTCAAAGGTAGCGACGGCCGCATCTATGCCGGCTCGATAAGGGGGCTTGTGAGCTTTCTTCCATCCGAGCCTGCTAACGGCAAAACATATCAGCCGGTGAGGCTTAAGACGCTGTGGGTGAATGGTGTCGAGATTCATCCTGCTGACAGCACGGGGATTATTCCGCGCGAGCTTGATGACCTCGACAGAATTTCGCTCTCATACAGCCAGTGCCGCCCGCTGACAATTGAGTTTGGGGTTGTCATCCCCGGGAAACCCAATACGGTGAGCTATCAGATAATGCTTGAGGGTTCTGATTCATACTGGCGAAACGTGGGCCATGAGCGCGAGGTGTCGCTGTTCAATCTCGCTCCCGGGCACTATACTTTGCATATACGTGCCAACAATGCGTCGAGCGATTGGGAGGAAATGCCCGTGAGAACGCTTCAGATAGATATAGAGCCACCATTCTATCGCTCGACCGTGGCAATACTCATCTATGCCTCCATTCTGCTCGTGCCGGGGGTGTTTCTGTTTGTAAGAAGGCGTCAGCGCCGATCGTATGGCACGGCTGTCGATACATCTGTCGGTTCCGAAAGCATCGAAGCTACACCCTCTGCTGATAGCGGGGAGGATTCTGGTTATGGCTCAAATCTCCTGGAGCGCAAGTTTATTTCCGATGTCGACAGTCTGATAGCCGAGAACCTTTCCAACAGCGAATTTTGCGTGGACAATATCACGGCGTCGCTCGGTATGAGCCGCACGCTGCTCCATAACCGCATGAAATCACTTACGGGGATGTCGATAAGCGAATATATCCGCGAGAAACGCCTTGCCGAGGCCGGGCGTCTGCTTGCCGATGGATTCAATGTATCGGAGACTGCCTATCGCTGTGGCTTCGCCGATCCGAGCCATTTTTCAAAAGTGTTTAAGAGAAAGTTCGGAGTGCCTCCGAGCCATTACGATGGAAAAAACAGGTAATAAACCGGGATAAATTGGTTGAATTTTACATGCTGACCGTTTTTGTGAACATCAGTCCGCATCCGCTGAACATCTAAACGGTAATTTTGCTGCGCTTCATAGTCAGGAGCATAAACCGATAAGTTCAACCTTTTTAATAAACTCCATGAAACAAAGACTGCTATTGCCGGCTCTGTTCTCGATGAT
Organism: uncultured Muribaculaceae bacterium; assembly: GCA_934555895.1. GTDB lineage: Bacteria > Bacteroidota > Bacteroidia > Bacteroidales > Muribaculaceae > UBA7173. The sequence goes on along the minus strand of CAKTFH010000007.1, from coordinate 70,553 downwards.
CGCGGCAGCGGGAATGTATGGTGCTGATGTTTTTTTTTATCAACACTCCACCGATACACCGGTGAACAGTGTGCCCGGAGCACGCAAAATCGTTTTTAATGAATTGTCGACAGATGTTTTCAACATGGATGGCGCGAAGACTACAATAAACTTCGCCGAGTTCGATTACATCCTACTACGCAAAAAAGATATCCCTTCGGGGATGAATGCCGCAAGCGGTGTCGCCGGCACTGAAATCAGCTACGACGGCAACTGCATCGCTGTGACTGCTCCCGAGGATATTGAAGAGATTTCTGTATCCGATGTCTCCGGGCGCCTAATGGCCCGTTTCGCTCCTTCGGCAAGCGCATTCATCATTCCGGCCGAAAAGCTATGCCAGGGTGTAGCCATAGTTAAGGTGGTATGCGGCAAGCATACCACAGTTTCCAAAGTAATCATCAAATAATCCGCCATGAAAAAAATCGCTATATCATTAGTTGCGGCGTCGCTTTTTGCGGGCGGTATTGCCGCACTCGCTACAGGTGACGCTCCGGAAAATATATTCGTTTATAAGGACGGAAATCTGGTTTACACCAACGGTGCTTCTCATCCCGACAGCATAGCTCTGGAGGAAAACAAGGGCCGTATCACAATCTACGACACAGCAAAAAAGGTGATGTACTCTGCAGCTACGGCCGATGTCGACAGTGCCACATTCACCTACTCGGCACCTGTAGCCGATCTTCTTGACATACGTTTCAACGAGGACGGCACTGTCTACGATGCATCGCCCATGCACAATGCAGTGGAGGTGGTATCGCCCGACGGTAAGGTCAGCACCACCTACAATGAAATCTACGGCTGCTACTCCGGCAATTTCACCAACAACTGGGGCCTCGGCAATCTCGGCTCGTCGCCCAACTACTGTAAGGTCGATTATAAGAGCAATCAGGCCTTTATGGATGCCCTGCTGTCGGGCCACACAGTAGAGACACTTTTCCTTGCCCGCTACACACCGCCTATCGCCAATGAGGAGGCCAAGATGTTCTCGTCGCACGAGGCCGGCGGCACTGGTATCTTCATCTGTAAGACCGCCAACAACCGCGGCAACGAAATTACTTTCCTTCCCAATGTTACTGAAAATGGCAACAGCACCTGGCGCTGGGCTACAAGCGGCATCGTGCCTCAGCCGCTTACCTACTATCATGTGGTGGGCGTGTGGAATAAAGAGGAGAAAAAAGCTCAGATATATGTAAACGGTGAACTGAAAAACACAGTTGCCGCTCCGGGCAATCTGCGTCTTGCTCCCAATGAGGCTGCACGCTGGTTTGCTGTAGGTTGCGATGCAGGCCCCAATGGAGGACAGTTTGGCGGCGACTGGGAAATCGTGACTGCGAAAGTCTATGGCAAGCCCCTGTCGGAACTTGATATCAAGACCATCTACAACACAAAATATAACCCCAGTTACAAGCCCGAACCTGATCCTGAACCCGGTAAAGACCTTCCTGTAGCCGAACTCCTCGACATCCGGTTCAATGCCGACGGCACAGCCACCGACATCTCGCCCATGCATAATGCCGTGGAATCGCACACCGGCGATGTGACTACGATTTACGACCCTGCTTTCGGCGGCTATATCGCACGCTTCAACAACAAGTGGAGCAACGACCAGGGTGTGGCCGGTTACTACAAAGTAGACTATGAGAATAACCAGAAATTCAAAGACGCTCTTGCCGACGGCCATTCGCTCGAGGCGATCGTGTCTGGCAACTGGGACGGAGACCTTTCCGCCAACAATCGCGAGGTGAAATTCCTCTCGTCGCACGAAGCCGGCGGCACAGGCCTCATGCTCTGCACCACATCGGGCTCCCGCGGTCAGGAACTCACATATCTCGTGAATGTCACCACTAACGGGAACTCACAGTGGCAGTGGGGCAACTCTGGCATCACACCCGTCAAGGGCGACTATTACCATATTATCGGAGTATGGAATAAGGCTGAAGGCAAAGGTTATGTATATGTGAACGGCGAGCTGAAGAAGACCTTCAATACCGCCGGTGAATACCGCCATGCAACGGCCGGTAACCGTTGGTTTGGTATCGGCTGCGACGCAGGTCCCACACCCCAGCTCGCATGGAAAGGCAATGTGGCCGTTGCCCGTGTCTACGACAAGCCCCTCAATCCTGAAGAAGTCGCTGCCCTCTGGGAGGATGCCGGCGAGAAGATTGCCAATGTTGTGCCTCCAATGGTATCTGAAATCAGTTTCTATTCCGGCCTGGCCATGAAGAGCGGCGGCGTGCTCACCATCAACGGCAATGGATTTGAAACCGGCGATATTGTGGCGCTCATGGCCATCAACGGCAACGAGGCTCCGCTTGTGCAGCTCCCTACCGCTCTTATAGAAGGCGGTGTGAGGGTCACGCTCCCAGAAAGTGCCGTCTCAGGCAACTACCGTCTGATGCTTATGCGTGGTGAAAGTCTTCAGGATCTCGGGCAGATCAAGCTCAACATCGTCACTGAAATTCCCAAGGGAGCCGATGTGGTGGCACACCGCGGTTACTGGCAGACCGAGGGCTCGGCCCAGAACTCACGTGCCGGCATGCATAAGGCTATCGAGCTCGGAGCATACGCAGTGGAGACCGACATCTGGCTGACAACCGATAAACAGCTGATGATCAATCATGACGCATCGTTCGGCGGAGTCTCGATTCAGAACTCCACCAGCGCTACCTGCAAGAACCTCACCCTGGCTAATGGCGAGAAGATGCCTATGCTTCAGGACTTTCTCGATATCCTCAAGGCTACAGACTCGCCCATCAAGCTCTTCATCGAAATCAAGGAGCACAGCTCTGCCGACCGCGACCGTGAAGCCGCATCGGTAGCCGTGGCTCTAGTGAAGGCTAACGGACTGCAGGATAAAGTGGAATACATCTCGTTTTCGATGAATGCCTGCGAACAGGTGATAGCCGACGATCCAGAGGCACAGGTGGCCTATATCAAGGGCGGTGTGGCTCCCGAGGTGCTTCATGCCAAAGGCTATACAGGCATCAATTATCATATGGCCGAGTTCCGCTCGCACCCCGAATGGGTCAAGCAGGCTCATGACCTCGGTATGTCAGTGACAGCATGGACCCTCAACAGCTCCTATGACATTATCGACATGATGAATCTCGGTGTCGACCTCGTGACTACCGATACTCCTGTCAATGCAATGGCAATCCGAGATATCTATAGAGCTAACGCTAAATAAACCGCTATTTCAATAGTATTTCGATAGTTTTATCGGCCGGAAGCAAATCGCCTGCATCCGGCCGATATATTTGTGTCCTCTAAAAGGGCAATTGTCAGAGTATCTTTCGGGCAAGAGACTCGGCTATGGATGCATCGATGGGGGCATCCAGCACGTAGATGCGGTAGGAGAGACTCAGCTCCTTTCCGGGAAGCAATGTGAACGCCTTGTGCCGAGTAGGGGAGAAGTTCCACATAAGGTCGCCCTTGGTGCCATTGGCTTTGCTGTCCCATACCCTTAAAGGTTCCGGATAGTTCAGATTGGAAGGATAAGGAACAATGAGAATGCAGGCGTTGTCGGCTGCCGGTTCGTTGCCGTTGCCTTTCGTTTTCTGAAAATAGCACCATCTTGCCGGTGAGGCGTCGGCGTTGTCGCGGTCCAATCCTTCCGATGTGAGCATCTCAGCAGTCTCTCCGTTCCAGCTTTCGTTCACGCGGATGCAGAAGCCGCCGTAGCGATAGTTCTCTAACGTGATGGGAGAGGATGTGGCACAGCGCAGAGTGGTGTGATAGTCGATGTAATATCCTTGCTGTCCGGTCTCGCCTATGCTGACCTTCAGCTCTTCCGTCAATGCCGTCTTTTCTTGAGTGGAATCGGGATATACCACATGGTCTAGCACGGCAGAAAAGCCGTCGGGGCGTACTTCTGTGAACCGACTGAAGCGCACCGTACCCTCTTTCTTGTATAGATTCCAGAAGTCGATCTCTTTCCCTTCAAATGTCGTCTTGGTCCAGGCATACCATATCCCGAAATGGTGATAATGGTCTGACGGCGAACAGTTGGTGAGCGTATCTCCCTCCAATGAGCACAACGGGTGAATGAACCCGCTCCGTTTGTAGACCGTATCAACACCCTGTGGAGGATACACCATTCCGTAATTGTAGGTGAACAGGGGCTTGCCGTTCATCGCATATTCAAGGGTGCTGGCGGTGTCTGTTACGGTAAAAGCAGCTCTATGGGTAGAGCATGAACCTAATAATGCGAGGATGCCTGCAAAGAGTAGCGAAAGAGATATTGACCGTTTGCTGTCAGTGTGTCTGAACATGGTTGTGATTGGTTTGTGGTTCTGTTGCGAATGTAGAAACTGTTGCAAATATACTGAATTTTTATTTCAGCATGCCGATGAGTCTGTATCTAATATGCCTGTGGGCTTGTATCGGGCGCGGACACAGGGTGATTTTGGCGATTTGCGTGGAAATGACTAACTTTGCGGCCAGAAAATCCCCGTAGATGAAATTCGAAGATTTAGATTTAAGCGACGACTTGCTCGACGCACTTTATGATATGCACTTCGATGAGTGCACCCCGATTCAGGAACAGGCCATTCCGCTCGCTCTCGAAGGCCGCGACCTCATAGCTGTGGCACAGACCGGAACCGGCAAAACCGCAGCTTATCTGCTCCCCGTAATTGACCTTATCACATACGGCAACTATCCCACCGATGCCGTGAACTGCGTGGTGATGGCTCCCACTCGCGAACTCGCCCAGCAGATCGACCGCCAGATGGAGGGCTTTGCCTACTATATGCCTGTAAGCTCTATGGCAGTGTATGGCGGCGGCGACGGAAAGGAATTCGGTCGTCAGCAGCGAGGTCTCAAAAGCGGCGCCGATGTAGTCATAGCCACTCCGGGCCGATTGCTCGCACATATCCAGACCGGCACTGTCGACCTTTCGAAAGTGTCGTTTTTCATTCTCGACGAGGCCGACCGTATGCTCGACATGGGTTTCTACGACGACATCATGCAGATAGTGAAACTGCTGCCTAAAGAGCGGCAGACCCTTATGTTTTCGGCCACAATGCCACCGAAAATAAAGATGATGGCCAAGGCCATACTCCGCGACCCGGCCGAGGTGAAGATTGCCGTAAGCCAGCCAGCTGAGAAAATAGAGCAGAGCGCATACATCTGCGGTGAGGGACAGAAGCCTGCGCTACTCGAGCATCTGCTGCGCAATGTACGCTCAACTCGTGTTATAGTCTTCGCGGCATCTAAACTTAATGTGAAAGACCTCTCCCGCGCCTTGCGCCGCAAAGGCTTCAAAGTGGGCGAGATGCATTCCGATCTCGAGCAGCAGCAACGCGATGAGGTGATGCTCGACTTCAAGGCCGGACGCATCGACGCCCTCATAGCCACCGACATTGTGGCACGAGGCATCGACATAGAAGATATATCGATGGTGGTGAACTACGATGTGCCCCGCACCGCAGAGGACTATGTGCACCGCATTGGACGCACTGCCCGAGCCAATGCAGGAGGCATAGCGGTGACTCTTGTGGCCGGAGGCCGTGAGCAGGCCAAATTCAGTTCAATAGAGCGGTTTCTGAAAAAGGAGATTCTCAAAAATCCGCTTCCCGAGGGAATGGGCGAGGCGCCCGCCTACAAACCCTCTTCACGCGCTCAAAGCGCGAAATCACAGAGAAACCGCGGCTCACGCAAGCCTAAGGGGGCCGGAAACACTAAAAAGTCTGGAGAAGCGCCCGAAACTCAGAGCTCTCAAGTTGCTCAGAAACCAAAAGACCCCTCGCGCGGCAACCGCAACTTACGCAGGTCACGTAAGTCGGGTAAATCGCGCAAACCTCAGAATCCAGAGGGTTCTCAGAAGGCTCAGTAGGCATCCACACGCTCTTCGGGCAGAATCTTCACATTGCCTCCGGCATTCACGCGATAGCGGCCCGAGGTGCCGGTCGAGAGGTTGGTGACGCGCCACACATAATCTTCGATTGGATTTAAATCGAAGCGGCTGCCTAAGTAGGCTGCCTTGATGGCTTCGGTCACATTGTGGAATCCGGAACGCTGTATGGCCCCCACTTTGTGTCCTAATTCATAGATTTCTACCCTTACATCGTCAATGGGGTTTATGCGATTGTTTTCCATATGGTTAAATTATCAAATAGTGAAACATTTGCCGACGGTGTCATAGCACCGTCTTATTCCTTAGGGCCTCAGAAAATACCGACCCTTTTTCTGTTATAACACTTTTACGCGGAAAATTTCCTTAAAAATCGGTGCCGGAAGTGATTTACAGTTGCCGGAGCAGAAATTTTCCATTAAATTTGCACACAGTTTGCCGCCCCGGTAGTTCAACGGATAGAATAGAAGTTTCCTAAACTTTTGATAGCAGTTCGATTCTGCTCCGGGGTACTGAAACCATAAGCCATTCAACCGCAAACGGTATGAGTGGCTTTGTTGTAAAGATTATGAAAGCAGCTCAGTGGATGCGACTCCCGTTCATCGGCCTCTTGGCCGTGACTGTGGCGGCCTGCGCCTCGATAGGGCGTCCCGAAGGTGGGCCGCGCGACGAGACGCCGCCCGAATTTGTGCGCTCCAATCCGTCGCCCGGAGCCACAGATGTGGCGCGCCCCCGTGTAGAGTTTGTGTTTAATGAGAACCTTAAGCTCGATGATGTGGGTAACAAACTGGTTATAAGCCCTCCGCAAAAGCAGAATCCGTCAGTAAGTGCCAACGGGCGCCGCATCACTGTGGAGTTGCGCGACACCCTGCGCGACAGCACCACTTACACTTTCGATTTCTCCGACGCCATCCGTGATCTCAACGAAGGTAATGTGCTCGACGGCTTCGCCATGGACTTTTCCACAGGCCCCACCATCGACTCACTGCGCATATCCGGCATGCTTTTTGAGGCCCGCAACCTCGAGCCCGCACAGGGCATGGTGGTGGGTGTATATAATGCCGATGAGTTTACCGACACCACTTTCACAACTCTTCCGCTCGATCGTGTGGCCAAGACCAACCAGTATGGCCAGTTCACCATCCGTGGCCTCAAGGAGGGCACCTACCGGGTGTTCGCCATCAACGACCGCAACCGCGACTGGCACTGGGACCGCTCTGAGGATGTGGCATTTTCTTCTTTCACTGTCACTCCGTCGGTAGAGCCGGTGGAAGTGCTTGATACGTTGCTGGCTTCAGATGGTACCGACTCCATTGCTCCGCGTATAGCCTGGCATTATATGCCCGATGATTTGCTGCTGACATGGTTCAATGAAAACTATCGATCGCAGTATCTGCGCGAATATGAGCGTACCGACGCGAGGCGGGTGACATTTAAGTTCGGAGCCCTATCCGATTCGCTGCCCGACATCACCATAATCAACGGTCCGCGCAAGGGTAGCAAGCTGCTAGACCTCTCGGTGCTTGAGGCACGTGAGGGACTCGATTCGCTCGTTTACTGGATGCGCGATACTGCGCTTGTGAATCAAGATTCACTGCTCGTGTCGGCCCGCTATCTGCGCACTGACTCGCTTGACCGGCTGTCGTACACCACCGATACCCTGAAACTTTTCCTTCGTGGCGCAAAGAAAAACCGTCCTGAGAAAAAGAAGAAAAAAGAGGAAGCCGACACATTGCCTCCTCCGGTGGCTCTTCTCAACTGGAAAGCCCTCTCGGGTTCGTCGCAGGAATTGAACCTGCCGGCCAGATTCGAGGCTGCCGAGCCGGTTGAGAGCATTGATTCGGCCGGCTGGCGTCTGGAGATACAGCAGGATACGCTTTGGATTCCTGTGCCCGGCGTGCACCTGACACAGGATACTGCCATGGTACGCCAGTATGTGCTTGATGTTAAATGGCAGCCAGGAGCAAAATACCGTTTCTCGGCTGATTCGTTGTCGATACGAAGCATCTACGGTGAGTGGATTAAGGATTTCAAGCATGAATTCGTGGTGAAGCTCCCCGAGGATTACGGCAATATAATTTTTGGAGTTACCGACTATGCCTCTGTGCCAGACTCGGCCGCTGTGGTGGTGCAGCTGCTCGACAGCTCGGACAAGCCGGTGATGACCAAAACTCTTGACGGCAAGGGAGAGGTAGTGTTCGATTATGTGAATCCGGGTACATATTATGCCCGTGCTTTCGCTGACCGTAACCATAACGGCATATGGGATACAGGCAATGTGGCCGACTCTATACAGCCCGAGGATGTGTTCTATTATCCGAAGAAACTCTCGTTGCGAAAAAACTGGGACATCGATCAGGAATGGTCGCTCTATAGCACACCCGTCGACCAGCAGAAACCCAACGACATAAAGAAGAACAGGCCCAAGACCCGCGACCGCGACACTCAACCTACCGATGAGGAAGAAGAGGAAGAGGGTGAATACGGCGACGGCTACTACGGTGGCGAAGACACCTGGGGTAACGGGTCGCGCTACAACAACTCGCGCAACAACTCCGGTCGAACCTCCGGCCGCGGAGGCCTGCAGCAATCGCGCGGCTATTGATTGCAGTTTCTTTTATTTCTCCCCAAATAATCATCGACAGATTCACCGCCTATGCAAGCACAGATGTGGCAACTGCTTATGGAAGCGAACTCCCGCGAGCTCGAGGCGGTGGTGCTGTCGCCGTATGAGGAGCAGCATCTCACCCACAAGGTGATATCGCTCGATTCCGAAACTCCTTCGCCGTTAAAGTGTCTGGAGGATGCGGTTTATGCCAACGATTTCCTGCTGACCGACTACCGGCACACTATGATGCTCTATGACTGCGGGCATGCGTTGCCTTTGCCCCTTTGCGACGATGACAGTGTGCTGGCCGCACTTTACCGGGAGGCTTATCCCGGCGATGGAGGCTCACCCTCCACAATGCTCATAAGTCGCCTGCCCGAGCAGAATGTGGCGCTCTGCAGCGAGATTCCCACCGACATTCACCGTTTCCTCACCCGCACTTTCCCCGGCATCGCCGTTGAGCATCCGTTAGTGCCGCTGTGCCGCTATTTCCGCGCCCGCTATGCGTTGCGTCCGCGTGGCAAGACTCTTGTCAATCTGCGCGGAAAACGTCTCGACATAATCACCCTCGGGGCCGCGGCACCGCTCACGGTGGCTTCATATCATGTGGAGGCCGTGATGGATGCGCTTTATTATATCCTAGCCGCCCGCGAGGCCTTGCAACTTCCCGACACTGACGAGATTATGGTGGCGGGGGATCGTCATCTCAGGGCTGAAATCACGCCTTTGTTGCGCCGATATGTCCGATATGTGATGCCGGCGATATATCCCTCGGCCATGATACGTGCCGGAAAGGTATCGCTCTCGGCTCCATTCGAGCTTATCGTGGCTCCGCTTACATGGCAGCATGTTCTTCCCCAACCTAAAACCACACAGCATCAATGAGAATTATACGAGGAAAATATGGTAGGCGCCGCTTCGATGTGCCCACCAATATCACCGCACGCCCCACCACCGACTTCGCGCGCGAGAATATCTTCAACGTGCTTGAGAATCTCGTTGATTTCGAGGGCGACGAACCTACGGCCCTTGACCTTTTCGCGGGCACCGGTGCGGTGTCATTCGAGTTTCTGTCGCGTGGATGCTCTCTTGTGACATCGGTGGAGAAAGCCTCTGTGCAGGGGCGGTTCATAGCGAAGGTAGCCAAGGAACTTGGCGCCGAGGCGCAACACAATCTAATAAAGGGCGATGCCATACGGTTTATTGATTCAGCTGTGGCGTCATATGACATAGTCTTTGCCGATCCTCCATACGATATGCCGGGATTTGCCGAGATTCCCGGGAAGGTGCTCAGTTCGTCTCTACTGCATCCGGGTTCCATCTTCATAATCGAACACTCTAAAAAACACGATTTTTCGCATCTGCCTCACTTCTATGACCACCGTGCCTATGGGTCGGTGAATTTCACGGTTTTCCGTATCCCTGACGAATAATTCTGATATAATATTATGTGTGGTCGCAAAAATATGCTGTAAAACATATTTTTATAAATACCACTGCCGTAGTGTTTTATGCCGTATTTTAGCTGTCGGTGTGGTTTGTTAGTATAATTTAAGACTGTGAAATTTCGGCACTTGGAGTGTTTTTTATAACTTTGGAGTGCGGAACTTGTGCTCATTGGTGTCAATTCTTCCGCAAAATGGAGCCGAAGTGAATTCTCCTCCTCCGACACTCTCACTCACACACTGAATTTTTCAATGTCAATGGAAACCACTCTCGTAATAGTAAAACCCTCAGGCGTGCAGCGCGGTCTCATAGGCCGTATCGTAAGCCGGTTCGAACAGAAAGGCCTTGTGATAGCCGGCATGAAAATGATGCAACTTTCAGAGCCTATACTCCGTGAACACTATTCGCATTTAGTGGACCGTCCCTTCTTCCCCTCTCTGCTGCGCTCCATGATGGCTACTCCGGTAGTGGTTCTCGCTGTAAAAGGTGTAGAGGCTGTGTCTGTGGTCCGCGCCATGACAGGCGTTACCAATGCCCGCAACGCCGCTCCCGGCACCATACGTGGCGATTTCGGTATGAGCGGTCAGGAAAACATTGTGCATGCTTCCGATTCGCCCGAAAATGCAGCCATCGAAGTGGCACGCTTCTTCAAGCCTGAAGAGGTGTTCGACTATATGCCTGTAACCGCTCCCGCCATCTACAACCCCGACGAACTGGCCCTCTGACGACTCTTTCAAGGCGACGCCGCTGTTGTGGCTCTTCTCTCTTTAACCTGTTTTTCTCCACATTTTTTGACCGCTCTCTCCGCAGAGCCTTCGCCAACGTTGAAAAAGGCGAATTCCTCGCCACCGTAAACAATGCTTCAAAACACGATAAAGAACATCTCACTTATTATCATAGCAGCCTGCTCGGCTATTGCCGCTCAGGCGCAGACCTACCGTCTGCCGTCGGCACACAAAGCCGAGCATTCCGACCTCATCTCACGCCAGGAAAACATAGGCAACCAGATTTCGGTAAAAGACACACAGGATTTCCTCGACAATCTTTTCAAGGACGAGGAAGAGCCCGAGCTCGATATCTATACCGAGGGATGGAACTCCCGCAGTGTCAATGCATATGCCGGCATGGCCGTGCCCGATACAAAAAGTATCGATGTGAGCGAATTTGCAATGCCGTGCCCCGGCTACGTGACCTCACCCTACGGCTACCGTCCGCGTTTCCGCCGCGAGCACAAAGGTATCGACCTCAAGCTCCGCACCGGCGACACCGTGTATGCCGCGTTCTCAGGCCGTGTGCGCCTCACCAACTTCGAGCGCAAAGGTTACGGCAATTATGTGATACTGCGTCACACCAATGGTCTTGAAACTGTTTACGGCCACCTCTCGAAATTCCTCGTGAAGGAAGATCAGGATGTCAAGGTGGGCGACCCCATCGCCCTTGGCGGCAATACAGGCCGTTCGTTTGGCTCGCATCTGCATTTCGAGACCCGCTACATGGGCATGCCAATCAATCCCGCAGCCATTTTCGACTTCGCCAACCAGACAGTGCACACCGATACGTTTGTTTTCGATAAACGCACATATAAGAAAGCACGTAATTTCGACCCTGCCGCCAACAGCGAATATGCACGACAGTATCAGGCAACCCATCCCGCCACACAGTCGGCATCTACAGGTTCGTCCGGCGGCAAGTCGAAAGGCAGCTCTTCCTATACGATCCGTAAGGGCGATACTCTCAGTCGCATCGCATCGCGCCAGGGAGTCACAGTGCGCCAGCTCTGCCGTCTAAATGGTCTGTCGACAAAGTCGAAGCTCGTGCCCGGCAAGAAGCTCCGCCTCCGCTGATTTTTCTTCACTTCGCAGTAATAAACCCATCTATTCCGCTTCAAATGCATATCCCATTATCATTTGGAGCGGAATTGCTTTATCCCCTCTGGCTTTGCTATGGCAAAAATATTCATAAGCTACAAGAGAAAGAACAAAGAGCAGGTATTTTCTATTGTCAGATATGTGGAGTTGCGGCTCGGCATAAAATGTTGGGTAGACCTCGATGGAATCGAAAGCAGTGTTCAGTTCGCTTCGGTCATATGCCGTGCCATAGATACGGCGGAGGTTGTGCTGTTCATGCACTCATCGGCGCATACCAACATCGACTTCGAGAACGACTGGACCATTAAGGAACTGAACTATGCACATGCCAAGAAGAAGCGCGTAGTGCTCGTGAAACTTGACTCAACGCCTCTCGACAACATATTTCTCATGGAATATGGCTCGAAGAACAATATCGACGCTACCGAGAAGATACAGCTTGACAAGTTGGTCGACGACCTGCGCTGTTGGCTCCGGTTGTCGAAGCAGCAGGCGGTCAAGCCTGCCGAGTCGGTAGTTCCCAAAGCCGCTCCGGTCAAAAAAATCGTGCCGCAGGATAACTCGCTGGAATATGCCGTTACACCTGAAGAGGCCGAACTTTGTCGGAAATATATAGACATGGTCCGCCGCCGTAAGTTTAATATTCAGGAGGTACTTGAAAAGGTCGAATCTTTGGCGAACCGGGGTAAAACGGAGGCTGAGTATGCCATGGGCTTCGGAGAATATTATCCTTTCGGCAGCAATATAAAAATCGGGGGTGACAGGCATTATCGTCAGGCGGAGCATTGGCTTGGGAAAGCGGCCCGAAAGAATCATGTGAAAGCCAAGTCGTTGCTGGCCGAGATGTATTATTGGTGCAGGGAATATGACAAGGCCATTCCGTGGGCAACCGAAGCTGCCGGGCAGAATGACGCTGTTGGTGCCCGGATTCTTGCGTGGTGTTATAGAAGCACCGATGAAAATGTCAAGTATGTCGCGGCTCTGAAAAGGGCTGCGGTTCTCCAGGAGGAGTCGCGGAGCACGGATATACATTGCCCGGCGCTGGAGTATGGAGAAGTGCTGCTTGAAGGTCGATATGCGACACAGGATTTGAAGGAGGCAATACGGTGGTTTGATGTTGCGAAGAGGCTGGCATATGAACCCCGCATCAGCTCAAGGGCATGCTGTAAGAAAGCCGAGGCGCTTTACAAGCAGGGACATAAACTTATGGCGCTTAATACTCTTGGCGACTGCCAGTCCGAGGACTATCAGGCCGAGTGTCTTCGTAAAAAGATAAAGGCTGAGCTGAACCCATTCAAAAAGCTCTTCAAATAACCTCTCCGCCCTCCTTGAATTGATTCATTGAAAGATAATATAAAACGGGGGCTGTGCCTTGCTGCACAGTCCCCGGAATTTTCTTGATTGGGCTATGGATTAGCCGTTGATCTTAACCATCTTGGCGATGAGGTCGAGCACCTTGTTGGAGTAGCCGATCTCATTGTCGTACCAGCTTACAACCTTAACGAAGGTAGGAGTGAGCTGGATACCGGCCTTGGCGTCGAAGATAGAAGTGCGGGTGTCGCCGAGGAAGTCGGAAGAAACCACTGCGTCTTCGGTGTAGCCCAGGATGCCTTTGAGTTCGCCTTCGGAAGCCTCTTTCATAGCTGCGCAGATCTCTTCGTAGGTAGTGGGCTTAGCGAGGTTGACGGTGAGGTCAACTACGGAAACATCAAGGGTGGGGACACGCATCGACATGCCGGTGAGCTTGCCGTTGAGGGCGGGGATAACTTTGCCTACAGCCTTTGCAGCGCCGGTCGACGAGGGGATGATGTTGCCCGAAGCGGCACGGCCACCGCGCCAGTCCTTCATAGAGGGACCGTCGACAGTCTTCTGGGTAGCTGTGGTGGAGTGAACGGTTGTCATGAGGCCTTCAACAACGCCGAACTTGTCGTTGAGCACCTTAGTGATGGGTGCGAGGCAGTTGGTGGTGCAGGAAGCGTTCGAAACGAACTGTGTGCCCTTAACGTAGGTGTCGTCGTTAACGCCGCAAACAAACATGGGGGTGTCGTCCTTCGAAGGAGCCGACATAACCACATACTTGGCACCGGCTTCGATGTGTGCCTGAGCTTTCTCTTTGGTGAGGAAGAGGCCGGTGGACTCAACTACGTATTCTGCGCCTACAGCGCCCCAGCCGATTTCAGCGGGGTTCTTGCATGCGGTGACGCGGATGTGCTTGCCGTTGACGATGAGCTCGCTCTTGTCCATGTCGAAATCTACAGTGCCGTCAAATTTACCGTGCATGGTGTCGTACTTGAGCATGTAGGCCATGTAGTCGACGGGGAGGAGGTCGTTGATGGCAACTACCTCGATGTCGTCACGCTTGGTGGAAGCGCGGAATACGAAACGACCGATGCGGCCGAATCCGTTGATACCGATTTTAGTCATAGTTAATAAAAATAAATTATGGGTTTTAAGTGTTAGCTGCTGTTGTAAATCCGCTGGTGGCCAACGGTTTTAACCGGCCTTCGTTGCACGATGAGCGAAGGGTGCGGATTACGCGATGCAAAGTTAATGATTTTTCTGAAAAGTTTTGTGCCGCGTTGCTGATTTTTTTGGCGGCAGCTGACACTTGAAACCTTATTTAACGATGAATATTCGGCTACAACGCATTTTGACAAGTCGTTAGCTCGCCGGAGTCTGCGACGGGGTCTGCGGCTTGGTGGAATCGGGGCTGTCGGGGGCGTCGGGCGCCTGGTAGAACGGATACGGGATGCCGAATACGTTGTCGGGCGAGCCGTGGGCGCCGAGGTAACCGTCGACCACTGTATCGCGGCCTGAGGCAAGTTCGAAGGTGTAGAGCTGGAAGGCGGGGAGCATGGCGGCTATCTGCTCGAACACCGTGGCTTGGATGGCCTCGTAGGGGAACCATTTAGAGGTGTCGGTGAAGCAGTAGACCTGCAGAGGTATGCCGTTGGGTGTCTGCGGCAGAGTGGTGACGAAGCAGTCGCTCTCGTGCGAAATCATCGGCGATGCATCGAGCCACATCTTGAGGTATGCGCGGAACATGCCCAGGTTGGTGTCGATGGTGCCGTCGACAAGTCCCTCGGGATTGTTCACATCGGCAGTGTGGCCGGCGTCGCGCTGCGCCACCTTGCGGGTGATGTAGTCGTTCATGAAGGGCACTTTTTTGATGTTTTCGAGCATCTGCGGTGTGGCAGGCAGCACACTGTCGGCATCTATCATATATGACCGCTGTATGCGGCGCGTGCCACTCTGCTGCATGCTGCGGTAATTGGTGAAGCTCCCGCTTATGAGGCTGTAGGGCGGGAGAGTGGTGGTGGTCTTGTCCCAATTGAGCACCGTTACGGCCGTGAGCGACACCTCCTGCACCGTACCGTTGGCATCGGTGCCGTTCACTTTTATCCAGTCGCCCACATGCAGTGAGTCGTTTTCTGAAAGCTGCACTCCCGCCACGAGACCGAGGATGCTGTCTTTGAATATCAGCATCAGCACTGCCGCAAATGCGCCGAGTCCGGCCAGAAGTCGTGCGGGCGACTTGTCGACGAGAATCGCCACTATTATGATGAGCGCTATTGCCCACACCACGCCTTTGGCAAGTTGTGAGAGGCCGCGCAACGGCAATCGCCGCTTGTTTTCGCGGGCGTCGACATGCATCCATATGGCAGTTATGAGTGCCGAGAAGGCGCGGGTTGTGACGAACACCACATAAATAAGCGTGATCTGGGTGAGCGCTCTCGAGAGTGTGTCGTGGGCCGATAGTGTGAACTGTATCAGGATAAGAAATACAAGAGCCGGTATGATGCGGCATATCTTGTGGAAAAATTTCACACCGAGCAGGCTCGTATACATGTCGCCGCTCCAGTGACGTGCCATCATGCGTGTAAGATATAGCACGCCTATCTGCGTAACATAGCCCACGCCGAAAGCCACCCCGAACACCACCATGGCATACAGGGCTGTTACAAGGGTCTGGTTGTTTTCGAGACCGAACGCTCCGAGTATCCAGTCCACGATATTCATTATCCAGTGGGCAATTGCGTAGGAATTGCCACTGTGGGTATCCACAAAGCGGCTTAGGTCGTGCACATCGGCCAAAAGAATCATGCATGCTCGCATCATAATGACAGTTTAGTTGAAACATTGGCGCCGTGTCCCTTTTGCACCTTTGCGGGATACGGCTCTTATAGTGAATACAATCGAGCGGATTATTGGTTCACCCTGACAGTGTGCCCGGGTAAGTTACAGATTGGAAACATATGTTGAAAAATATGGCTCCGGTGTGCCGGTTTGTGCCGCGGATAGTGTATATTTGCAAAAAATATCCCGATTCACGGGATTAAGTTTAAGCAACCGAACCATGAAGAGAATCGTAGAGTGTGTGCCCAATTTCAGCGAAGGGCGCAACCGAGATGTCATCGACAGTATAGTGAAGTCGATAAGTGAGGTAGAAGGGGTGAAGGTGCTCGATGTGGACCCCGGAGAAGCCACCAACCGCACTGTGGTGACTTTTGTCGGCGAGCCTGAGGCCGTCACCGAAGCGGCGTTCCGCAGCGTGCGCCGTGCCGCCGAACTCATCGACATGAGTCACCATCACGGAGCCCACCCCCGCATCGGTGCCACCGATGTGCTTCCGCTTATCCCCGTGAGCGGCATCACGCTCGAGGAGTGCGCCGATCTGGCCCGTAAACTTGCCGAGCGCATAGCCACCGAACTTGAGGTGCCTACCTATTGCTACGAGGCGGCCGCCTTCGCGCCGGAGCGAAAGAACCTCGCTGTTGTGCGCAAGGGCGAGTACGAGGGCCTGGCCGAACGCGCCGACAAGCCAGGGGAAGCACCTGACTTCGGTGCCCGTCCGTTCGACGCACACATGGCCCGCACGGGAGCCACAGTTGTAGGCGCCCGCGATTTTCTCATAGCAGTGAATTTCAATCTGAACACCACATCCACTCGCCGCGCCAACGCCATCGCTTTTGATGTGCGCGAGAAGGGACGCCCTATGCGCCAGGGACCGAAAGTCACCGACGCTCCGGTGCTTGACGCCGATGGCAAGCCGGTGATGATTCCCGGCACGCTCAAAGGCACCAAGGCCATAGGGTGGTATATCGACGAATACGGCATCGCGCAGGTATCGATGAATATCACCGACATTGCCGCCACCCCGTTGCACAAGGCGTTCGACGAAGTGTGTCGCGCGGCTGAAGCCCGCGGAGTGCGTGTCACCGGCACTGAAATCGTGGGGCTCGTGCCCCGTCGCACACTCATCGAGGCCGGCAAGCACTATCTGCGCAAACAGGAGCGCTCATTCGGCATCTCCGACGACGAGATAATCCGCATCGCCGTGAAGTCGATGGGTCTCGACGACCTCAAGCCATTCGTGGTCAAGGAAAAAGTGATTGAAGACCTCATTGCCTCAGACACCGGCAGCCAGCTGACCGATCTTACTTGCACCGAATTCGCACAGGAGACAGCCAGCGAGTCGCCCGCTCCGGGCGGTGGCTCTATTTCGGCATATATGGGCGCTCTGGCAGCGGCCTTGGGCACAATGGTGGCCAACCTTTCGGCTCATAAACCCGGATGGGATGACCGCTGGGAAGACTTCAGCCGTGCCGCCGAGGAGGGGCAGGTGCTTCTGAAATCGCTTCTCAACCTGGTCGACGAGGATACAGCAGCCTTCAACCGCATAATGGACGCGTTCAAGCTCCCCAAAGCCACTGTCGAGGAGAAGGAAGCTCGCTCGAAAGCCATACAGGATGCGACACTCTATGCTACCGAGGTGCCACTGCGCACAATGAAGGCCGCCAATGCCACATTTCCGTTGCTCGGACTTATGGCCGAGACAGGCAATCCGGCTTCGGTGAGCGATGCAGGAGTAGGTGCTCTTGCTGCCCGCAGCGCTGTGCTTGGAGCTTATCTCAATGTGCGCATCAATGCCGCAGGTCTCAAAAACCGTGAGGTGGCCGAAACCCTCCTCAAAGAGGCTGCCGGCATAGCCGCCGATGCCGAGGAGGCAGAGCGCCGCGTGCTCGACATTGTAAACTCCAAGATAGACTAACCGATAGAAATCATATAGCACATGACACTTGAAGAATTCCGGAATGATATAAAGTGCGGCATACCGGCCGTGCTCCCCGCACCTAAGCCCTACGACCCCGATGTGAACCATGCTCCCCGACGCAAGGATATCCTTACTCCTGCTGAAAAAGAGCTCGCGCTCGCCAATGCCCTCCGTTATTTTCCCGTGGAGCAGCATGCCGAGCTCGCGCCTGAATTTGCCGAAGAGTTGCGCCGGTACGGCCGTATATATATGTATCGCCTGCGTCCCGACTACGAGATGAAAGCCCGTCCCATCGATGCCTATCCTGCGAAATCGCGCAAGGCTGCCGCCATTATGATGATGATTCAGAACAATCTCGATCCCGCCGTAGCTCAGCATCCCCACGAATTGATTACTTACGGAGGCAACGGAGCTGTGTTCCAGAATTGGGCGCAGTATCGCCTGGCCATGAAGTATCTCTCGGAAATGACCGACGAGCAGACTCTGGTGATGTATTCAGGCCATCCGCTGGGCCTTTTCCCATCGCATGAGAAGGCGCCCCGCGTGGTGGTTACCAACGGTATGGTGATACCAAACTACTCCAAGCCCGACGACTGGGAGCGCATGAATGCCATGGGCGTGAGCCAGTATGGCCAGATGACCGCCGGCAGCTATATGTATATCGGTCCGCAGGGCATTGTGCACGGCACCACCATCACGGTGCTTAACGCCGCCCGCAAGCGTTTCACGGCCGAGCGTCCCGACCAGCGCGGCATGCTCTTCGTCACCGCCGGTCTCGGCGGCATGTCGGGAGCGCAGCCTAAGGCCGGCAATATCGCCGGAGTGGTGAGCGTGACAGCCGAAATCAACCCCAAGGCTGTGGAGAAGCGTAAGGCGCAGGGCTGGGTAGACGAGGTCTACACCTCACTCGACGAACTGCTGCCCCGCATGCGCCGTGCCATGGAGGCCGGCGAGACTGTCTCGCTGGCATATCAGGGCAATGTGGTCGACCTCTGGGAACGCCTCGCCGACGAGGAGGTTGCCGTGGACCTCGGCAGCGACCAGACATCGCTCCATAATCCCTGGGCCGGCGGATATTATCCCGTGGGCATGAGCTATGAGGAGGCACGCCGCATGATGGCCGAGGAGCCGGCACGTTTCCGTGAGGCCGTGCAGGAGAGCCTGCGCCGTCAGGTGAAGGCCATCAACAGGCTTGCCGACCGAGGCATGTACTTCTTCGACTACGGCAACGCTTTCCTCCTCGAATCGTCGCGTGCCGGTGCCGATGTGATGAAGGCCGACGGCACTTTCCGCTATCCTTCCTATG
The DNA here is from genome assembly GCA_934555895.1 of uncultured Muribaculaceae bacterium. Lineage (GTDB taxonomy): Bacteria > Bacteroidota > Bacteroidia > Bacteroidales > Muribaculaceae > UBA7173. The sequence goes on along the minus strand of CAKTFH010000007.1, from coordinate 51,374 downwards.
TGCAGGACATCATGGGTCCGCTCTTCTTCGACTATGGGTTCGGCCCGTTCCGCTGGGTGGTTACCTCGGGCAAACCCGAGGACCTCGCCGTCACAGACCGTCTGGCAGCCGAGGTGCTCGAGCAGATGCTCGCCGAGGCGCCGGAAGAGATTCACGGACAACTTGCAGACAATCTCCACTGGATACGTAAGGCCGAAGAAAACCATCTTGTGGTTGGTTCGCAGGCACGCATCCTCTATGCCGACAGCGAGGGCCGCATACGCATTGCCCGCGCCTTCAACGATGCCATCCGCCGTGGCGAGATTTCAGCGCCCGTGGTGCTCGGCCGCGACCATCACGATGTGTCGGGAACCGACTCTCCCTATCGTGAGACCTCTAATATCTACGACGGTTCGAACCACTGCGCCGACATGGCGGTGCAGAATGTCATCGGCGACTCGTTCCGCGGCGCCACATGGGTGTCGATTCACAACGGCGGCGGAGTAGGCTGGGGCGAGGTCATCAACGGTGGCTTCGGCATGGTCATCGACGGCTCCGATGCCTCCGACCGTGCCATAAGCGAGATGCTGCTCTGGGATGTGAACAACGGCATAGCACGCCGCTCGTGGGCCCGCAACAAGGGTGCCCTCTCGGCCATACGCCGCGAGATGGAGCGCACTCCGGGCCTGAAAGTCACTCTGCCCAATATGGCCGACCCGGAGCTGGTTCGCTCCGCCTTGAAGCACTGAGCTACTGCGGTGGCATTGAGGCGCCACAAGTGGCGCTTACAGTGACAAACCGATGTTTTTGAGATTCAAGTAATAACATATCAATCAAAAATTTCTGAATGGAAGTTCATCATATCAGCTCCGCCCTTCTGACTATCGACCGTGTGGAGCAAATCATAAAGAACGGCATGCATCTTGCTCTCAGCGACGATGCCCGCGAGCGCATTGTCCGTTGCCGTGAGTATCTTGACCGCCGCGTGGAAGCCGGAGGAGAGCCTCTTTACGGCATCACCACCGGATTCGGCTCGCTGTGCAACATCTCCATTTCATCCGACAGTCTGCAGGCTTTGCAGCGCAACCTGGTGATGTCGCATTCGTGCAGCGTGGGCGAGCGTGTGCCCAACGAGGTGGTGCGCCTGATGCTCCTCACCAAGATACAGTCGCTGAGCTACGGCAATTCCGGCGTGCAGCTCGTCACGGTGGAGCGTCTTGTGGAGATGTACAACCACGATATCCTCCCTGTGGTGCGCCAGCAGGGGTCGCTGGGCGCATCAGGAGACCTGGCTCCTCTGGCGCTCCTGTCGCTGCCGCTGCTCGGTCTGGGCGACGTGGAGATGGACGGCAGGGTAATACCTTCCGACGAGATGCTCAAGACCATGGGCTGGGAGCCTGTAACCCTGAAATGCAAGGAGGGTCTGGCGCTGCTCAACGGCACCCAGTTCATGAGCTCCTATGCCCTCTGGTGTGTGATTGAGGCCCGTAAACTCAGCCGCTGGGCCGACAAGATCGGTGCGCTCTCGCTCGACGCCTTCGATGGCCGCATAGAGCCTTTCCTGCCGCAGATTCAGCAGGTGCGCCCGCATGCCGGCCAGATTGCCACCGGCAAGGCCGTGATGGCCTATCTTGAGGGCAGCGAGCTTATCAAGCGACCCAAGGTGCATGTGCAGGACCCCTATTCGTTCCGCTGCATTCCGCAGGTACACGGTGCCTCGAAAGATACCTTGGCTTACGTGGCCTCTGTTATCGAGACTGAAATCAATAGCGTAACCGATAATCCCACCATATTCCCCGACGAAGACCTGATAGTGTCGGCCGGTAATTTCCATGGCGAACCTATCGCGCAGCCGATGGACTTTCTCGCTGTGGCGCTCTGCGAGCTTTCGAACATATCCGAGCGACGCATATATAAACTTATCGCCGGTCAGAGAGGACTCCCCTCGTTCCTTGTGGCCAAGCCGGGCGTGAACAGCGGTTTCATGATACCTCAGTATGCCGCTGCGTCGATAGTGAACCAGAGCAAGGGACTGTGCTGGCCCAACTCTTGCGACTCCATCCCCTCGTCGCAGGGTCAGGAAGACCACGTGTCGATGGGTTCCAACGCCGCGACAAAGCTCTGGCGTGTGGTCGACAACACCCGCCGTGTGCTGGCCATAGAGCTGTTCAATGCAGCCCAGGCGCTTGAATTCCGCCGTCCGCTCCGCACATCGCCTCAGCTTGAGGCTATGGTGGCAGATTTCCGCAAGGATGTGCCGTTTATTGAAAATGACACGGTGATGTATCCTTATATCAATGCGGCTGAAGAGTTTATCCGCACCACCGATGTGTGAGAAATATGATTGCTAAAATCTTCAAGAACATAGGCGCCATAGTGGGCGCATATACCCAGGGCGCGCCAGAGCGGCTTTGCGGTGCGGAGATGGATACGCTGCCCGTGCTTCACGACGCATATATGACCGTGCTCGGCGACCGCATCACAGGCATCGGACCGATGAGTTCTTTCGGCGATGTCGACACAGACGGCGCTGCCGAGGTAGTCGACATGCAGGGCGAGTGGGTTTTCCCGTCGTTCTGCGACAGCCACACCCATGTGGTGTATGCCGGAAACAGGGTAGGGGAGTTCGTCGACAAGATTCATGGCCTCAGCTACGAGGAGATTGCCGCCCGTGGCGGCGGCATCCTCAATTCGGCCGACCTGTTGCATGAAACATCTGAGGATGACCTCTACCGCCAGGCTATGGCGCGGGTTGACGAGGTGATGCGTAAAGGTACCGGTGCCATGGAGATAAAGAGCGGCTACGGACTGCGAACCGACGACGAACTGAAGATGCTGCGTGTGATTGACCGCATACGCCGCACTGCGCCGGTGACCGTTAAGTCCACATTTCTTGGGGCGCATGCCGTAGGACGCGAGTACGCCGGCCGAATCGATGATTATGTGGAGATGCTCTGCACGGAGATGCTGCCTGAAGTGGGCAGGCAGGGGCTGGCCGACTATGTGGATGTGTTCTGCGACGAGGGTTTCTTCACCCCGGCGCACACGGCCCGCATTCTTGAGGCCGCAGCAAAATACGGACTGAAACCGAAGATTCACGCCAACGAACTGGCGGTGTCGGGCGGCGTGCAGGTGGGAGTGGCCCACGATGCTGTGAGTGTCGACCATCTGGAGCGTGCCGGCGCGGAGGAAATCGAAGCGTTGCGCGGCTCCCGCACAATACCCACCATGCTTCCCGGAGCGTCGTTCTTCCTCGGCATGCCTTATGGAGATGCACGTGGAATGATAACTGCCGGTCTGCCGCTGGCTCTCGCTTCGGACTACAATCCCGGCTCCTCGCCTTCTGGCGACATGCGCTTCGTGGCCTCGCTGGGCTGCATACGCATGCGGCTCACTCCCGAGCAAGCGCTGAACGCCGTCACCATCAACGGAGCGGCCGCCATGGAGCTCCAGACTTCTCACGGAGCCATAGCCCCGGGCATGAAGGCAAGCTTTTTCACCACCGCGCCGATGCCAGAAGTGGCATATATGCTTTATGCATACACCACACCTTTTATAAGTCAAATATGGCTTAAAGGTGAAAAAATATTCTGAAAATATTTGCAAATACAGTCCTGCCGAGCTATATTTGCAAGATAAAGCCGATCGGAATGTCGGCCGGTTAAATTAGAAATTTAAAAAGTTTCGACTTATGAAAAAGAAATTTATCTGCACCGTGTGCGGTTATGTACACGAAGGCGACGAAGCTCCCGAGAAGTGCCCGATGTGTGGCGCTCCTCGCAGCAAATTCAAAGAAGTAGACGACGAAGAGGTCGTTAAATTTGTCACCGAACACGAAATCGGCGTTGCCAAAGGCACCGGCGAGGAGATGATCAAAGACCTCAACAACCACTTTATGGGCGAATGCACAGAGGTGGGTATGTATCTTGCCATGTCGCGTCAGGCCGACCGTGAGGGCTATCCCGAAATTGCCGAGGCTTTCAAGCGTTACGCATGGGAAGAGGCAGAGCATGCTTCGAAGTTCGCCGAGCTTCTTGGTGATATGGTATGGGATACTAAGACCAACCTTGAGAAGCGCATGATGGCCGAGGCCGGTGCCAACGCCGATAAGATGCGCATCGCTCTTAACGCCAAGAAGGCTAATCTCGATGCTATCCACGACACCGTGCATGAGATGGCTAAGGATGAGGCCCGTCACGGCCGTGGCTTCAAAGGCCTTTATGACCGCTACTTCGGAAAATAATCAGCCTCATGTAGCGGTATGATGCCATGATGGCAGTCATACCGGTTGCATAAATATTTAATAAGTGCAGGCAATGTGTATTTCGGCATTCCGAAATTCATTGCCTGCACTTTTATTGTTAAAAACATTTTAAAGAAGTGGTGTAGCTAATCTATTGAAAATCAGATATGCCGCATATGGTTTAATCTGAAGGGAAAAAAATAATGTGTTTTAAAGCAGATTATTGGTGAAAAAAGTGTGAAAAACATTTGGAGGAACAAAAATTAGTCGTACCTTTGCAGTGTTTTTGAAGCACAAAATATTGTTTTATTATTTAATCTGAACACGAAAATGAAAAAGTTATTCCTTTCTTTCGCTGTAATCGCTGGTTTCTCGATGGTATCTTGCGGCAACAAGGCTGAGAACGCTACCGAGGCTGAGGCTACTGACTCTGTAGAAGTTGTTGAGGCTGCTGCTGTTGAGGAAGTTGTTGACACTCTCACAAACGGCACCACTGCTGTTGTTGAGACTGTTGAGGCTGCTGCCGAAGAGCCCGCTAAATAAGTTTAGCCGCTTACAGCAAGAAACAAAACTGAAAGATAAAACCGGTTTCCCTACCTCTGTGTCAGGGAAACCGATTTTTTTATACTCATTTGTTTCCTTCCTGCGACTTCAGGAGGAGGCGGGTGGAGGGGGAAAGGGAGGCGATGGTGCGGGCAAGGTCGTTCATTTTATGGAATTCTCCATAGCCGGCTCGGGATTTGTGGCCGGTGTTGTCGGGCCACGGCGCCAGCAGAAGCAATCGGCCGGCGCTGCATAGGTCGAAATTCTCACCCTGAGGTTTGAACCGTTCTTCGAAGCCCTGTTCTTTCAGTATTATCATCTTCCCGCTGTTTTTCTTGGCATAATCGATGATGGCTTTTTCCGCAGGATGGATGGCAGGGGTGATGGGCACGGCTCCGTTGTCGATTTCTTTCCGGCAGTAGTCAGAATATTCGCAGAACTCAGCCTCGCTCCATCTGCGATGTACCCTTATAGGCAGAAGATATATCTCTTTGAGAAGAAAGATATTGCCGAAGGCGGCGTATTCGTGGCCGGCGATTTCGAGATGCAGGTATCGGCGGAATAGTTCAGGGAATCTTTTCCTGAGGATATAGCGGCGCGGATTATCTTCCACATATTTTATGGATTTGTCCAGTTGCTCGTGAGAGAAGATCAGGCGGTCGTGGAAGGTCTTGAAGAGTGTCTTGATTTCAGTAATGCCCTGGAGGCGGCTGCTTGCTTTTGAGCAGGCACCGAAGAAGCCGGCGAGCTCACTGCCGAGCATTCGCTTGAGGCGGGTGTGTATGCCCAACACGATATGGATGTGGTCGGGCATCACCACAAAGCGCAGAATCTTTAGTTCAGGATGATGGACCGGGATGGCCAGAATCTCGTCTTTGATTATTTTGCCCAATGGGGTAAGTTCGGGGAGAATCATCTCTCCTTTTTTTATTTCTTTTTATTTCCCGGGAATCAAGGGCCGGGATTTCTGAAAGGCGCGGAGAGCCGGGGAGGGTGGTAGCGGTTATGAGATAATAGCCGGGAGAGCAGTAGTCGTGGAAGAAGGCGCGCTTGGGGTGCTTTTTGGCTCCCACCGAAGGCTCCGGCCCTTTGCCTTCCATGAAAGAGGGGAGAGGGTGGTAGGAAGGAAAGCCGGTGGAGCCGTCTTTTTGCATCTTGGGGAGCTTAGGAGGGTTGCTTTTTCTTTTCTTGGCTGCTTTTGCTGCCGCTTTTCGCTTTCGGCCTTTTCCCCTTCGGCTGGCGCCTCAGAACTGGAAGAGAGGGCGCCTATTGCCGGGCTGAGGCGGCAGCCGAAGCGCACTTCAAAGATACAAATTTTTTTCAAGCATATTGGAAATTGGAGGATGATGAGGAAGAAAAAACAAAAAAAGCTCAAGAAAAGCTCGGAAAAGCTCAGAACAGCAGTTGCCCGGTGGTGCGGAGGGGAATCCGGGCCATCGGGCAACTGTAGAAAATAATGTAAGCAAGGCTTGCACCGTCAGACGGGCGCAATTTTCCTCGGAAGCGGCTTCTCGCGTAGCTGTGCATGGTGCGCATGATATGGATGCGCTACATCGGCATGCCGGGCTTTTGCCGGCTGCAAGGCTGCTCGGAGGTGGGTGTGCTGCCGGTGTGGCAGCATGAGGATTTATTTATCCTCGGTTATCCCGGCGATTTCGGGATCGATGATGATGCGGCCGCAGTATTCGCACACGATAATCTTCTTATGCATGCGGATTTCGAGCTGCTTCTGAGGCGGTATGCGGTTGAAGCAGCCGCCGCAGGCGTTACGGGAGATACAAACGAGGCCGAGGCCGTTGCGGGCGTTCTTGCGGATGCGTTTGAAAGCGGCGAGGGTGCGCTCGTCGTCGATGTGAGCTTCAAGGTCTTTGGCCTGCTGACGGAGACGCTCCTCGTCCTGACGGGTTTCGGTTACGATTTCGTTGAGCTCGGTCTTTTTTTCCGACAGAATGTGCTCTGTGTCGGTGATTTTTTCTTTGGTGGAGGCGATTTCGGCCGATTTGTTCTCTATCTGGCGTGAGAACTCATTGATGTGCTTTTCGCAGAGTTCGATTTCGAGTGTCTGGAATTCAACCTCTTTCGAGAGAAGGTCAAATTCGCGGTTGTTTCTCACATTGTCGAGCTGCTCTTTGTAACGTGCGATTTTGCTCTGTGCTTCGCCGATTTTATTCTTTTCCTGAGCAAGACGGCCGTTGAGGTCATCAATGTCAGCAGTGAGATTGTTGATGCGTGTGTGCAGGCCTTCGAGGTTGTCTTCAAGGTCTTTCACTTCGAGGGGAAGCTCGCCGCGGATGATTTTGATGCGGTCGATTTCAGTAAGGATGCTCTGGAGCTCATAGAGCGAGCGCAGACGGGTCTCCACGCTCTGTGTTTCTGATTTTACTTTTTCGGTAGCCATTTGCTTACATTTATTAGTTGAGCGCTGAGGCTTGTATAGCCACAGCGTGCTGTATGTCAGAGATATAATACGGGATTGCGATCGGACGACGCATATCGGAGTGCAAAGTTAGGAAATTTTTCGCTTATAATCTCGAAAAAAATCTGTTTTGTGCACTGCTCCGTTTCATAATGCCCCGCATCTATGAGCCATATGTCGGAGGTGTGGTCGAGAAACTCGTTGAGCTTGCAGTCGGCTGTCACATAAACCTGTGCCCCCTGCGCTATTGCGTCGGGCACGAACTCTGCGGCCGATCCGCCGCAGAGCGCCACGCGCTTTACCGTGAGCCCCTCTGCCGGATGTGACGCACGTAGCACACTGCACCCGAAGGCCTCCTTCACCATCGCGGCGAAATCAGCGGCCGCTACGGGTTCAGGTAGATCGCCCACGGCTCCAAGACCGGTTTCCGCACCGGGTGATGTAGGTGCCAGCACGATTACATTCTTTAGCCCCAAAAGCCTGGCCATGCGTGCCGACACCCCGCCCCGGGTGCTGTCGGTGGCGGTGTGCGAGGAATACACCGTGATGCCGCGGCGTATGGCCTCGGCCAGAGCGCGCTCAGGACGGTTGCGTCCTATCACCGACTTTACACCGCGGAACAGCAACGGATGGTGCGATATCACAAGATTGAATCCGGCTTCCGAAGCTTCGCGGAGCACATCCTCGGTGACATCCACGCAAAGCAGGGCGCCGGTGGCCTCAGCTTCCGGGTCGCCGCACTGGTAACCGGTGTTGTCGTAGCTCTCCTGCAGCGACGGAGGCGCGAAACGCTCTATTTCGTCGATTATCTCTTTTATCTTCATAAGTCTTTCCGATAAAATAAATCGGGAGACCGCGGCCCAGTCGTCGCGGCCTCCCGGCTCATCATTATTCGTTTTAAGCAGATGGCGTGTCTGCTACCCTTTATTTCTCTGCTGCGGGAGCAAGCTGCAGCTCAAGCTCGTCGAGCTGTTTCTGGTCGAGGGGCGCGGGAGCGTCGAGCATCACATCGCGGCCTGAGTTGTTTTTCGGGAAGGCGATGCAGTCGCGGATGCTGTCGAGACCTGCGAAGAGCGATACCCAGCGGTCGAGGCCATAGGCCAGACCTCCGTGAGGGGGCGCGCCATATTTGAAGGCATTCATCAGGAAGCCGAACTGCTCCTGAGCTTTCTCGGGTGTGAAACCGAGTATCTCAAACATCTTCGCCTGCAGTTCGCTGTCGTGGATACGGATTGAGCCTCCGCCTACTTCGACACCGTTCACTACCATGTCGTAGGCATCTGCACGCACATCTTCGGGCTTGGTGTCGAGCAGTGGTATATCCTCGTCTTTGGGATGTGTGAACGGGTGATGCATGGCCATGAGGCGCTGTTCCTCGTCGCTCCACTCGAACATTGGAAAATCAACCACCCAGAGGCAGGCGAATTTGTTCTTGTCTCTCAGGCCGAGGCGTGTGCCCATCTCCAGACGCAGCTCGTTGAGCTGCTTGCGGGTCTTCATGGCGTCGTCGCCGCTGAGTATGAGGATGAGGTCGCCCGGCTCGGCGCCGAAGGCCTCTTTCATCTTCTGCAGGGTCTCCTGGCTGTAGAATTTGTCGACCGACGATTTCACTGTGCCGTCGGGCTCCACACGGGCGTAGACCATGCCCTTGGCGCCAATCTGCGGACGCTTCACAAATTCGGTGAGCTGGTCGAGCTGCTTGCGGGTGTAGCCTGCGGCTCCCTTGGCGCAGATGCCGCCGATGTAGGCCGCGTTGTCGAACACCGAGAAGCCAGAGCCCTTCATTATATCCATGAGCTCGACGAATTTCATGCCGAAGCGCAGGTCGGGTTTGTCGCTGCCGTAATATTTCATGGCGTCGTGCCATGTCATGCGGGGGAACGGCTCGGTAAGCTCCACTCCGCGAAGCTCGCGGAACAGATGTTTGGCCATACCCTCGAAGAGGTTTATCACATCTTCCTGCTCAACGAAGCTCATCTCGCAGTCAATCTGGGTGAACTCAGGCTGACGGTCAGCGCGGAGGTCTTCGTCGCGGAAGCATTTCACAATCTGGAAGTAGCGGTCCATGCCCGACACCATCAGCAGCTGCTTTAGGGTCTGGGGCGACTGTGGCAGAGCGTAGAAGCATCCGGGATTCATGCGCGAGGGCACCACGAAGTCGCGTGCGCCTTCGGGAGTGGAGCCCACAAGCATGGGGGTCTCTATTTCGAGGAAGCCTTTCGAGTCGAGGTAGCGGCGTGTCTCCATGGTCATGCGGTGACGCAACTCGAGGTTGCGGCGCACGGGGTTGCGGCGCAGGTCGAGGTAGCGGTATTTCATGCGGATGTCGTCGCCGCCGTCGCTTTCATCCTCAATGGTGAAGGGGGGAACCTCCGAGGCGTTGAGCACATTGAGGCTCTCGGCTATTATCTCTATATCGCCTGTAGGCAGATTGGGGTTCTTGGAAGTGCGTTCGGCAACCTTGCCCTTTACCTGCACCACAAATTCACGTCCCAGGTGATTGGCCTTCTCGCACAGCGCTGCGTCGGTGTCGTTGTTGAACACTATTTGGGTTATACCGTAGCGGTCGCGCAAATCAAGGAAGGTCATGCCGCCCATCTTGCGCACACGCTGCACCCATCCGGACAGGGTGACATCCCTGCCTGCATCAGATATGCGGAGCTCTCCGCAGGTGTTGGTTCTATACATATATCTATCGATAATGATTATGCGCTACGTGAGCGCAACCGCAAAATTACTATTTTTTTCGGAAAAAGCACTATATTTGCCACATCAACAACCCATATTCGTCATGAAAACTCTCATCAGTGCCATAGTGGGGCTTCTGTTCAGCCTCATAGCGGCCGCTTCCGAACCATTCCCTTTGCTGCCCCTGCAGAAAACCACCCAGACACCTCAAGCCACATCCACTTTGCCCGACGGCTCGACAATGGCCGATTTCGGCCGCGATGCCTTCGCGCAGATTTCGCTTACGGTGAATGCATCGCGCCCCGATACCATAACTCTGCATCTGGGCGAGCGTCTCGACTCCGCGGGCCGTGTGCTTCGCCGCCCGGCATCATCGGTGCGTTACCGCCTCATCCGCATCCCGGTGACTGCAGGTACGCACAGTTACACTCCGGTTATCGCACCTGACGGGCGAAATACCGGGCCCGATGCCATAAAAATGCCGGAAGATATCGGTGAGGTGCTTCCGTTTCGTTATTGCGAGATAGAACCAAATGCTGCCATCACCGCAATAAGCGGAGTAAGCCGGCAGATGGTGCATTATCCGTTCGATGACAGCGCATCGGCGTTTGAATCATCCGATTCTGTGCTCAACGCCGTTTGGGAGCTTTGCAAATATTCCATCAAGGCCACATCATTCACTGGGCTGTATGTCGACGGCGACCGCGAGCGCATCCCCTATGAGGCCGATGCTTTAATCAATCAGCTGTGCCATTACGGTACCGACGCCTCCTACGGCATGGCGCGGGCCACCTTCGAGCATCTGCTTCTTCATCCCACATGGCCCACTGAGTGGATGCTCTGCATGCCGCTGATAGCCTATGAAGACTACATGTACACTGGAGATACTACTTTGATTTCGCGTTATTTCGACCGTCTGAAAGCAAACCTTCTGTTGCCTATGCGCACTTCCGAAGGGCTTATCTCCACTACTATAGCGCAGCAGACGCCGGAGTTTATGGCATCGATAGGCCGCAAAGAGCCTATCCGTGACATTGTAGACTGGCCGCGTACGAAAAAAGGCGAGAACATATGGGATGTGCCGGGCGAGTCGGACGGTTTTGAATTCACGCCCTATAATTCTGTGGTAAATGCCTATCATTACCGTGCGCTGGTGGTGATGGCAAAGATGGCTGATGCTATCGGGCGTCATGCGGTAGCCGAGGAGTTGCGGGCCGATGCCGGTGCCCTCAGACACCGTTTCATGGAGGCTTTTTATGACAATGAAAACCACCGGTTTGCCGACGGACTCATCAGCGACACTCGCCATGCCTCGCTGCATGCCTCGATATTTCCCGTAGCCTTCGGCATAATCGACAGCCCGTCGGAGCGTGCTCTCGTGGGAGAGCATATCCGAAGCCGAGGCATGGCTTGCAGTGTGTATGCATCACAGTTTCTTATGGACGCCCTCTATGGCTGCGGCTTGGGCGATTATGCGCTTGATTTGCTCACTGCCACCGACGACCGCAGCTGGCACAATATGATTGCCACCGGCTCGACCATCACCACTGAAGCCTGGGATGACCGTTACAAGACCAATCAGGACTGGAACCATGCTTGGGGTGCGGTCCCCGCTAATGTCATTCCCCGTCGCCTCGTCGGTGTCACACCTCTTTTGCCCGGTTTCCGCATCGCACAGCTGTTTCCTCAGCCGGGTACTCTCGGGCATTTCAAAGCATGTGTGCCCACTATCCGCGGTGGCATAGAGATGGAGCTTACGCAGGACGATGGCAGCCTTAATCTCGCATTTTCATCTCCTGTGCCGGTGGCGCTGCGGCTTCCGGCATCTCTTGTACCCTCCGGCGCTCTTAAATGCCGTCATGACGGCCGCACCATTCAGCTGCCGAAGGCCAGCGAAGGGGGAGTGCTCGATTTCGGCATACTTCCTGCAGGAAGCCACACATTCATCATCGACTGACACATATCCGCACAATAAACAGAACCGCTCCCTTAAGGCTCCTTGACGGCGCCCTGCGGGAGCGGTTCCTATTTGATGGTGACAGACTGCTTATTCGTAAACGAGCTCGAAGTCGTCGACATACATCACAGATTCGCCACCGGTGAAGTAGTCGCCATACTGGCTTGCCGAGCAGGTGATGACTATGTCAGAGGCGCAAACATCAGTTTTACGATAATCGAGAGGTATGGTTATCTCCACCATGCCTTCGCCTGCGGTGGCTTCGGTGAAGATCTTTTCACCGTAGGCAATGATGTTTGAACCATTCTTGTCGAAGAGCTTACGGTCTGATGATTTGGTGCGGATAATCACAGGCCACTGTTCGCTGCCGTCGGACTGACGCGAAGCATCGGTAAGAGCCACAAATATGCTGCCACGGTCCATTTCGCCCTTTGGCAACAGGTCGGTGCTTGACCATTTTACCTCACCCGGAGTATACTTCACCCAGACTTTCAGTGCTGTCGGACGCGAGGCTAAAGGCCGTCCGAAGCCGAGCACGCCGTCCATAACATCGGTGCGGATATATTTGCCAAGGAAAATGTTACCTGCGGCAAATTTACCGGCAATGCCTACGCCTACGAACTGGCTTATGAGTTTGGCCGAGTAATTTCCGGAATGTTTGTAGTCGCCTGACGGTTCGGTGATGTTTTTGCTCATCTTTGCGGAACCATGGTTGCCGGTATCCCACCACATCTCTCCGCCCGCGGCGTAAACAAGATATGGGGTGGAAGAGGTGTTCCACTCCTCCATGCCGGCATTGGGAATCTGTGAGGCTGCTTCAGTGGTGAATGTCATCACGGCTGATGCCGTGAAATCATCGCATTTGGCCACATACTCATATCCGGTGCCGGGTTTGAGGCCGGTGATGGTGGCCGAATACTGCTGACCCTCGGCGGGAGCGGTGAGATTGGCGCTGACGAAGGTCCAGTTCTGAGTGCCCGCTTCGCGGTATTCAAATCCCACGTTGGCCACATCGGTCTTCATCACTGTGCCGTGGAGAGTGGCCTTCGTAGCCCATGTCTCATAGTCGATGGTCTCGTCGGTCATAAGCTTGGCATCGGAAACTATGATGCTGATGTTGCGTGTGGTGGTGCGTCCGTTATTGTCTGTGGCAGTGATGGTGAGTGTGTGCTCGCCTTTGCCGTAGAGATTCATGAAGTTTTCGGAGAGAATCACTTTCACCTCTTCAAAATCACGTTCGGCCTCGGTCTGTGCATCGGCATGTGTGAAATGCTGGAAGCTGAATCCGGCCTGTGTGAGGGTTGACCTCACTGCATCGCTCATGCCGAATATGTTGAAGTCATTGCCTCCGAGGGTAGGAAGTGCGGTTGAAAACTCGTCGCATGAAAATTCCAGACGGCTGAAGCCTTTGGTGCTCTTTATCCAGAATTTCTTCTCTGTGAGTTTCATAGGCTCGCCGATTATTGGCTTGGTGATATCGAAGTTGGTGGCTTCGATTGAGGGAGCGGCATAGAGTTCGATCACATCTTCCTTTTCTATCATGCTTTCGTCTACTGTGATTTTGATGAGGGCGGCGCCGAAATCCTCCTCGGCCTGATCGGTGTGGGTCACATGGAGCACATATTTTGTGGAGGGCTTTGCATCTACGATTTTGCCGGTGTGTGTGAAATCTGAGCCGTCGACCTTGGTGCCTGCCAGGGTATAGGTGATGGTGTTGCTGTTCTCCTTGTCGCGGCTGTTCAGCATGAAATATCCGAGACGGGTATCGCGGCCCTCATACACGAGCTCGCCGGCTACATGGCTGACTGTCATGGTGTAGTCGGTGAGCACATTGTCGATGGCGTCGGCATAGTCCACCGCCACTACTGTATTGGCTATCTTGCACTCGATGTCGACCTGCGTGGTGCGTCCGCCGCTTACGACGAAGCTCTCGCGGCCTTTGAAATAACGGTGCTCGAATGACGCGGGCACCGAGTCGCCGGCCCACACTTCGGCCACGTAGTTGTCGCTTACAAGGTTGATGCCACCGGTGGGAATCGAACTTGTGCCTTGATACTTACGGACTAGACCCTTGGAGTTGGAAATCCAGATAAGGGCGCTTTCGTGGAGCTCCTGATCGCTGAGGAGGCCCCGGCTCTCTACCTTCACATCGCTGTCGAGCAGCGGGCGGAGAAACACGCGGCCCTCACCCTCGGTGAGTCCGTCGTAGTTTATATCGTCGGAGCAGCCGCTGAATGAAATCATCGCCAGCGAGGCTGCGCAAACGAAAAACAGATTTTTCTTTTTCATTTCAGTGGGTGCTTATGATTTGAATTTAAGTGTCATGTCTTTGGAGTTGCCTTTTTGGTCGGTAACAGTAATTTTGAAATTGTGGTTACCGTCTAGGCCGGCAAGCATAGGAATGAATTCGGTAATATTGAAGTTTACGGTGGTATGGCCCACAACTTCATCTTTGACGGCGAATCCAAGGCCGCGGAGCCCCTCTTCAAGGTCAATGCCATCGGGAGTCTGTGCTGTTGCCAGATCGAACGTGCCGGCCAGTCCTATGCTGCGCAGCGCCTCGTCAGACAGCGTGGCGTTGTCAGATATAATCTCGACCATCAGCGATGCCACGCCTTCGCTTGATGTTATCACGACAATTGCATCGCCGGTCCAGCCTTTGGCTTCGTTCACTCCTGCAGGGTCGAGTGTTTCGCTGGTGAAGTCGATGATCCAGTCTTCGGGTACATCCGGTCCGGGGCCCGGCTCGTCGCCACCCCAGTCTTCTTTTCCGGGACGGTCGCCGTCTTTAATGATGGTTTCTTCCCATGGGGTGTCGCCGGCGAGATCGTTGCCGGTTATGGTGGTGTTCACGTTGATGCCCTGGCCGTCACCGGGGGTGATTGTACCGGTTTCATCCGGCGGCACATTGTTGTTGTCGCGCAGGGTGAACGCCACTTTGCGGTGCTGACCGGCAGCGACCTCTTTGAGCACATACCTGAAGTCTTCGGCTACACCGTTGATGGTGCCGGTGAAATGCACTTCGAGAGTGTTGAGACCCTCAAAAGCCTGAAAATAACCTCGCCGTGTTTCGCCGGCCGAAAATACGAGCTGATGGAGGTCTTTGGCAGTCACTGTCACGCTTATGTCGCCGGCCGAGGCCGCTATAAGTTCGTCGCTGTAGGTGACGCTAACGCAGATGTTTGCCAGACGGCAGACTATGGCTTCAAGTTCGGTGATTTCGCCTTTCTTGATATCGAATGAGGCCTGTCCTAAGAAGAGTGGCGCCTCCCATGCGGAGGGTACCTCCTCCTGCGAGGCTATCTTTATGGTGTAGGTGCCTACGGGGAAGTCGGGGAGCGACGGCATGGAGCTGTAGGTCCATTCGTTTACAGTCTCGCCGAGAGAATTTTCTATGGTGATGATGAAGTCATCAAGAGGATATGAGCGTCGGCTCATTGATTTTTTGGTCCCCTGCTGGTCGGAGATTATAATCTCCGCGTTTGCTACTTCTGGAATAATCGATGAGGTGTTGAGCTTTCCCCTCTCCTCCGTTTCGGGCTTGTAGACATCATCGCTGCATGACACAGCGCCGAGAGCCATCGCAGCCAGAGCGGCGAAAGTTGTTATAAATTTAGCTTTCATATATGTTTGATTGCGGAGATTAATAGGTGAGTTCTATGTCGTCGATGTAAAGTTGTGAACCAATAAATTGATTGTTCGGAGCTATGCCTCCAAAGCCGGGCGGGGTTATCCAATTACTGTCTTTGGTAAGCGCTGTCGTAACATTTGTCGACATGAAACAAACGTAGATTTTGGCAGCTTTTGGTGCTCCGTCAGTGTAGTTGAAAGCAAATGTTGCCTCTGTGTAACTGCCTTGTGAACCAAGTTCTTGCCTTCCGGACGCAATCACATTGCCTGACGCATCGTAAACATATGCGATGGCAATGCCATGGTCGGCTGAATTTTTAGCGGTGTATTTGTACCAGAATTTCATTGATGACGGGCGCGATTCGAATGCGTAACCGCAATCGAGATCTTCGGTCGAAAGCGAACCGCTTACATCAGAATATCCGCTGGGGCGTGTAGAGCGTGACGAGCCGAGATGAAGAAGCCCGGCGTCGATATATTTTGTGCGGTTTACATTGCCGGTGGCGGTATTGCCGCTACCCCATCCTACAGTGCGGATGAGGGCTGCGCTACCGGAATGCGCATCGGTAGTTGGGATGGTTCCGCTGTTTTTACAATACGCTACATCTGCGCCCTGGCTTGTGGTCATGGCATTGTTAGTGCCCCAGGGTGAAACAAAGATATTGTTTTTTGTATTGGTTCCGCTGTTTGTGACAGCAGCTTCCATATTGCTGTTGGGAATCTGGAGGGCGGCTTCGGTAGTGAATGCCACTTTATTAGAGTAGAGGCCGTTGGCGGTCATGCGCACGGTGTAGGTAGTGGCGGGAGCCAGACCGGTAAAGGTGAGTGTGCCGTTTGAGGGTGTGACAGTGCTTTCTGTATAGGTGTTGCCGCCGTTGGTGGAGACCATCACCTTGGCACCGCTCACTTCTGTGCCGCGTACGCTCAGAGCTGCGTGTGTGGCGAACACATCGTTTTCGCTTACAGCGAGCTGTGCATCGAGAGCAGGGCGCTCGCCCTTGACCGTTGATGTTTCCTGCTGATTGCCATAGGCTATTTTTACAACGGCATCGCCATCGGCTGGTGTGGGGAGTACAACGATGTAGCGCTCAGTCGAGCGGGCTGCGGGTGTGATGCTTACGGGTGTCACCTTATCATATGTGCCGCGGTCGTTCTGCATGAGGAACTGCACTGCACCGCTTGCCACATCTTCTGTGAGATTACCGCCGTTGTAGGCCACGTTGAGTGTAATTGTATTGTTGACCGGTGAGAAAGCGAAGCTCTCGATTTCAAGACTCGTTTTCTGAATGTCGAAGCTGAGGGTCACCGGGTTAGATTCCTTGGTCACGGCATCCTTTGCCACGATGCTGATTTCGGTATGGTTGTTGCCGCTTTCATTGTAGGAGATATGCTCTATCACATTGGTGAAGTCGAGCTGAGCCATGCGGCTCTTCTGGCCGGTAAGGCCGTTGAATTGCAGACCGAGGTCGCTGAGCTTTGCGAGCGTAGCGGCGTCGGCTGTGGCGAAGTCCACAACCTCGGGCCATCCTTGGCGCTGTAGCGAAGCTGAAGAAGTGGTCATCACCACTGTGCCCATTTTTGCCTGGGCAGTGACTGTGGCCTTTAGGGGTGTGGAGGGGGTGCTTCCCACTACGAATGTGAGAGGCTCGCCTGATGTGAATCCCGATGTGGCTATTTCGGGAGCGGGAGCTGAGAGTAGTTCGGCGCTGAGATCTATTTCAACTGTCTCTTCTGCAAGAGCGTCGCTGAAAGTTACATTCAGCTCGGTTTTGCCTGTTTCGCCGTTGTTTACGGAGATATTTACCTGATAGGCATTGCGTGCTTTGGCGTCGAAGGTGACAGGGGTGAGCTTGGCTTTTGTACCGTCCTGCAATGTGACATCCACATTGACCGATGTGGCGCCTGGAGCTATGTAGAGCGCACGGGTTTCATCGAGCCCGTATGCATGGGTGGCACCGGTCGACGATTCCACTGTCAGCGACATGTCGGCGAAGAAATCTTTGGCGGTATCCGACACTGTGGCTGTGACCATTGCGTTGGCCAGAGCGGCTGTCACAGCCACGGTGGTCACGCGGTTCTCGAGCACGGTTAAGTCGGAGTGTCCGTAGTAATAGGGCTTTTCGAAACCTTCTTCGGCAGCGTCGCCGTAATAGGCTTCAAACTCGTAATGCCCTACGGGATAGGTACCCTGGCCCATTTCGGAAGGGGAGTCCCAGTTCCATACCTGTCTGTTGCCTCCCGTAAGGCGTAGCTTCAGTGCGGAAGCGTCGATTGCAAAGGCTTGGCCGACAGCTCTGGAGAGGGCTTTAGGTGCCGCAACCTCGTTGTCCACATCCACACTGACAAGCAGCGTGCCTTCGCGGTCGGAGGTACTTGAAGGGTCGAATGTGTCGCTGCATGCCGATAGTGTGGTCAGCATACCTGCGGCTCCAATGGCCCCGATCAGCAATTTGTTCATAATCATGATGATTGGTTATAAATAAGGATGTTGTTGTCTGTTATTTGTGTCGCCTGAGCGATTTAAAGCTATGGCAGTTGCTCTTATGCGACACATCGGCTGTGGCTTTTGCGTTGCTTCTACAACTGTAGAGCTGTGAATAGAAAAATCTCAAAAGCGCGGATACCCGGAATAGGAGTCCGCGCTTTTGTTTATATGGTTGATTCGGTCTTTCAGAGGGCTGTGCGGCCGTCGAAATTCAGACCTACTTGGAGGCGTGTTGTCTGGTCGATCACATCGGCAATCGAGGTCAACATGTCGGGGAGGAACATTGCGATGTATCCCATGTCGGGGTCAGCTGCTACCATATCGATAATGCTTTTCACGAACTCTTCGTTTCTGAGCAGAGGCAATACATTCTGTTTCAGCAGGGGAAGGAGAATGTCGGTGTCGAGATACAGGCAGAGCTTTTCGCCGTCGATGTTATATGCCATGGGTACTCCGGTGGAGAGCATGGGCACAAGCTGGGCCATGATGTTGGGCAGCAGAGCGTCAATGTCGAAAGCGGGTTCGGCTGTTTCGCCGTCGCGGCTCATGGCTTTAGCGGGGCTATCGGGATTCTCGGGTTCGTCGGGGTTGTTCTCTGCGTCAGCTGCGATCACGGCCTGAGGATTGATGAAGAGGAGCATTGAGTTGCTGCCGTTGAGCACATACTGCATCAGGTTGAGCGGGCTCTTGGCAAATTCGGTGGCTCCGTTTTCGGCATCGAGGTAGGTTGCCTGGATGTTGCCGTCCTCGAGGAAAGACACATCGTTGAGAACGCTGTTGAGAGCGTCGGGGAGTGTGAGAGTCATGTCGTTGAGCAACGGCATGGCCATGAGAAGCTTCAGGAGGTCGCTCACAGGCAGTGGCGAACCGAAGAGGTTGATATTAGCACCGCTTTCCCATACGATATGGATGGGGTTTGCGGATATTTCATAGGTCTCGTCGTCCATGGCATACTTGGTGAGCTTCCAGTTGGCGCAGAGGCTGGTGTTGTTGAGCTTCACATCGGTGATGTTGAGCTTGAGACCCTCTTTTGAAATCTCACCGTTGTAGTTGAAACGGCAGTACAGGTTCTCCGAGCTGCCCGAGAAGCTTGCGTTGTCGCTGTTGCCTTCGAGTTTTATGTCAAGCACTGTCTCGGCAGAGCCGGGAATTACGCCGGGGCCTGCTATCGGAGCGGGTTCCAGTGCGTCATCGACAGGTATTGCCGAGAGGTCGAAAGTGCTGTAGAGAGTGAGACTCCCTTTTGTGCCGTCATTAGCATCTGGTGTGAATTTTACTGTTTTGCCGAGCATGGGAGCACCGCTGTAGGTAAGCTCCAGACCGTTTTCGGCTGTATAGACTGTCTCGGAGAAGAGGGGCGCTACGGGACCTACCTTCTTAGGATCATCGTCGCTGCTACATGAGGTCAGAGGCATGAGTGCCATCAGCAACGATACTGACATTAAAGCAAATTTTTTCATAACTGTTTGTGAAATTTTTCCTGATTGTTTTTTAATGCGTGTGATTGGATTAGTTAGTTATTAGAAAGTTATACCTAATTAATGCTGTATAGAAGAGTGCTAAGCTCTTTGATATTTTTATTATATATTGAAAAACAACTTTTTAGTGAATTTACGGCAAAATTAGCAATTTTATTCCAAACTAACGCAAAAAAATCCCCATAATTCCAATGAAATGCCCATTTCTGCTCATGGTTTAATAAAATGTAGGAGTATTGACGCTGCAAAAAAAGCATAAAAAAACGGAGCGTCATCATCGACGACCCGCTTTTAAGGGATAATGAAGTATTTTATTTACTTTGCTCTAATACTATTTGTAAACTATTTGGCGTTTTTTCAAAAGTAGATTTAGGTGTCGTTATATCTTTCGGGATGTGACTCCGAATCAAAAATGTGACTCTGTCTAAATCCGATGCAAAGATATAATCGCATTGTTACCTCAGTGTTACAAATTGTTAACAATGTTGCTTCTCCTTGATTTTTAACATTTCAGCTCTTTCCCGGCGTTAGTTTCATGCATTGACAGAGGTGCCACAAAAGTGTGATAAAGCGCAATAAAGAGCCATGCAGGGCGTTATTTAAGGTAGTGCCATTGGAAATCGTAGACCATATAATATCGGTTTCCCGTAATTTACTGCGTGTAAAGATATATTTTGAGGAAGTCGTTCGGCATATTGTGTTTGTTGGCTTCGCTCCTTTTGGCGGGAGCGGCACTGCAGTCGTGCTCGCCGAAGAAAAACAACGCCGCCACCCGTAAGTATCAGGCGTTTATCACCCGTTACAATATTCACTTCAACGGTGATGAGCACTACAAGCAGACCCTCAAGGATATGGAAACTTCCTATGAGGATGATTACACCCGCACACTCTTCATGCATCCGGCCGAGGCCAAGGCCGATGAGAAGGCGCCTCAGCCAACCGGCAATTTCGACCGCTCGATAGAGAAGGCTCAGAAAGCCATACAGCTGCGCTCCATCAAGAAAAAGCCTGCCAAGAAGGCCGGGAAAAGTTCCGACCCCGAGTATAAGGCATGGATGAAGCGCGAGGAGTATAACCCGTTTCTCCACAATTCGTGGATGATGATGGGTCGCTCACAGTTCATGAACGGCGACTTCCTCGGCTCGGCAGCCACCTTCTTCTATATTTCCAAGCATTTCACCTGGCTACCCAACACCGTCACAGAGGCAAAGCTGTGGGAGGCACGCTCATATTGTGCCATGGACTGGCTATATGAGGCTGAGACCATCCTCACGAGGATTAAACCCGAGCAACTGGTGAACAAGCGGCTCAAACTGCTCTATAACACCGCCATGGCCGACTGGCTGATACGTTCGAAAGAGTATGCCAAGGCCATCCCCCCGCTTCAGGAGGCCATAAAACTGAGCAATGGAGCCCAGAAAACCCGCTTGTGGTTCCTTTTGGGCCAGATATATTCGCTCGCCGGACAGCGCGATGCCGCATACAAGGCTTTCCACAAAGCAGGCAGCAGCTCGTCGGCCTCGTACCGCACGAAATTCAATGCGCGCATCAAGCAAAGCGAGGTGTTCTCGGGCACCGACATCAAGCCTGAGGTGAACGCGCTCAAGCGTATGACACGCTACGATCGCAACAAGGAATATCTCGACCAGATATATTATGCCATAGGCAACCTCTACCTCTCGCGCCGCGATACCGCCAACGCCATAGCCAACTATGAGCTCGCCGCTGAGAAAAGTACCCGCAATGGTATCGAGAAGGCCATATCACAGCTTACGTTAGGCAGCCTATATTACGACCTGCGGAAATATGCCAAGGCACAGCCGTGCTATGCCGAGGCTGTGCCGCAGCTGCCCGAGACATATCCCGATTATCGTGCCATAAAGAAGCGTTCCGACCTGCTCGACGAGCTGGCCGTCTACTCCGAGAATGTAGAGCTTCAGGACTCGCTGCTCCGTCTGGCGGCCATGACACCGGAAGAGCAACTTGCGGCCGTGAACCACATAATCGAGGAACTGAAAAAGAAGGAGAAAGAGGAGGCCGAGGCTGCCGCCCGTGAGGAGTTTCTGGCCAACCGCGACGCAGAGGCCTCCGACCTCGCCGGCAACACCAAGGCGCCACAGACATTCGCCATGAACAATGGCGACGATTCGTGGTATTTCTACAATACGGCTACCAAAAACGCCGGCCGCACTGAGTTCCAGCGCAAATGGGGCAACCGACGCCTGGAGGATGACTGGCGCCGTCGCAACAAGTCTACATTCAACTTCAACGATTTCGGCACTGGTACCGAAGGCTCTGCCGAAGAAGGCGACGCGTCGGCCGAAGGCGACACCGAAGGCGATGCCGCCGAACAGGAGTCGGAAGAAACTGCTGAGGAGAGCCAGAAGGAGAACGATCCACACTTCCCAGAATACTATCTAAAGCAGATACCCACGACCGATGCCGACAAGCAGACCGCCAACGACATCATCCAGGAGGGACTGTATAACATGGGCCTTATACTGAAGGACAAGCTTGAGGATTTCCACAGCGCCGAGACCGAGTTCACATCCCTGCTCACACGCTATCCCGACAACATCTATCGCCTTGATGCATATTATAATATGTATCTCATGTTCATGCGTTCGGGCGACACGGCTAAGGCAGAGCACTATCGTCAGCTGATACTTTCGGAATTCCCCGATTCCAACTACGGGCAGGCTCTCCGCGACCCGAACTATGTGGAGTCGCTGCGTCGTATGCTCGAGCGTGAGAACTCGCTCTACGACGAGGCTCTCGAGGCTTATATGGCCAACGACAATGCCCTCGTGCACAAAATCTATAAGGAGGTGCGCAAGGATTTCCCGCTCACCCGACTGATGCCGAAGTTCATGTTCCTTGAGGCTCTTGCATATGTGACTGAAAAAAATCAGGATGCCTTCCGCGAGACACTTCTCGAGATGCTTCAGCGCTATCCCGACACCGACATCTCCCCATATGCCTCGTCATATCTCAAAGGCTTGGCGCTCGGACGCAAACTGGCCGAAAACTCGGGCAGCAACATGCGCGGACTACTGTGGGATATCCGCCTCAGCAACGACTCCACCGCTGTGGCCAACGAGGGTGAGCTTGAGTTCGACCTCAACCCCGAGGCCGCACAGTATCTGATACTCCTCTTCCCCACCGACCGTATCTCGCCTAACGGACTTCTTTATGATGTGGCCCGTCATAATTTCAAGTCGTTCGTGGTGAAAGACTTCGACCTCGAACAGATGAATTTCGGACGCCTCGGCCTTCTTATCATTAAAGGGTTCCGCAATGTGGAGGAAATCAACCATTATCGTAAGGTGATGGCTCAGTCCGCCGATTTGCAGCTGCCTTCCGAAGTACGCCCCGTGGTGATTTCCGTCGACAACTTCGACAAGCTGCTGAAGAGTGGCCGCTCGTTCGATGACTATTTCCGTTACATGCAGGATAAGACCTACCGTGACACTGAAGAGGCGGTGCTGCCGCCAGACATCTTCGGCACATCGGAGGGTATGCCCGAAGAGCAACCTGAAGAGCTGCCTGTTGAAACTCAACCTGCTGAAGAGCAACCGGTAACCGAACAGCCTGCTGAGGAACAGTCCGAGCAACAACAGCCGGAATCTGTGCCCGAAGCTGAAACTCCCATAGAGCAACCCGCTGCAGAGCCGCCTGCCGCCGAACAGCCCGCACAAGAGCCGACTCAGCCCGAACCCGCAGCCGCCGAACCTGACACCAAGGCTAAAGCTCCTGCGAAACCCGCCATACCGGCCAACCCATCGGCTCCTGAAAAGCCTGTGGAGAAGCCTGCCAAGACCACTACGCCTTCTTCTCCCGCGAAGCCCAAAACACCTGCACCCAAGGCTCCGACAAAGCAGAAACCCGTGCTTCCTGACTATCCTGACGGTTCGGAAGGCGACGACCCCCTGCTCGACTGACGGCCATTACTTCGGCCGCGGTTTGCTGCTTGTAAATTTTACCTTGTTTTTATTCTATCGTCGTAGAAATCTCATGTTTTTTGTCTAAATTTGTGATTGGTATTTCAACCAAACACTTTATCACATTGCTAATGAGAGAAGAACGCTACATGAGAGACGATATATATGACAATCGCGGCAACAGCCGCGATTCATTTGACCGTGACGAACGTAGGCGTCGCTATAGCGCCGCTGACCGACGAGACTATTACGACGATGAACTTGACGGCCCGGTTTACGGTTCGCGCTACGACCCTGACCGCACTTATCGCGACCAATACGACTCTGATATAGATGACCGCGACAGGCGCCCGGAAAACTCCGTATCACGCCGAGGGGATATGCGCGACAGTCAGCGCGACAACGAGCGACCCCGAAGCCGCCAGCGCGCGCGCCGTGAGACAGAACCAGCCGAGCGGCTTGCATCGGCGCCGTCTTCCCAGAGCCGTAATGCCTCACAGCCCTCGCGCAAGTCAGCCAAGCCAAAAGAGAAAAAGCCCCGCAAGCCGTTTCACGACTATGCGGTGGTGAAATTCCTGTGCGACAGACGCTTCCATGCTGTTTTAGGAGTGGCGCTCGTGTTTGTGGCGGTCTATATGGCCGTGGCTTCCATTTCGTTTCTCCGCACAGGAGCAGAAGACCAGAGTGCCGTGACATCGCAGACAATCGGCGAGATGGCTGCAGCCGGCGATGTACACAATGCGGCAGGCCCAGTGGGCGCCCGTCTGGCTCACACCGTGATTGTCGAGGGCTTCGGCCTTGGTTCGGTAGCGCTTCTTGTCTATCTGGTGCTTCTCGGACTAGGACTGATGGGATTGCGCAAGATATCCTTCTGGTCACTTACATTCAAGACATTGCTTGTTGGCATCACAACATCGCTCGCTCTCGGCCTTGTGTCGCTCTGGCTCGGCACCGACTATAATCTCGGAGGCTACCACGGCCAGTATGTCAACCAATGGCTCGTGGCCAATACCGACTGGGTGGGTGCCGCGCTTGTGAGCGCATTGGCCATCGTGGCCGTATGCTATGTGTTTATCAACGATATTTACCGTCTGATAAGCCGTTGGCGCTCCATGCGCCGGGCATATCTGCAGAAACTCGAGCAGTCGAGATACGAGCATGAACAGGATCGCATAAGGGTGCGTGAAGCCATGAATGCGGCTGACCGTCGCGAGGCGGCACAGGATGAAACGGCAGCCGCCCATGCCGACGACGAGCCCGAAGAGCCTCGCGTTCCGGTTACGGTGGGCTTCGACGACTCCGTTCCGGCGGCCGAAGACCCCTATGCCATCGCTGACCATGCCCGTTATCTTCCCCCGGAGCCTCCCGCCGGGCAACCCTCCCATCAGCCCGAGGAACGACCCTCCCATCAGCCAGAGCAGCAGCCTCATTCTCAAGTCAGTGCTGAGATAGTAGCGGAAACTTCCCCTGAGGAAATAGAGGTGGTTACACAACAGATAGAGACAGCCGACGAGGGGCGTACAGAGCTTTACGACCCCACTGCCGAACTCTCGCATTATATGAAGCCGTCGGTTGACCTTCTGCGCGACATACCTCAGAAAGAAAACATCGTTGACATCGACGAGCAGGAGGAGAATCAGGCCCGCATCCGCAAGACCCTCAACGACTACGGCATCGAAATCAGCAAGATAAAGGCCACTGTGGGCCCTACGGTGACTCTCTATGAGATAATCCCAGCCGAGGGCGTGCGTATCGCCAAAATCAGAAACCTCGGCGATGACATCGCCCTGTCGCTCTCGGCCCTTGGCATCCGCATCATAGCGCCCATGCCCGGCAAGGGCACCATCGGCATCGAGGTGCCTAACAAAGACCCACAGACGGTATCGATTCGCAGCATCTTGAGCAGCAAGCGTTTCATCGAAGGCAAGGAACAGCTTCCCATGGCCATGGGCGCCACCATTTCCAACGAGGTGTTTGTGGCCGACCTCGCCAAAATGCCTCACCTTCTTGTGGCCGGTGCGACCGGTATGGGTAAATCGGTGGGCCTCAACGCCATCATAGCATCTCTGCTTTACAAACGCCATCCCGCTGAGCTGAAGTTTGTGCTTGTAGACCCAAAAATGGTCGAGTTCAGCCTCTATAGCGTGCTCGAGCGCCATTTCCTGGCCAAGCTGCCTGATGAGGAGGAGGCTGTGGTAACCCAGATGGACAAGGTGCTCCCCACTCTCATATCGTTATGCACCGAGATGGATAACCGTCTGGCCCTGCTCCGCGATGCCGGAGTGCGCAATATCGCTGAATACAATGAGAAGTTTGTGCAGAAGCGTCTCATGCCCGACCGTGGCCATCACTTCATGCCCTATATAGTGCTGATTATCGATGAGTTTGCCGACCTTCTAATGGTGGCAGGCAAAGAAATCGAGAAGCCTGTGGCACGTATCGCGCAGAAGGCCCGCGCCGTGGGCATACACATGATTGTGGCCACACAGCGCCCTTCAACTGATGTGATTACCGGCATGATTAAAAACAACTTCCCGGGCCGTATAGCTTTCCGTGTGACATCCATGGTCGATTCCCGCACCATCCTCGATACACCCGGAGCCAATCAGCTCATCGGCCGCGGCGACATGCTGTTCATGCACAACGGCAATCTCACCCGAGTGCAGTGTGCCTTCATCGACACACCCGAGGTGGAGGCCATCTGCCACCACATAGAGTCGCAGGCCGGTTATCCCACAGCATACATTCTGCCCGAGCCTACTATGGAAAATGAAGGCTCCGGTTCGATGGGCCTTGGCGCCGGCGCAGGCACATTGGGTGACCGCGATGTGCTTTTCAACGAAGTTGCCGAGGCTGTGGTGAACTCCGGTATCGGTTCCACCACAGCAGTACAGCGTCGTTTCGGCATCGGTTTTGCCCGCGCGGGCAAAATAATGGATCAGCTCGAGGCCGTTGGTATAGTCGGTCCGGCGCCGGTGTCGGGAGGAAAGCCCCGCCAGGTGCTTGTCGACATGATCGGGCTGCAGGATATCCTTCACTCTCTGTGATGCCATGAACCGCATCATCAGTCAATCCGTTATCAATTAAGAGCTTGTTTAATAATAAATGTTGCCGGCAGGGTCGCATAGCTTGAGACGGTTTTCGCCATGTGACGAAGGAGTGTACTGAAGTACATGACTGAGGAACAGGACGAAAACCGGCCAAGATATGCGAAGCAAAGGTGATTTTATAATCATAGGAATTTACCTCCGTCCATGAAATAATAGTAAAAATATGTTAATTGTATGAAAATAATACTTTCAATCGGCCATTCGCCGGCATCTTTCCGCTTGTTCTTCGGTCGTTATGGACCCCCATAACTCCCTCATCGCAAGCGAAAATCTGCGCGACGACTGACCGCCCTGCCCGTAACATTTATTATTAAACAAGCTCTAAGATATGAAGAAATTCCGCGAAATATTTTCGGCAATAATGCTGCTGATGGTCTCGCTCCCGGCCTTCGCCGCTATTCCTACGGCGGCCGACATTATGACACGCACCTCCAAGGCAATGAAAAGCATGCCGGCACTGAAGGCCTCGTTTTCGGTAAAATACAACGGCGAGACAGCTACCGGCGACATCCTTCTCGCCGGCAGCCGCTTCCACCTCTCAACACAGGCCATGCAGACATGGTATGACGGACGCACGCAGTGGACCTATTCACTCGGAACAAGCGAAGTGAGCGTGTCGGAGCCTACAGCCGACGAACTTACACAGGTCAATCCGTTTGCCATAATGGAAAGCCTGCGGGCAGAATACACCGCACGGCGCCTCACGGCTCCAGCAGGTTTCGACATGCTTGAGCTCAAGCCGAAAGGGCAATCCGACTATTCCAAAATAGTGCTAGCCGTGTCGCAGGCCACATCACTGCCTTCAGAGATTGTTTTTTACACCACTGACGGTGCTGTCACTTCAATAAAAATCAAGGAAATAGAGAAAGTCAAAGCTCCTGCGGCATCTGCTTTCCGTTTCGATGCGAAAAAATATCCCGGAGTGGAGATTGTAGACCTCCGTTAATGAGCTTTCCTGCATTGATTATATAAAACTCATAAAATTTATCATAAGACCATGTCAACAACCCACACAACCCGTTGTGCCATCATAGGAGGCGGTCCTGCCGGTTTCACCGCGGCCATCTATGCCTCGCGTGCCAATCTTAAACCCATAGTGCTTGAGGGTCCTCAGCCCGGCGGCCAGCTCACTACCACTACAGATGTAGAGAATTTCCCGGGCTATCCCCAGGGTATCAATGGCTCGCAGATGATGGATGAGTTTCGTCAGCAGGCCAAGCGTTTTGGAGCCGATATCCGCATGGGGCAGATTGCCGAGGTCGACTTCTCCCACCGTCCGTTCAGGCTCACGGCCGACAACGGGGACACAATAGAAGCTGAAACCGTTGTTATCTCAACAGGCGCCTCGGCGCGTTATCTGGGCATCCCCGGTGAAAGTCAGTTCATGGGCATGGGTGTGTCGGCCTGCGCCACATGCGACGGATTTTTCTACCGTAAGCGCGTTGTGGCTGTTGTGGGGGGTGGCGACACCGCCTGCGAGGAAGCCGTATATCTCGCTTCCCTTGCGAAAAAAGTATATCTGATTGTGCGTAAGCCCTTCCTGCGTGCCTCGAAAGTAATGCAGCACCGTATTGAGGAGACCGAGAATATTGAAGTGCTTTTTAACTGCAATACTCTCAGCCTCTATGGTGGTGAAGTGCTTGAAGGCGCTCATGTGGTGGAGAATGTTGACACTCCGCAGGAGCGTCGTTTCGATTTGGCAATTGACGGATTTTTCCTTGCAATCGGACATACACCTAATACCGAAATTTTCCGTGGCAAGGTAGATATGGATGCCGAGGGCTATCTGAAAGTGGCTTCGCCTTCTACTGCCACCAGCGTGCCGGGGGTGTTTGCCGCAGGCGATTGCGCCGACCCCATCTATCAGCAGGCTGTGAATGCTGCCGCTTCGGGATGCCGCGCCGCCATGGATGCCGACCGCTTCCTTATCGACGCATGATGTGCGCGTGACACACCGCCTGGCTGATGTCAGCGGATAAAAATTTTAGTCGCCTCCGCCCCGCTCACTCTGATGCACAGGGTGCCCGGAGCGGGGGCTTCTATATGCTGTCCCTGAAGGTTGAAATAGCTGGCGGGATAAGAGTCGGCATCGGCGACGGGAGCCTCCGCGGCACCCTGCCCGTCGGGCTCTATAACGATGGAGCATGTGCGGTTGTTGAATCGTGACAGGGTGTTTTTGGATTCGGTGACTGTCATCGATGTGCCGTCGAAGTTACCGCCCTGATAGAGTGTCACCTTGTAGCCTGGCTCTACTTTCACCGATGCGATATCTTTGGGTTTGATGCCGAGGCGTGCCATTTCGCCTAACGTGTATGACCCCACTGGAAGTCCCACGCTGTAGCCGAGGTAGTTTGTGTCGGCATGGAAGGTGGCTGCTGGCGTGCCTTCCGGTTTATGGAATATGCGGTTGATGGCTGTTGCCCAGTCGCCTTGCACGCGGGCCTCGCTATTGTAGTTCCACAGGAATCCGCCTACGACGCCGCATTTGTCGCGCCAGTTTTTGAACTGGTTCTCCATTGTGGTCATGTTGTCGTTTGCCTCGCAGTCGAAACCAACCAGCATAGGAATATCGCCGAACACTTTCCAGTCGTTGGGATTGTTGTTTGCGCCTCCGCCGTAGGTCTGGAGGTAAACCATATCGCATGTGCCGGGGGCTTCGGTATTGAGGGCCGACACGAGGTCTCGCCAGTAGTTGCGGTTCATGTATGGAGCCACGGTGGTCTTGTAGCCTATCTTGGCGAGCATAGAGTGGAATTTTATGGCAGTCTCGAGGTCGTAATCCTGCTCTTGATCGTTGTTCACGGCTTCAATCTCGGGGATAGCCTCCTTGAGCGCTTTGAAGTTACGGTAGAGCATGGTGTTCTCGTCGGTGCCGTGAGCCTTGATGAAGTCGCGGATATGGCCGTATGAACCGTTGCCCCATCCGCCTATGCATATCTCCAGACGCTGCACCGATGTGGGTTGCTCGAGTATTGATTTTATGTCGTTGATATATTCGGGCTGATACCGGTCGAAGATATACTCTCCGTCACGGCAGATTATGCCTCCGGCTTCGGCGGCAGTCTGCGAGCTCCAGCTGAAATCTGTGGTCAGCGAGCCGTCGTTCTCCACATTCACGTTGAAGAGTATCACAGTGGTATAACCCGAGTTGCGGAGGGTTTCTATGGTATTGGGGCGCTGGCGGCGTATGTGGCCGCAGGCATAGATGGCCGATTCCGCGCACATTTCTACGGCGCAGGCTGCAATGAGCGATGCTGTGAGTAGTAGTTTTTTCATGATTGGTTACAGGGAGATTGAATTCTTGATAAAAAGATACGCTTCCCCACCGGCATGGCAGGGGAGCGCATTATGTTTTATTGTAAATCAGGGGCGGGTCTCGTAGTGGGGTATATCCTTCAGCTTTATGTTGAAGCGGAGCACAGAGTAGGGGAGTACATTACCCGAACTTTGGGCGCCGTAGCCTTCTGTATAGGGTACTACAACCTGCACTGTGTCGCCTACATGCATCTGGCTCATGGCTATATGCCATCCGGAAATGAGCGACGATAGCTGCGATGTGAGCACGCCACCTTCGAGCCCCTTCGAGTCATCGGCCAACTCGCCGTTGTAGAGGTGAAGCTGGTAGGTGACGGTCACGGTGGAGGTGAGCATGGGCGTGAGGTTGCCTGCTGTCTCGGCCGGGTCGTTGAAGCGGTGGAAGAGCACGTATGAGCCGGGATTCCACGGTGCTACAACTTTTGTGTAGAACGGCTCGCCGGTCTTGTCATCTATTACAGTCTCCTGTTCTGCAAGCCAGGTGAGGTTCTCGTTACGCCAGTCGCGGTAATCCTCCCACACATCCCTGTAGCTGTCATCTTTGCTGCAGGAGTTGAGCAACGGCAGGCCCACTACCAGAAGCGCTATAGCATAGATAATTCTTTTCATCCTGCCTGAGGGTTAGAATTCCACTTTAGGAGCCGACTGTGCCTGTTGGTCGGCCTGGAACATGGGCTTGGAACTGAAACCGAAAAGCGATGCGAAAATGCGTGCGGGGAAACGGAGCACCTTTTTGTTGTATGCCTCCACCTCCTCGTTGTAGCGCTGACGCTCGGTGCTGACGCGGTTTTCTGTGCCTTCAAGCTGAGCCTGCAGATCGAGGAAGTTCTGGTTGGCTTTGAGGTCGGGATAAGCCTCGCGCACGGCGTTTACATAGATGCCGAGGGCGCTCTGCAGTTTCTCCTGAGCCTGCTGGAAAGCGGCGAGGTTTTCGGGAGCTCCGGCCTGAGCCTCGGTGTTGGCCTGCTGTGCGGCACTATAAGCTTCACTGAGGCCTGCGCGGGCGCGGGTCACGCTCTCGAGGGTAGTCGATTCATGCTCGGAATATCCCTTTACTGTCGACACGAGGTTGGGGATGAGGTCGGCGCGGCGCTGATACTGGTTCTGCACCTGGCCCCACTGGCGCTGCACGGCCTGATCGGCGTCGACCATACCGTTGTACTGCGAGCAACCTGTGCCGCAGAGAATCACAAGGATTACTCCGATTATTATTAGTGTTATTGTACCTTTTTTCATTATTCTGTCTGTGTTAAGTGACCGTTCAAAATTATAAATGAGATAATCGGTTACTATTAAATAAACAATTTTGAACAGTTAGATTGATGTTTAACCTAGCTTGCGGAGCAGGGAGTTTAGGCTTACGCGGTCATGGATGAGGGTGTGGAGGTCGGCGATGGCCACACGTTTCTGTACCATGGAGTCACGTTCGCGCAGTGTCACGGTATTGTCTTCCAGAGTCTGGTGGTCGACGGTAATGCAGAAAGGTGTGCCTATGGCATCCTGACGGCGGTAGCGCTTGCCGATTGAGTCTTTCTCCTCGTAGTGGGTGTTGAAGTCGAATTTGAGGTCAGCCACAATCTCGCGGGCCTTCTCGGGCAGACCGTCCTTACGCACGAGCGGCATCACGGCGCATTTCACCGGAGCCAGTGCCTCGGGCAAATGTAGCACCACGCGGGTGTCGCCTCCTTCGAGAGCCTGCTCTTCATAGGCTGAGCAGAGTACCGAAAGGAACATGCGGTCCACGCCAATCGAGGTTTCGATTACATAGGGAGTGTAGCTCTCGTTGAGTTCGGGGTCGAAATACTGTATCTTTTTGCCTGAGAATTTCTCGTGCTGCGAGAGGTCGAAATCGGTGCGAGAGTGGATGCCCTCCACTTCCTTGAAGCCGAATGGCATGCGGAACTCGATGTCGGTGGCGGCGTTGGCATAATGGGCGAGCTTCTCGTGGTCATGGAAGCGGTATTTGTCGTCGCCCAGACCAAGGGCCTTATGCCAGCGCAGACGGGTCTCCTTCCAGTTCTTGAACCACTCCATCTCGGTGCCGGGGCGCACGAAGAACTGCATTTCCATCTGCTCGAACTCACGCATGCGGAAGATGAACTGGCGTGCAACGATTTCGTTGCGGAAGGCCTTGCCTATCTGCGCGATACCGAATGGGATGCGCATGCGACCGGTTTTCTGTACGTTGAGGTAGTTCACGAAGATACCCTGAGCGGTCTCGGGACGCAGGAACACTGTCATCGATCCGTCGGCAGTAGAGCCCATCTCAGTCTTGAACATCAGGTTGAACTGGCGCACATCGGTCCAGTTCTTGGTGCCGCTGATGGGGTCCACAATCTCCTCGTCGATTATGATCTGGCGCAGACCATCGAGGTCGTTGGCGTTCATGGCATCGGAGAAGCGCTGATGCAGTGCGTCGCGTTTGGCTTTGGTCTCGGCCACGCGGGGATTGGTCTCGCGGAAAAGAGCCTCGTCGAAGCTTTCGCCAAAGCGTTTGGCGGCTTTTGCCACCTCTTTTTCAATTTTATCGTCGTATTTTGCAATCTGCTCCTCGATGAGCACATCGGCGCGGTAGCGCTTCTTTGAGTCGCGGTTGTCGATCAGAGGGTCGTTGAAAGCGTCCACGTGACCCGAAGCCTTCCAGATGGTTGGGTGCATGAATATGGCCGAGTCGATGCCTACGATGTTCTCGTGGAGCAGCGTCATGGCTTCCCACCAGTAGCGCTTGATATTGTTCTTGAGTTCCACACCGTTCTGACCGTAGTCGTATACGGCCGACAGTCCGTCGTAGATTTCGCTTGAGGGAAATACGAAGCCATATTCCTTGGCATGCGACACTATTTTCTTAAACACATCTTCCTGTTGTGCCATTGCTGTATTATCGGTTTAATTGCTATAATTTCGTTTTGTTGTTTGCACATGTATAGTTGTGCGCAAAGATACGCATTTTTTTTCTAATCCCGAAAAAACAATGCACATGGCTTGTAGCTTGTGAATGCGGAATGCGCCTGATGAATATCAAAATATACAACCCGGGTAATATTATTGGTAAGAAAGGCTGTAAAACGGGAATATTTGGGTAGATTGGCTGTGCGGGAGACTATTGTACTCGGAGACTGTTTGTGCTTTCATTATTTATGGCTAATTTTGCACCTTTGTAGTGTGGCATTCACCTTAATATATAAACCATATTATGGGCTGATTACACTGATGTTTTGAAGATTGCCACTATATTTGAAAACGATTATTTTGTCAAATATCATTATCACACACATGACTGTCTTATCCCGACTCATAGCGGTCTCGGTCACTCTTGCGGTGTCGGCTTTCACAGCCGGAGCTGCGGTGGTTTCCGGTGACACGCTGCGCCTGTCGCGCAACGAGTGCGTGGAGATTGCCCTTCAGGATAATCCCACCATCCGTATTGCCGACCTCGAGGTCAAGCGCATGGACTATTCCAAGCGCGAGGTGCTCGCCAATCTTTTCCCAAACATCGATTTCCAGGGCTCTTTTCAGCGCACCATCAAGCTGCAGACCATTTCGATGAACATGGGCGGACACACCCAGCAGTTCAAGATGGGTACCGACAACAACTGGAACTTCGGTTTCTCGGCTTCCATGCCGCTGGTCAACGCCGCTCTGTGGAAGTCGATTCAGATAAGCGACACACAGATTCTCGCCAGTCTCGAGGAGGCGCGTGCCTCGCGTCTCGACCTGGTGAACAACATCAACAAGGCCTATTACGCCCTGATGCTCGCCGTGGCCTCGCGCGATGTAATCAGGCAGAATTATGAAATAGCCAAAATGAATGCCGACATGTATGCCGGCCAGTTCGACAACGGCACCGCTTCGGAATATGATGTGCTGAGAAGTTCGGTTCAGGTATCGAACATCGAGCCCGAACTGTTGCAGGCCGACATCTCGGTGCGCCAGTGCTCGCTCCAGCTCAAGATGCTTATGGGCATCGACAACGAGGTGGCAGTGATGCCGTCGGTGGCTCTTGCAGATATGAAAAGTGAGATGTATGGCTACTCGCTCGGCGCCGGACGCTCGCTCGACCGAAACACATCGCTCCGCACTCTCGACATTCAGACCGAGACTCTGCGCAAGACACTCACCATGCGTAAGTTCGCCTGGATTCCCACGCTTGCGGCGAGCTACAATCTCAACTGGAATGCCATGAGCAGCGGAAATGCCCTCAAAAACCAGATTTTCAATCCCTACAGCAATGTGGCCCTGGTGCTTCAGGTGCCTATATTCAACGGCCTCGGACGCCGTAGCGCCGTGAAACAGGCCAAACTGCAGGTGCAGGAGATGGAGTTTCAGCGTGAGAACCTGGTCAATAACCTCAACATGCAGGTCGACCTTGCGCTCGACAACATCAACAAGCAGGTGCGCCAGATCGAAAGTAGCGAGCAGGGCGTGCGCCAGGCGGCCAAGGCATATGAGATAATGCAGAAGAGCTTCGAGATAGGCGCCGCCACATATCTCAACCTGCGCGACAGCGAGCTTGCCAACACACAGGCGCAGCTCGCCTATTTCCAGGCCATCTACAACTATCTCGTGTCGACCTCCGAGCTCGACACTCTGCTGGGCCGCGAGGATGCGCTCGGCATTCCCACATCACGATAAAAAACATTACACACTATGAATATCAGAATATACCAACTCGGTTGCCTCGCGCTGCTTGGCGCTCTGACCGCCGCCTGCTCGGGCAGTGGCAAGGATGACAGCGATTCGGCAAAGGCCGAGAAACTGCCCGTTGTGGAAGTGGCCACCGTTACAAGCCAGATTGTGAACCAGACCGGAGTATATACCGCTTCGGCCGAGCCTGAAATCATCAACAACATTTCAAGTTCGATGCCCAACCGCATCAAGAACATCCTTGTAGACGAGGGCCAGCAGGTTTCAAAAGGCCAGAAGCTTGTGGAACTCGACGATGTGAACACCTTCGCCTACGAGACACAGGTTGACAACGCCCGTGCCAACCTCAACAATGTGCAGCTCAACTACGACCGCGCCGTGCAGCTACTCGCCATTGGCGGGGGCACACAGCAACAGGTCGACCAGATGGAGATACAGTTGGTGAATGCCAAGAACTCTCTTGCTCAGGCCGAGCGTACTCTGCGCAACGCCCGTGAGAACACCGTGCTCACCTCGCCCATTGCAGGCGTAGTGACAAAGCGCAACTACGATCCGGGCGATATGACAGGCAATATGCCTGTGCTCACCATCGGACGCACTCAGCCTGTGAAGGTGGTCATCAATGCCTCTGAGAGCGATGTGCCACACATCCATAAAGGGATGCCTGCCGAGGTGAGATTTGACACCTACGGCGACGAAATGTTCCAGGGCAAGGTCACCACAGTGATGCCGACCATCGATACCCAGAGCCGCACATTCGGTGTGGAAATCTCGGTGCCCAACTCCGACTCGCGCATCATGCCCGGTATGTTCGGCCGTGTGACCCTTAACCTCGGCCAGGCCGACCACGTGGTTGTGCCAGATAAGGCTGTAGTGAAGCAGACCGGTTCGGGCGACCATTATGTGTATGTGTTCAATCCCGCCGACAACACGGTGAGCTTCACCAAGGTGCAGCTCGGCCAGCGCCTCGGCGATACATATGAGCTTGTCTCAGGCGTGGAATCGGGTTCGCAGGTGGTGGTGAAAGGTCAGAACCGCCTCGCCAACGGTGCCAAGGTGCAGCTCGCCGGCAGTGCAGCTCCCGCCGCCAAGACCACAGTTGCAGCCGACAGCCTTTAATATATGTTTCATCACACAAGCCATAAAGCAATAAGATGAGCCTATACAGTTCGGCGGTAAAACGCCCCATCATGACTACCCTCAGCTTCCTGACGGTAATCATCCTCGGCCTTTTCTCACTCACGAAGCTCCCTATCGACCTCTACCCCGATATAGATACCAACACTCTGATGGTGATTACGATGTATCCGGGCGCGAGCGCCAAGGATATAGAGCAGAACGTGACCAAGCCCCTTGAGAACACTCTCAACTCCGTGGAGCACCTCAAGCATATCACATCCACCTCGCGCGAGAACACAGCGGTCATAACCCTCGAGTTCGAGTACGGCTACGACATCGATGTGCTCACCAACGATGTGCGCGACAAGCTCGACATGGTCAAGTCCACTCTCCCTGACGATGCCGAGAACCCCATCATCTTCAAGTTCTCCACCGACATGATTCCTATCTGTATCCTCTCGGTACAGGCCAAGGAGAGTATGGCGGGACTATACAAGATTCTCGACGACAACGTGGCCAATCCTCTGGCACGTGTCGACGGCGTGGGTTCCGTGTCGATTTCCGGTGCCCCCAAACGTGAGATTCACGTGTATGTCGACCCCACCCGTCTCGAGGCCTATAATCTTTCGGTGGAGCAGATTGCAAGCGTGATAGGCGCTGAGAACCGCAACGTGCCCGGCGGCTCGTTTGATATCGGTTCGAACACATACGCAATGCGAGTGCAGGGCGAGTTCGACGACACCGACCAGCTTCGCATCATTCCCGTGGGCACCTACGAGGGGCGCACCGTCTATCTCAGTGATGTGGCCCGTGTGGAAGACAGCCTCGAGGAACGCACCCAGCACTCCTATATAGACGGCGAGGAGGGTGCGATTATCGTCATTCAGAAGCAGTCGGGCGCCAACTCGGTGCAGATTTCCGAAAAGGTGCAGGCTATGCTTCCACAACTTCAGAAAAACCTCCCGTCCGACATCAAGATAGGCGTGGTGGTCGATACTTCCGACAACATCCGCAACACCATCGACTCGCTGGTGGAGACTGTGATGTATGCCCTTCTGTTCGTGATGATAGTGGTGTTCTTGTTCCTCGGACGTTGGCGTGCCACCATGATTATCGTCATCACCATTCCTGTGTCGCTCATCGCGTCGTTCATCTATCTTTATGCCACTGGCAACACGCTCAACATTGTGTCGCTGTCGGCCCTCTCCATATCAATCGGTATGGTGGTCGACGATGCCATAGTGGTGCTTGAGAATGTGACAACCCACATAGAGCGAGGTGCCGACCCGAGGCAGGCCGCCGTGCACGGCACCAACGAGGTGGCCGTGTCAGTTATCGCCTCCACACTCACGCTTATCGCGGTGTTCTTCCCGCTGACACTCGTCACCGGCATGACCGGCGTGCTCTTCCGTCAACTGGGCTGGATGGTCACCATCATGATGATTATCTCCACCACCTGCGCTCTCTCGCTCACCCCGATGCTCTGCAGCCAGTGGCTGCGTCTGCGTCCGCGCAACACCAAGAAGAACTTTTATTCGCATATCGAGAAGGGCCTCGATGCCTTCGATGCCGCCTATGCCCGTCTGCTCGGCAAGGTGGTCACCCATCGCGGTACCACTATACTGGTGTGTCTGGGCATCTTCGTGGGTTCGATATTCCTGATGCAGTTCGTGGGCACCGAGTTCTTCCCCACACAGGACAACGCCCGCATCGGCGTGAATCTAGAGCTCCCCATCGGGTCGAGAGTAGAGGAGGCCGAGGCCTCCATGGCTCGCCTCGACAGCGTATGGAGTTCCAAATATCCGGAAATCCAGACCATGAGCTACACCGTTGGTCCGGCTTCGAGCGACAACACTTTCGCGTCGCTAAGCGACAACGGCCCCCACATCATATCGATGAATATCCGTCTGTCGGACCCGGGCGACCGCAAGCGCTCCATCAGTGATATCGCTGACGACATGCGTGCCGACATCAACGAGGATTTTCCCGAATTCAAAAAAGCCCAGGTGAATGTGGGCGGCGGACGAGGAGCCGGCATGGGTGGTCAGTCGACCGTCGATTTCGAGATTTATGGTTACGATTTCGACGAGACCGACAAGGTGGCCCGCGACCTCGAGCAAATACTTCGCGGCATCAACGGTACGGCCGATGTGACCATCTCGCGTTCCGACTACCAGCCGGAATATCAGGTGGATTTCGACCGCGAGAAACTGTCGTTCTACGGCATCAGTCTCCAGACCGCAGCTTACTACCTGCGCAACCGCATCAATGGTTCCACCGCATCGCAGTTCCGCGAGGACGGCGAGGAATACGACATCAAGGTGATGTATGCCCCGGAGCACCGCACCAGCATATCCGATATCGAGAATATCGTGATCTACACCAACACCGGCAAGGGCGTGCGCCTCAAGGAGCTCGGCACAGTGGTGGAGCGCTTCACTCCGCCTACCATAGAGCGTAAGGACCGCGAGCGCGTAATCACTGTATCGGCCGTGGTCGACGGCGTGCCTCTGTCGCAGGTAGTGACCGACGCACAGGCCGAAATCGATTCGCTCAGCCTCCCCTCGGGCATCTCGATACAGATTGCCGGCTCCTATGAGGACCAGCAGGACTCCTTCTCCGACCTCCTCATGCTCGGAGTGCTCATCGTGCTTCTGGTCTACATAGTGATGGCCGCGCAGTTCGAGTCGCTCACCTATCCCGGCATCATCATGACCTCTTTGCTCTTCGCGTTCTCGGGCGTGTTCCTCATCCTCTGGCTCACCGGCCACACGCTGAATGTGATGAGTATGATCGGCGCCATCATGCTTATCGGTATCGTGGTGAAGAACGGTATCGTGCTCATCGACTACATCTCGCTCAATCGCGAGCGTGGCCTCAGCATACGCCGCGCCGTGATCGACGGCGGCCGCTCGCGTCTGCGTCCTGTGGTCATGACCACCCTCACCACCATCCTCGGCATGGTGCCTATGGCGGTGGGTACCGGTCAGGGCGCCGAGCTCTGGCGACCCATGGGTGTGGCCGTGATCGGCGGTCTCACATTCTCCACCATCCTCACCCTGCTCTTCGTGCCAGTGCTCTACTGCGTGTTTGCCGGCAACGGCGTGAAGCGCGTGCGCCGCAAGCTCCGTGCCGCACTCACCAAGAAATCCACTTCTTCAGCCGACCTCTAATCAAGCCTACAAATGAAAGCCATATTCATAGCCTACGACCAGGCACATCACGAGAAAATCATCGATCTGCTCACCCGTTCAAACTGCCGTGGCTTCACGGCCTTCGGGCAGGTGCAGGGGCGCGGTTCCAAGACAGGAGAGCCCCACTACGGCACCCATGCGTGGCCCTCGCTGGCCCAGGCAATCATCGCCATGGTGGAAGACAACCAGGTAGACTCACTGCTTGACCGTCTGCACGATCTCGACCTCTCCAAGCCCCTTCTGGGGCTCCGCGCCTTCGTGTGGACCGTCGAGAAGTCCATCTGATTCATAGGTCCATCTGATTCATAGATAACAGATACCTCCCAAAACCAAGAGACTGCGGCCCCTGTGTCACCCACAGCTGTCGCAGTCTCTTTGTTTTGTATTTGTGCGCTAAAGTTGTTTATCTGGCGGGGGAGGCGGAGAATTCCTCGCGGAGGAAGGGGGCGGTGGGCGAGTCGGTGGCGGCCACTGCCTCGGGGGTGCCGGTGGCGATGATGCGGCCGCCGTCGCGGCCTCCGGCGGGGCCCATGTCGATTACGTAGTCGGCGCATTTCACCACATCGAGGTTGTGCTCTATCACAAGCACGGTGTTGCCTTTCTCCACCAGGCGGTTGAGCACGGCGAGGAGCACTTTGATGTCCTCGAAATGCAATCCGGTGGTGGGCTCGTCGAGCAGGAACAGTGTGCGCCCGGTGTCGCGCTTGGCAAGTTCGGTGGCAAGCTTCACGCGCTGGTTCTCTCCGCCCGACAGGGTGGAACTGGGCTGCCCGAGCTTGATATAGCCGAGACCTATCTCCTGGAGTATCTTGAGCTTGCGCAGTATGCGGGGCTGATTGGCGAAGAACTCCACCGCCTGGTTGATGGTCATGTCGAGCACATCGGCTATCGACTTGCCCTTGAAGCGTACCTCGAGTGTCTCGCGGTTGTAGCGGCGCCCTGAGCACTCCTCGCAGGGCACGAGCACATCGGGCAGGAAGTTCATCTCTATGGTCTTGTAGCCGTTGCCTTTGCAGGCCTCGCAGCGGCCGCCCGACACGTTGAACGAGAATCGCCCCGGCTTATAGCCGCGGATACGGGCCTCGGGAAGCCCTACGAAGAGGTTGCGGATTTCGGAGAACACTCCGGTGTAGGTGGCCGGATTGGAGCGCGGCGAGCGCCCGAGGGGCGACTGGTCGACGGTCACTATCTTGTCGATGTTGTCGGTGCCGCGCAACTCGCGGTAGGGGAGCGGTTCGTCGGTGGAGCGGTAGAAGAGGTTGGAGAGCACCGGCTGCAGGGTGCCGTTGATGAGCGATGACTTGCCGCTGCCCGACACTCCGCACACGCATGTGAATGTGCCCAGGGGAATGCTGAGGTCCACATCCTTGAGGTTGTGGCCCGTGCAGCCAAGCAGCTCAAGGGTCTTGCCGTTGCCGGGGCGGCGCACCGAGGGCACATCTATGTTGAGCTTTCGGCTGAGGTAACCAGCAGTGAGGGTGTCGGTGGAGAGCATCTCTTTGGGAGTGCCTTCAAACACCACGTTGCCCCCTTTGCGTCCGGCCTTGGGGCCGATGTCGACTATGTAGTCGGCATTGAGCATCATGTCGCGGTCATGCTCCACCACGATAATCGAGTTCTGTGCGTCGCGCAGTTTCTCGAGCGAGTCGATAAGGCGGCGGTTGTCGCTCTGGTGCAGTCCGATGCTCGGTTCGTCAAGGATGTAGAGCACGTTCACGAGCTCGGAGCCGAGCTGTGTGGCGAGCCTTATGCGCTGGCTCTCGCCGCCCGAGAGGGTGGCTGAATTGCGGTTGAGCGACAGATATCCGAGACCTACATCCACCAGGAAGCGCAGGCGGCTTCTGATTTCCTTGAGTATCTCGCGTCCTATGGTGAGCTGGCGCTGGTTGAGGCGGCTCTCCACGGTCTCCGACCATTGCAGCAGTTCGGAGATGTCGAGACGCGAGAGCTCGGCTATGTTCTTGCCGTCGACAAAGAAGTGCAAGGCCTCTTTGTTGAGGCGGTCGCCGTTGCACTCCGGGCACACGAGCCGCGAGTAGAATTTACCGCTCCATTTCTGGGCTTCGGCGCCGGCATCCTCACTCTGCTGCATCTCGATGTATTTCACAAGTCCCTCGTAGGAGAGAAAATAGTTGGAAATCTGCTGTGTCTCCGACTTTATCTGCAGCCGCTCGGGCGTGCCGTCGAATATATCGGTGATGGCCTCCTCGGGGAGGTCTTTCACCGGTGTGCGCAGGGTGCAGCCGTATTTCTCGCAAATGGCGGCCACTTGCCAGAATATCATTGAGTTTTTGTATTTGCCCAGGGGCACGATGGCGCCGTCGTGGATGCTCAGCGACGGGTCGGGGATTATCTTGTCGCGGTCGACTATGTTGACCGTGCCGAGGCCCTTGCAGTGCGGGCATGCGCCAAGCGGCGAGTTGAACGAGAAGTTATGCGGCGCTGGCTCGCGGTAACTCAGGCCCGTGGTGGGGTCCATGAGCTCCTGGCTGAAGTGAGCCACCTGCTCGGTGTCGAGGTCGAACAGCATCATCTGCTTGCCGCCCTGACGCAGGGCTGCGGCTACCGAGTCGCGCAGGCGGCTGTCGTCTTTGGCCGATACCTTCAGCTTGTCGACCACAAGCTCTATCGAGTGGTTCTTGTAACGGTCGAGCTTCATGCCGTAGGTTATCTCGCGCAGTTCGCCGTCGACCCTCACATGGAGGAATCCCTTTTTGGTCAGCTGCTCGAAAAGCTCCTTGTAGTGTCCCTTGCGGTTATGCACCAGCGGCGCGAGCACATACACTTTGTGGCCGTTGTAGCGGTCGAGAATCATCGACACTATTTTCTCCTCGGTGTATTTCACCATCGGCTCGCCCGAGAGGTAGCTGCGTGCCTCGCCTATGCGGGCAAAGAGCAGGCGCAGGAAGTCGTAGACCTCGGTTGTGGTGCCTATGGTGCTCCTCGGGTTGCGGTTGATGGTCTTCTGCTCGATGGCAATCACCGGCGAGAGCCCCGATATCTTGTCCACATCGGGGCGCTCCATGTTGCCGAGCATGTTGCGGGCATACGACGAGAAGGTCTCGATGTAGCGGCGCTGACCCTCGGCATAGATGGTGTCGAAGGCGAGCGACGACTTGCCGCTGCCGCTGAGGCCCGTGATTACGGTGAGCGCTCCGTGGGGGATGCTCACATCGATGTTCTTGAGATTGTGCACGCGTGCCCCGATTACATCGAGGCGCTGCCCCATAGGGGCGGCGGTCGTTTCTGTCGGGGCAACGGCTGATATGTCGGTGTGTGTAGAGGTCTTTTTTGTCATAGAGAGTGAGAGTAGGTATTCTCTTGGGCGGAGAGGGGTCATTTAGCCCACTTGTGGTTGTAGAGCTGCTTGTGGGTGATAGGATTTGCCGATTTCGACATGCTGCTCTCCAGAGGAATTTTTATGGTGTAGCTCTTGCCGGCGGCAACGGGCAGCGATTTGGCGCGCAGCCAGGGATTGTACTCGCGCAAAAGCGCGTAGGTAGTTCCCTGGGCCTGTGCCCACGAGGGTAGGTCGTCGATAGTGCTGTCGACCGTCACCTCCTTGAAGCGA
This sequence comes from uncultured Muribaculaceae bacterium, assembly GCA_934555895.1. Classification (GTDB taxonomy): domain Bacteria; phylum Bacteroidota; class Bacteroidia; order Bacteroidales; family Muribaculaceae; genus UBA7173. The sequence goes on along the minus strand of CAKTFH010000007.1, from coordinate 9,061 downwards.
TGCGGGGCGAAAAACTGGTCGGGGGTCAGGCGATAGCCGTATTTAGCAGGGTCTTCCATCAGTATCTTGGCCGCATATACGCGGAATGGGTAGCGCGAGGTCTCCTCCACGAGGTAGAGGTCGAATGCCGAGTCGGCGAGCTGAGCGTCGAGTTCCTTGCTTACGCGGGCCTGGCCGCCGTTGTACGAGGCCATGGTGCTTTCCCAGTTGCCGTATTTGTTATATGCCTGCTTGAGGAAACGCGCTGCTGCTGCAGTGGCCTTCTCCAGGTGGTAGCGCTCGTCAACATAGTCGGTTACTTCGAGGCCGAACTGCTTGGCGGTGGCGGCCATGAACTGCCATATGCCTGCGGCCTTGGCCGAGGAGTAGGCTCTCGGATTGAGGGTCGACTCGATGCAGGCCAGATACATGAGGTCGACGGGCACGCCGTTGTTTTTCAGTATGGGGGCCATCACGGGGAAATAGCGGTTGGCCCTCTTGAGCATGAGCATGGTCGACGAGTGGGTGTAGCAGATCTGCGATAGCTCGCGGTCGAGGCGCTCGTACATGTCGCTGCGGTCGAAACTGATGTGCTCGCCGGCGAATTCAACCTTGCGGGGTATGGGCGGGCTCACAACTGTGGGCATCGGCTCCGATATATTGCTGCGGGCGGCGGTGCCGTGGCTCGGTGACGACGGGCGTGCCACCATCATCTCCGCCACGGTCATGGCGGCCAGTGTAGTCAGTGAAAGAAGGAATATGTGTGGTTTCATTATCTCTCGGGTTTGGTTGGATGTGTGGTGTGCCTTCATGCAGGAAGGCATGAGGTCACTCCGCGGGACGGTTGCTAACCTCGTCTTTTAGGCGGATGATGTTGATGTCGCCGGCCTTCTTGTATTTCTTGCCGTCGGTGCCGCGGGCTTTGATCACATAGTAATAAACACCCGGAGGCACGAGTTTGCCTTTGTATTTACCGTCCCAGCCCTGCGACGGGTCGGTGAAGTGGCACATCAGCAGGCCCCAGCGGTTGAATATCGAGCAGTCGAACTCCACGATTGACTTATACGATACCTTCCACTCGTCGTTGGTGCCCTCCGAGGCGCCGGGCGAGAAGGCGTTGGGGCAGTCGAGGCGGCTTTCGCCCACATACACCTTGTATGTGTCGGAGGTATAGTCGCAGGTGCCGTTGTCGTTGCCGGCCACGAAGCGCACATAGGTAGTGCCCTGTTCGGTGAAATCATGTTTCACCTCGCTCTCCTGTATGCGGAGGTCGATGATGTCGAACTCCGGGTCGCGGGCAAACTGCCACTCCTTGAACACCACCGCATCGGTGTATTCGGCCCTGAAGGTGATGTCGACGGGGCCCGAGCCTCCCATGGCGTCGTTGCTCTCTTCGCGCTGCTCGTTGGCGTTGTCGCGCTGTGCCTGTTCGGCCGAGGTGGTCACGGCTATCGCCACCGGTGCCATGGAGGGTGATTCGGCATGTTGCTCTATTCCCCATGCTTTCAGGAAGCGGTCGCCTGAAAGGGTGAAGAATGTCTCGCAGAGCGGCTGGTCGGTATGGATGTTGCCGTCGGCGCTTTCCAGTTCACGTTCCACGAGGGTGGGCACGTATTGCTGCTGCTCCTCGTCGTAGACCAGCGAGTTGTAGGTGAGTTTGAGCTCGCGGCTGAGGGTCTGGCCCATGCCGCTCACGGTGTAGTAGGCTATGCGCGGAGCGGCCTCGCCCACATGGAGGGTAATGCGGTCACATTCCACTGGGTCAGCCACTATCTCTATCTGCTGCAGGTTGGCGCGGTGGTTGGCGTAGTTCACCACCCAGTAGCATGTGCGGGTGGTGCCTTCGTCGACTATGTAGCCCATATCGTCGGCTGTGAGATCCACCGAACTTACGGCGCCGTTGCGGTAGCTCGCCACCTCCTCGGCGAATCCGCCTCCGAGGTTGCTGAAACGGTACCACTTTACTGTGGCCGACGACGAGGCAGCGGTGTACTGCGCCCTGATGCCGGCGGTGTTGTAGAGCACATACACGTGCTGCAGGCCGGTGTTTGAGGCTGGTGTCACATCTATCGGCTGATGCCCCGCGAGCGAGGCTGTGAAGGTGAGCGCGCAGCGGCCTGTTATGGCTACTGCCGCCGCAAGTGCTACGATTATATATCTCAGGCTTGTATTCATAATATTAAAACGCGGTTTTTGCCATATTCTTACAAAATTACGCTTTTTTCGCAATTTTGTCAAAAGCAGAGGCATGTTAAGGCTCGTTTTCGCCTGTTTTCCCGTTTTTTGAGGAAAAAGCGGCGGCCGCTCCCGGTTGAGGGGCGGCCGCCGCGGTATTTTGGGTTAAGATAGCTAAATTTGTCTATCAGGCATTATACACGCTCATGTTCTCGGGCGATACCGAAGCCACGATGGCTGCGTTCTTGGCCACGTTGGCTGTGGCCATGGTCAGGTATACCTTGGCGCTGCGGGTAAGTGACTCGCTGCCGTAGCGGGTGGCGTCGGTCATGAGCAGGTAGCTCATCACCACATCGCCGGCCATCTCCACGAGGTGACGGGCCATGAGGTCGGTGTACTCAGGGTTGTTCATTTCATGCACGCGGGCCACGGCCTCTTCGTATTTCTTGAAGAGCTCTTCGGCCATCTTCTTCTGGGGCTGGAGCTCCTCGGAAATCTCCATCTCGGAATACATGCCCACAAGCTGCGAGTATGTACCGGTGGTCACGTGGCGGATTGCTGCCACCACCTGGAGCTGTGTAGTGCCCTCGTAGATTGAGGTGATGCGGGCATCGCGGTACACGCGCTCGCAGGCATAGTCCTTCATGAAGCCCGAGCCGCCGTGCACCTGAATGCAGTCGTAGGCGTTGCGGTTGCAGTATTCGCTTGTGAGGCCCTTGGCAAGGGGAGTGCATGCGTCGGCGAGCTTGTTGTAAAGCTTCATCTCCTTGCGCTCCTCGGGTGTGAGTGAGCGCTCGCGGGCGATATCCTCGTAGGCTTTGTAGAGGTCCACGTAGCGGGCGGTCTCGTAGAGCAGGCAGCGCGATGCGTCGAGGCGTGCCTTCATTTCGGCCAGAATCTCCTGCACTGCGGGGAACTCGATGATGGCCTTTCCGAACTGCTTGCGGTCTTTTGCGTAAGCTTCGGCCTCGCGGTAGGCTATCTCGCTTACACCCACGCTCTGGGCTGCGATACCGAGGCGGGCACCGTTCATGAGCGCCATCACATATTTGATGAGGCCCAGGCGGCGTGAGCCGCAGAGCTCTGCCTTGGCGTTCTTGTACACGAGCTCGCATGTGGGCGAGCCCTTGATGCCGAGTTTATTCTCGATGCGGCGCACATTCACGCCACCCTGACGCTTGTCGTAGATAAACATCGACAGGCCGCGGCCGTCCTTGGTGCCCTCTTCAGAGCGGGCGAGCACCAGATGGATGTCGGCGTCACCGTTGGTGATGAAGCGCTTCACGCCGTTAAGCAGCCATGTGCCGTCGGGCTGTTCGGTGGCCTTGAGCATCACCGACTGGAGGTCGGAGCCTGCGTCAGGCTCGGTGAGGTCCATCGACATGGTCTCGCCGGCGCACACGCGGGGGATGAAACGCTCGCGCTGGTCTTCCGAGCCGAACTCATAAAGAGTCTCGGCGCAGTCCTGCAGGCCCCAGAGGTTCTCGAAGCCTGTGTCGGCGCGGCTCACGATGTCGGCGGCCATTATGTAGGGGGTGATGGGGAAGTTGAGGCCTCCGTAGCGGCGGGGCATAGCCATGCCCATCAGGCCGGCCTTGCGGCAGGCCGCGAGGTTCTCCTGTGTGCCGGGAGCATATGTCACGCGGCCGTTGGCCACTGTGGGGCCGTCGTGGTCCACGCCCTCGGCGTTGTCGGCAATGATGGTGCCGCACAGATCGCCCACGATTTCGAGCACACGCTCATAGTTGTCCATGGCGTCGTCGTAGTTGAGCGGCGCGTAGTCAAATTTCTCCGCATCGGCGAAGTCGCGCTCCTTCAGGGCCACGATTTTGCGCATCAGCGGGTGCTGCAGATGCAGTTTCAGGTCGGGATTGTCGGTATAGAAATTAGCCATGGCTGTGCTTACTTGGAGTTTTTCTTATAATATTTGATGAGTTTGGGCACCACATCCTCGTAGTTGCCGGTTATCACGTAGTCGGCGATTGAGTTTATGGGTGCGTTGGGGTCGTTGTTGATGGAGATGATGATTGAGCTCTCCTTCATGCCGGCGATGTGCTGTATCTGGCCGGAGATGCCGCAGGCTATGTAGAGCTTGGGGCGCACGGTCACACCGGTCTGGCCCACCTGACGGTCGTGTTCCACATATCCTGCGTCGACAGCGGCGCGGGTGGCGCCCACTTCGGCACCGAGCACTCCGGCGAGCTCGAAGAGCATGTCGAAGCCCTCTTTGGAGCCTACGCCGTAGCCGCCGGCCACGATGATGGGGGCGTTCTTGATGTTTACCTTGCTCTTGGCTATGTGGCGGTCGATGATCTCTACCACATACTCAGAGGGGTCGACCATAAAGTCGGCGTCGAGCTTTGTCACCTCGCCCTTGTAGTCGGGGTCGAGTATCTGCTTCTTCATCACGCCCTCGCGCACGGTAGCCATCTGGGGACGGCATTCGGGATTCACGATGGTGGCCACGATGTTGCCGCCGAAGGCCGGGCGGATCTGGTAAAGCAGGTTGGTGTATTCCTTACCTGTCTTGGGGTCGGTGTGGTCGCCGATCTCAAGTGCGGTGCAGTCGGCGGTGAGGCCCGAGTGGAGTGCCGAGCTTACACGGGGACCGAGGTCACGGCCTATGCAGGTGGCGCCCATGAGGCACACCTGAGGATTGATCATCTTGAAAAGCTTGATGAGCACTGCGGCGTGAGGGTTCGAGGTATAGGGGTAGAGACGCTTGTCCTCCACTTTGTATACCATATCCACTCCGTAGGGGAAGAGCTGCTTCTCGATGCCGTCGAGCTTGTCGCCTATCACGATGGCGTTGAGCTTCACCCCGAGCTTGTCGGCCAGCTGGCGCCCCTTAGTGAGGAGCTCGAGGCTCACATCGGCCACCTTGCCTTCGTCGTATTCGCAGTACACAATCACATTGTTCTGGTCTGCGATAGTATATTGATTGTCCATTGTGTTGTCTGTTAATAGTGGTGTGCGGTATCGCTTGGGTAGATTAACCGATGGTATGGTTGGCGATGAGGGTCTTCACCAGGTTCTCTATCTCGGCGTCGTTGTCGTCGAGGCGGAGACTCTCCTTGGCGGTGAACACCACGTTCTCTATGGCTTTCACTTTTGTGGGCGAGCCGGCCAGACCTATCTGCTGGGGGTCGGCCTCCACATAGGCGGCGCTCCACTCCTGCAGGTTCAGTCCGGGACGCTTGTCAGTGAGGGCCTTGAGGTCGTCGCTGAGTTTCTCTTTCTCGGAGGGCGACACGGCGTATTTATATTGCATCACACGCTTGGCGTTGCGGGGACGGCAGTCGGGTGCCGAGCCGTTGACGGTAATCACCAGGGGCAGGGGAGCCTTCACAGTCTCCACACCGCTCTCTATGCGGCGCACCACTGTGGCTTTGCCGTCGGCAATGCCGAGGATGTTTTCGGCATATGTCACCTGAGGCATGCCGAGCTTCTCGGCTACCTGCGGGCCCACCTGAGCGGTGTCGCCGTCGATTGCCTGGCGTCCGCAGAGCACCACATCCACTTTTCCCATTTTCTTTATAGCCTGGGCCAGCGAGTAGGAGGTGGCCAAGGTGTCGGCGCCTCCGAGCGTGCGGTCGGTGAGCACTACACCGGTGTCGGCACCGCGATACATTGCTTCGCGTATCACCTCTGCAGCACGTGGCAGACCCATGGTGAGCATCGTCACGGTGCTTCCGGGGTTGGCGTCTTTCAGCCTGAGGGCCTGCTCCAGGGCATTGAGGTCTTCAGGATTAAAGATGGCGGGTAACGCTGCGCGGTTGATTGTGCCATCTTCCTTCATAGCATCTTTTCCTACGTTGCGGGTGTCGGGCACCTGCTTGGCAAGAACTACGATGTTTAAACTCATAATGTTGCTATTAAGTTTGGTTTTAGATTTCTTTCGTCATTGCTGGTGCTTTGCTTTACAGCCGGTTCATTCGGGCAAAGGCGTGCTAATCAGCGTTGCAAAATTACTAATTTTCACCCGTCTTGCAAACATTTCTTGCCAAATTAGCCGAATTTTGGTATTTTTGTCTTTTCTGCCACCTGTTTGTGGTCCGGGCACTGATGTTTTTTCAACTCTACTCTTGCGACCTGATGTGCCCCTGTATGCCCCATAGGGGCATTTGAAATATTTTTAAGGATTTTTGTGATAAATTCTCCACAAAAATTGGTCGTTTATTCTATTCGTTAGAAAAAGTTTTTGTAATTTTGCTAATCCAATCGGACATATACGGTGCTGTTGCACTCTATGTGATTCAGAAATAACCAACCATTGTGCATCGCATTTAAGCCACTGTCTTATTGCGCTGATACGGTGATAAACTCACAGAACCTTTAGTCTGCTAAGTAACACAATAAAGGATTATATGAGAATGCTGCGAGAGAGAAATTCATGTGGCTTTCCGGAGGGGCAGTTGTGTTTTACCCCCCCCCTATTACAAACTGTCTGAATATCAAGCGTTTGTAGATTGCTGCTCGGCGCTTTGGAGGGTCGTTGCATTACGTGCGCGAATATCTGTAGCTTCCGATGTGCCCCTCTGTTGGCATCATCTGTCGTTACACGATGCATAATAGCATTAATATAAACACAATGAGTATAAGGAAAAAGATTTTTGCAGCGATAATTCTGGCCGCAGGTTCTGTTTTGCCGGCCGTATCGCAGATCGCCGTGAAAACCAACCTTCTTTACGACGCCACAACGACACCTAATATAGGTGTGGAGGTCGGATTGAAGGGGAAATCGACCGTAAACCTGGTTTACGGCCTCAACCCATGGACATTCCATTCCGACAGCGGCGACCGCAAGGTCAAGCACTGGGTGCTTATGCCTGAATATCGCCGATATTTGTGTCAGCGATTCTCAGGACATTTCTTCGGAGTACACATGATGGGAGGCCAGTTCAACGCCGCAAATGTTACCTTACCCATTCCCGGAGGCTTCTTCGGTGGAGAGAACTTGCGTGCCGGGGTGCGCGACCACCGCTATCAGGGCGGATTCGCCGGAGGAGGCATCACTTACGGCTACCAGTGGATTCTCGGCCGCCATGTCAATCTCGAGGCAGAGGTGGGCGTGGGCTACAACCGAGTGTGGTACGATAAGTATGCCTGTGGCGACTGCGGCGCGAAAATCGGCCACGGCCAGTCGAACTACGCCGGCATCACCAAGCTTGGAATTTCAATTATGTACCTCTTTTAAATTCCCCGAAGATATGAGAATATTCAAAACCGCACTCACGGCGGCGCTCTTCGGGGCGCTCGCAATGCAGACTTCGGCCTCGGTAGGCACTGCAAACCTTAAGAAGAGCCGTGCGGCTGACAAACTCGTGGTGAGCTTCGACCTCGTGCTCGATTCGCTCCGTCTCGGCTCCGACAAGCAGCTCTACATCACTCCGGTGGTAGAGAATGGAAAGGAGAAGGTTACCTTCCCCACTGTGCTCGTCAACGGCCGCAACATGCACTACGGCTATCTGCGCGGCACCATGCCGGTGTCCGACAACTATACCGACATCTTCGCTGAGGTGCAGCGTCGCAATGGCAAAGCCCAGAAGGTAGCCTATGAGGCCGTCATCCCTATGCAGCACTGGATGCTCGGTCGCGACACATATATTAATCTTGTGGTCGATAGTTGCGGATGCGGTGTGCCCGCGGGCAGCTACATACCGTTTCACGAGCCCACCGACCTCAATCCCGCCGACCGCATGCGTCTGGTGCAGATTACACCGCCGGTGACCGAGCTCCCCGTCACTGTGCACGAGGGTCGTGCCCGAGTGCAGTTTGAGGTCGACAAGACCGAGCTCCACACCGAACCCTACCGCACCGTGCGCAGCCGTCAGCTCATCGACAACCGCGACCAGCTCGCCATCATCGACGACTCGGTGAAATATGCCCTCTCCGACCCCAACGTGGAGATAGCATCGATAGAGGTCACCGGCTATGCATCGCCCGAGTCGCCCTACACCCACAACGACTTCCTGGCCACCAACCGCTCCAAGGCGCTGGCCGACTATCTCGGTGCGCGCTACCATCTTCCGGCCGGAGCGGCCAAATATGGCGCTGTGCCCGAGAACTGGGGTGAGTTCCGCGACATGGTGCTCAATGCCAACGACATCACCGAGCAGCAGCGCCGCGACCTCCTCGAGCTCATCGACCGCCCGGCCTACGGCCCCGCCGACTACGACGAGAAGGAGCGCGAGCTCAGGACTTCGCCCAAGTTCGCCAAGCTCTATGCGCAGAAGATACTGCCCGAATGGTTCCCCATGCTCCGCGCCACCCAGTTCGCCATCAGCACGCGCCTCAAGCCGCTGAGCGACGAGCGTCTGGCCGAGGTAATCAAGACCCATCCGCAACTGATGTCGCTTAACCAGATGTTCCGCGTGGCAAGGCTTTATGCCGAGGGCTCACCCGAGTTCAACCAGACCATCGCCACGGCCCTGAAATATTATCCCGACGACCCCATCGCTAACCTCAACGCCGCTGTGGCGGCCCTGCAGGCCGGCGAACAGGCTGAGGCCGAGAAGCTGCTCGAGAAGGCCGGCAACACTCCCGAGGCTGAGAACGCCCGCGGCGTGATTGCCACTCAGCGAGGCGACTTTGACACCGCCATCCGCCATTTCGAAGCTGCCGGAGCACTCCCTGAGGCTGTGAAAAACCTCCGCCTCATCAAGGATTGACACCATCATCCACACTAATTTGTGTGAACGCTTTATATAAGCGAAATCGCTCAATCAAAATACAAAGTTCAATCAAAATATATTACGCTCAATCGAAATCAATAAACAATTAATTAATAACACACAAACAATTTTAGAACATGAAATTAAAGACTTTATTGAGACTGTCTAACAAGTTTGGGCAGTCTCTTTTTATGGTCTGAACAGGCTAAAAAATAAGGCTTTCAAGCTGAAAT
>CAKTFH010000006.1 GCA_934555895.1 uncultured Muribaculaceae bacterium | reverse complement strand
ACGAATAAAAATTGACTCCACCAAATTGTGAGCCAGCTATTTTCAGAAAATTTTTATGTCAAACTGTCAAACACCCGTAACAAGCTGCTTGTCATTTTTCAAGAATATTTTTAATTTTGCAACTATTAGACATTTCAAATGTTTATTTCGTAGAACTTTCAATGCTTGCGGGAGTGCTCTTCAGCTTTTATAATCCAAGACCTCCACATGCTTCAAACTAAGTAATGTCTAATATACGATTATGATACAGAAGAAAGTAATAGAGGCAATTTATAAAAAATACAGCAACCGTCCGGCATCCCCCGACGAGCTTAACATACCATTGCTTTTCGAGAAGCTCCCGGAGGAAGCAATGATTGAGATTGACGGCAATGACATTGTCATCGGCTCTATTCCACAATCATCACCCTTCCATCGCATTCCAGTGAGCCACATCCACGCGATTCTCGAATTTGAAGAAGCAATCGTCATAGTCCTTCACTCTTCCATCTTGTTTCTCTCTAAAGAAAACGGAGCACTCAGTGTACATCTTCGCGATATTAAGCCCTCTCTCATCGATCGCATCCGCTCAATCATCGACTGACCAAACTTCCCTCATCACGGCCTGTTATTTTACTTCTAATAATAACTGTCAGCCTCTCTGTCCTTATCGCCGATCTCCACACATAGCTCCCGTCGATTTATCCCCAATATACTTCTTTTTTGCTTTTAATACGCTCAATCAAAACCGTATGTGCTGTCTTCACGAATTCTAATGTGCTGAAAACAGCCCACAACCAACCGACAGGGGAAGAATTATATAAAAAACATTACAATATATTTGTATATCTCAAAAAACGTGCTTACCTTTGCAACGCAAAAAGGGAGAGCCCTTTTGAGAAATTCACAAATGGGGTACTAGCTCATCTGGCTAGAGCGCGACACTGGCAGTGTCGAGGTGAGCGGTTCGAGTCCGCTGTACTCCACATCAAGCCACTGACTATCATTTAGTTGGTGGTTTTTCTTTTTGTCCGCGCACCGAGTTGCCATGGCGCATAGTAATAAAAGGGGTCAGCTGCAAATGAAGTGACCCCAAAAAGTTAGACAAAAAACTCGTCCAACTTTTTGGGGTCACTTCAAACTTGGTTGTTAGACAGCCTCGTGTTATCTATGCTGTTTTTGAGAGCTTACTTGACGGCTGTCTTGACGGTGGCACCGTCTACATTTACGATATAAATACCTGGGGTGAGCGAGTCTACAGAGCCTTCGGCAACAAGCACTGCTACCTGAATGCCGGATACGGTGTAGACGGCTGCCTGACTGAAATCGCCCGAAATGCTGATGCTACCCTGTGATGCCGACACTGTGACATTTGATGCCGAACCGTCGAGCACCGGACTGTCGATGCCTGCTACGGAAGCGTTTGCGAATACCACCCATTCTCCGGGATTGAGGCTTACGCTTACATTGTTGGAGCCGGAGGCATTGAGCGTGGGTGCGAACGTTGTGGCTGTGCCGCTGTAGGATGCAGTCACAAGTTGCGCATTAGACGGATTGAGATAAGCCACGGCAGAATTGATGGTGCGTGCAGCTCCTGAGATGGCCGGATTGAAGAATGCCACAATCTCCTTGTTGCCGTCGGCTGCCACTATGCGGATGGTTCTGGGTGAAGTGAGTGCATTACTGAAGCCATTGAGCTGCACCGATGCTTCGCCTTGGAACAGCTCCGGATTGAGGCGCCGGAGGTTTACGAGCTGGCGGTAGTTGTCGAGCAGGGCGGCGCGTGCCGAGTTGCTCATCTGGTTCCATTTCGGAGGGATGGCGCGGAGTTTCTCGAGGTCGGAGCCCTGATGGTCGTCTGCTGCGATTTCACCGAACTGCCATATCATCTTGTTGCCGGGAGTGAGTAGCATCTGTGCCGCCACTGCGCCGAGGCGGCGGATTGATGCTGGTTTTGGCGTGGAGGTGTAGGCCACTGAAGCGTCGCACTGGCTTGTGTTTGTGGTGCGCATCTTCGATGCCAGACGGGGCTCGTCGTGGCTCTCTGCATAATCGACGGTCAGACCCACCTTACGGCCGTCGTTCGAAGCCATAAATTTGTTCATGGCGCCGGCGTTGCCGTTTGAGCGGCCTGTGACAAAGTCGTAGCAGGGGTCTGAGAGCTTGTGCCAGCCGAGCTGGCCGTCATCGGCATTGGCGTTTTCCTCTTCGTTGGTGCCGAGAAGCTCGTTGATGTGGATTGCGTCGGAGCGCACGGCCTTCATGGCCGCATGCAGTTCTTTCATTATAGCCACACGCGAGGAATTGTAGCCGTCGGTGCCGGAAGCATAGCTGTTGTTGGCACCGAGACCCTTTACGAGGTCAAAACGGAAACCGTCGACTTTATAGGCCTCCATCCAGAAGCGGAGCACATCTTTCCAGTGCTGACGCAGCGCGGTGTTGTCCTGATTCCAGTCGTTTAGCACGCTATAGGCGTGAGGCGCCTGCGCATTGTAGAATGGGTTGGAGGCTGTGCCGCCATACATCTGGTACCACGGAGCGAGCCAGTCGCTCTGGTTGAACACGATGTCGAGAATTACGGCGATGCCACGGTTGTGGCATGCGTCCACAAAGCGGCGCATGTCGTCGGGAGTACCGTAGGCTTTGTCGAGCGCCATATAGAAATTGGTATTGTAGCCCCACGACATGTTGCCGTTGAATTCCATCACAGGCATGAGCTCTACTGCATCCACTCCGAGTTCGGCGATATAATCAATTTTTTCAAGCGCAGTGGCGAATGTGCCGTAGGTTTTGCCACCTTGGTCGGTACCGTCGCCTGTGAAGTCGCGAAGCAGTATCTCATAGATAGTGAGCGAGCGGCTGTCGGGATTGCTGAAGTGTAGTGTGGCGTCGCTCCAGTCATATTTATCCATGTCGCTTTTGAACACGGACAACACAGGTGAGCCTTTGACTTTTTCGGTGGGATAGGCGGGTAGATAGTCGATGAGCGATGCAGGCAGACTGCTGTCAGAAGTGGGGTCGAGCACGAGGCGTGCATAGGGGTCTCCTACGGAAGTTTTGCCGTCGACTATGAAATAATAAGGAAGGTATTCGCCGCCGGGGATTGAGGCTGATGTGGTGACCCAGAAATAGCGTTGGCCAGCCACATCGGTGTAGTTCATGAGGTTGGAGGATAGAATGCGGTAATCGTTCCATGCCGGCACAAGCACCATATCGGTTTTGCCGGGAGCTGCTACGCAGAAAGTCGCAGTGCCGTTGGCGTTTATTGTAACACCCTGCTTCACGGTTCCTCCGGGAAAGGCCTTCGCCTGACTGTGGGGAAGGCATGAAATCTCCATCCTTTCAGTTACCGTGGTGTTCCCTGAGGTGGCGGTGGCTATTATTTCGTAAGGAGTGTCGGCCGGGGTGAGATTGTATGAGGCTTTAAGCGAAGCGGCGTTGGTCGAGCCGATTGAGCGTCCGTTGACAGTGATGCTGATCTGCGCTGTCTGAGAGCATTCGGCCACGAGGTTGAGGGTGGTGGCGCCGTGCTGTGCGTAAGGCAGATTCTCTCCCGCTGACAGTTTGAGCTGGAGCCCGTCGGGGTGCACATCGATGAAATAGTCGGAGGTCTGGCCGTAGCCGTTGCCTGCACCCGATGCCAGACGGGCTATGATGGCGATTTTAGCTACCTGCTCCGATTCGGTAAGCCCGAAATATGTGCGTAGGTTGCCGATATTTAGCTCCCAGTCGTTTGTGCCGGCTATTTTATGAAATTGCTTGTCGGCCGTGTTGGAGTTCCATGAGCCTTTCACGTGAGTCCACTCGTTGGGCTTGTCGGTGAGCGTCACTCCGATATGCGCGTAAAGCGAGGTGGCCGATTTTAGTTCGGCTTTGTCGGAGAGGCCGGCATGAAAAATGATTTTTACATTTTCCGACGATTGCTGCACCACTGCGGGTTGCGTGGTGAACAGCTGCGATTGGGCATGTTGCGGAGCAATGAACCACGCAAATGCCATGGCGGTCAATACCGCCAGCAAATGTTTAGTCATCAGCATAAAAAATGGATGGTTGTAATGTTAAAGTAGAAAGTAAGATATAAAACTGGAACCGACATTGCATCGTTTCATGGTGTTTGCAAAGGTAAAAATTTTTCACCTATTTTCTTGCGATGAGACTCCTATTTTAGATTATTTAGGGAATTATTCGATGCAAATGTGTTAACTTTGTCGGATAAGTGTAAGCTACGGCCATGAAAACATCTTGTGAAAGCAAACCTGTGGTGAGTGTTGTGGTGCCTGTGTACAATGCCGGGTGCTATCTCGACGAGTGTCTGCGCTCGCTTGCCTCACAGACTATGGCCGATATGGAGGTGCTGATGGTCAACGACTGCAGTACCGATTCGAGCCGCGACATCTGCATGCGCTTTGCCGAAACCGATAGCCGCTTCCGCCTGATTGATATGGAGGTGAACGGGGGAGTGTCGGCCGCACGTAACCGCGGTATCGGGGAGGCCTGTGGGAAATATGTGTTCTTCATTGATGCAGACGACATACTCCATCTAGCTGCTCTTGAACGCCTCACCCGGGGGGCTGAAAGCACTGGCGCAAAAGTGGCGGTATGTGCCTTTCAGAGCGGTGTCAAGCCGATATGGCCTACCGAAATGCATGAATCCATGCTTATGAGCGCTGAGGATATTGTGGAAGACGGACTCTATCAGAAATTTCGGGTGAACAATCCGATATGGTTTGTCAGAAGGGAGCTGTTTGAGGCCGACAGCCGAATGCGTTTCAGCGAAGGGCGGCGATTCGAGGACCTTGAGATGTTTTATAGACTTTTCCTCTCCGTGCCGGAGGTGCTTTATATCCCCGATGCGCTTTATTTCTATAGAACAAATGCCGCGAGTTTCATAAACACTTTCTCGCCCTCGCGCCTGGATGTGCTTGATGTGACCGACAATATGTTAGGTCACATACGTATCGCAGCGAGCCCGCGCCTTACAGCGGCTGCCCGCGACAGGCGTTTCAGCGCGCATTTCAATGTGCTGACGCTCTTGCTTGCCTATGGCGAGAAACGACCGGAGACCGAGGCTAGATGTCTGAAAGTGATAAAGAACGACCGTCTCCGAGAGCTGTGCGACAGCCGTGTGCGCCTGAAAAACAAGCTCGGCGCCTTAGCCTCCTATGGCGGGATGCCGATGCTTAGAATGCTTGTAAAATTAATGAAAATAAGATAACTATGAGAGTGATAACGCTTAGCGACGGAGCTGTGGAATGGCAGGGACGCGAGCTTTCGCGTCGCATAGCCGAGGAGTGCCCCGAAGGATTCGACCTTATGGTTGGTGTGCGTCGCGGCGGTGTGTTTGTGGCCGATGCAGTATGGCGTCATCTTCCCGACGGATTTTGCCATGACATAGTAAATGTGACTATGCAGCGCCCGACTACCCGTGCCAAAGGTGCAAAACTTGCTTCTGTGCTTGGAAATATGCCGCTGTGGGTGCTAAATAGCGCCCGCATTCTCGAATCGCACTGGCTTCGGATGCGGTCGAAGATGCGCGGCGACAAAGAGCGTCGCCGCGATGACCGCGAGCTTAAGGTCTCTGCGGGAGAACTGCCCCCGCTTGGCCCGAATCCCCGACTGCTGCTTGTCGACGATGCGATAGATACCGGCGATACTCTCAAGGCTGTGCTGCGAGCCCTCACTGCTCACTACGGACCTATTCAGGTAAAAGTGGCGGTAATCACTGTGACTACCGATAATCCGCGCGTGGATGCCGATTTCGCCATGTATCACGATCAGACTCTTATCCGCTTCCCATGGTCGGCCGACTACAACAAGATGAGGCCCTGATTGTCGACCTCGACGGCACGCTGCTGAGTGTAAACTCTTTCAGCCGATTTGTGGTGTGGCTCTGGAAAAAACTTGTCGCTGACGGACACCTCCATGCCGCTGGATGTGTTGCTATTAAGGTGTTTCGCCGAAAATTGAGGTTATGCACCCATGCCGAAGTCAAGAAACGCATTATGGAGGTGGCGAGACATTATCTTCCCGAGAGGGATTTTGCGAATTTCGGCCACGGACTTTGCCGTTATATGCGACCTGAGGTGAAGGCTTTCATAGATGAAAGAAAACAGGCACGCACGGTGCTCGCCACGGCGGCTCCAGAAGATTATGCCAAGGCCGTGGCCGCTGAATGCGGATTCGACTTTCTTTTAGCTTCCCGAGCTGAAACGGAAGAATGCAAGGGGGAGGAGAAACTCCGGAGGATAAAGGCATTGTGTGAATACAACGGACTGCATATCCGCAATGTGATGACAGACCATCACGACGACCTTCCGCTATTGAAACTGCCGGGGGTGGAGAATGTGCTGGTCGATCCTTCGGTAGAGACGATAAAGATTCTTAATAACCAATCGATTAAGTATATTATCTTAAAGTGATGAGAAGAACATTTATTTTGCCGCTTTTTTTCAGCGCCGCTGCGCTGTCGGCCGTTGCGGCCGGCGACACTGTGGCTTATGATGTGGCTCCGGTGAAGACATCTCCGGCTACTGCCGCTGAAGTTTCAGCTCCGGCTCGTATCCGTCTGTTGATGAAGCGTGGATTCGGCACTGTAGGCTACGATAAGTCGGCCGATGGCGTGAAAGTGTATCTGGAAGATGCCGCGGGGCACCGCATTATGCTTAAAAATGCCATTGAGATGGCTCCCGATATCGATGATTCGTGGAATCTGGAACTGATGAACGATGCCACCGAGAAAGGGGTGAGCGCTTATAAAGACAAACTTTACAACCGTCTGTTTACCCGCACCCTTGGATGGAACGGCGGCGACGGTGTATTTACCGTAGAGCTTCCCGGCGGTCACACTTTCTGGACATTCAACGATAGTTTCTATGGCGTGGCCGATGCGGAGACACGTGCTCGCGGGGCATGCAGTTTCCCGCGCAACACAATCATGGTGCAGAGAGCCGATGCCGACGGATATCCTATCACTACCGATGAAGCACTGATGTGGCTTGCTAAATTCAAGCAAACTACCGATTCGTCGGCTCCGGGCTATTACAAGGCAGTGACACATCTCGACCATCCGGAAGCCAAAAGCCGTAACGACGACGGCATAGCGCAGGATAAAGTCTATTGGTCGGGCGACGGCACCGTGACTGCCGACGGCAAGCTGAAGATGCTGTGGAACGGCGTGGATACTGCCAACGGCCTCAAGGCACTCGGCACCGCTGTGGCTGTGTACAGTCTTGAGGGTGAGCCGGGCGATGCCTCTTATCTGAAAATAAAATCGGTAGACCACACTTTCCTTTATAACAATCCGTATGCCTACGGAAGCACGCTTTGGGAGGACGCCGACGGCCACATCTATCTCTATTCTTCGGTAAACAATGGCGAATGGCTTGGTAATGTGCCTATCGTTGGACGCACTGTCGGCACAGAACTTGATGGCCGTTGGGAATATTATTACCCGGACGAGGACGGCAACATGCAGTGGCATACCAAATACCCCACTGAGGCGCAGGTGCAGAAATCGGGCATTGCTCCTAAAATGGGTAGTCTCACTTTGCCGTGGGTTTTCAAAAAGGGCGACTACTATTTCATGTGTGCCCAGACCTTTCCGTTCGGTTCGGAGATGGTGATCATGCGCAGCGAGCATCCATGGGGACCGTTCAGCGAGAAGCATACGCTGATACGTTTTCCCAACCCGCTCGACGAACTGCAGCATGACCCCTGGGGCAATGAGTACCGTTTCCTGTATATGCTCAATCTCCACCCGGCCCTTTCGCGTTTTGGCGAACTGGTGATTTCTACGAATACAGATGCCAAGGATGACGGGCCAGGTTCGTTCTGGCGCAACTTCAACAATCCCGGTTCATGCGACTGGTATAGACCGTTTTACTATCGTGTCTACGGTTGGGAGAAACTTTTCGATAACACGCCTAAAGGCGCTTCCGACTGCATAGAGTTTGTTCCGACCGATGAGACCGCCACGCTTGCTCCCGGCAACTACACTTTCGTGTGTGAGCAGGGTGTGTTCGGCGACGAAACCTTCGAGACCTCCGGCTACTCCGAGGGTCGCTCGAACGGCCGCATCGAGATACCTTTTACAGTCACTCCGGATGCCGGAATCGACGAAGTAAAGGCTGCCACAGTTGAATCGGCCAAGAGCTATCATACCATGCAGGGGGTGCGGGTGGCATCGCCTGAGAGCGGCAGCGTGTATGTAGTGTCTACTTCGGAAGGCGCAAGCAAACAGCTTGTGCGCTGACACTGAAAGGCGCAATGAGTGCATCTGTGTGGCGGGAGATATAATTTCCGGCGGAAAAATCCGTTATAGGAATGTGTTGGCGCCAAAACGCCTCATATCTTTTATAGACAGAGACAACACAGATAACGGATGCCTCTATGGTATGCTGCTGTTAATGCTCTCATCAGCGCAATGTTATGATTCCAAATCTGAAAAGGATATATTTTCTTCTTGCCTTCATCTGCGTTCTGGCCCTCGGGGCCGGAGCGCAGGTGAAAATTCATGGCAAGGTGATTGACTCGGCCGACTCTCCGCTCGAGTTTGTCACCGTGCGCATCGACGGCACGGCAATCGGTACGAATACAGGAATAGACGGCACCTACAAGCTATCATGCCCGGAGCCGGCCAACGACACACTTGTCGTGGTGTTCGCATGTATCGGTTATGAGGAATTGCGCCGCAAGCTCATCAATCCCAAAGGCGACCTCGCGCTCAATGTGCGCATGCAGTCGAAAGACCATCAGCTGACCGAGATTGAGGTGACCGACTTTCGCAAGCAGACCAATCAGATGCAGACCATTGATGCCGAGAGCTATAAGCTGGCGGCCGACGCCACAGGCGGTAGCATCGAGTCGATGCTTACCACTCTTGCAGGAGTAAATTCGTCAAACGAGATGTCGAGCCAGTATTCGGTACGAGGCGGCACATATGACGAAAATTCTGTGTATATCAACGGTATAGAGGTGTATCGCCCGCAGCTTGTATCGTCGGGACAGCAGGAGGGCCTTTCCGTCATCAACCCCGACATGGTGGGGTCGGTGAACTTTTCAACCGGCGGTTTCGGTGTGGAGTACGGCGACAAGATGTCGTCGGCTCTTGACATTACCTATCGTCAGCCGGAAGCGTTCGAGGGTTCGCTCAATGCTTCGCTTATGGGCGGCTCTGTGGCGATAGGGCAGAGCACCAAACGCTTCTCGCAGCTTCACGGAGTGCGCTACAAGCGCAACTCGTCGCTGCTGAGCTCGCTTGAGACTAAGGGAGAGTACGACCCTAATTTCTTCGATTATCAGACCAATCTTAACTTCAAGTTCAGCAACAAGCTCAAGGCGTCGTTCTTAGGCAACATATCCATCAACAACTATCGCTTCACCCCGGTGAACCGAGAAACCAACTTCGGTACCTCGACTGATGCGAAGTCGTTTAAGGTCTATTTCGACGGACATGAGAAAGATCGGTTTGAAACATATTTCGGTGCCCTGAATCTCACCTACACACCGTCAAAGAGCACCGGCTTGAGCCTTCTCGCATCGGGTTATCTCACAAACGAACTTGTGGCTTACGACATCAGCGGCGAATACTGGCTTGACCAGGCCGGCACCACAGGTAGCGGAAATCCAGACAACGCCGTTGGCGGAGAGCTGGGCGTAGGCCGCTATCATGAGCATGCACGCAACCGTCTGAAGATTTCGGTGTTCTCGCTGGGACTTCACGGTCATACCTCCATCAGCAACAACAACATTACCTATGGCATGCAGTTCAACCGTCAGACCATCATGGAGCGTTCGCGTGAATGGGAGCTCCGCGATTCGGCCGGCTTCACGCTGCCCACCGACGGTCAGAACATACGCATGATCTACAACCTGACTTCACGTCATAATCTTTCCACGAGCCGTCTGGCTTTTTATATGGCTGATTCATACCGTCTGAACGCGTCGGTAGGCTATTTCGCTATCAATGCAGGTCTGCGTTTCAGTTATTGGGATTTCAACAAAGAGTTTCTGGTATCGCCTCGCGCCAACGTGGCTTTCGTGCCAGATCGCAATAATGCCTGGACATTCCGTTTTGCCACCGGTCTATATTATCAGCAGCCATTTTACAAAGAGTTTAGGCAGCCGGTGGAAGACGAGAATGGAAACACAGTGATAAGGCTTAATCCCGACATCCGTTCACAACAGAGTCTGCATTTTATATTGGGGGGCGATTACACCTTTCGCATGTTCAATCGACCTTTCAAGCTCTCGGCTGAGGCATATTACAAAAAGCTCAACAAGCTCATCCCTTATGAGATAGATAATCTTCGAGTGGTATATCAGGGCGTCAATCTTACCAATGGTTACACCACCGGTCTCGACTTCAAGCTCTTCGGCCAGTTTGTGCCCGGCACCGATTCGTGGATAAGCTTCTCGCTGATGAAAACTGGCGAGAAGTTGCATGGCATTACTGTGCCTCGTCCAACCGATCAGCGCTATTCCATGGCGCTCTATTTCACCGATTATTTCCCGAAATTTCCCAAACTGAAATTTTCGCTCAGAGGCATTTTTTCAGATGGGCTTCCGACAACAGCGCCTCATTCATCGCGTGACAAAGGCTATTTCCGGGCGCCGGCCTACAAGCGTGTAGATGTGGGACTGCATTACGCTCTGCTCTCGCCTCTGAAAGAGGGAGAATCAGCACGTGGCGTTCACAAATGGCTTAAGAGTGTGTGGCTTGGAGTGGATGTGTTCAATTTGTTGGATATTTCCAATGTGTCGAGTTATTACTGGGTGACCGATGTGAACGATATTCAGTATGCCGTGCCCAACTATCTTACACGCAGACAGTTCAATGTGCGCCTCAGCATCGATTTCTGATTCTGTATCAAGCTCTGAAAATTCCGATTAAGTTTATGTCAAAGCCTCAGTTGAAGAAAGTATTGCAGTCGCTCACCAAGCAACAGCTTGAGGAGCTGATAGTCGATGCTTACGATTTCAGCAAGGAGTTCAAGCACTATTTCGAATATTTTCTCAACCCTGATGTCGACAAACTTCTCGAAGACTACTCCGAAAAGATTGTAAAAGAGTTGCAACGCACCAAGAGAGGCGGCTCCTCAAAGGCCAGGATTTCGGTGATAAGAAAGCTTCTGAAAGAGTTCGCTGCACACCGTCCCGGCTACGACAAGGAGCTGGAACTTATGATCTATACCATCCGCTTGGCGGTGGCGATGGGCCGTTACTGCGATTTTCCCAACCCGATGGAGTCGGGACTCGGCAACATTGTGGAGCAGACAGTCGAGCTCGCCGACCGCAATTTTGTGGCCGACAGCATATTGCAGCGTCTTATGGCCATCTTTACGAATGAGAAAAACGGTGCGTCACATCTACGCAAATATCTTCTGCGACGGCTCAATGAATACAATTTGCTCTGATTCTGTTCCGGTTGCTGCCTGAGAATGGTCTGATTTTTCTTTGAACGCTGCCTTTGTTTTCCTTTATTTCTTTTTCTTCACAAAAAACTTTACAATTTTTAAACTATTTTTGCTGATTCTTTCTGAAATCAGCAACATTTTTGTATCTTTGCGGTCAACAGCAAAGAAGGGGAGGGGTGTATCCCTGAGGGAAGGAACATTATTTGGAAAACAATTAAAAACCGTTTTATAAATATTTTATGAAAAAGAGATCTGTATTGGCGTTGGGTCTGGCGTTGCTCGCAGGTAGCGCATTCGCTCAGAATGCTCAGGACCTTACTTACACTGATGACCCCTCGCAGGGCTATCTTTTCAATAAATTCAGCTCGAACTGGTTCATTCAGGCTGAGGGCGGTGTGGCCATGGGCTTTACTAACTATGATGTGATGCGCAAGGCCGGCGACCGTTTCACTCCCGCCGCTTCTCTTTACGTAGGCAAGTGGTTCACTCCGCTGTTGGGTGGCCGCATCGGCGCCGATTTCCTCTCCATAAAGGGTGTCACCTCGCAGGCCGATGCTCCCGGTGCCCGTCCCTGGGCAGAGGTCCGTCCCGGTTATTATAAGTCAAAAGAAAATTATCTTGGCCCGTCGTTCGATGTGATGCTTAATCTAAGCAACTGGTGGTGCGGTTACAACCCCAACCGCGTCTACAATGCATATATTTATGCCGGCGGCGGTCTCTATTGGTCGTTCGGCAAGTATGAGAAGAGCGATAAACCCGGTGAATACGAGTGGAAGACATGGCATAACCGCCACGATCGCACCATCATGGTTCGTGCCGGCCTCACTCAGGAATTCAATATCTGCAGTCGCTTTGCTCTTGGCCTCGACCTTCGTGCCACAGCACTTGACAACCACACCGATGGCAATACAAAGACTATGATTGCTGCCGAGGCTCTTCTCACTGCTACAGTGAAATTGGGCAAGACACAGTGGAGCGCTCCTGTAGTGCCCGTTTGTCCTCCTGCAGAGAACTGCGACGAGTATCGCGCACGCCTTCAGGCTGCCAATGCCCGCATCGCCGACCTCGAGGCTCAGCTCAAGGCTTGTCTCGCCCGTCCCGTCGAGAAGCAGATTGTCACCAAGGCTCCCCTCGCCACCATCTACTATCCCATCGGCGTATATCGTCTGACCTCTATCGACCGCAAGGTGCTTGAGAGCGTTGCAAACGTAATGAAGGCCGAGCCTAATGTGAAATACACCCTCACCGGCTGGGCCGACAACTACACCGGTACCGACGCCATCAACATCCGTCTCCGCAAGAACCGTGTTGAGACTGTCAAGAAGCAGCTCGTTAAATACGGTGTTGCCGACGGCCAGCTCAACGCCACCACCAACAACGGCAACCGTGTTGACCTTGGCGACAAGTGCCTCACACTCGACCGTTGCGTCACCATCGAGGCTGAATAATAGATCAGGAGTCTCAAACTTCGTTTGACCCCATATCGTGTGCCGTGCAGGACGATGAATCCCATCTCCTGTACGGCACTGCTTATTATCCTGCCGGATACTGTGAATGTGGTATGCGGCGATTTTAGCCGGCGGCATTGACGGCATATAGGGAAAAATAGTTAACTTTGCAGGCAAATGCGTGAGGGCCGGCCGGTTTTGTCGCCGGTGTTCGTGCAAGGCAACAAATATCCTGAGAAAACAGATGATAATTAAAAGATTATATCGGTTCATGCTGAAGAGCTTCCTGCCTCTTTTCCTGATGACATTTTTCATCTGTCTTTTCATCGTGCTGATGCAGTTCCTCTGGCGCTACATCGACGATCTTGTGGGAAAGGGCCTCGAGGTGCATGTGATAGGCGAGCTGTTCTTTTATGCCGCCCTAACCATGGTGCCTATGGCATTGCCTCTGGCTATCCTTCTGGCTTCGCTTATGACTTTCGGCAACCTCGGTGAGCGTTTCGAGCTTACGGCCATCAAGGCTTCAGGCATATCGCTTATGAAAGCCATGAAGCCGCTGGTGATATTCATCGCGTTGGTGGCCATTGGAGCGTTTTTCTTCCAGAATTATGTGCTTCCCGTGGCGCAGGCCAAAATGTGGACCCTGCTCTATTCCGTGCGTCAGAAATCGCCTGAACTTGAGATACCCGAAGGGGTTTTTTACGACCAGATACCCGGCTACAACTTTTATGTGGAGAAGAAAGACCGTAACACCGGCACACTCTACGACATGATGATTTACGATGTGTCGCGCGGTTTCGAGAATTCCCGCATCATTCTGGCCGACTCCGGCCATCTGAAGCTCGCCGACGACAAGGAGCATCTCTTTCTGCAGCTTTACAAGGGTGAGCAGTTTGAAAACCTGAAGGAGAACAATGGCGCCACACCCCGCTCTGGAAACCAGCCCTACCGCCGCGAATCGTTTGACAAAAAGGAGATTCTGCTGGCTTTCGACGCCAATTTCAACCGCATGGACGAGAGTGGCATGCGTAACCAGTATGTGGGAAAGAACATCGCGCAGTTGCGTGCCACTATCGATTCCGTTACCCAGCGTGTCGATTCGGTTGGCGCCGTATATGCCCAGGAACTCATGGATGCCACATATCTGCGCGTGCCCCGCACCATAACCCGTTGGGAGAATGGCCACGAGGAGACCGTGGAAGTGGAGGATATAGAGCCTGTGGCCGAGAACCGTCTTATAGATGTCGACTCGCTGTTCTATCTGCGCCGTCCCGAGCTGACCGGTAACTATCTCAACGAGGCTCTGATGCGTGCCCAGCGTATCAGACAGGACTATGAGTTCAAAAGCTATGCCATGCAGGACGACCGCAAGACCATACGCCGTCACGACATAGAGATGCAGAAGAAATTCACTCTCTCTTTTGCCTGCCTTATATTTTTCTTCATTGGTGCTCCGCTGGGCGCCATCATCCGTAAGGGTGGCCTCGGTGCGCCTCTTGTGATATCGGTGCTGCTGTTTATCGTCTACTATATCATCGACAACACCGGCTACAAGATGGCCCGCGACGGCAAGATAGCTGTGTGGGAGGGCATGTGGCTCAGCTCCACGATACTCCTGCCTTTGGGTGTGTTCTTCACCTATAAAGCGGTTAAAGACTCGGCCGTGTTCGATGTCGACGCATATAAGAATATGTTCCGCCGTCTCACAGGCAAGCTTCACCGCGAGCTCGAGGTTAAGGAATTTGTCATGCAGGAGGTCGAGCCCGCTGTGGCTTCGGAAATGCTCGGCAAACTCATTAAGGAGTGTACTGTGCTTGCCGAAGCCTATCGCAGCATGGGGCTGATGAAGCGCTTGATTTATATCTTCCGCAGGTTCCCGCTGCGCGACGAAGCTCAGCAGGCTCTGAATGACACGGTGGATTATTTGTCGAACTCCACCGACCGAAAGGTAATAAAGACAGTGAACGATTTCCCGTTCCAGCTCACCACACGCACTGTGGCTGTAACCATCGCCACCGCTCGCCGTCTGGAGGATATGTTTAAGGAAAACGGCAACGAACAGCCTGGTAATGAAAGTATAAAAGAAGATATCAGATGAATATGAGCAAAAACGAAACAACAGTTGCCCCGGTGCGTCTCGACTCGATTGAAAGCGCCATTGAAGATTTCCGTGAAGGAAAGATGGTGATTGTGGTCGACGACGAAGACCGCGAGAACGAAGGCGACATCATTGTGGCCGCAGAAAAAATCACCCCCGAGCAGGTGAACTTCATGCTGAAGAACGCACGCGGCGTGCTCTGCGCTCCGCTGAGTATAACCCGCTGCCACGAACTTGAACTCCAGCCTCAGACCGTCGACAATACCTCGATGCTTGGCACACCTTTCACCATCACAGTCGACAAACTCGAGGGGTGCACCACCGGTGTGTCGGCCGAGGACCGTGCCGCCACCATCCGCGCCTTGGCCGACCCCGCAAGCGTGCCCGCAACCTTCGGCCGTCCGGGCCACATAAATCCGCTTTACGCGCAGGATGCCGGCGTGCTGCGTCGTAGCGGTCATACTGAGGCCGCCGTCGACCTCGCCCGTCTGGCCGGACTTTACCCTGCCGCCGCTCTTATGGAGATAATGTCCGACGACGGCACCATGGCGCGTCTGCCCGAACTGCGCAAACGCGCAGACCAATGGGGTATGAAGCTCATCAGTATCGCCGACCTCATCGCCTATCGCCTGCGCAAGGAGAGCCTCGTGGAGCAGGGCGTTGAGGTGGATCTGCCCACATGCTACGGCCATTTCCGTCTCATTCCTTTCCGTCAGAAAAGCAATGGTCTCGAGCATGTGGCCATATTCAAAGGCGACCTCCACACCGACGATCCCGTGCTGGTGCGCGTGCACTCGTCGTGTGCTACAGGCGACATCTTCGGTTCGCTCCGCTGCGACTGCGGCGAGCAGCTGCATCAGTCGCTCCGCATGATAGAGAAGGAGGGCCGCGGCGCCGTCGTTTATCTCAGTCAGGAGGGGCGTGGCATCGGCCTGATGGATAAGATTCGCGCCTACAAGCTTCAGGAGGAGGGCATGGATACTGTAGAGGCCAATCTGCATCTAGGTCACAAGGCCGACGAGCGCGACTACGGTGTGGGGGCGCAGATACTCCATGCACTCGGCATCAAGAAAATGAGGCTCATGACCAACAACCCCATCAAGCGCATCGGCCTCGAAGGATATGGGCTTGAGGTGGTGGAAAATGTACCTATCGAGATTGACCCCAACGACTACGACCGTTTCTATATGTCGACCAAAAAGCACCGCATGGGCCACGACCTTCACAAAGTAGACTGAGCACCTGCGGACAGCTGACAAGATATTATCCCGCCTGCATGATTCCGGCAAATATCCGGCAGTCGTGCAGGCGGGTATGCTTTCTGAATGATACCGGCTGACAGTCAGCGTTCTCAGGCATTTACAGGGTGTTGGCGTAACTTGTAGTGCTCTTATAGGCGTTTAACATAATGATATAGCTTTTTTAGCATTAATTTCAAAAATTTTCTGCTAAAATAATTGTGGCTTTAACGTATTAATGTTAATTTTGCGGTGGAGTGAATTTGTGCAGCATTCCCATAGCATTTGATTTTGGAGACAGTGAAGCGTTGCCGCTCAATCTGCTTAAAGAAAGGAACTGAATAATGAAAAAATCAACCATATGGTTGCTTACCGTGCTTATGGCCCTTACTGTGATGGGTCTGCTCTATATCCAGATTATGTATATGGAGAGCATGATAAAGATGCGTGACGACCAGTTTACCGAAGGCGTGCGCCGATCGCTTTATGCGGTGTCGTCGTTGCTCGAACAGGATGAAACCAAATATTTTCTAGAAGAAGATGTGGCCGAGGTTGAATCGTCGACCATCTATGCCCAGTATGGCGGAGCTCCTCACCTTGGTGGCATAAAATATACTTTCACCACCCGCAGCGGTCTGGCAGGCGACCTCACACTAAAGGCCGATGGGGTGAAAATCTACAAGATACAGAACGACAAGAATCTCGCCAACAGCTACAATTCCATGCGCGAGGAGCTTAAAGGCCAGTATCTTTATCAGAAGGGGGTGATCGACGATGTGATAATCAACATCATGACCAAGGCCGGCGACCGCCCCATCGAGGAGAGGGCCGACTCAGTGTCGGTGCGCCAGTATCTTAAGCGTGAGCTGGAGAACAACGGTCTGGAACTCCCGTTTGAGTTTGCCGTTGTCAACCGCAACGGCAAGGTGTTCTACAGCTCGAGCGGTTTCGATAACGTGAACCCCGCCACGCTCGAAAATTCCATGTTTGTGCAGTCGCTCTTCCGCAACGACCCAGCGTCGAAGAAAAATTATCTCAAAGTCTATTTCCCCTCCAAGACAAAATATATCCTGAGCTCTCTGAAGTTCATGATACCGTCGTTCATCTTCACCTTTATTCTGCTCATAGTGTTCCTTTACACTATTATAATAGCGTTCCGCCAGAAGAAGCTCACCGAGATGAAAAACGACTTCATCAACAATATGACCCATGAGTTCAAGACACCCATCAGCACCATATCGCTTGCCGCCCAGATGCTCGACGACCCTTCGGTGCGCAAGTCGGCGCCGATGCTCCAGCATATCTCCACAGTGATAAACGACGAGACCAAGCGTCTGCGCTTCCAGGTGGAGAAAGTGCTTCAGATGTCGATGTTCGACAAGCACAAGGGCACAGTGCGTCTGCAGGATGTCGACGCAAATACCATAATAAACAATGTGGTGAACACCTTCCGCCTTAAAGTGGAGAAATTCGGCGGCAAAATCCACGCCCATTTCGATGCCGAAGATGCAATTGTCAATGTCGATGAGATGCACTTCACCAATGTGATTTTCAACCTGCTTGACAACGCCCTGAAATATCGTAAGGAAGACGAACCTCCCATGCTCCACATATGCACCCGCGACATATCCGGTGACAAACTCGAGATTACCGTGGCAGATAACGGCATAGGAATCCGCAAGGAGGACCTCAAGAAGATATTTGAGAAGTTTTATCGTGTTTCTACCGGCAACCGCCACGATGTGAAAGGCTTCGGCCTCGGCTTGGCATATGTCTACAAGATGATTCATCTGATGGGAGGCGACATAAAGGCTGAGAGTGAGTTCGGTAAGGGTTCGCGCTTCGTTATTGTACTGCCTCTGCTCAGCCCTGCTGTCGACACCGAATCTTCCACCAAGGCTCCCGAGGCATGATTAATCCGGCCATTTCGGCCCTCAGAGCATAAAATCAGGCCGTTTCTTAACACTTGAGTGAACAATTTAGAAAAATTAATAATTATAATAATATAAAGAAACAACATACTACAACTACTGACTATGGATGATCGCATGAGAATCCTCCTTTGTGAGGATGATGAAAATTTAGGCATGCTTCTGAGGGAGTATCTGCAGGCCAAAGGCTTCAACGCCGACCTGTATGCCGACGGAGATGCCGGATACAAAGCTTTCCTGAAAGGGAAATATGACATCTGTGTGCTTGATGTGATGATGCCTAAGAAAGACGGTTTCACACTTGCGCAGGAGATACGTGCCGTGAATAGTGAGGTCCCCATTATTTTCCTTACCGCCAAGACTATTAAGGAAGACATACTCGAGGGCTTCAAGATCGGCGCCGACGACTACATCACGAAGCCATTCTCGATGGAGGAACTAGTGTTCCGCATCGAGGCCATACTCCGCCGTGTAAAGGGCAAGAAGGGCAAGGAGGTGACCATGTACAAGATAGGCCGCTTCACCTTCGACACCCAGAAACAGGTGCTTATGATCGACGACAAGGTGACCAAGCTCACCACAAAGGAGAGCGAGCTGCTGAGCCTGCTTTGCGCGCATGTCAACGAGATTCTGGAGCGCAATTATGCTCTCAAGACCATTTGGATTGATGACAACTACTTCAACGCCCGTTCGATGGATGTGTACATCACCAAGCTCCGTAAACATCTCAAGGCCGACCCGTCGATTGAGATCATCAATATCCACGGCAAAGGCTACAAGCTCATCGCTCCTGAAAGCGAGAAGCAGGGCTGATGTTCTCTGATGAGCCATTGACAATGCTCATGGCACACAAGCAGCAGGCGTGGTTGTTCCGACATAATTGTCGGAAGGCCGCGCCTGCCGTGGTTAAATGCGGTGGAAATGAACCATTCCAGACCCTAAAGCGTTTCTAAATAAATTATAATGCTAGAAACTGTGATTATGAAGAAATTGATGATTGCACTCGCCGTGATTTTCGGCATCTCTCTCTGCGCATCGGCCAAAGATAACTACGCTCACGACGCCTCCGTGCTTCCCAAGGCGGCACAGACCACCATAGCCAACAACTTCAAAGCCAAGGTAAGCCTTGTGAAAATCGACAAGGACTGGGGCCGTGTCAGCGAGTATGAGGTGATACTCACCGACGGAAGCGAGATAAGCTTCGACAAGGACGGCAATTGGGAGAATGTGGAGGTCAACAACTCCAGGTCGGTGCCTTCGGCCTTCGTGCCCGCTCAGGTGCGTAAGGTTGTGGCCGGCCAGCAGCCCGGTCAGCGCATAGTGGGAGTGGACCGCGACCGTCGCGGCTACGACATCGAACTCTCCAACGGCATCGAGATGAAGTTTGATAAAGCCGGGAAGTTCCTTGGCTACGACGACTGATATCCATTGACATAAAAAACGGCAGGACACTGAGCCGACGGGTGAGCCGGGCACAGTGTCCTGCTGTTTTTTGCTTGTGTAGAAGTGCTGACTATTTCACATCTTCGCCGTGTCCAGTTATGTATGGCATAATAATTCTGTTGCCAAAATCACTTCGCGAGCCAGCTGAGGGGGAACACATCGGCCACGGCCTTGCGGCGCGCGTGGAAGGCCTTCACCTCGTCCTCGGGGGTATCGGCTGTCGGGGCTAAGCATACGAGCGACTGCAGCACGGCCTGGCGGTCGGCAAGCAGCTCCGCGTTTTTGGCCTTGTTTTTCTCCATCTTGTCGATATACTTCAGCAACTGCTTGCTCGGCTCGCCGCCGCGTATCATGGCGAAATACTGGTTCAACCCTTCGTCACCGCTCTGCATCCATATCGCAAGTGCCTTCGCCCCGAACAGATTCAGCTTTTCTTTCGATGTCGCTTTCTTGCTTGAATTCAAGGCGCTATATTCGTCGTTTATCATCTTTGACAGCTGGGGTACAGAGGCATTGCCAATACTCAGACCTAACTTGTCGAAAGCGGTCAATGCACCGACGGCTTGATTTAGATTGAAATTCAAGTCCCGTCCGATATATTCATCTCCAGTAGTGTTTGTTTTTACCATATCACTACGCACGAAATCATTCACCATATCTTTTTTCATGCGTCGAATGTTACGTTCAATTTCGGCCTTTTCATTTTCTGATAAAGGTTCGCTCATATCGCCATCGATGATTTTGCTGTTTATCAGTGTCAAAGCATCCACATATGCAGAATCGGCCATTTCCGAAGAATTATACTGATGTATCATGGACCGCATCATAGCCAGCCATACCTCAGTTCGGTCATTGTGCGCGGCGTTTTTATTCATAGGCAATTTCAGTCCCCATGGGCCATCCATAGGTTCTTGGGGTATATAATGGTAATAACTCCAACAACTATCAATTGCAGCTAACGCGTTATGCTTACCTCCAATAGCAGTTTCTAAAGTAGCATATGCTATAGGATATTGAGGTAGCTTGGCAGCAAAGGTAAGTGATGCTACTTTCAATACATCTTCCATTTTTGTAAGATTGCTGGATTTAGGAAGAGTCTGTTTAATTTCTGACATGTTTTTTTCAGCATCTTTTTTTATATTTTCCACACCAAAAGGAAAGCCAAACAATGGTTCAGTCAATTGCAAGCTTGTCTTATATTTCACGTTCACAGGATTTCCGTCTTTTAAGGCGGGATACCATTTCGCCCTTCCCAATACCCGTTTCAATTCCTTGGTCAGCGCAGGATGTGTTTTATCGGAAGTAGTTAGGTCGATTATATCACCTTCTGATGTTACAATGCATTCTATAGGCACCCAGGTACGAAGGCCGCCATCTTCCACAATTGCTTCTTTGGGATATTTAAAATGTCTCGCAAGATATTTGTCTATATCCCCAAAAAGTACTGGAGGTGAGTCTGGATTATCACACAATTTATTTTGCGCAAATAATGAAAATATAGGAAGCGCCAATGCTAACATTAAAATAATAAATTTTTTCATCGCCTCAAATGTTTAATGATTATGGTTTAATAGTGGATTGTTGTAGAGGAGCATGTCTCACTTTTTATAAGCAAGGCATGCTCCATTGTTTTATTCAGGCAGTCGTCCTCCTTTCGCAAGCGAATATAATTATGTCGGCATTTCTATTGTCAATGGATACTGCATCTATTTCGCTGACTTTGCCGGAAACAGGGTCAATGAAGCCATATGTACGCATCAGGGCATTGTAATAAAGTATTACGTAATCATCGCCATAACGCTTGTCAACTCCTTCAGATGATGACACAACACGCTTCACAACTCTCAGAAATACCGTACGATGCTGAGTCAACGCATCGCGAATATTTGAAACCGCAACTTGATGTCCTTGATATTGAGTGCGTAAATATCGTAAAAGCTCTACATCGTCTATCTCATAGCAATGTGTATTTTCATCCCAGCATTTGGCAAATTCTTGCTGAAGCGCACTTAAATCGCTGTAAGCAGCAGGATTGCTATCTGCAAAGAATGTCTTGTATTTGCCGGAACGGAACCGGACAGGCTCCTTTACACCGTAATAGACGCGATATTTATTCAGACCACCGCCATGCTTCTCGCCACAGATTTTGTGGCGCTGATGCGGATGGTTGGTCCATTCGCATGTAACTTCTCCGGTGGGAATGAACGCGCCTTTGTCTGTGAGTTTCCTCCAGAAAAGGAAAAACAGGTCCTCCGACACACATTCCTCCCGCTCTGTCCATCTGTCGGAAGTCTTGCGATGTGCCACCTGCACCAACTGAGTGCAATAGCCGGGTATGGCGCCCTTGCAGTTCTTGTAATCAAGCAACCCGGAAGTCTTTGAATCATCGAAACGGATGCCGCTGAAAGCGAGCACCGCGTCTGGTTTACTCAAGGCCTGTGCAAGTGTCTCAAGATGATTGCCGTAAAAGAAATCGTCGGATGGCAGATATGCGATATAATCATAGGAAGCAGTGTCGATGCCACGGTTCAACGAATATCCCAGTCCGCGGTTAGTTTCGTTTTCAAGATATTTTATGCGTGGGTCGCTAAGGTAATCGGCGATAAAATGCTTGGTGGCATCGGTGCATCCGTCGTTTATGATAATCAGCTCCCAGTATGGATATGTCTGCTGAAAAAGGCTTGAGATCGCCCGACGGATAAACGCGCACTGATTGAAAGTCGGCATCAGAACGGAGAAGGATATTTCCTCACCCTGCTCACAGCTCTTGTAAGGGGCGTTCCCGTATTGTTTTGTCAGCTTTCATGGGATCGAGATTTTGTGCTTGCAATTTATAAAATATTAAAGTATTATGCAAACGAAAACATGAAATTATTTAACAAAATTTGTTTAACGCCGTTTGGACTACATGTAAGGCCATTCAGAACATATGCGCATGGTTGTTGATATGCTCTTCGGCTGTTTCCAAAGCCCGTGCTACTATGTCGTCCATGTCGTAATAGCGGTATTCGGCAAGACGCCCTCCGAAGATCATGTTTGGCTCCTGTTCAGCCATCTGTTTGTATCGTCGGTAAAGGGCATTGTTGCACTCGTCATTCACAGGATAGAACCTCTCGGCATCGGTGTGCCATTCTCGGCTATATTCCCGGCTAATCACCGTGATATTCTTGTGATATATTTGCTCATCCCGCATCTCAAAATGCTTATGCTCAATAATCCTCGTGAAAGGAATATTTACATCAGTATAGTTGATTACGACGTTTCCTTGCCAATTGGCCACCGGAAGTATCTCATTTTCAAATCCCACTGACCGATAGTCGAGTTTTCCATAGCGGTAATCGAAATATTCGTCAAGCGAACCGGTGTAGACAACTATTTGTGCGAGTGCATTAAGCTCTTTGCGATTTTTAAGATAATCGCAGTCAAGTATGACATTGGTTCCCGCAAGCATCCCTTCAATCAGACGGTTGTATCCGCCTACGGGTATTCCCTGATATAAATCGTTGAAATAATTATTGTCAAAAGTGAGCCGTACAGGCAAACGCTTAATGATAAAAGCCGGAAGCTCTGAACATGGTCGGCCCCATTGCTTTTCTGTATATCCCTTAATCAGAATATTATATATATCACGCCCGACAAGACGCAAAGCCTGTTCTTCAAGGTTCCTGGCCTCCACATGCCCTTTTGAAAGTTGTTCGGCCAGTTCCAGTTCGCATTGATGCGCAAGAATTTCAGCCGCTTCGGTCGGCGTCATACTACCCCACATCTGACAGAATGTGTTCATGTTGAACGGGAGGTTAAACAACCGGTTTCCATATCTTGCCAAAGGCGAATTTATGAAATGGTTGAATGGTACGATGTCGTTAACCATTTCCCAGATTTTTCTGTCTGAAGTATGGAATATGTGCGGCCCGTAAGCGTGCACATTTATTCCTTCCATGCACTCGCAATAAAGATTTCCGCCGATATGGCTGCGACGCTCCACAGCAATGCATCGTTTGCCATGTCTTGTGGCGTACCATGCAAAAACCGCGCTGTAAAGTCCCGCGCCGACGAGCAGATAATCATCATTCGGTGTTTTGATGTATGATATTTATAATACTGAATATCAGTAGATAAGTATAATTTAAGCGTACTAAAAATGTACTTATTGCGATAATTAGAGGAAATAGAATAAAGCGATTTATGGATTTTTAAGGGGTGTTGGTTATATTTAATTGTCTTTGTTTTCTTGTTGTATGGTAATAGAAAAAGCCGCCCGGATTTGTGAGCGGCTTACTTGAGGTGTATGAATAGGCTGTATTTATTCCTTTATGGAATTGAGGTCACGGAATAGTTTTACGTATTGCGGCCACATATAGACTATGCCGTAAACGATAGCAAACAGTATAGTGGCAACCATCGCCCAAAAACCTGTTTGGTTATAACTCCAAAAGGATTGGAAAAGGAGTGTAAAGAAGATGACGAGGCAAACAATGAAAAACACCTCTCCCGAAATCATCATCAGCTTTATGTTTGCCGTCTTGGAAAATAGATTGGCCGGAGAGAGAGCCGCCACATCTATACGGTTTAGTTGGAGGTACACAAAGATGTACCACATCGCACCAACAGCAAGACAAATTGCCATGCCGATTTTAAGATAGTTGGGGAAGGATTGAGGCTCTATGTTGCCGAGTGCCATTGCTGTGAAAACAATAGCGAGGATGATGCAGGATACAAATCCTTGACGGATTTTTTTGAGTATCTTGGTTTTGGCAGTTTGGGAGGTTGACACATCTATCTTGATGTCAGAGTTTGTCTTTGCGAGCACCTGCTCAAGCGTTGACATACTTTTTTTAAGTTCGTTGAGTTGCATATTACATCTGTTTTGAGAGTTTGTCTTTAATACGGTGGATTTTAACTGCAACAGTGTTGCGTTTAAGGCCTAGAGTATCAGCTATTTCATCATACGAATACTCATCAAGCCAAAGGAGTATTATAGCTTTCTCTATATCTTCAAGTCTATTAATTAGTGAGTGCAGAACTTGAAGATTCTCCTTTTGCGCATCGTCAATCTCGGAAGAGAGGTCGAGTAGACCAAAATCAACCGATACGGTTTCTATATTTGATTTTGACGAACGCAAGGCCATGAGTGCCGAATTTACTGCTACCCGATAAATCCATGTAGATATTTTGCTGTCACCTCGGAACTGTTTTAATCCAAGCCAGATATTGACATAGATTTCTTGCCGGAGGTCATCAAACGGCAATTTATCGGTAGCATAGAAATAGCTGACCTTGTTGATAATTCGGGAGTGCTGCTTTATGAGCGAGGCAAAATCCCTTTCGTTAGTTGGTGGGTCTGTCATACTTCGTTTGTTTTGTTTGCTTTGCCTCGTTAGGTGCAGATTTAGCCCCGAAAGTTTCATATACGCGAATATTTTTTTTAGATTTTTTGTTCCTCTCTGCAAAGTTAGTAATAATCAAGGTACTACGCACTCATATTATGTAAGATAAAAATAACGGCTATCCCTCCGATTGAGGTAATTGTGGAGAGATAGCCATTGTGGTTGTGGTGTTAATGTCAGCGTCTAATGCCGTGGGATTGCGTTGGCTCTTTTGGTCTGAAACCGAGTTTTTCAAGGAGTTTGCGAGCCATATCACGGAACCACTGAAAGACGCTCACGCCATCAATATTTAAGATGAAACGGTGTTCGTTTTCGGGGTCTCTTTCTAATTTAGCAACCGAACCTTCCGTGCGAAAGGTCTGATTGTGTTCCGACGAGAAAAGGGCTCCAGCAAATCCCACCTTTTCTTGGGCAAGTATGCGCTGCGTGAAGCGGTCGGGAAATCCGATGTGGGTGCAGTATCGTCCCCAATTCAACAAATCTTCAAGGTCGGGGAAATATCGGGCAATATCAGCCTTGTATTTCTTCAAATCTCCGTCCGCCTCGTTGCTCAGTTTCCGCATTTGGAGCCGGGCGACATTATCAGACAGTTTTGACGATGTTGCCGCAAGCGATTTGTTTTCGGCGGCGAGAGAAGAATTAGCCTCGGTCAACCGGGTGTTTTCGGAATAAAGTTCGTTGTTCTGCTGCCGTATCTCCTCGTTGACCTGCGTGAGCATTTTCTTCCGGGTGTCAAGGGCGGTTGTCCGGCACTCAAGGTTCTCCACCTTGCTCTCCAAAGATTTTTTCTCTTTGTCGAGCTTTCTTTTCTCAACGGAGAGATTGCCGATGTCTTCTTCAAGACCTTTCTTCTTTACCATGCAGTCGCGGTAATATTCGTGCTGCCCTATGTGGCGAGCCTCTGAGCCACGGATGCCACGCTCCAGACCGTATTTCGCCATAGCCTCGGCATAGATGTCCTGATAGCGGCTCATCTTTCCGCGCTCCATTATGTCGTCGGCGCACAGCCTCGGACGGTTGGCGGCTTTGGTGCGGTAACGCTTCTTTGCTGTCGCCTCCCTCGCTTTCTTCTTTCTCTCGGCGGTCACTATCGGAACGACGGCGATGTGAAGATGCGGAGTGCGCTCGTCCATGTGCAGTGCGGCTCCGATAACATTGTCGCCGCCGAAAGTATCGCGCGCCCATCTGATGTTGTCGGTAATCCATTCGTCGAGCTTGCCGCTGTCGATGATTTTCTGCATACCTTCGTTGTCGGAGGTCATAACCAGGTTGAGGCACCGAACCTGCCTGTCGGAGATTTTTCGTGTAATCCCGGCATTGGCTATGCGGTGTTCGACAGCCGCCGCAAGTCCGGTTATCCCGTCGGGATAGTCGACCAGATTGTAGCGGTTGAGATGCGTCCTCGCCGAGTCCGCGTTTTCGGGATGGGCGGTGCGCTCGATATGCTTGGCTATCGAGTTCAGTGACGAGTTCGCCTTGATGATGTGTAACACTGCGTAGCTCATAGGCGGACGAGTTTAAGTTGCGGAGCAATCGGAGTGTACGGCTTTCTGTTAAGCCGTTCCGGGGATTGACCTACGGTCTTTCCTCGGCTGCACTCGGCATAGTCCGGGCAAGCCCGGCTCTGCCCTCGTTGGCGCGGGGATTCCAAAGGGGTTGACCTCTTTGGCATATTGGGGACATTTTCAGCGTATCGGAACGATATGCGGCTCGGAAAATTCCCTAATATGCTAAGGAATTTCCCGCATGGCTGTAATTTCCGTGCGCGGCAGCACGGATGGGACTGCTCCCCGGATATGGGTCGCAGGGCGGTAAACCACTGTAACGGGTATAGTGGTACACCGAGAAAAAACTCTTTTGTCATCATTTCAAATTCAGGGATACCCCCCGTGCATTCCTTGCACTCTTGCACGGTCGGGAGTGTGCAAAAGTGCAAGGTGTGCATGGGGTAAATTCAAAGTTTGGAATAAGAGCCGTAGGCATCACGGGTGAAGAAAACGCCCCGTCTGTCGCGAAGGAATTTCTTGAACGTGCGTTCCGCCATTCCGCATTTCCCGGCTATGGCAACTCCCTCGGCGGTGGTGAACGTGGCGGGCAGTTCCGACATCACGGCAAGCTGCACATCGGTCAGCGCGTCCTCGCCGATGATGCCCTGCACCCTCGTCGCCGTTACCCGGAAATACTCCGTCAGACGGATTGCCCTCTCGACGGTCGCCGCCTCTATCGCCTTTTTCTTTTTTGCCCCGCACGCCCAGTCGGAGAGGGCAAGCAGAAGGCAGAACCGCACGGCATAGATTTCAAGTTTGCTCGCAATCGCCGTGAGCGTGTCGCTCCCCTCGGTGTTGCACCGCTCGGTCGATTCGTTCTGCCATGAGTAGAGGCGTTGGAGTGCGTCCGGCGAGAACGGCACATCTTCTGGCTTTATGTCGCCGCTGGCGTCAACCGCAGGAACAATCCCGGTCAGTCTGCCGACAACCTCACGCCACGCCGAAACGATGTCGAATGAGGGCGATTTTCTCTCGCTGTTCCATTTCGCCTTTGTCTGGTCGTCCGGCACCACATAGAGAAAACGCTCGGTGAAGCCGTTGGAGTTGCGGTTCCCTGCGGCAAGCTCGCCCAGCACTTTGGGCTGGATCGTGCCGATGACGCAGAGGAACGGATTGCGGATGAACACACCGCTCTGGCTGCTCTTGCGGTCGGACATGGCTACCTTGTGGTTGAACACCGACATCCAGAACTCCGATTCGGAACCGTTGTTGTAGCGGTTGAAATTCTT
Organism: uncultured Muribaculaceae bacterium; assembly: GCA_934555895.1. Classification (GTDB taxonomy): domain Bacteria; phylum Bacteroidota; class Bacteroidia; order Bacteroidales; family Muribaculaceae; genus UBA7173. The sequence goes on along the minus strand of CAKTFH010000006.1, from coordinate 51,136 downwards.
GAACCACCCGGCAAGCTCGTCGGCATAGAGGCACAGCCCTCTCGGATTTTCCGAGAGTATGCGGTGTACTGCCTCCGGCGTGACATCCTGCATTGTGAAGCGGACGCGCCTCGGTTCGGTCGGGTTCGTTTCATAGCCGTTGGCGGCTCTCTCTTTAGGCGGCAGCTCCATCGCCGCGAGATAGCGTTTCATAGCCTCGGAGAAGATTGCCGACTGCTCCGCGTCGAAATCTATGAGCGGCTGCATGGCGAAGCTCAGCGGGTGGCTCTTGTTGGCTCCCGGACGACCTACGAGGGCGACGAAAAGAATATAGTATTCCTGCCACCCTGCCATGTGTTCGGCGTTGTGTGTGTTTCCGACAGCGGCGGCAACCGCCGTCAGCATCGACATGGCGAGATAGTCTTTCGGAAATCCGAGGGTCGTGTTCGCCTCGTCTATGATTTCACGCATCTTTCTCGGAAGAACATCAAGGGGAAAGGGATTGCGGGAGGTCTTTTCTGCGGTTGTTTCTTCTTTTTTCATCGCCTCCCTCCTTTCCCTGTTGTGGCGGGTACGAGTACACCGACGGCGTTTCCGTCGATGAGGCGCGCCTCCGCCCACTGCAACAGCTCGGACTTTCTGAAATGCAGCTTGGAGCCGAATTTCTGAAACGGCACGGTTCCCGCGCTCGTTTCCTTGTAGAGCTGTCCTTTCTTTATCGGGTAGCCGTTGGAGTTGAGGAACTCCAAAGCCCCCTTCATGTCAAGTGATTCACATTCGTTGTTTGCCGTGTTAACGGCGCGTGCGGAAGCATTGGCTTCCTTTTCGGCGAGATATTCCTCCACCGACCCCCTTACGAGAAGTTTGAGGACTTCCACCAAAGGGAGATGTAAAAAGTCAGTCATGTTGATTCGGATTGTGGATGTTTGAGTGGTCTGGGGATTGTTTAGCGCATCGGGCATGGGCTTTTAAGGATTAAAAACGTTTGCGGTGTCATCATACAGATGTGGGGTGTTGTCAATAGGGTTAATATGTGCCTTCCAGCCCATGACTACACCCGGAGGGATAAGGCAGGTCGGCGGTTAAACTAATATCGGACACTCGTCCGTGTGCTTGCAAAATGGCGAGAATCACTGAAATATTGAGCCAATGAGGGCAGAGCCAAACTTGTTTGAGCTATGCCGAGTGTAGCCAATATTGAGTTAACTCAAATATCGGCTCTGATGCCCGGCTTTTGCCACGGGATATAAGGCAATAACGGGGCTGCCTGTTATCGCGTGCGGATTCCTCCGCGTTGATAACGGTCTTGAATCTGCCTGATTATATCGGCGATAATCACCTTTCACAAGGGTGCGGTCGGCAGAGGGGGAACACTGATGCCGCTGTAATCATTATAGCGGTTTTAATCATTGTGCCCGGCACGTCGGCTGCCATTGCTCCGTTACTTTCAACAAGGAGAAATCCGCGATGGTTCGCAGTGTCCGGCTTTGTCCGCGTTATTCCGCCATGCGTCCTGCGTTTTCTTTTCGGCGGTCATTTCTCCTTTCGGCGCGACGAAACTACAACTCCGACACGGATTATCCAAATTTTCAGCACCTTGCGACTGCGTTTGACTGTCGCCGGACTGAAAATGACTAATACCCTTGTCGGATTGCTATATTAAGATACGAAAAATTTTTGAATTATGCAAATGTGGAGCGAAATCGGGCGATGAGAAGAAAAAGGACACCGGGTATCCCTCCCGATGTCCGACCACTAAAATCCACAATCAAAATTATTTTGACTGCGATTCCGTATGCAAAGTTAGCTTTTTATTCTCACTTGCACAACCGAATAACAACCCGATAATGCGAAAAGTGCGATTGACATAAGTGATTTTAAGTTTCAGCTGCTCCGAAACCGATTGAGCCGAGGCTGTTGACTGCATCCATCTTCTGCTTGTCGAAAACATGGAGATACTTTTCGGTTGTGGTTATCCCGCAATGCCCCATAAGCTCTGACACTGTCTTTATGTTGACACCGTTGTCGAGCATATTGACTGCGAATGAATGTCTGCCGCAGTGCCATGAAATCCATTTTGTTATTCCTGCCTCCTTAATCCACCGTTTTAGATGCTTGTTGCAGGTCGAGTAATTCGGAAGCTTGAATATCAGTTCGTTTGGGTCGTATGGCTCGGAAGGCTTGCCTATCAGTGCAAGCAAATCATCGTTAAGCGGAAACGACACGGCACTGTGTGAGCTTCTTGATTCCACTTTCTTCTGATTAAACCGCAATGTCCGTGTGGAGGCATCCACATTCCCGTATGTGAGCAGTTTCACATCACACCATCTTGTGCTGGTGAAAAGAGTGAATATGAACGCTCGCTGGACTTCCTTGTGTTCGCCTTCATAGTGGGTGCCGATAAGCGACCTCACTTCATCGAGAGTGAGAACCTCTTTTGTAACCTGATTGCGGTCGTGTTTGACGGATATGCCTTTGCAGGGATTGCCGCGCATCAGACCTTCCTCTATCGCGTCAAGCACGATGCGCTTGAAATAATGGTACATTTTGTTCGGGCCCTCTCCCTTTCCGTTTGCACGGAGGAATTCAGCGAATTTCAAGACAAGTTCCGGGGTTATGGTTTCCATGTGCAGGAATGTGTCATACTTGCTGTATCTCGGTGTTTCCTTGAGAAAACGGATGAAACGGTTGTAAGTCTGGACAACTGACTTTCGGACATAGTAAGTGAACCTCTCCGATTCACATTTCTCCTTGAAATAGGCGAGAAAATTTGTCTGTCTGTCCTTTTTCAGCCTGTATCCGGCACGGTCTTCAAGAAACGCCTGCTCACGTTCAAAACGTATCTTCTCGGCGAGTGCCAGAGTGTTTTTATTCTGTATCCTTTCCTCTTGGTTTCTGGGATGAAGCCAGATATAGAGATTCAGATTTTCTTTTCGGCGGTCATGCTTGACTTTGAATTTTGGTTTTCCTGCCATCGCCCCGGTGGTATAGAATACCTGATTTCCGTCCTCGTCAAGCACCGGGGATTCTGTGCGTCCGAGATAGTATTCCAGATAGAGGCTTGCGCGTCCGTCTTTCAGTTCGGACTGCTGGAGCTTCGGATTCTGCTTATTTCGCGTTTGGATTTTCGCCATTTATTGAGTAATTTTGTTGTTATAAAACAAAGGTAGCCACACGTTGCGAAACGTGAAAATTGCCCTCAACATCTATTAACAACTGAAATGTACTAATTGTGTACTAAATGCGAAAAACAGTCGAAAACACGGCAAATCAATCAAACGGCTTAATTCGCTAAATCATTGATATTCTTTATATTTAGCCATATCCAATTATATCGGTTTTCTATGCGTTGAGTTATATTCTTTTCTCATGGGAAATCGATATTCATATTCATGGTATAAAATTACAACATAGGAATATGTCGTCTTGTTTCCTTTTATATAAAAAACGATGATGTTCATTAAATCGGGGGGAGGAGGCGGAAAGGTAGAGAAAGTTTTGTAACTTTGTGGCCGTGATACATCACTAAATACAGCCCGATATTGAGACTTCAGCATATAATTACCTTATTCATAACGGCGCTGCTGTGCGCCATGCTTCCGGTTTCGGCAAAGAAAACCGTGCTTGAGCCGGGTTATGCCTGGAAGGCCACCGATCCGCTCGGGCTGAGGGAACCGGCCACTATCGATACGCTCTTCCAGAACTACTCGATGCGCTTCGTGCCGCAGGAGGTGAGCTACGCCTATGCGGCCACAGGCAATTACTGCGGATCGGGACGCCAGATGATATACATGGAGCGTCCCGAAATGAGCGATTTCTACTATCACGACGCCGTGCGCCACTGGCTCCCGTCGGAAAGCACCATCAAATGGTACAACACCCGCATACCCATGACCCTGCTGAGCTATAACTTCGGCGGTGGCCGCGAAAACGGGCAGGACCATTTCCAGACTATCTTCTCGGCCAACGCCAACAAGCGCACGCAGGTGGGCGCCATGGTCGACTATCTCTATTCCAAGGGCAGCTACGACTATCAGGCGGCAAAGGACTTCACATGGGGATTTTCGGGGTCGTATACCGGCGAGCGCTTTGAGTTTTTGGGCAATTTCTATCACTTCAACCTTCTGGAGAAGGAAAACGGCGGCATAACCGACGATGCCTTCATCCGCGATCCGGCTTCGGTGCAGGGCGGCAACACCTCGGTGAACGCCAAGGATATACCGGTGAACCTCACCGGCGCTTTCAACCGCGTGAGGGGCACTGGGCTGTTTCTCAACGGCCGCTACAAGATGGGATTCTGGAAGGAGGAGCAGGTGAACGACTCGACGGTGAACCGCACCCTCGTGCCGGTGACAAGCGTGATATGGACGCTGAAATACGACGACGGCACCCACAAGTTCATCAACCAGAATGGCGACCAGAATCTATCGTTCTGGCCCAACACTTATTTCAACCCGCATTACACCGAAGACGAGCAGAAATACTGGAAGCTGCGCAACACCGTGGGCCTCTCACTACTCGAGGGCTTCAACAAATACGCCAAAGCGGGCCTCGCTGCCTATGTGGCCCACGAGGTGCGCCACTACGCCATGTCGACCGAGGCAGTTGAGATGCCTGACGGCGAACTGCCCGACGGTCTTACCGCCGACCCTCATCCCGGAGTGCTCACTTCCGAGACACAGAACCTGCTCTATGTGGGCGCGCAGCTCACCAAGCAGCAGGGCCGCATATTCAACTACAATGTCACAGGCGAGCTCGGGCTCGTGGGACCCGCTGCCGGCGAGATAAGGGTGAACGGCGATATACACACCCGTGTGCCTCTGTTCGGCGACACGGTGCAGGTGATAGCCGGTGGACATTTCACCAACATCACCGCTCCCTGGCTGATGCAGCACATGCGCTCCAACCATTTCGTGTGGGAGAATGACTTTTCGAAGACACGCTCGCTGCGTGCCGGAGGAAAGATAATGATACCCTGGACCCACACTTCGCTTTCGGCCGCTGTGGAGAACGTGCAGAATCTGATATATTTCAACCCCGCCGGCCTGCCTGCCCAGCATGGAGGCAGTGTGCAGGTGTTCAGCGCCACCCTGCAGCAGGACTTCAAGTTCGGTCCCGTGCACTGGGACAACACCGTTACCTATCAAACCTCGAGCCGTGCCAAAGTGCTTCCTCTGCCACAACTGGCGCTCTACAGCAATCTGTATGTGATGTTCCGTGTGGCAACACTCCATGTGCAGCTCGGCCTCAACTGCGACTATTTTACCAAATATAAGGGTGTGAGCTATCAGCCCGCCACTATGGGCTTTTACAATCAGGAGACAATCGACATAGGCGACTATCCGTTTGTCAACGCCTACATCAACATGAAGCTGTCTAAGACCCGCTTCTATCTCATGATGTCGCATGTGAACCAGGGCCTCACCGGCACCATGTATTTCTCCATGCCTCACTACCCGATGAACCCGCGCCGCTTCCAGCTCGGCGTGAGCATCGATTTCGCCAACTGATATTTCTTCATACTCCCGTCATTTCTCTCTTCTCCGTACCGCCATGCAAAGACTGCCACAGAAAAAGGGTTCGCTCTCGCTTTATATACTGCTGCTCCTGCTCGCCGTGGGCGCCATGGCGTCGTTGCGCATCTGCTCGCGGCCCACTCTGCCGCCCCGTGCGGAGCTCTCGGCCGGTGGCGACACGCTCAATGTGGCCATCGAGATTTCGCCAATGGGAGCCACCATGGCGGGAGATACACTCTCGGGAGTTTATTACAACATGCTGAGGGAAGCGGCCGGCCGTCACGGGTGTCCTCTGCGTTTCCATCCGTTCACACGCCTCGAAACGGCCTTGCAGGGACTTGACGAGGGACGGTATCAGCTTGTGGTAAGCGATATTCCCGCCACTGCGGCGCTAAAGGAAAAATATCTTTTCGTCGACCCTGTGGGCATCGATAGGCAGGTGCTGGTGCAGCGCCGCGACACTACATTGGCCGAAGATACTACTCTTATTACCACTCAGCCGGGGCTTGCCGGAAAGGAAGTGGTGGTGCCGAAAGGTTCGCCCTATATTGCGCGTCTGGTGAACCTGTCGCATGAAATCGGCGACACAATCTACATAAAGGAAGACGCGGAATACTCATCGGAGCAGCTTATTGTGCTCACGGCTCTCGGGGAGGTAAGCAGGGTAGTGGTGAGCGAGCATGTGGCCAAGCCGCTTCTTGAGCGTTATCCCGCGCTTGACGCGTCGCTTGCCATATCCTTCAACCAGTTCCATGGCTGGGCCCTTAACCGCAACGATTCAACGCTGCGCGACACCATCTCGTTGTGGTTGGCGAAGCCTTAATGTAACCTCTTAAACTTTCAGCACCGACACACCCGAGATTCCGTCGAGGCGGGCGCTCAGGCTCTCGGCGAGGTGGGCCCGCAGGGCTATGCGCATAGTGCAGGTGTTGTCGAACTGCTGCTCCACAATCTTGATTTCGGGATTTTTCACCGCTTTCATCACATCGTTCATGGCCAGATAGGGGAATGTGAACGAGATTTCGGTCTGTTCGTGGCATTCGATGATTTCCGCGGCCGACAATGCTTCGCGGGCAGCCTCGCGATAGGCCGAGATGAGTCCCGAGGTGCCGAGTTTTATTCCTCCGAAATAGCGCACCACCACCACTACGATGTCGGTGAGGTTGAATGAGTTTATCTGACCGAGAATCGGTTTGCCGGCGGTGCCCGACGGCTCGCCGTTGTCGTTACACAGAAATTCGGTGCGGGCGCGCCCTATCATGTATGCCCAGCACACATGGCGGGCGTCGCAATAGCGGTTGGCGTAGTCTTTTACGATTTCCTTGGCCTCGGCGGCGCTTTTCACCGGATGTGCAAATGCGAGAAAACGGCTCATTTTCTCGGTATATTTTCCTTCTGAGGGGGATGCTATGGTCAGGAAGCTGTCGGACACTTTCGCTTTTCGTTTTTTTGATTATTTTTCCGGAAGGGCGCCGCGGGTAAAGGCGTCGATGAACGACCCCGGGGTGGCGTTGATGATTTCAGCTCCTATCGAGCGGGCATAGCGCTCTATGGCGTGGTAGGAGCGGAAGGCTATCGAGAAGCTCTCGAGTATCTCGTGCATGCGCACATCGCGGTAGGTGGATGCCACACGCTTCTGCTCGCGGTCATTGTCGGAATAGAAATGCGGCTGCACGCTCACCACATGGTTCTGGTCGTCGACCGACAGGGTCTGTGTCCAGGTGTGGTCGGCGCCGAGAATATAGATTTTCCCATAACCGAGCCACAGACCTATCATGATGCTCGGAATGAGCACGTTGCGCGGGCGCGGCATCCCCCACTGCCGGTCGAATGCAAACCGCTCGGCTCCCGGCGTGCTTTCGAATGCCGTGAACGGAAAATGCTCTATAGTGATATTGCCGTTGGCTGTCACGGCTTCCATTGGGCGAGCGCCGCGGGGAACGAACAGTGTCATCGGCCAGTTGATTTTAGAGAGATTCTCCTGTAGGTGGCTCACGTTTGAGTCGGAATCGCCGGTAAAGAAGTGCGGGTCGGCCAGAACGTAGTAGCGCGGTTTCGCCTTAAAGAATTCCGGCGTGTTCGCGGCGAAATTCACCGCCAGCGTATGGGAGGCGGCAAGCAGGTGCATGTCGTGTTCCATATTCCGGCGCAGCGATGGTCCGTTGGCCAGTATTATGAGCGGCGCGGAGGGATGGCACGACCTGATGCGGGCTCCCCGCGGTGAAAGCGCTGACTTGACAAGCGATTTCAGCGTGGCGCCTGCGGTGGAGATTGCAGAGGCTATACGGTCGGCAGTATGCTTTGGCATCGTTGTGGGTGATGAGTGTGTTGTGCAAAATTAGTGATTTGTGATGACAATGCAATTGCCGTTTGCATGCAAAGTGCGAAAAAACATGGATGTAGGTGCCGTAGGCGGAAGTTTTTACCTTTCATATATGTGAAAAACGGTTGGAATTGATTAATTTTGCACAATTGCTCAGATGTTTGAACAGAGAACATAAAACCTATCTATGCCAAAGAACGAGGTAGTGAAAATTAATGTGGGAGAGGTGCTTAGGGCGCGGTTGCCGCGTCTTGGCCGATTCCTGCCAGGTTTTCTGATAAGGAAGTTGGAGCGACTTATATGCCAGGATGACCTCAACCGCATACTCGAGGAGAATGCCGGCCTAAGCGGTGCCGACTTCTGCCGCGGAGCCTTGCACTCGCTTGGCATAAAGCTCAGGATACGCTTTGCCCATCGCATGCCCGCTCACGAAAGTCGTGTGATGTATGTAAGCAATCATCCGCTCGGAGGCCTCGACGGAATGGCGCTCATTGACCTTGTGAGCCGATACAGCGGCGGTCGCCGCGTGTGGTTTGTGGTCAACGACCTGCTTATGGCCGTTAAGCCGCTGGAGAACGTGTTCATTCCGGTGAACAAGCACGGGCGCCAGAGCCGTGAAAACTCGCGTATGCTCGACGATGTGCTTGTCGGTGACGATCCGGTGATTTTCTTTCCGGCAGGACTATGCTCGCGTTACCGCACGGTTGACTTCAATGGCAAATCATGCCGCATGGTGTGCGACCTGGAGTGGCGGAAGACATTCGTGAACCGATGCATAAAATATCATCGTGATGTGGTGCCTCTGTATTTCAGTGGTGAAAACTCGATGGATTTTTATCATAAGGCCAATCTTCGCAAGCGTCTGGGTATAAAATTCAATCTCGAGATGCTGCTCCTGCCTCGCGAGATGGTAAAGGCTGCGGGAAAGACTTTCACCGTGAGTGTAGGAGATATAATTCCGTGGAATTCACTTGCCGGCGGAGCCGATGCCCGCGACTGCGCCCGTGCCATTGCCTATGCCGTTTACATGCTTTCTCTTCAGGAAGGGGAGGCTACCGATCTGTCGGAATGCGGGAGTGGGGAGGGAGAGAAACAATAAACCGATAAAAAACTATGCCGCAAAAAATCATAGATGCCGTGCCTGTTGAGGCGATAATGGAAGAACTTACCCCTGAAAGGTTTCTTCGTACTACTAACAAGGCCAATAATGAAATATATGTGCTCGACGCGGCCCATGCGCCAAACACCATGCGCGAGATAGGGCGTCTGCGTGAGATCGCTTTCCGTTCTGCAGGCGGAGGCACCGGGAAGGAGTGCGACATCGACCGCTACGACACCATGGACCCTCCTTGCCGTCAGCTGATAGTGTGGGACCCCGACGAGCGCAACATCATAGGAGGCTACCGCTTCATTCTCGGCAAAGATATACATATAGAGTCAGATGGATCTCCGCGCATAGCCACATCGCATATGTTCAGTTTCTCGGAGCGATTCATGCAGGACTATCTGCCACGTACTATAGAACTGGGACGTTCGTTCGTGCGGCTTGAATATCAGTCGTCGAAAGCTGGTGCCAAGGCTATATTCGCACTTGACAATCTTTGGGACGGTTTGGGCGCACTCACCGTGATTCATCCCGAAATAAAATATCTTTTCGGCAAGTTTACAATGTATCCGAGCTACGACCGTGAGTGCCGCGATATGCTGCTTTATTTCCTGAACAAGCACTTTCCCGACCACGAGAGGCTTGCATGGCCATTCAGTCCGTTGAAGACTTCGGCTGACATGAAAAAATTTGCCCGCATTCTCACAAACGATGATTTCAAAGAGGACTATCGGGTGCTCAACACTTTTGTACGTGAGCATGGTATAAATATCCCCCCTCTGGTGAATGCCTATATGAGTCTTTCGCCAACGATGAGGGTATTCGGCACTGCTATCAACGATGAGTTCGGCAATGTGGAGGAGACCGGTATTTTTCTTGTAATCGACGAAATACTTGAAGAAAAGAAACAACGCCATGTGGCCACCTATCATGGCGAATGCCACTGCGATTTTTGAAAACAGTAAAATTCTCACCGGAAACATAATGATACCGAAATACTTTACAGTCGCCATCCGACATGTCGCCACGGCAGCCATGCTGCTGGCGGTAGCGCCGCAGGTGCACGCCGAATATACCATCGATTATGCGGCCGAGGCCACTGTGGCTGCCGGAAGCGGCGATTTTGCTCCGTATTATATCATGTCGAACTGTCATGGTGTGATTACCCAAAGCAAGGATGCGCTGTTGCGAGGCCGGCTGTGGCGTCCGATGGATACCGACAGGCGGTTCAGCTATGGCTTCGGCGTCGACCTCGTGGGCGGATGGGGAAGCGCGGTTGACTATGGCCGGGTGCCTTTCATCCCTTCATTTCCGGAGCCTGGTTACAATCCGGCGCTTGAGTACACCGGGAGGTATCCGGCGGCTGTGTGGATACAGCAGCTTTACGGCGAGGTGAAATACCGCGGTGTGTTTCTCACTGCAGGACTTAAGGAACATGCTTCCGCGCTTCTGAACCATCGTCTGTCGAGCGGCGACCTGGTGGAAAGCGGCAACTCCAGGCCTATGCCCGAAGTGCGCATCGGCTTCATCGATTTCCAGGACATACCGTTTACAAACGGCTGGCTGCAGATTCAGGGAGAGATTTCATACGGCAAACGCACCGACGACAAGTGGATGCGTGAGCACTACAACTACACGGCATATCATCTGAATCAGGGCGCGCTCTTCACCTATAAGCGCTGCTATTTTCGCACCAAACCTTCGCAGCCGTTTTCGGCCACTTTCGGCATGCAGTTCGCAGGTCAGTTCGGAGGACATACGGAGTGGTATACCAAAGGTTTTATGCGTCAGGAACGCCATTTCTCAAAGGGTATAAAGCAATTCTTCAAGATGTTCATCCCCACCGACGGAGGTCTGGAATACTACACCGGCAGCTCTCTCGGCTCATGGGATGTGATGTTCCGTTACAGGCTCAATAATGGTGCCGATATCAAGGCTTATTTCCAGAAACCTTTTGAGGATGGTTCAGGCATTGGCTTCCTCAACGGATGGGACGGAGTGTGGGGCGTTGAGCTTGCCACCAACCGTCGTGGCCCTGTTACAGGCATTGTGGCTGAATATCTCGATTTTACAAATCAGAGCGGCCCGATCCACTGGGACCCCGACGACCGTCCGGGCAGCGGGGTGAAAAACCGCGCCGAGGGTGCCGATAATTATTACAATAATCACGAGTTCAATTCATACGCTTGCTATGGCATGGCCATTGGCTCGCCGTTCATGGTTTCGCCCATCTATAACACCGACGGCTGGCCGTCGTTCCTCTATAACCGCGTCCGTGGTTTCCATATAGGAGTCGAGGGTGAAATTTCCCGTGAAATAGGCTACCGCGTGCTTGGGGGGTATCGGCGTAGCTGGGGCAATGGTTATATACCATTGATAGAGCCCAAGAGCGATACTTCGGTCATGGCTGAGGTGCGCTGGCTTCCTGCTTCGGTGAAAGGACTTGGAATAAAAGGACAGCTTGGCATTGACCATGGCAAACTGCTTGGCAACAACTTTGGCGCATGCATTTCGGTATCATATACCGGAGCCATTAAACTTTGAACAGCATGAAATCATTATTCAATATATACGGCCGTTTGCTCCTTGGTGCTGTCATGACGGCTTTGTGCGCATTGTTGTGCGGTTGTACACGCAATAACGGCGACATAGGGCCGTGGTTCGGCACATGGCATCTCACATCGGTTGAAATCAATGGAGAGGATGAAACCGGTTATATGGGAAATATCTTCTGGGCTTTTCAGAACAATATCATTCAGCTCACGCTTGTACCGGTAGATGAGGAGGGCAATCATGAGCAGATACGCCGTTTCGGCACCTGGACAGAAGAAGACGGTAAAATGCTTGTGTGTTTCGATTATAACGACGACACTGATCCGGCAGGCTGGGAATATCGTCCGTTCGAGGAGTTGCACATTCCCTACAAAGGGGTGACATCGCTCGCGGTGATTAAGAAGCCGGGTAGCGAGACAGTGTTGCGCTACACCGCCGACGATGGTGCGGTATATACTTATAAACTAAAAAAACAAGGTTGACAAACATCTGTTTATGGCACGAAATATCAAGAAGGCGCTGGTGACCGGCGCCGACGGTTTCATAGGCTCGCATCTGACCGACCTGCTCCTGTCGAGGGGCATTGAGGTGAGGGCGCTCAGCCAATATAATTCGTTCAACAACTGGGGCTGGCTCGAGGGGAATAATAATCCCGGACTTGAAGTGGTGTGTGGCGATGTGCGCGATGCAGCTTTCTGCCGCCATATCGCCCGTGATGTCGACACGATATTTCATCTCGCTGCCCTCATAGCCATACCATACAGCTATGTGGCGCCTGAAAGCTATGTCGACACCAATGTGACCGGCACGCTCAACATGTGTCAGGCTGCCCGCGACATGGGCGTGGAGCGACTTGTGGTCACTTCTACCTCCGAGGTGTACGGTACCGCTCTATATGTGCCGATCGACGAGAAACATCCCCGCCAGCCGCAGTCGCCATATTCGGCTACCAAAATCGGCGCCGATGCCATTGCCAAGAGCTTTTTCAATGCTTTTTCGCTGCCGGTGGTGATTGCAAGGCCGTTCAACACTTATGGTCCGCGCCAGAGCGCGCGTGCCATTATTCCTACTATTATCACACAGATTGCAAGCGGTGTTAGGGAAATCAAGGTGGGTGATCTCACTCCTACGCGTGATTTCAATTATGTGACTGACACATGCCGTGGCTTTATGGCTCTGGCGGAAGCTGACGGCATTGAAGGTGAAGAAATCAACATAGCCACCGGCACCGAGGTGTCAATGGCCGACACGCTTAAGATGATAGCAGAGGTGATGGGTGTGGATGTGAGCTATGTCACCGACCCGCAGCGTCTGCGCCCTGGCAAGAGCGAGGTGTTCCGTCTGTGCGGCGACAATCATAAAATCTGTTCCCTTACATCGTGGCGACCTGAGATTGATCTCCGCGAGGGATTACGGCGTACTGCCGAGTGGCTTGTTAAGCCCGAAAACATGCGCCTATACAAGGCGAACATCTATAATCGCTGAACCGTTTCTTTATAAAACCGAACGGCATGTTTTGCCAGCATGACTGTGCGCATATATGTGCCGGAAACAACGATGAGTCTATGCGTCAAGATGTGAATATTCTTTTCCTGGGGGGCGCCAAGCGCGTGGCTATGGGGCGGTTGTTCAAGGAAGCCGGCCGGAAGCTTGGCATGGATGTGCTGCTGTTTTCGTATGAACTGTCGTCGCAGGTGCCGATTGCCGAGGAGGCGAGTGTGATTGTGGGGCGCCGATGGGCGCACCCAGATCTTATGGCTGACCTGCATGAGACGGTGCAGCTCAATAATATCGATATAATCATTCCGTTCGTAGATCCCGCCGTGGAGGTGGCTGCGAAATATGTGGCAGGCAATCCCGGTGTCTTCACGCCGTTTAACGACAGCGCACTAGCTGAGTTGATGTTTGACAAGATGCGGGCCGATGAGATATTCCGTGAAATAGGTGTGCCTCTGCCTCGTAATGCCATGCTCGAGCATGTAGACGGTGAGGTGATATGCAAGCCTCGTCATGGTTCGGCTTCCAAAGGGATGCGTGTGCTCGACGCGAGCGAATTTGATGCAGTCCGAAGCCGTGGTGAGACCAAAGACTACTTTTGTCAGGAATATGTGGCCGAACGTGAAGAATACACAGTTGATTGCTATGTGGCCATGAAGGGCAATGTGGTGTGTGCTGTGCCTCGCCGGCGCCTTGAGGTGGCCGGCGGTGAGGTGATGACCACTGTTACCGTACACGATGAGGAGGTGGAGCGATTGAGTCGCAAAGTGTTGGAAAATCTGCATTTCCGTGGACCGGTGACTATCCAGTTCCTACGCAATCGTGCCGATGGCCGTCTGATGCTCATGGAGGTTAATCCTCGGTTGGGCGGCGGAGCGGTGTGTGCCGTTCATGCGGGAGCTGACATACCCGGATTTATACTTACTGACTGGCGTGACGGCGCTGTGTCATCGTGCGATACGTGGAAATCGGATGTGAGAATCTGCCGTTATTTTCAGGAAGTGGTTTTTATGCCTGGAAGCGAGATTCCGGTGGGCAAAAAACGCTGATGATAGCAATATGTGCAATGGAACGAAGATGAAAAAAGATAAAGCTATAATAATTGCTGAAGCAGGTGTGAACCACAATGGCGACTATGATCGTGCTGTGGCAATGGTTTATGCCGCCAAGCAGGCCGGAGCAGATTATGTGAAATTCCAGACAGCAGTGCCTGAACTTGTAATATCGTCGATTGCCCCCAAGGCCGCATATCAGAAGGAAACCACCGGTGAGGAGGAGAGCCAGCTTGAGATGTGCCGTAAGATACATCTGAAACTTGAAGATTACGGGCCGTTGAGCGAGCTTTGCCGCGAAGTAGGCATCGGCTTCATGTCGACGCCCTTTGATCTGGTGTCGATTGATTGCCTTGCGCCACTCGGGATGGATTACTGGAAAATCCCCTCGGGCGAGATAACCAATCTGCCGTATCTGCGCAAGATTGGCGCCAAGGGCGAGAAAGTAATCCTGAGCACCGGCATGTCGGAATTGGATGAGGTGGAAAAAGCCCTGCAGGTGCTTGAGGAGGCAGGTACACCGCGCAGCAATGTGGCTTTGCTGCACTGCAACACACAGTATCCGACTCCGTTCGAGGATGTGAATCTGCGCGCAATGGATGCGCTGCGTTCGCTACATCCCGGCGCAGTCGGCTACAGCGATCATACCGTAGGAATAGAGGTGCCTGTAGCCGCCGTGGCCATGGGTGCGCAGATAATAGAGAAGCATTTCACCCTCGACAAGTCTCTTCCCGGTCCTGACCACAAGGCTTCGCTTGACCCGACGGAGCTTGCCGCGATGGTCTCTTCCATCAGGCATATCGAGCAGGCCATGGGCAGCGCTGAAAAGCATGTGAGCCCCTCGGAGCGTGCGAATATCGAAGTCGCCCGAAAGAGCATTGTGGCTGCCCGCGACATTGCCGCAGGCGAGGAGTTTACTGAGGAGAATATCACGGTAAAGCGTCCTGGCAACGGCATTTCTCCTATGCTTTGGGATGAAGTGCTCGGGCGTAAGGCTCCGCGTGCGTTCGTTGCCGACTCATTGATAACTCTTGAATGATTGCTTTATGAGAGCGCTGCTGGATGCATCCTCGGAAATGCCGGTCTTTCAGGCGTCGAAGCAGATAACCGATTTGCTGTCGCCGCTTTACGGCGCAGGCGAAGCAAAGGCGATGACACGCATCATATTTGAGAATATCAAAGGATGGTCGCCGGTGGATGTCGCCGTGAAATCAAACGAACATCTCACGCCTTTCTCTCTCGGGCAAATCAACGATGTGCTGTCCCAGCTGCTGTCATATAAACCGATACAATATGTGTTCGGCACGGCATGGTTCTACGGCATGAAGCTGAAGGTGACGCCTGACACACTGATTCCGCGTCCGGAAACGGCCGAGCTTGTCGACCTCATTGTGCAGGAGAATCAACGCAAGGATTTACGTGTAATCGACCTCTGTACCGGCAGTGGTTGCATCGCGGTGGCTCTGGCCCGCAATCTCCCGTTTTCAACCGTCGTTGCCACCGATATCAGTGATGCGGCCCTTGCAGTGGCACGCGAAAATGCCAAGGCACTTCATGCCGATGTGCGTTTCATCAGCTCTGACCTTCTGACAGCGCAGGGCCGTGCCGCGGCAGCAGGTTCCTACGACATTATAGTGAGCAATCCTCCGTATATAGTCGATAGCGAGAAGAAGGATATGTCGCCCAATGTGCTCGAGTTCGAGCCTCATGGAGCACTTTTTGTGCCTGACGCCGACCCGATTTTATTTTATAAGGCTATATTCGCGTTTGCCGGAACTTCACTCGCACAGGGTGGGAAAATTTATCTGGAAATCAATCCGATGTTTTCCGAGCGACTTCTTGCCGAGGCTTCAAAAAACGGATTTGTCGATGCCTCCGTGTTGCGCGACACTTATGGGCGTAACCGTTTTCTTATAGCTTTCAAATAGATTTCATATTACTGATGCCGCTAAGGAGAAAGGAGATATCAGCTGAAAATGCCTTGACCAGACTTGAGAACATGTGCGTCAGGGCAGAGCACTGCGAGGGTGAGCTCCGCGCCAAACTGCGTCAGTGGCAACTGCCTGCTTCTGAGGCTGAACGCATCCTCAAATCGCTGAAAGAGCGCCGGTTCTATGACGATAGCCGATTCGCATCGGCCTTTGTGCGTGATAAACTGTTTTTTGGACGCTGGGGACGCAGACGCATAGCCATGGCACTCGCTGTAAAGGGTGTAAGCCGAGATATAGCTGACGAAGCCCTTTCAGAAATTTCAGAAGAGGATTATGCCTCGGCGCTATACGGTGTTTTGCGCGCCAAAGCTCGTGGAATAAAAGAAGGTAACACATTTGAAGGACGCACCAAGCTGTTCAGAAGCGTTGTCGCCCGCGGGTTCGAGCCCGGTCTGGTGGCGTCGTTTATGCGTAAAGATGATGTGTGGCCTGCAGCGGACACTTTAGATGAAAGTGATGAATGAACGTATGGCTTTCTGAAAAATGACTCTGAAAAAGTGGATATCATCGCTTGTGGATGTTGTATTGCCGCGTGTGTGTCAGGTGTGCGGCACGACATTGGTAGAAGGGGAGCAGGTGATGTGCCTCGAATGCTTCATGAGGTTGCCCCGTACCGGCATTCACCGCAACCCTGGTGCGTCGCAAGTCATGAAATTCATAGCCGGTGCAGGTGTGCGAAGGATGGCATCGATGTTTTATTATAACAAGGACGGAGCCTATGCCCGGATGCTGAAACGGGCGAAATATCTTAATCATCCTGAAATCGACCACCGATTGGCTGCTCAGTTCGCTTCCGAACTGAAGTCGGAAGGATTTTTCGATGGCATCGACATGCTCATGCCCGTGCCGATGCACTGGCGCAAGCTCATTGGCCGAGGCTATAATCAGGCGGAGGAGATAGCGTACGGTGTATCAGACATTACTGGCATACCGGTGGCTTATAACCTCAAGGCTGTAAAATCTCATTCCACACAGACAAGGAAAAAAGCGGAGGAGCGTCGTTCGCTATCGAGCGATATTTTCAAAGTGATGCGCCCTGATGGACTTGAAAACAAGCATGTGCTGCTTGTCGACGATATTATCACAACAGGTGCCACGATAATGGCATGTGCCCAAGTGCTGAGAAAGGCTGTGCCGTCGCTGCGGATTTCTATTTTGTCGTTGGCTCTGACGAGTCAAAGCTGACGCGATAGAGCAGTTCGCAGGCATCGGCCACACATCCGAGACACGGGCGAAGAGGCTTGCCTGTGCCCACTCCTTTCAGATCCTGACATATTGTGGAGCCATTTTTTGTGTGGAAAGCCTCCATGAAGGTTTTCATGCGGCGCATAGCCTCCATGCGGTCGCTGCTTACAAGGCCTGTGATGATACCTGCGCCGACAATGGCTCCGCAGGTGCCTTTGAGGCATCCCATGCCTGTGCCGAACGAGGCTGCGAAGCGCATGGCCAGTTCCGGGTCGAGGCCAGCCGCGTCGGCGAAAGATGTGGTGACGGCCTGTGCGCAATTGAATTTTCCGCTCTGTTTGCGTGCTACCGCTTCGGCCGCACGTTTTTCGTATTCTTCCTGGTTCATGTTTGTTTCAAATCGGATTTTTTACCGTATGATGAAATTGCGATAATTGAGGAGACTATCGAGAAGAGGATATGGAAAAACGGCGTTCAGCGGTTTTGGGAAACCGGCCGAACGCCGCTTTTATGATGTTAGTCGCGCTTTGGCGTTAATTATTCTGCTACGACCTCAAAAGGAATCTCAACGGATACCTCTTTGTGGAGGTTGACTTTTGCAGTGTACTTGCCAAGTTCCTTGACGGGCTCTTTGAGCACGATGATGCGGCGGTCGATGTTGTGACCGAGCTTCTCGAGAGCCTCGGCAATCTGGATGTTGTTGACCGAACCGAAGATGGTGCCGTTTGCGGCAGCCTTGGCACCAATGGTGAGTGCCACATCGGCGAGAGCGGCAGCTGTAGCCTCGGCCTCAGCTTTGATCTGGGCGAGTTTGTGGGCGCGCTGACGCTGGTTCTCCTCAAGCTGCTTGAGGTTCGAAGGGTTGGCGATTATAGCTTTACCCTGCGGAATGAGGTAGTTACGGCCGTAACCATCCTTCACTTCTACGATATCGTCCTTGTAGCCAAGGTTCGAGATATCTTCTTTAAGTATAATTTTCATAATCGGGGATGTCGGTGATGATGATGAATTGAGTTATCGATAGGAAAACCTCAGGAGTGCACTTGGCGCTCGATTATTTCATCAGGTCGGTTACAAAGGGCAGAAGGGCCAGGTGACGGGCACGCTTCACGGCCTGAGCTACGCGACGCTGGAACTTGAGCGAAGTGCCTGTGATGCGGCGGGGAAGAATCTTACCCTGCTCGTTGAGGAACTTCTTGAGGAATTCGGGATCCTTGTAGTCGATGTACTTGATACCGCTGCGTTTGAAACGGCAGTATTTTTTCTTCTTGACATCCACCGACAGCGGTGTGAGGTAACGGATTTCGGATTGAGTCTGTGCCATTGTTTAGTCCTCCTTTGTTTCTACGGTTTCTTCTTTGGGTGCGTTGGCCTTGGCTGCCTTGAGGCTGCGGCGCTTGGCTGCATACTCAGCGGCATACTTGTCGTTGCGGAACACGAGGAAGCGGATTACGCGCTCGTCGCGGCGGAATGCTGTCTCGATTTTCTTAACGATGGTGGGATCGCCGTCGAACTCAACAAAGGCATAGAAGCCGGTCGACTTCTTCTGGATGGGGTAAGCGAGCTTGCGCAGGCCCCAAATCTCTTCGTTCACGATGCTGGCACCGTTCTCGGTGAGCGTTTTGGTGAACTTTTCTACCGCTTCCTTCATCTGAGCGTCAGACAAAACGGGAGTTAAAATGAAAACGGTTTCGTAGTGGTTCATTTGGAACTTTTGTTTTGAAAAATATTTTTGTTTTTTTGTTTCGGACATAGTTCGTCCGAAACCGGGTGCAAAGTTAGCGAAATTTTTTCTGACAGCCAAACTCTTTTCTCTTTTTGCTCCCGAAAATTCGTTATTAATCGGTTATTGGCGTGGCAGGGCGGAGATGACAGCCGCATACGATGCGTCAATTACACGCTGGCGGTCGGCCTCGTCGGCGGGAGCTTCGATGGCGGGATGTATGGTGAGGCGGATAGTGCCCCAGTGTGGGAACAGAGCCGTGCGGGGCATCACATCGAATGCGCCGTCGATGGTGACAGGCACCACCGGAAGCTTGAACTCCATACTTAGCTGGAAAGCGCCTTTGCGGAAGGGACCCATTCGTCCGGTGAAAGTGCGCGACCCCTCGGGGAACACCACGAGCGACATGCCGTCACGCAGGGTTCGCTCGGCATGCTCCATGGTGTTGCGCACGGCTGACGGCGAACTGTTGTCGACAAATATCTGCCCTGAAGCGGCACACGCAAGTCCCACGAATGGTATCTTGCGCAGGCCTCTTTTCATCATCCACCTGAAATTGTGGTTGAGATAACCGTAGATGGTGAAGATGTCGTAGGCTCCCTGATGGTTGGCTACAAACACATATGATGTGTGCGGGTCGACATTCTCACGCCCCTTGACCTTCACCCTCACCAGTGTCATAAGCAGGAAAAGGCGTGCCCAGAGGCGTGGAGGATAATAGCCGAACCACCGGCCCCCTCCACAGAGGGAGCCGGTGATGGTGATGAGTGCTGTGAGCACCGTGACGGCAAGCATCACGGGCATCATGACGCAAATCAGATATATGCGATAGAGCAGCTGTTTCATCTTTTATAAGAATCACCAGGCAAACATGGGGCGGTCGGCCATCATGGCGTTCACCTTCTCACGGACGGCTGTGATGTTCGCAGGACTGTCGGGGGCCGAAAGCACTGTATCAATCATTTCCACGATGGGGCCCATCTCATCTTCGCGCAGACCACGGGTGGTGATGGCCGGTGTGCCGAGGCGGATGCCCGATGTGAGGAAGGGTGAACGACTGTCGAAAGGCACCATGTTCTTGTTGGCGGTGATGTCGGCTTCCACGAGCACACGCTCGGCCACTTTGCCGGTGAGGTCGGGGAATTTGGTGCGGAGGTCTACGAGCATGCAGTGGTTGTCGGTTCCTCCGGAGATAATCTTATAGCCTTTGTCGACGAGCGCCTGTGCCATGGCGGCAGCGTTTTTCTTGACCTGGGTCTGATATTCGCGGTACTCGGGAGTGAGGGCCTCGCCGAAGGCCACGGCCTTGGCGGCTATCACATGCTCGAGAGGGCCACCCTGCACGCCGGGGAACACTGCGGAGTCGAGCAGCGACGACATCTTGCGTATCTCTCCTTTCTTGGTGGTCTTGCCCCAGGGATTGTCGAAATCTTTGCCAAGGAGAATCACGCCGCCACGCGGACCGCGGAGTGTCTTGTGGGTTGTGGTGGTGACGATGTGGGCGTATTTAAGAGGATTGTCGAGCAGTCCTGCGGCGATAAGACCTGCGGGATGTGCCATGTCGACCATGAACAGTGCACCGATTTCGTCGGCGATTGCACGCATGCGGGCGTAGTCCCACTCACGTGAATATGCGCTTGCGCCGCCGATGATGAGTTTCGGACGCTCTTTGAGGGCAGTGGCTTCCATCTGGTCGTAGTCCACGCGGCCGGTGGCTTCATCCACATTGTAGCCTACGGCGCGGAATACGAGACCGGAGAAATTCACTGGGCTTCCGTGCGAAAGATGACCTCCGTGGTCGAGATTCATGCCCATGAAGGTGTCGCCGGGCTTGAGAGTGGCCATGAACACTGCCATGTTGGCCTGTGCTCCCGAGTGAGGCTGCACATTGGCGTATTCGGCGTCGAAGAGCTGTTTGAGACGGTCGATGGCAAGCTGCTCGGCCTCGTCGACCACCTGGCAGCCGCCGTAGTAGCGGTGGCCGGGATAACCTTCGGCATATTTGTTGGTCAGGCATGAGCCCATAGCTTCCATCACCTGGGGTGATACAAAGTTTTCCGAGGCAATAAGTTCGATGCCTTTCTTCTGGCGCTGATGTTCACGCTCGATGATGTCGAAAATCTTGGTGTCGCGTTGCATAATGAATTGGTTGTATGGCGATTACTAATATTGTTTTCCTTTGTTACCTGTTATTTCTTCTTTACAGAGAAGCCGAATCGGCCGAGAGGTTCGCCCTGACCGTAATACTGCCCGTGGGTGTAGCAGAGCAATTCTGCGTCGGAGAGCCTGAAAAGGTCGGTCTCGGTGTCGAAGAGCGATGAGTCGGCGAGCACATTCACCACTTCGGCAAGAAACATGTGGTGGCTGCCCAAAGGCATCACTGCTGTCACCCGGCATTCTATGCTCAGCGGCGACTCTTTGATGTAGGGGCAGCTTACAGCCTGTCCTGGCACCGGTGTAAGGCCCGTCTCGGCCCATTTGTCGTAGTCGCGTCCGGAGCGCACCCCGATCCAGTCGGTTGCGGCGGCCATAGCTGCCGTGGTGAGGTTGATGGTAAACTGCATGTTCTCGCGAATGAGCGGATAGGAATACCGCTCGGGGCGCACGGAGATGTAGCACATGGGTGGATTGGTGCACACTGTTCCGGTCCATGCCACAGTGATGAGGTTCGATTTCTCCATAGTGCCGCAGCTCACAATCACTGCCGGCAGCGGGTAAATCATGGTTCCGGGCTTGAGTGCTCGGCGTTCCATCAGAGTATCTGTGCTTTGTCGGCTGCTACTGAGTGGTTGCAATAGCGGCAGCGGATGAGCGAATGATTGTCGGGGTCAACCTCGAAGACAGTGTGCATGCCGGGTTCGTTATTGGTGATGCATTTGGGGTTGTCGCACCGCACTATGTCACGGAGCTCGTCGGGTAGTACAACATGGCGCTTTTCGGCCACGCGATAGTCGCGGATAATGTTTACAACGGCTGAAGGCGCTATTAGTGCTATGCGGTTGATGGTGGCTTCCGGGAAGAAGGTGTCGGCCACTTTTATTATGCCTTTTGTGCCGAGTTTGTTGCTGGCAAGATTGTTGCCTATGGTAAGCTTCTGGGGCATCTTTTCAAGTCCGAGAATCTTCACACATTTGAAGAGCGCGTGCGAAGGGATGTGGTCGATTACAGTGCCGCTTTCCAGAGCGGCTACGGCCAGCTGCTTGTCGTCTTTGTTCATTGCCTTATGGGGGAATTAAATTGACTTATCTCACTTTGATGCCGAGTGCGCGGCAGATGATGGCTTCGCGTGCATAGAGACCGTTGCGTGCCTGATCGAAATAATATGCTTTGGGGTTGTCGTCTACATCGTAGGCTATCTCGTTGACTCTCGGCAGGGGATGAAGTATGCGGAGGTTGGGGCGGGATGTCTCGAGCATGTGGTTCGAAAGTGTGTAGAGGTCTTTCACGCGCTCATATTCCGAAAGGTCGGGAAAACGTTCGCGCTGCACACGTGTCATGTAAAGTATGTCGCTCGAGTCGATTACCTCGCGGGAAAAGTCGGTATGTTCCTCATAGGCTATGCCCTGACGCTGACAGAACTCAATATATTCACGTGGCATGCGGAGCTCGTCGCAGGCAACGAAGCGGAAAGTGGGGTTGAAATATTTCATAGCCATGAGCAGCGAGTGTACGGTTCGGCCGTATTTGAGGTCGCCCACCATGGTGATGGTGAGGTTCTCGAGCGTGCCCTGTGTCTTCAGTATCGAGTAGAGGTCGAGCATGGTCTGCGAGGGATGTTGATTAGCACCGTCGCCGGCGTTGACCACGGGTACTTCTGTCACTTCTGTGGCATATCGGGCCGCTCCCTCGAGATAGTGGCGCATGATGATGAGGTCCACATAGTTGCTTACCATCTTGATGGTATCTTTGAGTGTCTCACCTTTTGAAGAAGAGGTGGTTGAGGCGTCGGAGAAGCCTATTACTCTGCCTCCCAGGCGGTTTACCGCAGTCTCGAAACTGAGGCGGGTGCGGGTGGAGGGTTCAAAAAAAAGCGTCGCAACCACCTTTCCGTCAAGAATTTTATGGTTGGGATGCTCTTCAAAATAACGTGCGGTCTCGAGAAGCTCAATAATCTGCTCTTTCGAGAGGTCGTCGATGGAAACCAGGCTGTTGGGATTCATCTTCTGAGAAGTTTGATTAGTTTCTGCAAAGATAGCAAATATCGTGGAGAAAACGGGATGATATTTGCGTCTTTTTTCTCCTTCCCGAGAAGATTCTGAAATAAAAAGCAGCTCCGCCGTTTCCGGTAAAGGTAAGTGGCGGAGCTGTTTTGTTGTGTTTATGCCTGCTTAGGCTGGTTATTTCGCCTTTTTAAGCACTTTCTTGTTGATTTTTG
This sequence comes from uncultured Muribaculaceae bacterium, assembly GCA_934555895.1. GTDB lineage: Bacteria > Bacteroidota > Bacteroidia > Bacteroidales > Muribaculaceae > UBA7173. Next base: position 27,837 of record CAKTFH010000006.1, on the reverse strand, counting down.
CGGGATATTTTTTCTCGAGTGTGGCCACCCACTGACGCTCAAGTTCATTTTGGTAATCGCCTGTGACGGCGCCGCGCACATCGGAAACATCTTCGGGCATGTCGATGAGTTTGCCGCGGAATGGGAAGTAATGCGACCAGCGGCCTTTGGTTTCGGGTTTGGGGCCTCCGAAGCCGAGGTAGTCAGTGATGTTGTTCTCGCCTTTGGCTGCGATTACTCTTTCGACCTTTACATTGTTGCCGAATTCCTGACGGAGCTCGATGGCTATTGAGTCGTTGGCGGGGTTCATAGCCTCAAGATAGGCTTTAGCTTTTGTGAGTACTGAGTCGGAAGTGGCGAATACCACGTAAGCTTTGAATTTCGGCGATTCAAACTTATAGTTGTTTTTATGCTCATTGAAATATTTATCAAGGCCCTCTTTGTCTTTCTTGGCCTTGCTCCAAACATTGCGGTCGGAAATCTCGAAGAGGAGCATGCCGTCGCGGTATTCGTTGATGAGGTTACGGTAGTCGGGGTTGTGCTTTGCGAGGTCCACGCGCTCGGCTTCTACCACAGCTTCGTTCATGGCGCGGCGTGCATATTTCTCAAATTCGGCTGCCTGCTCTTCGGGGGTGCCGTTGAGGCTGGGTGGGAGTAGATAGGCTGCTTCCGAGAGAGGAATGTCGTTACCGTTGACTTTAGCGATAGGGGAGTTCGAACTCATGAAGCGGGCGGTGACAGTGGAGTCAAGGCCGCCGGCAGCTATGATATCGCTTCTAGCAGTGGAGAGGTTGGCTGCGTTAAGCGATGCGTTGAATTTCTTGCAAAGTTCGTCGAGTTTGCGTTTGCGGATTTGTTGCCCGCGCTCGTCCTGACTCATAGCGTTGCGTATTTGCGGGCCAACCACTTCTATAGGGTCTACGGGTTTCCAGTCGAGGCGTTTGATGATGTGCCATCCGTAGGATGTCTTGACGGGAGCCGAAATCTCGCCATTTTTGAGGGCGTAGCTGGCAGCTTCGAATTCGGGAACCATTTGGCCGGTTCCGAACCAGTTCATCTTGCCGCCGTTGCGTTTGGAACCGGGGTCTTCGCTTTCCTTGAGGGCTATTGCCTCGAAGTCGGCGCCATTGGCAAGAAGGGTCTCGATGGAGTCGATCTGTGCTTTCTTTTTAGCGGCTTCTTCCTCGCTCAGGCCCTGGGTGAGCTTGAGAATATGTTCTACCATCACCATGCCCTGTGCCGGGCGGCGTCCATGCACTTTAATAATGTGCCATCCGAAGGGAGTCTCGAAAACAGGTGAAATCTCGCCGACAGGGGTTGAGAATGCTACCTCTTCAAAGGCAGCGGGGAAACGGCCGGCTGTGATGTAATTCATATGGCCGCCGTTGCGGGAAGCGGAGCGGTCAGCCGAGAAGCGGCGGGCCATATCCTCGAAGTCGGCACCGTTGATGATGGCGGTGCGCACCGAGTCGAGTCTCTGGCGCTGGGCTTCAGAGTTGATACCTTCACCCTTCGAAGCCATCATGATGTGACTGATGTCAACTTCTTCCTTTAGGCGATTATAGATTACGTTTACAAGACTGTCTTCCATTTCCTGCGAGCGGAGATAAGGCTCGGAAAGGTCGCGGCGATAGCCTTCGAATTCGTTTTTGAAAGCTTCGGTGTTGTCGATGCCTTCGTCTTCGGCAGCAGCCACCTTCTGCTTATAGGTGATGAACATGCCCAGATACTCGTCGATGGTCTGAGGGGCCATCTGTTGGCTGTTGTTTTTGTGGTAAAGATACTCAAATTCGCTGAGCGTAACGGGCTTTCCGTTGATAGTCATCAGCACGGGTTCCGATTTGTCCTTGGCCTGTATCATGCCTACGGCCGCGAGGGCCAGAGCCAGCGACAGGATGCTTTTTTTCATGAGTCTATTAATCGATAATGATGTATTATACTTTCTGTTGGGCGGCCGCGGGGAAGAAGGGTTGGCCACAGCGCGTCAATTTCTAAACGGTTTCCGCGCCCATTTATTATGGAATTGCCTAAAAAAAGCGTCATCCTCAATCAAAGATGAAATTTCAGGCAGCAAGCTACGCGGTTTTATAGGCGTGGCACCAAGAGTTTTATTGTGCTCTTTCTTTTTTTTGCTCTCCTAAAGTTACACAATTTTCGAGATATACAAATGCTTATGAATGAAGTTTAAATGAAAAAAATCGCCCCCGTCGGTGATGTCGACCGGGGCGAGAGGGGAGTGGAAATGATTTTTATTGTTTGGGATTATCGCTGTGATGCACTGTAGTTGGGTGCTTCGGATGTGATGGCTACATCGTGCGGGTGGCTTTCGGCTACACCGGCATTAGTGATGCGTGTGAAGCGTGCGTGGTGGAGGGCTTCGATGTCTTTGGCGCCACAGTAGCCCATGCCGGCACGGAGGCCGCCCAGCATCTGATATACCACCTCGTAAAGCGAGCCTTTGAAGGGAACGCGTGCGGCGATGCCTTCGGGCACGAGTTTCTTAGCGTCGGTTTCGTTGGCTTGGAAATAACGGTCTTTCGAACCTTTCTCCATTGCCTCGAGCGAGCCCATTCCGCGATATGATTTATATTTTCGACCATTGAAGATGATGGTCTCGCCGGGGCTTTCCTCCACTCCTGCGAGCATGCCGCCGAGCATCACCGAGTAGCCGCCTGCCGCCAGTGCCTTAACGATGTCGCCGCTATAGCGTATGCCGCCGTCGGCGATAAGGGGAACTCCGGTGCCTTCGAGTGCTTTAGCCACATCGTAAACTGCAGAGAGTTGGGGTACACCTACGCCGGCAATGATGCGTGTGGTGCAGATGGAGCCTGGGCCGATGCCGACTTTCACACCGTCGGCTCCGTTTTCCACGAGATAGCGGGCTGCCTCGCCAGTGGCAATGTTGCCGACCACGACATCTATTTCGGGGTATTTCTCTTTTACAGCACGGAGCACACCAACCACGCCTTTCGAATGGCCGTGGGCGGTATCGATTACTATGGCATCGGCACCGGCTGCCACAAGGGCATCGACGCGCTGCATCGAGTCGGCTGTGACGCCTACACCGGCAGCCACACGGAGACGGCCCAGGCGATCTTTGCAGGCGTTGGGTTTATCTTTAGCTTTGGTGATGTCTTTATATGTGACAAGCCCCACGAGGTGACCTTCGCGGTCAACCACGGGGAGCTTTTCTATCTTATGGTGTTGCAGAATCTCGGCAGCCTCTTCAAGATTGGTGCTCTGTGAGGTGGTGATGATGTTTTCTGAAGTCATGACCTCGTCGACGGGACGATTGAGGTCGCGCTCGAAGCGGAGGTCGCGATTGGTGACAATGCCCACAAGCTTGCGGTCGGCGTCAACCACGGGTATGCCTCCGATATGGTATTCCTCCATCATTTTGAGAGCGTCGTTCACTGTGCTGCCCTGCAGGATGGTGACAGGGTCGTAAATCATACCGTTCTCGGCGCGTTTCACGGCATGCACCTGACGGGCTTGCTCGTCGATCGACATGTTTTTATGTATTACGCCGATGCCTCCTTCACGGGCGATGGCGATGGCCATCTTGGCCTCGGTGACGGTGTCCATAGCGGCTGACACCAGAGGCACATTCAGAGTGATGTTGCGTGAAAACTTAGTGGTGAGGTTCACCATGCGTGGAAGCACTTCGGAATAGGCGGGAATGAGCAGCACATCGTCGAATGTGAGTCCATCCATTGCCACTCGGTCTGCAATAAATGATGACATAGGGTTTATATCTGTTTATCGAAATGATGTCGGTAGATTATTGCATGCAAAGATAGTGATTTTTCGCGAGGTGTGGTGCGATCAGGCCGTTTTTTTCTGCATTTTGGCCAAAGTGAAGACAAATGCAGCTCTTTCATGACTTATTTCGGTATGAATGGAACTTCCATCAAATTAAAAAGAATAGTAAAGAAATGAATAACGCCGCTCAGGATGCCTTGCGGGAATCCTGGGCGGCGTTAGTGTTGAGCCTGCAGGCTTTACTGATACTTAAGCCTACTATTTTCTCAGTTTATAATAGATTAATCCAGTGACATTTGTCACTGAAGAGTGCCATTGTTGGCCGCGTTGATCATGTTCTGGTCGGCAGTGATATAGATTTCCACGCGACGGTTCTGTGCACGGCCTGCTGCGGTGTCGTTGGATGCCACATAGTTTGCCATGGGGATACCCTGTGCCTGAAGGCGGGTGGGAGCTATGCCGCTGTTGGCAAGGAAGCTGTCGACTGCTGCGGCGCGTCCGTTGGCGACTTTAGTGTTGGCTGCCATCGAGCCGGTATTGTCGGTATAGCCGTAAATCTGCACATTGGTGTTGGGATTCTGCTTGAGAGAGTTTGCAAACTCGGCGAGCTCGGTCTGAGCGTTCGCGCTAAGTGTAGTTCCGTTTGTGGGGAACAGAATGCCGCCTGGGAATGTCACTTTGATGGCCTGAAGGCCTCGGTCGTCCTGAACGGTTTCTACATCGGCATTGGCGAGCTGCTCTTTGAGCTGGGCAGCCTGCTTGTCCATCTTTTTGCCGATAAGCGCACCGGCTCCGGCACCTACGGCCGCTCCGATTGCCGAACCGATGGCAGCGCCTTTGCCGCCGCCGATGAGTGCGCCGACACCTGCGCCGAGTGCACCGCCGCCACCGCCGCCGATAAGGGCGCCCTTACCTGTGTTTGTCATTGAGCTACAGCCTGTGAGAAGCATGCCGGCGGCTAATGCCGAACAGCAGATCGCTTTAATTGATTTCATACTGGTAATTGAAAGCTTTTAGTTGAAAAATGTTTTTAGTTTGAGGGCAAAGTTAAACAATTAATTTAGTATTTGCAAACCGTGTGCTCTCTTGCAGTTTTTAGTGCACGAGACCTGTGACACTTCTATCGTGACACAAGGGCATGCGCTTTATTATAAATACAACCGATGGCCGTGTTTTGTTGAGGCGGATACTTCCTGACGGGTATGTTGTGCCGTTTTTTATTTTTTTACCCTTGTCTGTCCACCGAAAAAAAATTCTCATGTCGGGGATTGCGATTTGAAAAAAAAACTGTAAATTCGCGATGCGGATTAGGGCATGATTGCAAGTGATATTTCACAAAATGCTTGCAAAAAGGCTTCTGAGAAGCTTTTAGATTAATGACTGAGTCAGAGGAAGAGTATTTCTGTATCTGCCGTAATAAAAATAGCATACCATGGCTTTAGCATCGTGGAGCACTAATTCTCATAAGGCGAAAATCCTTTGCCATATAGGCGCCCTCATAGCTGTGGCAATGTGGGGCGCTTCGTTTGTCAGCACAAGAGTGCTCACCAATAATGGTCTTGGGCCTGTGGAGATTTACATTTATCGTATTGCCCTTGCCTATGTGTTGGTGCTGATAGCATGTCATAAGCGCTTATGGGCAAATAATTGGCGCGATGAGCTGATGTTTGCGGTGTGTGGCCTATGCGGCGGTTCCATTTATTTTATCGCGGAAAATAATGCCGTAATCTATACTCGGCCCTCCGATGTGTCGATGATTACCACGTTGTCGCCTTTACTGACCACATTACTTATAGGTGCGCTGTATAAATCGGAGCGACCAGGCAAGTGGACCTATATCAGTTCGGTTATCGCCTTCATGGGTGTGGGATGCATAGTGTTTAAAGATGGCTTGTCGTCGGCTACATCAGGCTCGCATGAGAATGATCTCAGCACCACGCTGGGAAACTTCCTCGCTTTGGGAGCGGCTTTCTCCTGGGCCATATATTCAGTTGTGCTGAGGAAGCTTAATGTAGTGTATTCTTCGTGGTTTGTCACGCGAAAGACTTTTTTCTATGGGTTGCTCACGGCGCTCCCTTTCTGGATGCTTTCGCCCGAACCAGTCACACCTATCTCCAGGCTTCTTGTGCCTCAGGTGCTTGGAAACTTGTTGTTTCTTGGTCTTATTTGCTCAATGCTTGCCTATCTGCTTTGGGCAGCCGTGATGCGAGTTCTGGGCGCTATCATGACTAACAATTACCTTTACGTGCAGCCGATTTTCACCATGATAATAGCTGCCATACTGTTCGCCGATGACCCTATAACTGTGGTAGGTTGCTTTGGTGCGGCACTTATCATCGGAGGTCTATGGTTCGGTGATTATATGAATAACCGTGCCACACGCCTGGCATAGAGGGAGTATCAAACCAGTCGACACATTACCATGCCATCGGAATCTGTTATATCCTCTCCTATGCGCGGTCGTTTTGCGCCTTCACCCACGGGAAGGATGCATCTGGGCAACGTGTATACAGCGCTTATGTCGTGGCTTTCGGTGAAAAGCCGTGGAGGCGAGTGGGTGCTTCGCATCGAGGACCTTGATCCTCAGCGCTCGCGTCTGGAATATGCCCGGCAGATTGAGGATGACCTGCTGTGGCTCGGGCTTGAATGGGACGAGGGCGGAGTGGATGGCCGCGGTTGCTGCGGACCCTATCTACAGAGTCGGCGCCATGAAATCTATGACGAGTGCCTCCGCAGGCTTAAGGACACATCGCTGACATATAGTTGTGGCTGTCGCAGGGCCGATATTCTGGCCACACAGGCTCCGCATCAGTCTGACGGAAGGGTGATATATGGTGGCACATGTCGCCCCGAAAGGCTGTCGCATTTGGGTGTTTTTGCATCGTTCAACGATTTTAAGCATAATATATCTGCAGCCTTTCATAAGGAGATGTCTACAGAGCGTGAAAATAAGCTGCAGGCATCAGTAAGGCTTTATGCGCCTGATTGTCCAATAGAATTTACTGATCTAGTGTGTGGGAAACAGGTGATGAATCTCGCTCGTGAGTGCGGTGATTTTATTGTAAGGCGTTCCGACGGCGCATGGGCCTATCAGCTTGCCGTGGTGGCCGATGACGCAATGATGGAAATAACTGAAGTGATGCGCGGCAACGATCTGTTGCTTTCCTCGGCACAGCAGATTTATATCGCGGGGCTGCTCGGTTTTAAGTCTCCATCCTTTGCACATCTGCCGCTGGTTTGCAATTCAGAGGGCATGCGGCTTTCGAAACGCGACCGTTCGCTGAGCATGGAATCGCTCAGAAACATGTACACACCTTCTCAGCTCCTGGGACTTATAGCCCACTTGGCCGGGCTGATGCCCTCACCTGATTCTGTCGGACTGTCGGAACTTATCTCCCTTTTCCGGATGCCGTCCACTTCCCCGTCGGCTATCATCAGATTGAAATAAAACCAGGCCTTCTATGAGCATATAGACTGTTTAATGAAAAATATTAAGTATGAAGAAACTGCAAAACACACACATTTTTATTCTCAGCATAGTCTTTCTGTGCGTTGTGACCATAGCAGCGTTGTTTGTCGGTAAGATGACTAAAAATAAAACATCAAACGATTCTTCCTATACGGAACTTCTGACTGATACTATAACTAAAATAGTGTCGGAATACCCGGCGGAAATCGGTGTGGCAGTCATTGTAAATAACGCTGATACAGTGGCTGTAAATAATGAGAATAAATATCCGATGATGAGTGTGTTTAAGGTACACCAGACATTGGCTATCTGCAGCGATTTCGACAAAAAAGGTGTTTCACTTGATTCATTGATGACGATTCACCGCAACAGCCTTGATGACAAAACATGGAGTCCGATGCTGAAGGATCACACTGAGGCAGTGTTTGCACTTCCGGTAAGTGATTTATTGCGTTACACTCTCACCCAGAGCGACAATAATGCAAGTAATCTTATGTTCAAAAAACTGGTTAATGTGGCCCGGACTGACAGTTTTATTGCTACTATAGTTCCACCTTCCTGTTTTAATATAACTTATACCGAGGAGGAAATGTCGGCTGATCATGACAGGGCATATGCCAACAGCACATCGCCACTGGGCGCGGCCATGCTGATGAACCGCCTGTTTACCGATAGTATCCTTAGCGTTGATAAGCAAAATTTCGTCATGCAGACACTGAAAGAATGTAAAACGGGCATCGATAGAATCGCCGCACCATTGCTTGAAGAAAAGGGAGTGGTGATAGCCCACAAAACTGGCTCAGGCTATACCAACGAAGACGGGGTGCTCGCGGCTCACAACGATGTTGCATATATCACTTTGCCCGATGGAACGTGCTATAGTCTGGCGATATTTGTAAAGGATTTCAAAGGCAATGAAATACAAGCAGCTGCCGCTATCGCCCGCATATCTGGCGCAGTATACTCTGTTATAAAACAGCAAGACAGAGATAGTCGATAAAGTAAAGGTTGTGCCAAAATTAAGCTGCGCTCCAAAAGTCATGCAACTGACTTTAGAGCGCAGTTTATTGTCACATAGCCTCAGCAATTAGAGATTGTTTCAAAAACAACCTCTTGGTCTGTAGGAGAGCGCAAGCCCGGATGTCACTTGGCGGTGGTTTCTTCGCTTGTGTTGATGTGTTCGCGGAGTTTGTTTTCGAGCATACTCTGATGTTGAACGCCTACGGCGCGCCAGATGGGCTCTCCGTTTTTGAAAAGAATCAGAGTGGGCACAGACTGTACGCGATATCGGGCGGCGAGTTCCTGATTACGGTCGATGTCCACCTTTACGATGTTGGCGGCATCACCTATTGTTGATTTCACCTGTTCGAGTATCGGCGATTGCATTTTGCACGGGCCACACCAAGTGGCGAAAAAGTCTACAAGCGTTGGCTTTGACTGGTTGATGAGTTCTTGGAAATCGTTCATATCAAATATACATGTATATGGTTTTATAGTTGTTGTCTGTTGCTTGTTTTGATTTTCTGATTATTCAACAAACGAAGCGCCCGGTTGGTTTATATATAAAAAAGAGTTAACTTTGTCATTTGAAAGCGGTCCTTACCGCTGAAAATTCAGACCTACCATACATTATATGGATAAGATAGACCTCCGTGGAACAGGAGTGGCGTTGGTGACGCCCTTCAAGCGTGATTTTTCAGTTGACTATGATGCGCTGGGTCGTCTGGTGGAACATCAGATAAGTGGTGGAATAGATTATCTCGTGGTGCTCGCAACTACTTCTGAAGCGGTGACGCTTTCATGTCCCGAGCGCCGTGAAATAGCTACCTTCGTCGTCCGCAAAGCTGCCGGAAGGGTGCCTCTTGTGATGGGTATGAGCAATAATTGCACTGCAGAGCTGGTGCGCCATATCCCCGAGGTGGATTTCACAGGCTACAGTGCTATTCTCTCGGTGGTGCCTTACTACAACAAACCGTCGCAGGAAGGCATTTACCGTCATTTCAAAGCTATAGCCGAGGTTTCGCCGCTGCCGCTTGTGCTCTATAATGTACCGTCGCGAACCGGTAAGAACATGGAGGCTGACACCACTCTGCGCCTCGCACATGAGTTTCGCGGACAGATAGCCGGCATCAAGGAGGCTTCGGGCAATCTTGAGCAAATAGCAGAAATTTTGAAGCGTAAACCCGATGATTTTCAAGTGGTCAGTGGCGATGATGCCCTCACGCGCCGTATGATTGGTTTGGGAGCCGTTGGAGTGATTTCAGTTGTCGCCAACGCATTGCCTCGTCTTTTTAGCTCGATGGTGCATATGACTCTCGACAATCCGGCTTCAATGGAGGCCGAACGTATCGATAGGGCTATGCAACCGCTCGACAAGGCCCTGTTTGCCGAAGGCAACCCTTCCGGCATAAAATGCCTTCTTAATCATCTTGGATTGGCAGAGGATGTGCTTCGCTTGCCGCTTGTAGAGGTTAGCGCTCCCGTGCGCCGTGCCATAGTAGACGCTGCCGATGCTTTAGAGAAGCTCTGATAACACGGAGTAGGCTGCTTCCGCAGGCAGCGGCTTTTCTCAGTTGTCGTTAAAATCTGATTCGTCGAAATCGAAATCCCAGCCGTGTGAAGCGTTGCTGTCATCGTTTTCGTCGGAAAAATCCTCCCAGTCTTCGGGACCTGCAGCCATTTCGCTGGTGAAGCGGGCAAGGTCGCGACCCTCGCGTTTTGTCGGACGTCCGAGACCTTTGCGACGGTCGATGAATCCCGAAATGCGTATTACATCCAAAAGGTCATATTGCTCTTTGGGCGTGATGTTTTCCATGTATTCGGGCACCAGACGCGCTCCGAGGCGGTTTTCGGTGAGCGCTTTTACTCTGAACGAATATGTTACAGGCGGTTTGCGCACGCTCACTATGTCGTCGACTTTAATCATGCGCGACGGTTTGGCGATAACCTCACCGCCAGCTGTGCGCACTGTCACACGGCCTTTCTTGCAGCTGTCGGTCGCCACCGTGCGTGTCTTGAACACTCGCATGGCCCACAGCCATTTGTCGATGCGTACTTCTGTTTTCATGTTTAGTAGCGGAGAAATGTTGGTGTGAGGCGGCTATTTGTTGTTGTAGTCGCACATGGCGGTCTGCAGTCCGGCAAGTACAAAGGTCTTGATGGCCTCTACGGCGCAATCCACGCGGACCGGCAGCCGCTGGCGCTCGTCGAGTGTGAACTGTCCGAGCACATAGTCCACCTGGCAGCCGCGGGGGAAGTTGTCGCCTATGCCGAACCGCAGGCGCGGATATGCGTCGGTGCCGAGCATCTGGGCGATGTTCTTGAGACCGTTGTGACCTGCATCGCTGCCCCGGGGCTTGATGCGGATGGCTCCGAAGGGGAGTGCGATGTCATCGACAATCACAAGTATGTGGTCGGTCTCTATGTTTTCTTTGGTTTTCCAGTAGCGCACGGCGTTGCCGCTTAGATTCATGTAGGTTGAGGGCTTGAGAAGCACAACCTGCTTGTTTTTGATGCGTGTGTGTGCCACATCTCCATAGCGTTCGGTGGTCCACTGGGCATTGAGGCTTTCGGCAAGTGCGTCGATGATGCGGAAACCGGAGTTGTGGCGTGTGCCCTGATACTCCGCCCCGATGTTGCCGAGGCCCACTATCAGATATTTCATACTTTTTTACTGGTTGAGTTCAACTTAGCGAGCCTGAAGCGCGCATGGCATATTGCGCTTCAGGCTCGTAAGAGGTTGATTCCTGTCTGATGCCCCGTAGGAGCGGAGGCTGTCGGACAGTTTGTTATTTTGCGGCTGCTGCGGCAGCGGCGCCACGGGCGGCGCGGGTGAGCTGCACGGCGCAGACAACGGCTTCTTTCGGTGTAACCATCTCGAGGCCGGGGAAGTGGAGGTCGCCCACCTGAAGGGTCTTGCCAAGGCCGAGGTTGTCGACATTGATGACCAGACGCTCGGGAACTTCCGAGTAGATGGCTTTCACTTTGAGTTTCTTCATTGTCAGAGTGAGCTTACCACCGGCTTTAACACCTTCGGCGTGGCCTTCGAGCTTAACGGGCACGGAGATAATCACGGGCTTCTTGTCGTTTACTTCGAGAAGGTCGATGTGGAGGATATTGTCTTTTACGGGGTGGAACTGCACTTCGCGAAGCACAGCCATTTTCTTTTCACCGTTAGCTTCGAGCTCGATGGCGAAGATGTCGGGAGTGTATATAAGTTTGCGCACATCGTCGGCCTTTACAGCGAGGTCGGTGGTGATGATGCCGCGGCCGTTCTCTATCTCAACTATTTTTTCGCCGGGTTTGAGTGTGCCGGTGAAGGGGAGGGCGAACGGTTCGCCACCGTTGAGCACTACGGGAATTTTGCCCTCATTGCGGAGGGTCTTGGCTGCTTTCTTTCCGAGGTCGGTACGGGGCTCGGCAGCGAGAGTGTAAGTCTTCATTTTGTTAATTATTTTTGTGTTACTCAAAATTAATGTGTAATTAATTTCCCATCACACTTGGGGTCTTTCGCGGCGATGCACAAGGCTTTCCGCAAAAGCGCTGCAAAGTTACGTTTTTTTCGTGTAACAACCTAAAGTTTTCGCGACTTATTTAAATCCGGATGTGACTTTCACTCTGTTTTTGAGCCGGCAAGGTTCTTCGGGTAGAGCGGAAGACTGTGCGTTTAGTCGCTCCAGAGGGTGAGGTCGCCGGCTAGGGAAGGCTCTACGGCGATTAGGCGCTGGTTTGAGGAACCCCGGAAGCGCAGCGAAATGTCTCGCTGAGCGAGACTGAACGGGCCGTCGACCACCACATCGATCTGTTCGAGCAATGTCCGACGCTCAGGGTCATCGATAAGTTCTTCAAAAAGAAATCCGGTGTAGCACCATATGTTGTACCCCAGTTGCTTAAGGCGTCGCGCAAGGGGCAGTAGTTCTGCGGCCAGATACATCGGGTCGCCTCCGGTAAAGGTCACGTTGAATCCGTTGCGTTCCACCACTTCCACAATCTCGTCGTCGGTCATGGGTGTGCCGGCGCCGAAATCCCACGATTGTGGATTGTGGCATCCCTCGCAGCGATGGTTGCAGCCGGCGAAATATATGGAGGTACGGAGCCCCGGTCCGTCGACCGAGGTCCCCTCCGATATGTCGAGTACCCTAAGCATGGCGTGTTTAGGAGTGGGTTGGTTATTTGTGTACAACGCGGTCTTTGAGCTCGGCGAGCTTGGCCTTGTTCCAGCGGTCGGTGGTGCCTACGAGGTAGCCTGTGATGCGTTGCAGTTTGTCTATGTCATGGCTGCCGCAGTGGGGGCATGTTTCGAGCGATTCCTGGGCGTCCTCATAGCCGCAATGCATGCAGCGGTTGCGGTTGTGGTTCACCGAGCAATAGCCTATGTTGTTTGTGTCCATGAGGTCTACGATGTCGGCTATGGCCTGTGGATTGTGGGTGGCGTCGCCGTCGATTTCCACATAGAAGATATGGCCGCCTCCGGTGAGCTTGTGGTACGGGCCTTCTATTTTGGCTTTGTGACGGGGAGAGCAGTGATAGTATACCGGCACATGGTTCGAGTTGGTGTAGTAGATGCGGTCGGTCACTCCTGGGATTTCTCCGAAACTCTTTCGGTCGCGGGCTGTGAATTTCCCGGAGAGACCTTCGGCTGGGGTGGCGAGCACCGAGAAGTTGTGGCCATAACGTTCCGAGAACTCGTTGACGCGTGAGCGCATATGGCTCACGATGCGGAGGCCGAGCTCCTGTGCTTCGTCAGATTCGCCATGGTGTTTACCGATCAGTGCCACGAGACATTCTGCCAGACCTATGAATCCGATACCGAGGGTGCCCTGGTTTATCACGCTCTCGATGGTCTCATTGGGGTCGAGATTCTCGGCTCCGTTCCACAGACGAGACATGAGCAGTGGAAACTGTTTTACAAGGGCTGTCTTCTGGAAGTCGTAGCGGTCGCATAGTTGTCGGGCGGTGATTTCGAGCACTTCGTCGAGGCGCGAGAAGAATCGGTCGATGCGCTCCTGACGGTCCTGGATGTTCATGCACTCAATGGCTATGCGCACGATGTTGATGGTGGAGAATGAAATGTTTCCTCGGCCGATGGATGTTTTCTCTCCGTAGCGGTTTTCAAACACTCGGGTGCGGCATCCCATGGTGGCCACTTCCCAGCGGTAGCGTTCGGGGTCGTCGGAGCGCCAGTTCTCATGCTGGTTGAAGGTGGCGTCGAGGTTCACGAAGTTGGGGAAGAAGCGGCGTGCCGTAACCTTGCACGCGAGGCGGTAGAGGTCGTAGTTGGGGTCATCAGGAAGGTAGTTCACGCCCTTTTTCTTTTTCCAAATCTGTATGGGGAAGATGGCTGTGGCGCCGTTGCCCACGCCTTCAAAGGTGGAGTGGAGTAGTTCGCGAATCACGCAGCGGCCTTCTGCAGATGTGTCGGTGCCGTAGTTGATTGAACTGAACACCACCTGATTGCCTCCACGTGAGTGGATGGTGTTCATATTGTGTATGAACGCTTCCATCGACTGGTGCACACGGCTCACTGTGCAGTTGACCGCATGCTGCAACCAACGTTCGTTGCCCTTCAGGTTGTCGAGAGGCTTTTTCTCGAAGTCTTTGAGCTGTACATTGTAGAGCGCGTGGAGGTCTTCGCCGGTCATGTCTTCTATTTTCTTCACCTCTTCTACAAACGATGATCGCACGAATGGCGCAAGGTAGAAGTCGAATGCCGGAATGGCCTGTCCCCCGTGCATCTCGTTCTGAGCGGTCTCAAGCGATATGCACGCTATCACGCTGGCTGTTTCGATGCGTTTTGCGGGACGGCTCTCTCCGTGACCGGCTATGAAGCCGTGGTGCAGAATTTTATCGAGGGGGTGCTGCACACAGGTGAGGCTTTTGGTAGGGTAGTAGTCCTTGTCGTGTATATGCAGATAGCCGTGGCGCACGGCATCGCGTGCCTCGGGGCTGAGCAGGTAATCGTCTACAAAAGGTTTTGTGGTTTCGGAAGCAAATTTCATCATCATTCCCGCAGGTGAGTCGGTGTTCATGTTGGCGTTTTCGCGGGTAATGTCGTTGTTCTTGGCCTCGATTATTTCAAGGAACATGTCGCGTGTCTTGGCGCGTCGGGCTATGCTTCGCTGGTCGCGGTAGGCGATGTAGCGTTTTGCAACCTCTTTGCGGGGCGATTTCATGAGCTCCATCTCCACGCGGTCCTGGATTTGCTCCACGGTCATCTGCTCGGCACCCGTCATGCCTATGCGGTCGGTGATTTTCTGTATGAGCGTTTCGTCTTCTCCAAGCGGAGTGGTGAGCATGGCCTTGCGGATGGCGGCCTTGATTTTCTCTTCGTTGTAGCCCACCACGCGCCCGTCGCGCTTTAACACGGTCTGTATCATTGTTGTCGTTTTTTTGCTTTTATGGGGATGGATTGTTTATGCTTGCAAAGATATGCAAAGCAATCAAACCGTGCAAAAATAGCGACAAATATTTTATAATAATTTTCGTTTTGGAAAACTTTTTGGAATGATAAAAATTATAAATATTTATTTATTAGCATATTGGAAATATTTTTGGGAAACTTTGCCTGCCTGGGCTATGAATCCGTTGACCGGTTTTTGCGCATTGCGTATTTTCAGGACCTTGCGAAGTTTGTGTCGGTCGGCGTCTTTAAGGCCGCTGTCGCCGAGGTTTACAGCCTCATTGAGATCGGTCAGATATACAGGGTCGGATGCGGTATATGATGCTCCTACAAGCGATTTTGTGTGGTCGGCCAAGGGGGAATATACCCCGCATATGTCGAGGGCTGTGTTGAACATGCTGCGCTGTGGCGACACGGCACGCGAGCAGTTGTCTTTGAGATATTCCTCCATTTCAGGATGCTGCTCACGGAAGCGGTCCGACAGCCACGCAAGCATGGCCACATGCAGCTGATAGTAAGTGGGATTAGGAGATGCGTGCAGGAAACGGTTGCGTGCATCGTCGAAAATATCCTCTCCATGGTCGGCGCTGTAGAGCATTGCCGTAGGGCAGTCGGCATTGCGCAATTCGTCGATTATCGAGGCGAGAATATGGTCGGTATATCGAATCGAGTTGTCATAGGCGTTGATCAGCTGTTTGCGGTTTGGCACAGTGGCTTCTTTTGCGTCATCAGGTTTGAAATAAGCGAAGTTTTCGGGGTAACGGTCTTTATAGCGGAAGTGTGATCCGTAGGTATGCAGCACGATGAACTGTTTCCGGTGTGTCGTGTCGGCGATGCTCTGGCGCAACATATCAAGGAGCTCTTCGTCGTAGGGGTGCCTGCGTGCTTCGGCATCGGTGTAGCGCATGTCGTCGGCTTCCTTACCGAAGTGCTCCACATAGGAGCGGTTCGGAGCCTGATTGCTGAAGAAAGCAGTGTGGTATCCGGCCTCCTTCATGGCTGTGAGTATGCTTTTCGCATTGTTCACATCCTTGAAGTCCTCGGCGTTGAGATAGCTCATGAGCATTGGCACGCTCTTGTGGGTGGTGTTTGACTCGCTCACGGCGTGGCTGAAAAACACCACATTGGGTTCTTTCGATAGACGCGGGTTTGTCGGGCGCTCATAGCCTCCGAGCTGCCAGTTGATGGCGCGCGATGTCTCGCCTATTACATATACATATATCTCGCGGTCGGCCGCGTTGCGCAGCGAACGGGCGTGGTAGGTGAATGCTGCTGATGTTTCTGGATAGTGTGATATACTTTCGGTACGCTCCACGGCTGTACTGAGGTTGGCAATTACATTTATGGGAAATACATCGTGGCGGAAGTCGCCTTTGTCTTTGCGGAGGATCGCTGTAGCGGCTATTGCGGTTCCGGCCACTGTGAGTGCTGCTCCGGCCATGACCATCTTTTTACGTATCGGCCTTTCGATTTTAATGCCGCGGCATATCTGGTATATAGCCCAGATTAACGGGGGAAGATATGCTATTACCACAATGCAGATAGCCGGCAGAAGGTTCTCCAACAATTCTGTGGCTTCTGACATGCTGGTAGTCACCACGTTGAGAAACATGTCTACGGCTATTATCGACTCTCCGTAGAGCCATAGCAGCACTATTTGAAACGCTGCGAGTATCATTGCAGGCATGAGGCAGAGCACCATCCAGCCCGTGCGGCGCGATGCGCCGAGTATAAGCAGGTACAGACCGGCCGGAAGAGCGATGTTCACGATTTTCCACAGTGTAGAACTGCTTTCGGTGATATCAAGTATCATGTTCGGAAGCAAAAGCGTGAATAGCGTCAGCCACGCCAACTGTGCCGGGCTTTTAAAGTATGCTATCAATATTTTTTGCAGCGATTTCATTGTGGTGTCTACTTCATTATCCCTGATATGCGCATGCATATCTTATCTTAAATAGTTCCCTCTTTGTATAAAAAACGCGCAGGGAGCTTTTTTGGTTTTGTAGAAACCGCCGGTATTGATGTTTGTATGCATGCCGACCTGATTTCCGGTCGGCGGGAATGCATCTCAGAATGTCTCGTTAAGACCCAGACACACGGCCATGGAACGTTTGCCGAAGCCTAAATCAACGCGCACATTTACTTTTTTCTTGAATTCCCACCGGGCGCCGATGCCGTAGGAAGGGAGCAATGTGTTGAGGCGCACATCGGTGAAACGGTGAAACACAGAGCCTACTCCGCCCCACACCACCACACCGAAGCGTTTCCATACATGCTGCCGCAGTTCTACCACAATGTCGGCTTCATTTTTGTCGCGGTAGCGGCCCTCGTAATATCCTCTGATGGCATTCGATGCATCGAGTTTCGGGAGCATGCTCCAGGGGGTGTTGCCGTATGTGGCCATGGCGTGCAGCTGTGCTGCGAGCACAGCCGATGAGTAAATTTGCTTATATATTCCGAAGGTAAGTTCTGTCGATGAAAACACATGCCGGTTCTTCAGAAAGCCGGGATATACATATTGTTTTATGTTGAAGTTAATTCCTTGGGAGGCGTTTGTGCTCACATCGCGGCTGTCGAACGATGCGATGAAGCCTAATCCGAAGCCATAGTCAAACACCCGCAGACTTTGTCCGTTCCAGAGCTCGGGGCGCTTCACATGAGTGGCTTTCGCATAGTTGAAGTTTATCGACGGACCGATGAAGAGGTTTTCGCCTATGCGCCACTGGAAGTCGCACCACAGGGAGGAGCGTAGTTCGGTGTATTTTGTCTCATTGTTGTCGTGACGCTCGGTATCGTAACCTATCCCCCAGAATTTCAATGGAAAATGGGCGAAGTCGGCGCAATAGTTTATACGGTATCTGTCGGCAGGGCCGTAGTGCTCTCCTGACAGGCCAAGACGGTAGAAACCCGAGAGAGAGCCCTGTGCGAATATGCTTGCGTTCGACACCGGAGTCACCGAATCCATTCGTGAGCGGTATAGTCCGGCGGCCATCACGGCAAGTTGCAGACTCGTGGACTGGCTGTAGGAGGGGCCGCCCACAAAGGTGAAGTCAAACTGTTTCTGAGGACTTGTTTTGTTGGCCTCGTCGAAATACTGAATTATGCGTCCGATCAGGTTCTTTTTCTGCAGCGGGGGTGTCTCTATATGTCTTATGGAGTCGGACACGATGGGAGTGACATCATATGCGATTTCTGCTTGAGGTCTTTTTGCGTTAAGATGCAGTCTGGTCACGGCCGTGTCGGGTCCCTGTGCCCGGCAGTGATGATGCGCGGTGCATGTAATGACCGCGGCAACCATGGCAGCTATGGCTAATGATGAATGATGCATCTGTAGTAGTTGAAAACGTAAAAATTTTTATGCGGCTTTGGCCTGTTGGGCCTCGCTGATACAAAAATAACAATTTTACCCGGTTGTCGGCTTAACGCAAAAGCGATATATGACAGTTTTGAAGCCTTGCAGACAAAAAAATCTCCGCTGCGCTGAAGCCAACGGCCTCGGCAGGCAGCGGAGTGATGCTGTAACCGGTATGTGTCGGTATTATCCGTATTTGGATATTTTCCGGAGTTCGGGTTCGTTCAGAATGCTTATTTTGCGGCCATCCACTGTGATGAGTTTGTCGGTGACAAAACCCGAGAGAGTTCTGATGGCGTTGGAGGTGGTCATGTTAGATAGATTGGCGAGGTCTTCGCGTGCCATGTAGATGCGCAATGTCATGTTGTCGTCCTCGAATCCGTAGTGGTCGCGGAGCACAATCAAGGCTTCGGCAAGGCGGCCGCGTATATGTTTCTGTGTGAGGTTCACAATCTTGGTGTCGGCACCTCCGAGATTGCGCGACAGCTCGTGAATGAAAAACCATGCCAACTTGATATTCTTGTTGATCATGTCTTCGACCAAAGTCATCGGCAAGGTGCCTACCACCGAAGCCTCGAAGGCTGCGGCTGAAGAGTTATAGCGCTCACGGGCAAAGTATGCGCGGTAACCGAAATACTGCACCGAACGGATAAGCCTGAGTATCTGCACTCTGCCGCCTACTCCGTCTTTGAATTTCTTTACCTTGCCCTGAAGCAGGCAGTAAAGATATTCGGGTTCCTCGCCTTCGGCATATATGCGCTGGTTTTTTTTGTATTCGTGAATCTCGAAAGCGTTGATGATGCGATGCTTCTCATCGTTATCAAGAATGCTCCAGATTTCCGACATATCCTCGCTTATTACTTTATCTAAGGCTCGCTTGATCATATCCTATGGATTCCTGTGTGTATACCCTCACCGGGATTGCATGATTTTAACTTCCGATGGCGATGCTATTGTCGGCCGCATGTCGTGCATGGGCTTGGTAAAACATTGCCGCACGTTTATGTTTTACAACACAAAGCTACAAAAAAAAATTCACTGATAACGATTATTTTCCAAAAAACATCTTATTTCAGAATTTTTCGTCGGTTTTGACCATAGGTGATGTTATATAACGCGGGCAGATACAATCAGTTTTTGCATCTGCCCGCGTTGTATAATATGTTATTTTGAATTACATCGGCACTTTTTTAGCGTCGTAGAGGTTAGCCACGTGGTCGCGGTCGACATCTTCTGTCCGGGTGATTTCAATCCATGTTGTGGCTTTGGCAAATGTGCTTTGGTTGAAATATTTGCCGTAGATACCCTGAGTGTTCTCGAAATTGAAGTTCTCGGTCAGATATGTCAGTATCATTGTTTCTCCGATTCTGTCAAGGTCGAAGTAGACTGATGCCTGAGTGAGCTGATTGTTTTTGAAGATGTAGGTGTGAATCTCGCTGCCGGAGGCTACTGTGATTGTCTGAGCGGCTTTATCCACACCTTCCGATTCCTCTGTAAGGCTGAGCGATTTCAGCATGTCGCTGAATGTTGTACCCCATGCTGTGCTTACGCCGTTGAAGGGGTCTACGGTACCGGTAACAGTGATGCCGTAAGAATCTTTATGGTTGGGAGTGGTGAGCACACATTTGCCTACATGAAGTGCGGTGAAAGTCTGGTTGACGCCGTCAGCTGGTGAAAGCACGCCCACATAAGGGTCGTTGCAGGTATAGTCGCTGATTATGAATTTGTATGTTCCGCCTACTGCTACCTCGCGACGGATTTCACCATTGCCGAATGACCATTTGTCGGGTGTTGTCTTGTCCTGTTCGCATGCTGAGAAAGTCACTCCGATTGCCAGAAAGGCAACGGTCTGAAAGAAAGATTTGATGACCTTTTTCATACCTTAAAATTGTGTTTAATGTGAATATTCGTTATTTGCGTGATGATTGAAGTTCATAAATTTGCAAGTGCCCAAAGGCAGGTGTTGTGATTCGTAAAGAATCAGCGCTATCAGATTGCTTTTAATCACTTAATTGAGCAAAATTAAAAAAAAACGTTTCATTTACGCAAAATTTTGTAGAAAAAATTAGTTACAATCTGTCGGGAGATTTGTTAATTTGCAGATTCCCTTTTAGTTATAATGTCTTTGTTATTGTGTGAGGCGGTTGCGGCGCGAAGCGTCGAGGCGCAGCAGTATGAAAAGGAGGATGGTGAAGCCCCATAGCGAGGAGCCTCCGTAGCTGAAAAACGGCAACGGGATGCCGATGACTGGGCACAGACCGATAACCATGCCTATGTTGATGCAGAAATGGAAAATCAGATATGAGGCAACGCAATAGGCATAGACACGCGCGAATGTGGTGGGCTGTCGCTCGGCGAGCGAGATGACCCTGAGAATGAGCATAAGGAATATCAACACGACGGCCGATGTGCCGAGGAAGCCCTCCTCTTCGCCGATAGTGCAGAATATAAAGTCGGTATGCTGCTCGGGTACATATTTCAGTTTGGTCTGGGTGCCTTTGAGGAAGCCCTTGCCGGTGACACCGCCTGAGCCGATGGCGATCTTCGACTGGTTCACATTGTAACCGTCGCCGCGAAGGTCTTCTACGATGTTGAGAGCCACCTTGATGCGCTTCTGCTGGTGAGGCATCATGTGGGAGAATACAAGGTTCACCGACTGGAGGAAGAGCACCGAAAGCAGTGTGGCGAGCACGGTTACCACAAGTTTGCGGGCCTTGAGCCGAAGCATCTCAAACAGGCAATAAAGCATGGCCAGACCTATAGTCGTGAAAAAGAATGTGCGTCCCGGCAGAGCTACATCCCATATGGAGAGAATCCACTCGACCAGCGAAGCTCCAAGAAACCACAGCAGCACATTGCGGGAGACCTCGAAACGGCGTACATACAGGGCCAGCATGCCCACGGTCATTGCCATTATCATGCAGAACACAGCAAACTCGCCCGAAGGAATGCCGAGCACCATGGTTTCTGAATATTTAATGGCCACCACGAAAATCACCACGGCGAAGAATGCCGCAAAGAGCACCAGGCCGCTCATTCCCTCGCGGTAGAGCACGAAGAAGAGCGATAGATACACCAGTGCGGAGCCGGTCTCTTTCTGTGCGAGAATCAGCACCACCGGCGTGAGGATTATGAGAAGAGCCCTGAAATAATTGCGCGGAGAGGTATTGAGGGTGAAATTGTAGCCGCTGAACAGCTTGGCGAGTGCCAGAGCTGTGGCGAATTTGGCAAACTCCGCCGGCTGCAGGCTCATGAAACCGAGGTCAATCCATGAGCGCGACCCTTTTATGTCGGGCGCTATGAAGATGGTGACCACGAGCAGACACATCATGGCCAGATACACCGGGTAGGCATAGGTCTCGTACATGCGTGCGTCGATTATCAATATCACGAGGCCGAGAACTAAGGCAAGGCCTATCCAGCAAGCCTGTTTGCCCGAAAACTCATCGAAAGAAAGGATGCTGGCATGGTCGTAGTCGTAGCTTGCGGCATATATAGAGAACACTCCTGCCACTACAAGCAGAAGGTAAAGCACCACAGTGAACCAGTCCACATGGCGCAGAACCGATTCCCCCTCGCCTGGGCGACGGTTGGAGAGCGGGTTTCTGCCCCGCGATGCGGCTGATGTGTTTCTAAGGGTCATTTGCGTCGATTGTTTGTTTTATGCTCCTCAGTGTTTTTTCACTCCGCTGTAGATTATCGTGTTCGACGAAAGCATGTGGTCTTCGATATACTTTCTCGAGGGTGATATCTGTCCGGTTAGATATTTCTCTATCACGAGTGAGCCGATGGGCACGCCATAGGTGGCTCCGAAACCGGCATTCTCCACATACACGCACACGGCAATCTTAGGGTCGTGATATGGCGCGAAACCTATGAATGCCGAATGGTCTTTGCCATGGGGATTTTGTGCTGTACCGGTTTTGCCGCAGACTTCAATATCGGGCAGATTGGCTATTCGACACGTACCGCCCGTCACTGCCATGCGCATACCTTCGGCTATGTCGTCGAAATAGTGGGCGGCAATGGTGGGAGTGCGCCGTGTGCGGTATTCCTCGGCGATTACCGTGTCTTGAATCTCTTTCACCACATGGGGGGTGATGAACCATCCGCGATTGGCAATGGTGGCGCAAAGATTGGCTATCTGCAGGGGAGTGGCCAGTATCTCGCCCTGGCCGATGGCTACAGAAATGATGGTGTTGGCGCTCCAGCGGCCCTCGCCGTACCATTTGTTGTAGAATTTGGCGTTCGGGATGAATCCGCGGCCTTCCGACGGGAGGTCCACGCCGAGTTTATAGCCGTAGCCGAGCGACACGAGGTGGTTTTTCCATACTTCGAAAGCCTTGTCGGATGAGCCATATTTCGAGCGTTTGTCGATCATCGCCTTGAA
The DNA here is from genome assembly GCA_934555895.1 of uncultured Muribaculaceae bacterium. Lineage (GTDB taxonomy): Bacteria > Bacteroidota > Bacteroidia > Bacteroidales > Muribaculaceae > UBA7173. The sequence continues at coordinate 5,486 of CAKTFH010000006.1, read as the reverse complement.
TCCCCAGCAGAAGTATGCGTTGCACGAGGTCTGCAGTGCCGGCTTCAGCGGGAGCGGAGAGCCGTGTCCGTGACAGCCTACACGCAGGCCTCCGTTGATGTAGCCGTGATAACAGGGATAGGAAGTATTCACATTGATGATGCCCTCCTCAAGGAAAATCAGGCCTTGCGAAGGTTTGAATGTGGAGCCGGGAGGATAGGCGCCCATCAGTGCGCGGTCGAATAGCGGCTTGTAGTGGTCGTTCACCAGGGCACGGTAGTTTTTGCCGCGCTCTCGTCCCACAAGGGTGCGGGGCGAATAGGTCGGGCTCGACACCATGGCTAAAATTTCGCCTGTGGAGGGCTCTATGGCCACTACAGCTCCGATTTTGTTGACCATAAGACTTTCGGCATACTCCTGCAGGCGTATGTCGATGCTCAGCTTGAGGTCTTTTCCGGAAATCGGGGCGATATCGCGCGCACCGTCCTCAAAGCGGCCTCTTATGCGGCCGCGCGCGTCACGGATGAGTATTTCCTCACCTTTCACACCGCGCAGGAAGCGGTCGTAGGATTTTTCGATGCCGAGATCGCCGCAATAATCGCCCGGCTTGTAATAGTCGTCGAGTTCTATGTCGTGGTCCGAGACCTCGCGGATGTTGCCGAGCACATTGCCGGCAGCATCATAGGCATATTCGCGCAGTATGCGTTTCTGGATGAAAAATCCCGGATAGCGGTAAAGCTTTTCCTGAAGCTTGCCGTAGTCTTTGGCCGAAAGGTGGGTGATGAGAGTTTGAGGAGTGTATGAACTGTAACTGCGCGATTCCTTCATGGCCTTTAGCCGTGCCTGAAATTCCTCAGGGCTGATGGCGAGGGTGCGGCAGAAATCAAGTGTGTCAAAATCGTGCACATCGCGCGGAATCATCATCACATCGTAGGCAGGCTGGTTATACACCACCAGGCTGTCGTTGCGGTCATATATCATGCCGCGTGAGGGGTACACCGTCTTGCGCAGGAAAGCGTTGTTGTCGGCGTAGTCCTTATATTTGTCGTCCTGAATCTGGAGAGTGAAAAGCCGGAACAGATAAATGACCGAAATGACCACAATGAAGCCACCGATAATAAATTTTCTTTTTTCCAGCTGATAGTTTTTTCCCATTGGCAGAGGAGAGTCGGAAGGGGGGAGTCGGGGGAGATGCGGTGTCGTGTGATTTCTGCAATCATCGGCGCGACATCATTCCCTCGAATGCCATTATTATTATAAATGTGAGCAGGGTTGAGCTGACTATTTTCAGCAGCATCCACAGAGGATGGAAGAAGGCGAATGCCTCGATAATGAAGAATAGTGTGCAGTAGATGGCGCACAGAGTCACGGCATACTTCATGAAAACAGCAGGCCCGAGCGACCGCAGAGATGGCTCTGGAAGTGACACCGTATCTTGCCGCGGCATGTAGAGGTGCAGCACCGGAATGCGCACACCGGCCAGCACGGTGCATGCGAGGGCATTCATGCCCTGGGTGTTCGACAGCATATCTACCGTCAGACCGATGAGAAACGAGAATGTCATCACCCAGTTTACGCTCAGCACCACCGGCAATTTTATCACGAAGTAGATAAAGACCAGCGGCACTGCCACTCCGAACAGGCACACGTGGTTGAACACCACCACCTGGCAGAGTGTCAGCACTATGAACATGAGGGTGAATTTCAGTATCTCTTTAGTCATCTGGCGCCGGGTAGATTATGCTGGGAGAAGATGTGCTCAGTGTGCGTTGGCCGGATTGGAGGAATGCACCTCCTCGGCCTCCACTTCTTTTATCTCCACAATGTCGCGGTTTGAAATCACTTTCACTGTGGAGAGTGTGGTGAAATCGGTAAGCAGATGTATGCGCAGGGTGTGGAAGTTGTCGTCATCACCACGTGTAGAGCCTATTACAGTACCCACGGGTATACCCTCGGGGAACATTGCGGAGTATCCAGATGTGATAATGGTGTCTCCTTTATGAAACTTTACCTGTTTGGGAAGCTCCTCAAGCAACGCTTCGGAGGGACTTTTGCCATCCCATACCAGCGAGCCGAAAGCCGAATTTCCGCGCAGTTTGCATGACAGGCGGAAATTGGGGTTTAGCAGCGATATGATGCGGGTATGGTGACCGGTCGACACATTGGTTACTCCCACCACTCCGTTCTGGTCCATTACTCCCATCTCGGGGCCGATGCCGTCGGCAGTGCCCTTGTCGATGGTGATGTAGTTGTAGGGGCGAATCACGCTGTTGTTGATCACAGAGGCTGTGACAAAGTTGAACTGCCCGATGGAGTCGATGCTCCTGAGCGAGTCCTGTGCTATTTCCAGACGAAGACGCTTGTTCTGCTGACGCAGTTTCATTACCTCAGCCTCCAGGGCGGCGTTGCGCTGCTGGAGGTCATCGTTTATGTCGCGGAGACCGATATATGATGTCACCTGACTCGTCACCTCATATATGCCTGAGGCTACGGCGTTGGCCGAAGTGAGGTAAACGTGATGCTGAAACGGATTTCTGGTGAACAGCAGATAGCAGCTCAGCGCCACATATATCAGAAACACGAACCACGAACTGTAGCGTAAGAAGAAGTTGAGCAGATTTCGCACTTGTGCCTGTTGCTTACCTTATGAGGAACGAGAAGTTTGTGATGTTCTTCAATGCCACGCCGGTGCCCTTGGCTACGCAGAGCAGTGGGTCTTCTGCCACATGGAACTGGATGCCGATTTTGTCGGTGAGACGTTTGTCGAGGCCGCGGAGCATGGCGCCGCCTCCGGCGAGCCATATGCCGTTGCGCACGATGTCGGCGTAAAGTTCCGGAGGCGTCATCTCCAGTGCGTTGAGCACGGCTGTCTCTATCTTGGATACCGATTTTTCGATGCAGTGCGATATCTCCTGGTAAGATACAGGAATCTCCATGGGGAGGGCGGTCATCTGGTTGGGGCCGTGTACCACGTAATCCTCCGGCGGGTTTTCCAGCTCGGTAAGAGCCGAACCAACATTCATCTTGATGAGCTCGGCTGTGCGTTCGCCCACACGCACGTTGTGGGCGCGACGCATATGACCCTGGATATCCTCGGTGAGGTCGTCGCCGGCTATGTCGATACTGCGGTTGCTTACTATGCCGCCAAGCGAAATCACTGCGATTTCGGTTGTACCGCCTCCTATGTCGACAATCATGTTGCCCTCTGGAGCCTCTACATCCAGACCGATGCCGAGGGCTGCCGCCATAGGCTCATAAATCATATAGACATCACGGCCGCCGGCATGCTCGCTCGAGTCGCGCACGGCTCGGATTTCTACTTCGGTGGAGCCGGAAGGTATGCCCACCACCATACGGAGCGATGGCGAGAACCAGTTGCTCTTCGAGCTGGCTTTCTTTATGAGGCCGCGAATCATGAGCTCTGCTGCGTTGAAGTCGGCTATTACGCCTTTGCGCAGTGGGCGCACGGTGCGGATGCCCTCTGGCTCACGGCCTTGCATGAGCTGGGCTTCCTTGCCTACGGCTATCAGTTTGTCGGTGCGGCGGTCGAGAGCCACAATCGACGGCTCGTCAATCACAATCTTGTTGTTGTGGATTATGACGGTATTTGCTGTGCCAAGGTCGATGGCTATCTCCTTGGTCAGTGAGAAAAGTCGCATTCTTAATTCTGTTTTTTTGAGCCGCGCCGCGTGGCTGGTGGAGAGGGAGCGCGGTGGTGGCTCATTGTGGTTGATTGCGTAGTTACAGAAATCGTCGGCGGCAGCTGTCCGCCGGCCTGGTGCGGTATCAGTGCTTGAAGTGTCGGAAGCCGGTCATGACCATGGCCACACCGTGTTCGTCGCAATACTGCACGGAGTCGTTGTCGCGGATTGAGCCGCCGGGCTGTATCACAGCATCCACTCCGGCGTTGTGTGCTATCTCCACACAGTCGGCGAAGGGGAAGAAGGCATCGGATGCCATTACGGCTCCGTTGAGGTCGAAGTTGAAGGTGTGAGCCTTGTCGATGGCCTGACGGAGTGCGTCAACTCGTGATGTCTGGCCCACGCCGGCAGCGCAGAGCTGTTTGTTCTTTGCCAGCACGATAGCGTTGCTCTTGCAGTGCTTCACAAGTTTGTTGGCAAACAGGAGGTCGTCGATCTGAGCGGGGTCAACGGGTTTCTTGGTGACGGTGCGCAGGTCTTGGGGTGTCTCTGTGTGGAGGTCGCGCTCCTGTACCAGTGCTCCGTTGAGCACCGAGCGGAACTGGCGCTTGGTGTCGAGAGCGGCTTTCTGGCGCAGGATGATACGGTTTTTCTTCTGTTCGAGAATCTGGAGCGCTTCAGGAGTATATTCGGGAGCTATGACTACCTCAAAGAAAATCTTGTTGATTTCCTCGGCTGTGGCGCTGTCGATGGTGCCGTTGGTGATGAGCACGCCGCCGAAGGCCGAAACGGGGTCGCCCGCAAGGGCGTCTTTCCACGCTTCAAGAATGGTGCCGCGCGATGCCACACCACATGCGTTGTTATGTTTGAGTATCGCAAAAGTAGGCTCGGTGAACTCTGCCATCAGTGAAGTGGCGGCATCGATGTCGAGCAAATTGTTGTAGGAGATTTCCTTGCCGTGGAGCTGCTCGAAGAGTTCGTCGAGTTTTCCGAAGAAATAGCCCTTCTGGTGGGGGTTCTCGCCGTAGCGCATAGCTTTCTCGCCGTCTATAGCGATGCGGAGAGCCGAAGGATGCTCGGCGGTTGAGTCGAAGTAGGTGAATATGTGGCTGTCGTAGGCCGAGCTTACGGCGAAAGCCTCTTTTGCGAACCATTTGCGTTCGGCAAGCGTCGTGCGGGCTCCGTTGGTCTTGAGGATATCGTGGAGAGCCTTATACTGTCCCTTGGAGGGCACGATTACCACATCGTTGAAGTTTTTGGCTGCTGCGCGGATGAGCGAAATGCCGCCTATATCGATTTTCTCGATGATATCGGCTTCGGATGCTCCCGAAGCCACGGTCTGTTCGAAAGGATAGAGGTCCACGATCACGAGGTCAATCGATGGTATCTCGTATTTGGCTGTCTCTTGCTGGTCGGTAGCGTTTTCGCGACGGTTGAGGATGCCGCCGAACACTTTGGGATGAAGAGTCTTTACACGGCCGCCGAGTATCGAGGGGTAACCGGTGAGGTCTTCTACGGCGTCGCATTCATAGCCGAGCTTCTCGATGAAACTGCGGGTACCTCCTGTCGACAGGAATTTTACGCCGTTTTCGTTGAGAAGACGGAGTATCTCGTCGAGACCGTCTTTGTAGAATACTGAAATAAGGGCTGTTTTGATATCTTTAATATCTGCCATTGTAAATATCTGTATTGTTGGATGTTTTTTCAAGTTGCAAAGTTAGTAATTTTCAAGTTTATTACCATTAGAGATTTCCCATTAATTTGATGACAATGGAAAAATTTTTTCAAACGCAGGTTCAACTGGCAAGTGCAAAATTAGCGATTTGTTTGAAGAAAGCATTCTTCGGAGTATCAAAATTGAGTTTT
>CAKTFH010000005.1 GCA_934555895.1 uncultured Muribaculaceae bacterium | reverse complement strand
TAGAATATGCTGGTAATTAAAGATTTACACTCGGATATTTCTGATTAGTTTTGGTTGTTCTATGGTTATAAATACAATCATAGAAAATTTGTTTTGTTCTTTCCTCCCTTGGTGTTAGGTTTAGATATGAAGAACCGTATGAGTTTAATGTGGCCGATGAAATGCATTCTCAATATAGGCCTGATTTTTCTATTTATTTTGAATCCGAAGGAAATGCAAAGCGAATCTATTTAGAACATTTTGGAGTAGATGAGCATAGTCAGGTACCAGTGTGGTTTGCCAAAGACAAGGGTATGTCATACGAAGAAGCCAATAAAAAATATAACGACGGTATAACTTGGAAAAAGGCTGTACATGAGAAGTTCGGAACAGAATTGTTGACAACTTCAAGTGCTGATTTTCGATTTACTGATATTAGAAATAAGTTGAAAATACTTTTGGAAAGAGCTGGGGTCCCTATCAGCGAAATGACAGAAACTGAATTATACAATTTGATTCTGCCTGTAAACAGTAAGCAAGAGAAAGCCTTTATACGGCTTACTATGACATTTGTGACACTGATTAAATCCAGCTGTAAATCCTTTAAAGACATATTGGGCCAAGCTGCAAGTGATGAAGATGTTCGAGGCTATTTTATTATCAAAAATATATTTAAGCCAGTTTATGAAAGATACATCGACGCTTTGAAAAGTAATGGCCAGATAGATTTTACAGATGCAATTTTACAAGCGACATCTCTCTGCGAGTCGTATAAACCGGTAAAATATGATTATATTATAGTTGATGAGTTTCAGGATATTTCCATTGACCGTTACAAATTTTTAAAATCTCTTCGTGAAACTAATCCACCTGCTAAATTATATTGTGTCGGAGATGACTGGCAGTCAATCTATCGTTTTTCAGGGAGCGACATGGCATTGTTTAGTCATTTTTCGGATTACTTTGGCCCAGCCGAAATTGGGAAAATTGAAACTACATTCCGATTTGGGGAACCATTAATTAGTTTGGCTTCTCGTTTTATTCAAAGAAATGATTCTCAAATCAAAAAGAATATTCATCCTTTCAATCCGCAAATTAAGACTGAGTTGAAGTTTTGCGAATATGAAAGGCGAGATTATTGCAATGTTATTGGTAATATAGTAGCATCAATACCGGCTGATAAATCAGTGCTGTTATTAGGAAGATACTCTTTTGATGACTATTATCTATCCTTTGCGTATAATTCCGTAAAAGAGGGAAATCGTTTCTTTTATTTTATTGGCAATAGGAAGGTAGAATTTCTTACCGTTCATAAATCTAAAGGACTCGAGGCTGATTATGTTATTTTGCTGCAATGTAATAAGGATATATATGGCTTCCCATCATTGATAAATGATGACCCCGTATTGAATTATGTCTTGACTAAAAGTGACCAATTCCCTTTTGGGGAAGAACGTAGACTTTTTTATGTCGCTATTACGCGAGCAAGATTTGTGACATATATACTTTATGACAGACGATTCCCTTCGTTTTTTGTCAATGAGTTCTTGCATCCTGAGAAAGTCACAGAAGAAAGTTATTCCAAACATCCTAATGCAAATAAAAAATGGACTTTAAAAGCAGATAAATTCCTGATAACTCTCTATGATGAAGGGAAAAGCATCAAATACATAGCAAATAAAATGAGTAGAAGCCAAACGGCCGTTGTGATGAGACTCAAAAAATTAGGAAGAACTTAGATGTTGTAAATTGATGATATGGGGGGACTGTCCGGCGCTGAAAGATGGGTGAGCGAACCAAAGCTTAAATAGAATTGTTTAACATATTGAAACTATTTTTGAGTTATTGAATATGAAAGAGTGCCTTACTATCGCATTGGTGGCTCATGACCACCGCAAGGCCGACATGGTCGACTGGGCCGTGTACAACGCCGATTATCTATCGCATCATCATCTTGTGTGCACCGGAACTACCGGTCATCTTATCGCAGAGGCTTTCAAAAAGGCTGGAGTAGATGCCGATATCGAGTGCATGAATTCTGGCCCGATGGGTGGAGATGCCGAGATTGCCGCCAAAGTGGTGCGCAATGAGATTGACCTGGCCGTGTTTCTTATCGATGACCTTAATCCACAGCCACATGAAGCCGATATTCAGATGCTTCTGCGTCAGTGTCGTCTGCATAATGTGCCTATCGCTTGCAACCGCATCAGCGCCGATCTAATGATTTCAAGTCGCTTGTGGTCAGATCCCGATTATCATCCTGCCGCCCAACATTATACGAAGTTCGTGCGCACGCCTGAAAACACTCCCGGACTTTCTCCAGACAGTTCTGACTGATGTCTCTGATGAATTGCATGACACCTTGCGGCTGAATAATTGGTGAAAAAGTTCTGAATAAATGTAGAAAAAACTGATTTAACATTTGGAACTGTGTTAAAAAAGATTTAACTTTGTCGCCGAACAACTGCGCTTCTGCGCTAATTAAGCCAAAAGACAACTATTAAACTAACTGATATGAAGAAGATTATTTTAATGGCAGCAATTGCCCTGGGTCTGGCCAGTGCGTCGGCTCAGACTACCGTGCAAGGTAGTAAGTTCTTCGATAATTGGAGTTTTACACTTAAAGGTGGCGCTGCAATGTCATCGAAAACAGTGGCCGACAATGGTTTCTGGAAAGATGCGCGCGGCCTTGTCGGTGCTGAGCTCCGCAAGCAGATTACTCCGGTATTCGGTCTCGGCCTTGAAGGCGAGTGGTCTGTTAATACTTCCTCATGGTATCCTGTTAAGTCGGGCAATGTGTTCGACCATCAGTATGTAGGCGTGTTCGGCGCCGTCAACCTGATGAATGCCTTCGCAGGATATGCAGGTCTCCCCCGCGTGTTCGAGCTTGAGCTTGTAGCCGGTACCGGATGGCTCCACGCATATTATCCCCACACCACCGCCGACGACGGCAACTCATGGGGTACCAAGGTTGGCATGAATCTCAACTTCAACCTCGGTGAGAAGCGTGCATGGACTCTCGCCCTCAAGCCCGCCTATCTCTGGAATATGAATGGTGCTCCCAAGGCCAATGTGCTCGGCTACTCCGCTCAGTATGACAGCAACTTCGGTGTGTTTGAGCTCGAGGCCGGCATCACCTATCATTTCGGCAATTCCAATGGCACACACCACTTCACAGTGGTTAAGCCCTACGATCAGGCTGAAATCGACGCCCTGAACGCTCAGATCAACGCCCTTCGCGCCGACCTTGACGCATGCGGCGCCAACAATGCAGCCCTTCTCGCTCAGCTCGCCGATCTGCAGGCTCAGCTCGACGCATGCAATCGCCGTCCGGCCGCTGTTGAAAAGGTTGTGAAAGATCTCAACAACATCCGCTATGTATTCTTCAACTGCGGTTCATCGTACATCCAGCCTAACCAGCAACCCAACATCGCTATGGTGGCCGACCAGCTCAAGAGCAATAAGGATGCTACTGTGACTGTAAAGGGTTACGCTTCGAAGGACGGTTCGCTCGCATTCAACAAGAAGCTCGCCCAGCGTCGTGCCGAGGCCGTGAAGAAAGTGCTCGTGAAGCGCTATGGCATTGCTGCCAATCGCATCGAGGCTGAAGGTATGGGCATTGGCGACCTCTTCGAGGAGAATTCCTGGAACCGCGTCAGCGTCTGCACAGTCAACGAATAAATCCCGTCGCGGGCGGAACCTCCCGCCCGACGACTGACATAAAACCTTAACATCCGCTCCGGAGGGCACATCAAGCGATGCGGCCTCACCGGAGCGGATGATTTTTTATGCTTATGGATGTGTGGACAGTTATACATAGTTTTTGCCGGGAGATTCCGGCGCGGCTTCCATTTTTGCGTGAAAAATTTGTAGAGGCGGTGGAATTTTCATAAATTTGTAGTCCATTCATGCGCCGATGCAGTCATTCTCAGCAGCGCGATGAGCACGAAACATACCTAAACGAATTGATATATTTTACACAATGGAAATCATAGGCAAAATCATATTGGCCCTCCCCGAGATGTCGGGCACTTCCAAAGCCGGTAATGCGTGGAAAAAACGCGAATATGTGCTTGAGACACAAGAAACCTACCCAAAGAAGGTGCATTTCGACTTCTTCGGCGAGCGTGCCGACCAGTATCCCCTCAATGTTGGTGACACCATCAAGCTGAGTTTCGATATAGAAAGTCGCGACTACAACGGCCGCTGGTATACCAGTATCCGCGGATGGAAGGCCGAGCCCGCCACCGCAGCAGCTCCCGCCGGATTCGCTCCCGGCGCCGCATTCCCCACTCCTGGCGCTCCCGCCGCCCCGACACAGGGTGGCTTCGCTCCCCAGGCTCCTGCAGCCGGCAACGCTTTCCCGTCGGTTTCCGAACCCGCAGGCGACGACCTCCCGTTCTGATTTTGAGATTAACCTTTTCAACGGATATGGCACAGCGTATCTCACATCCCGTTCGGCGTAGATGAGAGAACGGATGTGCCTTTTTTAAAACTGTTTCAGCAGTCTTTCTCCGCAATCTCTCTCCGGTCAAAATTTTTCATGCAATTATAATTCATAACCTACACCTATGAAGAAGCATAATTTCTACGCAGGGCCCTCGATTCTGAGCCCCTACACCATCAAGAATACAGCAGACGCTGTAATCGATTTCGCCAACACCGGACTCTCCATCCTCGAGGTTTCGCATCGCTCGAAAGAGTTCCAGGCAGTAATGGATGAGGCCCAGAGTCTCGTGAAAGAGCTTCTGGAAATTCCCGAAGGTTATCATGTGCTTTTCCTCGGTGGAGGCGCATCGTTGCAGTTCGCCATGGTGCCTTACAATCTGCTCGCCAAGAAAGCCGCATATCTCGACACCGGTGTGTGGGCACACAAGGCAATAAAGGAGGCCAAACTTTTCGGCGAGGTCGATGTAGTGGCATCATCGGAAGATAAAAACTACAATTATATTCCACGTGGCTACGAGGTGCCCGCCGATGTGGACTACTTCCACTATACATCCAACAACACCATCTACGGTACCGAAATCCGCAAGGACCCCGATGTGAAAGTGCGTCTGGTGAGCGATATGTCGAGCGATATATTCTCGCGCCCCGTGGATGTGAGCAAATACGACATCATCTATTCCGGAGCACAGAAAAACCTCGCTCCCGCCGGCGCTACCCTTATAATCGTGCGTGAGGACGCTCTCGGCCATGTGGACCGTCCCATCCCTACCATGCTCAACTATAAAACCCACACCGACAAGGGTTCGATGTTCAACACACCTCCCGTGCTTCCCATCTTCAGCGCTCTGCAGACACTGCGTTACTACAAGGAAATGGGTGGCGTGGTTGAGCTTGAGAAGCGTGATATCGCCAAGGCATCGAAACTTTACGAGGCTATCGACTCGAGCCGCATCTTCACGGCCACAGTCCCCGACCATGCCGACCGCTCGATTATGAACATATGCTTTGTGCTCAAACCCGAATATGCCGAGCTTGAGAAGGCCTTCATGGAATTCGCCACCTCGAAAGGCATCGTTGGCATCAAGGGCCACCGTTCGGTGGGCGGTTTCCGCGCATCGCTCTACAACGCCCTCCCCATGGAGAGCGTGCAGGTGCTTGTAGACGCAATGAAGGAATTCGAGGCCAAACACTGATTGCGACTGTTTAAAAAGAATTTTGCAACCACTTGAATACTACGACATGAAAGTATTGGTAGCAACCGAGAAGCCTTTCGCCGCTGTGGCGGTGGACGGCATCCGCAAAGTGATAGAGGATGCAGGCTATGAGCTTGAGCTCCTTGAGAAATATACATCGAAAGAGGAACTGCTTTCTGCAGTCGCTACGGCCGACGGTCTTATAATCCGTTCCGACAAGGTAGACGCCGAGGTGCTCGACGCAGCTAAAAACCTCAAGGTGGTGGTTCGTGCCGGCGCCGGATATGACAATGTAGACCTCGCTGCGGCAACCGCACACGATGTGTGCGTGGAGAACACTCCCGGTCAGAACTCCAACGCCGTGGCCGAACTCGTGTTCGGACTCACCGTGATGGCTGTGCGCAACATGTATAACGGTACATCAGGCACAGAGCTGAAAGACAAACCGTTGGGCATCCATGCCTTCGGCCAGGTAGGCCGCAATGTGGCCCGCATCGCCAAAGGATTCGGTATGAAGGTGTCGGCACTCGACCCCTATTGCCCCGACGAGGTGATTGTAGAGGCCGGAGTGACTCCCGTTCACTCTGTCGAGGAGCTTTACCGCAACAACAAAGTGGTGTCGCTCCATATCCCCGCAACCGCCGAGACAAAGAAGTCAGTTGGCTACGAGCTTATCACCCTGCTGCCTAAGAACGGCGTGCTGGTGAACACCGCCCGCAAGGAGGTGATTGATGAGGAAGGGCTGCTCAAAGCCCTTCGCGAGCGTCCTGACCTGAAATATGTAGCCGATATCCGTCCCGATATCGCCGATGAACTTGAAAAGGAGTTTGAGGGACGCGTGTTCTTCACACCCAAGAAGATGGGTGCACAGACAGCCGAAGCCAACATCAACGCAGGCATTGCTGCAGCCAATCAGGTGGTGGCTTTCCTGCGCGACGGTGTCGACCGTTTCCGTGTGAACAAGTAAATTATTGAAATCGAATGCTCTTCGGGGCGCCTGCGGATTTTCAGCCACGGACGCCCCGATGTGGCGATAATATAATCATTCCGAAATACGATTATGATTAGACCGGCAGCATCGGCCGATACGGCTAAATCGGGTTGCCGCATGGTTGCTGAGGCGCTTGCGGCGTTCGGTGTGCGTCATGTGGTCACATCTCCCGGCAGCCGCAATGCTCCGCTTATTATGGCGGTGTCACGGCGCGACGCTTTCAGGGTGCATTCTGTGGTCGATGAGCGCTCGGCGGCATTCGTTGGTCTTGGCATGGCAGCGGCAACGGGAGAGCCGGTGGCTCTGATCTGTACATCTGGCACAGCTCTGCTCAACTATGCTCCGGCAGTGGCCGAGGCATATTATCGTCATGTGCCGCTGATTGTGGTAAGCGCCGACAGGCCCGAGGAGTGGATTGACCAGAACGACAGTCAGACCATCCGTCAGCCGGGCGCTCTGGCTAACATAGTGAAAGCAAGTGCAGTTGTTCCCGGAGAGCTGCTCGATGATGATGCTGTTTGGATGGCCAACCGTCAGCTCAACGATATGCTGCATACAGCGCTGTGTGCGCCATGCGGGCCGGTGCATGTCAATGTTCCGCTATCGATGCCTCTGACTTCGGAAGCGCCGTTCGATGATGTGCCTCTATTCAGTAAGATTGAACTGATAGGGCCTGACAGCAGGGTGAGTACCGAGCTGGCACGCCGTATGGCTGCCGAGGCTTCCGGCCGCAGGGTGCTTGTGGTGGCTTCGCAGTGCATGCCCGATGATAAGGTCAACAAGGCTATGGCAACTCTTGCGGCGCTGCCCGATGTGGCTGTGTTGGCTGAGGGTGTCGCCAACATATCCGTGCCGGGTGTGATACCGGTCTGCGACTCGCTTTTTTCAGGAATCGACGAGGAAGATGAAAGCCGTTTTGCCCCCGATCTGCTTATTTGCTTCGGAGGAGCGCCTGTAAGCGACGGACTGAAACGCTTTCTGCGTCGGGCGCACCCGCAGGAATGCTGGCGTGTGGGCATCGACTCATGTACAATCGACACATACCGCAGCATTACCCGCCGCATTGATATCGAACCACGCGATTTTTTCCCGCGCTTCAGCGCCTCGATGAAGTTTCTGGTCGGCAAAAACAGCAGAAAGGGCTCGTTCGCTCATGAATGGGCTTTTCTGAGGCAAGAGAATATTCAATATGGTCTTGAGCAGAAACTCCCATGGTGCGGTTATGCCGCAGTGAAGGAAATTATTTCCACTATGGCTCCAGTGGCTTCGAAGTGGGATCTGCAGTTAGGCAATGGAATGAGTGTGCGCTATGCGCTTGCAGCAGACGCCGGTGCCTTTCATCGGATTGACTCCAACCGCGGAGTTAGCGGAATCGACGGTTCCGTATCCACGGCAGTGGGCGCGTCGGTTTTATCGAAGCTTCCGACGCTGCTGATTGTGGGCGACATGTCGATGCAGTATGATATCGGTGCGCTTGCCTCGACGCTTATCTCTCCATCGCTTGCCATTGTGGTGATGAGCAACGGTGGCGGAGGTATTTTCGATTATGTGGCCACTACCCGTTCGCTGCCTGAATTATCGAAATATTTCCGTGGTGAGATCAGTCTGCCGCTCGGCAGGATAGCCGAGGCATACGGTTTCGAATATCATCGTGCGGCTGATTTCAGCGAACTTGCCGACGGAATGGCTGCTATTGCCCGCAACGGGCGTGAGAAGCCTTTGATACTCGAGGTCATTACTGATTCGGTGGCTGATGCCTCTGTTTTTACAAAGATAACTAAACGAAAATTATAATAAACCATATGGCACGACAGTGGGAAACCATCAAGGAATACGAAGATATTCTGTTTGAGAAATACAAAGGTATAGCCAAGATAACCATCAACCGTCCGGAGGTGTACAACGCTTTCCGCCCGCGCACTAATTTCGAGATGCTCGACGCGATGAACTATTGCCGCAACACTCCCGAGATTGGTGTCATCATCCTCACTGGAACCGGCGACAAGGCATTCTGCTCGGGCGGTGACCAGCACTACAAGGGTCTTGGCGGATATGTGGATTCTGACGGTACGCCGAGGCTTAATGTACTTGAGCTTCACAAAGCCATACGCTCTATTCCGAAGCCTGTGATTGCCATGGTCAACGGTTACGCCATAGGCGGCGGCAATGTGCTCAATGTGGTGTGCGACCTCTCCATCGCTTCCGAAAACGCGCGCTTCGGTCAGACCGGCCCGAAGGTGGGCAGCTTCGACGCAGGTTTCGGCTCGTCGTATCTGGCTCGTTGCGTTGGTCAGAAAAAAGCGCGTGAAATATGGTATCTCTGTCGCCAGTACACCGCTGCCGAGGCCCTCGAGATGGGCATGATTAATGCTGTGGTGCCTTTTGAGCGTCTTGAGGACGAGACCGTGGAGTGGTGCGAGACCATTCTGAAACGTTCGCCGATGGCCATCCGAATGATAAAGCGTGCCCTCAACGCCGAGCTCGACGGTCAGGCCGGCCTTATGGAGTTTGCCGGCGACGCCACTCTGCTTTATTATCTTATGCCCGAAGCGCAGGAGGGCAAGAATGCCTTCCTTGAAAAGCGTGACCCCGATTTCGAGCAGTTCCCGAAGTTCCCGGGATAAGCGAGGCCGATGATGCTCATTGCCGATTACAGAAAAATAAGACTGCGGTTCAAGGAGACTGCGGTCACTTCCCGCGCACGCATGCGCACCAAGCTCAGCTACGTGGTCAGGGTATACTACAGCAACAATCCCGGCTTGGTCGGGGTAGGTGAGTGTCCTCTTTTCGAAGGGCTGAGCGCGGAAGATACACCCGATTTTGAAACGCATCTGCGAGAAGCCTGCGCTCATCCCGAGAATCTGCCGGAGATTTCTTCCATTCGGTTTGCGTTCGAGAGCGCTATGGCCGATCTCCGCGGAGGCGGGCGTCAGTTGCTTGCGCAAACATCGTTTACAGAAGGGAAGAGTTCTATAACCATCAACGGCCTGGTGTGGATGGGCGACCGAGACACTATGGCACGGCGAATAAGGGAGAAACTTGATGCCGGATTCTCATGCGTCAAGCTTAAAATAGGTGGCATAGATTTCGAGGACGAACTGGGATTGCTTGCCCTCATCCGCAGGGAGTTTGGTCCCGACGAGATAGAACTCCGTCTTGATGCGAACGGCGCTTTCAGTGCCGACAACGCCCTGGAGCGGCTTAAAAGGCTTTCGGAATATCATATCCATTCCATCGAGCAACCGTTGAAGGCAGGTCAGTGGGAGGCTATGGCACAATTGTGCAGTGTGTCGCCGATTCCTATAGCTCTCGATGAGGAACTGATAGGCTTCTCCTCCGACCGTAGGAAAGCGGAGCTGCTTGCGACGATTCAACCGGCCTATGTGATTCTCAAGCCGGCCCTCTGTGGCGGTTTTGCCGAGGCCGACCGCTGGATAGATATTGCGGAGAAACAGGGCATAGGCTGGTGGGCCACATCGGCTCTCGAATCTAACATCGGCCTTGGTGCTATCGCCCAATGGGTGTCGCGCCGCAAACTGTCAATGCCCCAGGGACTCGGCACCGGAGCGCTGTATGTCGAAAATTTTCCTACAGCTTTAAGTCTGCATGGCGACAAAATGTGTTTCGACCCAGCGGTTAAGGTTTCTTTCGATAAAATCTGGGCGATGGCTGAAAATCTCTACTATGATGAAAAATGAATATGTGCTTACAGGCGAGTTTGAGGCTTTCTCACGCGAGTGGGCTGACAGTGAGCCTTATGTGACGGCTCACACTTCCGGTTCGACCGGAACGCCGAAGGAGGTACGCCTGGCTAAAGCGGATATGTTGCAGTCGGCTCGCTCGACAGTAGATTTTTTCGGTCTCGGAGCTGATTCATCACTTGTATGCCCTCTGTCGGCTGGCTATATAGCTGGCAAAATGATGCTGGTAAGGGCAGAGGTGTGCGGCGGACGGCTGGTGACTATAGCTCCCTCCAATCGTCCGTTTGACGCGCTGCAGCCATGCCCTGAGCGCATCGACCTCATGTGTGTGGTGCCGTCGCAGGTGGAGAATCTGCTTGAAAGCCCTGTCGCCGCTTCATCGCTGGTAAATCTTATAGTGGGCGGGGCTCCGCTTTCTCCCGAACTTGAAAGGCGTCTTGCATCGGCTCCATGGCGCAGCTATGCCACCTACGGCATGACTGAGACTTGCAGCCATGTGGCGCTCCGCCGCATCGGTGAAACTGTATATCATGCACTCCCGGGCATTTCATTTACGACCGACGCCTCGGAGTGCTTGGCTGTGCACACCGAGGCGTTCGGTTTCGGCTCGCTGCAGACCCGCGATGTGGTGAGACTGCTCTCTTCCACTTCGTTTGAGTGGCTCGGGCGTGCCGATTTCGTGATTAATTCGGGTGGAGTTAAACTGCATCCGGAGCTTTTAGAGAGGCGGCTCGCACCTTATCTGGACTATCGGTTCTTTATCTGCGGAACATCTCATCCCAAATGGGGCGAGGCGGTGCATCTGGTGATAGAGGGCACTCGGGAGCAATTGTCTGAGGAGAGTCTGAAGGATATCTGCCGCCGTGTGCTCCCGCGCTATGCCGCGCCATATCGTATAAGCTATGTGGATACGTTGCCGCTCACATGCGGAGGCAAGCTTGACCGACGGTTTTATTCGAGAACAATGTCGAACTGATCGCACTCGCCTGTGCGGTGTGCGAGGTGCTTTGTGGTATCAGATATGCCAAACAGGGGTGAATAGGTACTTACCGACACGGTCTTTCCGTCGGGCTTGAATTCAAGAATACGGAGCCATCCGTCTCCGCCATTGCCTTCCCAGCCACCGCCGAGCACCTGCACATTGAACATCATCTGATGCAGTTTCTTGCCGTCGGCATTGTCATCTACACGATATGCTACTGAGTCCTCGAAATCGCCGGGATGGCCTGTGTGTCCACAGATGGCTAGCACGATGTTATGTGACGGTTTGAGTAGCTTGTCCCACACTTGCTGACCCCAGTTGCGTGGAGTGATGGTGTAGCTCTCGTTGTCGGTATATTTTGCTGTGCGCTCTTCAAGCAGCGAGTGGGTCATGTAGATTACCCGGTGATTCTTGAAACGGTCTTCGTTGATTAATTTGGCTGTCCAGTCAAGCACCTCGTCGCGTGGCGCGAACTCGTTGCATACCACAAGGATTTTTCCCCATTTCGGTGCCTCGAACTCGAAGGCAGCATTCTCGAGCGATTCTATTCCGGAGCGGTTGGGATGCACGGCTACGATGCAGTCATACCATGTCTTGTTGCGCTCCACGGGGAAATATTCAGGGAAATGTGTGTTGCCGTTCTCCGCGTGACGGTAGCCGTATTCATGGTTGCCGGTGCATATGATATAAGGCACCTTGTTGTCGAGACGGCCGAACGAACGTGATACCTCCTGCCACATCTCTCGGGAAGTCTGGTTGAGCATGTTGCGGTTTTGCACTATATTTTCGTTTTGCTCAATGAGATCGCCGGTGCAAAGCACAGCTTTGATTTTGAGATTGTCGATATTGTCGGCAATCCATGCTGTCTGCAACTCGAAAAGAGGCTGGTTGATGTCGTATTTGATGTAGCCCTGCGGGTCGCCAAGCAGAATCATGCTGAACGATTCAGGATTCTGGAGGTGTTGTTGATCTGCGCGGTGCTGTGCCGATGCACATAGAGTGGCTGCAAGCGCTATGGCTAAAATAGTTTTTTTCATGATAAGGTGGTGTAGGGTAAAAGTGTTTGCATGCTTTTTAATTTAAAGAGCCGCGGCCCAACGACGGTTGAGTCGTGGGCCGCGACGGAATGGGTTTAAGCCTCGCAAATGTGGTTTATTTGCGGATGCCGAGCTCTTTCTGAGCGATGATTGCGCGGTAACGGTTGATGTCTTTCTTGATGAGATAATCAAGAAGGCGACGACGCTTACCTACGAGGGCTTTAAGAGCACGGGCAGTGGTATAATCTTTGTGATTTGACTTCAGGTGCTGAGTCAAATGAGCGATACGGACCGAGAATAATGCAATCTGGGCTTCAGGCGAGCCAGTGTCAGTCTTGCTCTTACCGTACTTCTCAAAGATTTCGGCTTTTTCTTCAGAATTTAAATGCATTCTTTCAGATTTTTTAGTGTGATAAAATATAATATATGAAGCATTTGGGCATATCGCGCCCAAATCGTGTGCAAAATTAGCAATTTCCTCCGACATCCGCAAGCGATTCAGCCGCTAAACACGGCTGACGCATCTTAATTTTTTACATTTTTTACAACATCAAAACTTTTTTAAGGCATAAAGCAAGTGGTCATTGTTCCATCCGGCTTTCTTGCGGTGCCCTTTAACTCTCATTGAGGATACTTTTGCGTTCTTGATAATGTTCAGCCCAATGCGGTTTAACAAAGAGAAGCTCTGGGCTGCATTATCTTTCTGTTTACTCGAGGTGTCATCTCCGAATGCCGCATCAAGAGTCCGGTGCAACTGATTCTCCACACTCCAGTGAGTCCTGATTGAATGGTTGATATATTGCGCGTCAGCTTCAAGACTGGATATGTAGAATCGAGTTTCCTTATGCACTTCCCCGGTCTTTATCTCCAGCGTGCGTGATTCGATACGGACAATGCTCCTCAGTCCGGGCCATCTGTCCCTGTCAATGATGTTTTCAAGATTTGTTATGACTGAACATGTTCTGCTTTCCTGTCGGCCATGCGATTTATCCTCCATTGTGTGAACCGAGGATGGCTTAATGTATGTGAAAGATTCGCTGAGCCTGTCGAGCATTTCGGTCTGATTCGCTTTCAACGCAAGGATATAGTCGGCTCCGCGGTCGATGATTGTCCCGGCAATCTCGCGCTGGCATCCCATCGCGTCAATGGTGGGGACGCAGTTCTTCAGCTCAAGAATGCGCAGCAGCCGGGGGATGGCGGTAATTTCGTTGCTCTTGCCGGCGACTTTTTCCTGAGCCAGAAGAAGGTTGTTTGCCGAGGCCCATGCGCTTACCAGATGGGTATACGTGCCCGTGCCTTCATTGCTGCTTCCGCGAAGGCATTTCCTATCAACGGCGACAACTTCTCCATCGGTCAGTTCTGCGATGCTTTTCGTCCATGCCACAAACGAATCGTTCAATTCTTTCGGGTCTGACATGCTGATTTCCCGATTAAACGTGTCATGTGAGGGTATGCCGTTGGGTAGATGGATAAACTTCTTGAGCCAGTCTGTCTTGGCATTGCCATAATCTTCAATTTCATTCCATGACTCTGCTCCGCAGATGACAGCGCACAGCGAGATGAACGTATGGACTCAAGACTGTGTTTGTGTGTGGGGAGGACCCTCGGATCGTTGATCGAAGGGAAAAATGCTATGGGGGTGCTTGGTGTTGTCATATAATATTAACGGCTATCGTCCAGTTCTAATTGGTCAATAGCCGTTAAGTTTATTTAAGATGCGTCTGCCGTGCCGCTAAATTTCTTTTCGTTACGAAAGTAATGAAAAATGAAAGGAGGGCACACCCTTTTAGACAAATGGTCTGAAAAGGATGTGTCCTCTTTATAAAGATGTGAGATAATATCAGTGCATTATGCGGTAAGTGTGTCCGTTGACACGAAGCACATAAACATTGCCGGTTGCGATGCCGTCGACTGTGGCCATGCCTTCGCCGCGTTTCATCGGGTAGCTTATGCCTGCTACATCATATAGAGCTATTTCGTCGTCGGAGGCCACTCCATATACTGTCAGGCAGTCGTCGGATGATACTATGCGCAGGCTTTCCGATACGCTATCCACGATTCCACTTGTAATCAGAGTAAAGCTTACTACAGCCATTTCGGAGACTCCGGAGGCATATACGGCCTTTACTCCGGCAGTATGGTTTCCGGCTTCAAGTCCTTCAAGCAGCCATTCATTGTCGGTGGTATCGCCCAGCTTGACATTGTCAAGGTAAACTTCATAGCGTATGGGCACTCCTGCAACACGCTGCGGCGCTCTGGCAGTCACTCCGGGGATGCTGGCAGCGGGACCGAGATATATGTCATCGATTGTGCCTGCTCTGTGGGCATCGCCATAATTGATTGCAACATATTTGCTTCCTGCAGGGATATTTACTGTAGGATTGATCCACTTGTCGTCGGGTACGGGTATCTGATCGGTCCATATAAAGTCGTCGATATTCTTGCCTGTGGATGAATATCCCACACGGTAGTAGTCATTGCGTGCCCAATAGGTGTGAGCCCAGAAATTAACTACGAAATCGCCCTTGAAATTCAGTTCCGGTGACACGATGTAGTCGTCGGATGATGTGTAGGTGTTATATGAGGGCAGGGATACGATGAGGCGTTCGCCGGAATGCGGATCAGTATATCTCGAGTCTTCGCCTGTGGTGGCACTGTTAAGCACCACGAATGCGGCTGAATCGATGCCTGGATACTTGGAGTTGTTCAGGACTATGTCATCGATGCCGTCGGCATCGATATAGCTCCAGCCGATTTCGCCTGAAGGATCTACCGTAAAGTCGGGATAGCTCTCGAAGTCATCGAACAGGAATTCTTTGAAATTCCATCTCAGAAGCCGTGAGTTTTCGTCGCCGGTCTCTTCAGCTACGATGTTGAACGGCATGGATACAATCTCAGTGAGAGTGAAGGTGCTGTTGAGATCCTCCTCGCCGCTGACAGTGATTTCATCGGAGAAATCGGCAAAGCCATTGCATGTCACGGTAAGGATATATGTGCCTTCCCACACATTGCTGAAATGCAGAATGCCGTCGGCGCCGGCAACAGCACTATAGCTGTGTGTGCCTTCTTTTTCGACAAGCACTGCCATAGCATCGGCAGCGGTTTCGCCGGGAGCATTGGTGAGAAGTGTTATGTCTACGCCGGAAGTAAGCTGGCGTGGAACGGTTTCAGAGAATACCGCATAAGAAACTTCATCGCCTGTATATACAGCCTTTACAGCATAGCGGTAAAGACCCTTTGCTGCGTTATTCCATGCGTTATCGGTATAAGCAGCTTCTGCAACGGGAGTTTCATTGAGCAGTACCCAGTCGGCCTGATTGGCTTCAGAGCCTTCGGGGAGTCGCCATATATTGTATCCGACAACAGGTGCGGCTGCATCGTCGTTGCGCGAGGCTTTACGCGGAGCTCCCATCGGATATCCCGTGGCACGCAGACAGAAATT
This sequence comes from uncultured Muribaculaceae bacterium, assembly GCA_934555895.1. Lineage (GTDB taxonomy): Bacteria > Bacteroidota > Bacteroidia > Bacteroidales > Muribaculaceae > UBA7173. The sequence goes on along the minus strand of CAKTFH010000005.1, from coordinate 76,919 downwards.
GTAATTGAACAGAGGGCCGCTGCCGTCGTTCATTTCCCAGTGGAACGGCATATCGTCAGATGTGTAGTCATATGAGAGCCACATCTTATTATTATAGACCGGGTAGCTCTCATCGCGTGTGCCGTCGGTATTGCCGTCGAAATAGAGACGCGAGTCTCCGCGGAGGGCAAAGAGAGCGCCTCGAGGAGCAATAATGGGATGTGAGAAGGTGACATCCACCCAATACCATGAATCGCCTTTCACAGTCTGCTCATACAGGATGTCGGTGGTAGGCTGCCCGTTTTCGTCAAGATCAAATACCACGATTCCGATTTCCTTGTAGTTATCAGCCCTGAAACTCATGCCGGTGTATACACCTGGAGTATCATAGACAGTGCCTGTCACAGTATTATTGCTGATATTCGGGCTCATGCTATAACTGTTGATCATTCCTTCATGGCCGTCGTCGTAGCGGAAAGTTTCCTCTTTGTCGACCGGTGCGTCCCATGTCAGGCTTACCTTGCTGCGGTCATATTCATGCTTTACATTGGCTGGAGCTGTAAGCTTTTCCTGAAGGATTATCTCGCCTACATCTACATGTTCGGTGCCTGTTTCTTTCACTGATACGATACCGGGAAGATAGTTCTGAGCATATACTTCTACAGAGTAATCGCCAGTGGCATATACGTTTTCGACAGTGAAGCTTCCGTCGGCGCCGGTTACGGCAGTATAATTATTGTATCCGTTGATATATACCGACGCATCGCCCATCGGTTTGCCTGTTGCATACTTGACTATGCCGCTTATGGTTGTCACAGGTATGCTTTCGAGTGTTAGCGATTGCTCTTTGTTTTCGTTGGCGTCGAATGTGAGGGAGACAGTGTTGGTGAGATATCCGAATTTTTCCACAGTCACATCATATGTTCCCGGCTCGATTTCAATCACGTTTGCTTTTCCTTCATTGTCGGTGACATATGTATTGCCGTCGATTCCAAACCTGACTGTGGCGCCGGCAACAGCCTTTCCGTTGGCGTCAACGACAGTAAGTGCAAGGCGCGCTGCATGGTTTTCCTCGATTTTTACATTACCGAAATAAAGTGCGGGATATCCTTTTTCCCATTTAGCATGGATGCCGATGTAATATGAGCCGCTTTCTGTGATTTCGGGCAGATATACGATTGCATGTGAGGGATATATTTCCTCGGCCGACTTGGAACATACTTTCGTGCCAAGACCGTCAGCAGTGCCTTCTTTGCCGGTGAAAATCTCATATGTGGGAGGATAATCGGGATTCATCGCGCCTGCGTCGTATGAAATCTTGTATTCCTTTCCAGCTTCAAATTTCAGAGGGGGAGAAATGAGCCACTCATCGCATGCATATGAATATGTGCTGCGGACGAGCATTGCGGGATTGCCATAGTTGGAGGTGTATTGCCAGGTGAATCCATCGGCATCTACATCTACCGAAGTCCATAACACCAAATCCTTGGCATCTGTAAACGAGCACTCATAGGGAAGCTCCATGCCGTCGCCTATGGCGATCATGTCAGATACGGCCGACGCGCTTTCTTTCCCTGCATACACAGCGGTTACCACATACTGATAGACATTCATTTGTGCTACTTCGTCGGCGACAGAAGTTGCCGATATCTCCTTGGCTATTTCCTGGCCGTCGGGGTTGCGATGCACATTGTATTTAACGGCAGACGCATCAATCCATCCACCATTGGCTCCGGTGGTTACTGCTGACCATGAAAGTTCGGCATGCGTGCCGTTGACTGCTACATTTACTCCAATAGGGGCAGCCGGAGTGTCAATGCCGATATATGTCTTGCAATTGGCTGCGGCTCCTTCACCGGTTTCATTTATAAATATCACTTTGAAGAGGTGCATGCCGGGCTCCACGAGAGCATTGACTGAAACAGCCTCGCCGAGGGATACATCTGCATACGGGATGTCGAGAATCGTTTCATCGCACATTATTTTCCATCCCGATATCGAAGCGAGCTCTTTGCCGTCGACAGTCTTGACAGGCACATTGAAAGTGAATGTAACATTTCCGTCGTGGTCAGGATTGGCCACCTTGAAATCGGAAGCGGCGGCAGGTGTGCCGTCGGGAGCTGGTTTAAATGGGATATACAGACCGGTAAGCTCACCGTTGTCGGCCACAGGGGTCAGTGTGGTGCATGAACCGTCTGAAATATTCACTTCATACATGTAACTATCCCATCTGGATGCGCCGGCCCAGTAAAGTTTGCCTGTTTTTCTGTCAAAATCCATTGACTGCATGTAATCTGACACGCTCTGTACCCTACCTACAGTCAGAAGATTGCGAGCGTCGTCAAGCTTATAGAGGTTATATGTGGGTGTGTTTCCTCGGCCTATCAGGTATATGTCGCCTTCGTATGAGGCGGCGATGCCGAGCATCCACATCATTGGCAGATCTGCATATGTCTCTTTTACGGAGCCGTCAGCAGGGTCAATTTCAGCTACCGAGGTGGAGTTGCTGTTATAATGGTATATTCCAAACAGTTTGTTTCGGGCGTAATCATAGGTCATATCCACATACAGGGGAGAACTTTCAGAAAAATCTGCAAGTTTTGTCATTGTGCCTGTTTCGATATCGACACTGTTCCAAGCCTTGGGAACAATAGGTGTGCCTGAGATATAGGTGGCTGCATAATACGTGCCGGCTGCCATTGCACCGGCAGATACATCCTCACCTTTTGCTACAAGCGTGGGAGATGAGGCGTCTGTGAGCGGGAATGTGTACAGTCCCACATCGCGTCCGCTATCGTCGTTGATCAGGAATCCGTACGCCATTGGCGATTCAGATTCTATCTCAGCGGCAGAAAATTCTCCGACCGCCCATGCAGTTCCCAGCAATGCGAGTCCTGCAACAGATAAAAGAAATTTTTTCATAAATATGATGTAATTGATTGGTGGGGGTAATCTTCATGTGCGAATATTACGATTTCCCGATTTCAGAATAACCTATAGGGTATAGGCATGCAATTCCATTTGAGGTAGGTGATAATGAACCGATTATTCGGCGAAGATGTAGGAATAGTTGGTGAGGAGCTCGTTGAAGCGGGGGAGCGAGCGCAGGGGAGCGAGGCTCATGCGGGCGTCGTCGAACCGGGTGAACTCGTAGCGGTTGGAGTAGCCTTTGTTGAGGGCTGCCTCGAGGCAGTCGAAGGCGCGGTCGGTCTCCTCGGCCTGGGCGTAGAGGCATGCGCAGAGATAGTTCACCGAGCCGTCAGTGTCGTGGCTGTCGCGCAGCATTTCTCCGGCCCATCGGAGGGCGCCGTCCTTGTCGCCGCTGAACAGAAGTGCGAATCCGTAAAGCGACGAGGGGAGCGCTGTGTTCACATCGAGGTCGAGCATACGGCGGTAGATGGCGAGTGCGTTGCTGGTGCGGTCATTGTCGGCGGCGAGAGTGGCCCATGCGCGGAGCATGTAATACATGGGGTTATCGGGGCTGTCGATCGAGAGTTCGCTGAACACTTCGGCCGCCTGCTGGTATTTTTTCAACGAATAGAGCAGGCGCCCCTTTTCGGTGAGGGCGGGAGCGCGGTTGTCGCCGAGTTTTTCGACAGCCGATTCGATTGAGCGCATGGCATCGTCGTAGCGTTCCTGTGCGCGGTAGGTCTGGGCCAGAGGTACATAGTAGACACCGTTGTCAGCTGTCATGCCTATGGCCTGGTTGATGTTCTCGAGCGCACGGTCGAAATCGCAGAGGGCGTAGTAGCATTCGCCGAGCGATGCGTAGATGCCGGCGTAGTTGTACATGTTGTCGTCGATTAGCTTGCGGTAGTCGTCGATGGCCGACGGAAAGTGATTGTGGGCCTGTGCAATCACGGCTCTGATGTAGTAGAACATGCCCTGCTCCGGTGCCTGGTGGACGGCGTTGCTCAGGGCGGTGATTACCGCAGGATAATCGTTGTTGCTCATGTTGATGAGCTCCTGGAATGCCTTGGGGCTTGAGTCGATGCTGATGGCCATTATGAGGTCGTCGACGGCGCCTGTGTTGTTGCCGAGCATGCTGCGCACCGATGCGCGGCGCACATAGATGTCGCTTTCGGAGGGCATCATGCTCACGGCGTCGTCCATATACTGGCTGGCGAGACCGAGATTGTTCTCCTTCACCGCTATACGTGCCAGGCCGGTGAGGGCCTCGGCGCTACGGCCGTTGGTGGCGCGCAGGCGGTTGAACGAAGCCTTGGCTTCGGCATATTTTCCGAGTTCATACTCCTCGTTGCCTTTCTGATAGAGGGCCATGAAGCTCGAGGGGTCGAGGCGCAGGGCTTCGGTGAAGTCGGCGAGAGCGTCGGTGTGTTTGCCGAGCATCTGGTAAATCTCGCCGCGAAGCATGTGGCACTGGAACTGCATGTCGGCATCGTCGGCGGGAGCGTATTTTATGGCGTTGTCCACATCGGAGAGCGCGCGGAGATACTGGTCGAATTTATAGTATTCGTTGGCGCGGCGGAAGTAGACATCGTAAGCCTTGGGGTTGGCATTGAGTTCCTGCTCGTAGACATCCATCATGGCCTTGGTCATAGGGTCGGCAAGGCCTTGGGCGCCGGCAGGCAGAGCCGAGGCAAGCGCGAGCGCCACGCCTGCGAGGCTGAGTTTTAGTTTGCGGTTCATGCTATATTGCGGTATAAGTAACTTTTCAAAATTATTTGTGCGGCATGCTCAGGAGTGTGACGGGCCGATGGCGTTGACTGCCTGACGCAGAATCGTGAGGCGGGTAAGAAGGCCTTCGATAAGGTCGAGACGCAGCATGTTGGCGCCGTCGCTCTTGGCCACCGCAGGGTTGCGGTGGGTCTCGATGAAGATGCCATCGGCGCCCACTGCGATGCCGGCGCGGGCTATGGTCTCTATCATGTCGGGGCGGCCGCCTGTCACGCCGGCAGTCTGGTTCGGCTGCTGCAGCGAGTGTGTGACATCGAGTATCACCGGGCAACCGTTGGCCTGCATCGCAGGAATGCCGCGGTAGTCGACAATGAGGTCCTGATAGCCGAATGTGGTACCCCGTTCGGTGATGGCTACTGAGCCATTGCCGGCGTCGCGCACCTTCTGAACGGCATGGCGCATGGCTTCGGGCGAGAGAAACTGTCCTTTCTTTATGTTGACCATGCGGCTTGTGCGTGCGGCGGCAACGAGAAGGTCAGTCTGGCGGCACAGGAATGCCGGAATTTGAAGGATGTCGACATATTCGGCCGCGATGGCAGCCTCTTCGGCCGTGTGGATGTCGGTCACCACGGGTATGTCGAAAGTCTCCCGCACTTTGCGCAGTATCTCGAGTGCGCGGATGTCACCGATTCCGGTGAAGGAATCGATGCGCGAGCGGTTTGCTTTGCGGTAGCTTCCTTTGAACACATAGGGGATGTCGAGCTTACGTGTTATTTCGCTCACATGGGCTGCGATGTCGAGAGCCATTTCCTCGCCTTCGATTACACACGGGCCTGCAAGAAGGAAAAAGTTGCCAGTGGGTGACGATTTGAGGTATTCGTTGATGTTTTCGGGCGTCATTTATTTTAAGTGTATTGTTATCAGTGTATGTCGGTCTATTTGTTGATGATTTCAGCCACGGTGTGGAGGGTGTGGCAGGCAAGGAGGGCTGCGGTTTCGGTGCGCAGGCGTGCTTCTCCGAGCGACACGGGCACGAATCCTGCGCCGGTGGCCATTTCGATTTCTTCGGGCGAAAAGTCGCCTTCGGGGCCTATGGCTATTACACATGCCTCGCCGGGATGGTATTCGCGGCTGAGAAGCTTGCGCGGAGTGTCGGGGTCGCAGTGCGCTATGAATTTCTGCGGCACGCTTTTCATCTCCTCCACAAAACGACGGAACGTTGTCATCTCCTCTATCGTCGGGAGAGTGGCCTTGAGGCTCTGCTTCATGGCCGAAACGGCTATTTTCTCAAGGCGTTCGGTTTTCAGTTCCTTGCGCTCCGACCATCTGCACTGGAGTGGCACGAAACGGTCGAAACCTGTCTCCGTGAGCTTTTCCACGAGCCACTCCATGCGGTCGAGATGCTTTGTGGGAGCCACGGCCATGGTGATTTCGCCCTGCCAGTAGGGGGTGATTGGCGTGCGCTCCACAATTTCCACGCGAGCATGTTTGGCGTGAGCCTCGGTTAGGCGGCAGGTGAGCCGTGTGCCTCGTCCGTCGATTACCGTGATGATGTCGCCGGGCTGCTTGCGCAACACTTTAACGCAGTGCTGCGAGTCGCTTTCGGGGAGCGTGAGTGTCTGCTCTATGTCGGGGGCGAAAAACTGTATCATGGTTTTCTTTTCAGAGAGTCTCTATCATGTCTGCGGCACCCGACTGGGTGTTCTCGGCGCTAAGGATTTCAGATGCGGTGGTCGATTTCCTGTCGTCCTTGAAGATGAATAGGAAGAGCAGCGCCACAACCAGTGCGTAGGCGGCGAATATATACCAGCATGTGCGCCAGCCTTCGAGCTGCATCTCGGGAGTATCGGTGGGCACCACGAAATGGTTTACGACAGCCATTGCCGAAAGAGTACCGATAGTGGCTCCGAGACCGTTAGTCATAATCATGAATAGTCCCTGGGCGCTTGAGCGGATGTCGGGTGTGGTGTTCTTGTCGACATAAAGACCGCCCGACACGTTGAAGAAATCGAATGCGATGCCGTAGACGATGCAGGAGAGGATAAACATCCACAGGCCGCCTGCCGGGTCACCTGCTCCGAAAAATCCGAACCGGAGCACCCACGCGAACATTGACATGAGCATCACGCCCTTAATGCCAAAACGCTTGAGACAGAAGGGTATGAGGAGTATGCAGAATGTCTCGCTTATCTGAGAGAGCGAAATCAAGGCGTTGGCGTTGCGTGCGGCCCATGCATCCTTGAATGCGTCGATTCCCTCAAAGCTTGTGATGAATGGGTTGGCATATCCGTTGGTAATCTGGAGCGATACGCCGAGCAACATGCTGAAGATGAAGAACACCGCCATGCGTTTCTGCTGGAAAAGTTTGAACGCACGCAGGCCGAGGTTATCAACTAACGATGCGCTTTTTGTGTCTTTCGAGGTGGGGCACTTCGGCATTGTCAGAGCATAGACGGCCAGAATCAGGCTGAAAGCTCCCGATACAAACAGCTGCATGTATGAAGTCTGGAATTTCGCTTCGGCCGGACCGGCGAAGTTCACAAAGAGCATTGCACAGATGAAGCCTATTGTACCCCAGATGCGAATAGGGGGGAACTCTTTTACTGTGTCGAGATTTGCCTTGGTGAGGGCATTGAATGCCACCGAGTTGCAAAGACCTATAGTCGGCATGAAAAATGCCACCGACACAGTGTAGAGGGTGAAGAGCGGACTGAAATGCACTTCGGGGGTTAAGCTACAGTAGATGCCGCCGGCTATCATGAATGCGCCGGCTATCAGGTGACTGATGCTGAGCATGCGCTGTGCCTGCACCCAACGGTCGGCGATGATGCCTATCAGCGAAGGCATTATGAGTGATACGACGCCTTGTATGGCATAAAACCATCCGATCTGTTCCTGCAGTCCGTTGCGTGCAAGAAAATTGCCGAGAGAGGTGAGATAAGAGCCCCATACGGCGAACTCCAGGAAGTTCATCAGCGAAAGGCGTATCTTCAGTTTTTTCATTTTTTTCTTCAAAATAAACAGTTGATTTTCAGGTATGTGATGCAAGGTTGCGCGTGATTGCGTTGAATTACTCTTTGTTTTCTCTGCGCGAGATGGCTGCTTTCACTTTGGCGGCTTCTTCATATTCTTCATCGGCTATGAGGCGGTTGAGGAGATTGCGCAGTTCTGATAGCGAACGCCTGTCGAGCGGATCGCCGTCATCTTTTTCTTGAGGCGTCTCTCCGGCCGATGAGGTGGCGAATACTCCGTCAATGTCCGATCCGGAGTCGTGGGTAGCATCGGCTTCCTTTATTTCCATTATGAAGCCGGTCTGCTCGAGTATCTCGGGAGTGGTCCATATCGGGGTGTTTGTGCGCATGGCAATGGCAATGGCATCGGAGGTGCGGGCATCAAGCACTACTTCAATGCCGTGACGGTCTTCAAAGGTCAGTTCGGAAGAGAAAATGCCATCTTCAAAACGGTGGATGAACACATCTTTCAGCTCCAGTCCGTAGGCTTGTGCGAGCGACGCAAATAGGTCGTGTGTCATCGGGCGCGGCGGAATGATGCCTTCCATGCGTATGGCTATTGACTGCGCTTCGGCCTGACCCACCACTACAGGGATACGGTAGGGACCGTTGGCCTGCGCGAGAATCAACGCATAGGCTCCACTCTGAATCTGACTGTAGGAGATGCCGAGCACCCGAAGGCGCACGCGTCCGTCTCTGTCAGACTGTGAGTGTGAGGATTCGTTGCTGTGGTTCGTTGACATTGCTGTTTGCTTTGTTTATTCTAGGAAGAGAGTGTGTGATATCATGACTCCACGCTGCGGCCGGTGATTATGCCGCTGCCGTAGCATAGACGGGAGTCTTTGTCGTAGATTACCGCGAACTGGCCCGGCGCGATGCCCTGTATGCGCTCCGACGATTCGACCACATATTCGTCTTTGCCGGTGCAGGTGAGCAGTGCCGGGGTGAAGGCAGGTGTATGACGGTTCTTGAATGTGACGGGCACATGGTCGGCCCCTTCGGGCCACGGATTGCCTGAAATGAAGTGGGTTTCGGCTATGTGGAGATTGCGGCCATACTGCTTGTCGCAGTCGTAGCCCTGGCTTACGTACACCACATTGTCGTGCACGCATTTTTTCACCACATACCACGGGCCACCGCTCAGCCCAAGGCCCTTGCGCTGTCCGATTGTGTGGAACCAATAGCCACGGTGCTCGCCGAGCTTGCGGCCTGTTTCGATTTCCACTATCGGGCCGGGGCGCTCGCCGAGATGGCGACGGATGAAATCATTGTAGTTGATTTTGCCGAGGAAACAGATTCCCTGGCTGTCTTTGCGGCGCGCATTAGGCATGTGGGTGTCAAGCGCTATCTCACGCACCCGATGCTTGGGCATGTCGCCTATGGGAAACATGATGTGGCTCAGCTGCGGATAGGTGATTCGTGCGAGAAAATCGGTCTGGTCTTTCACGGGGTCGACTGCTGTGGAGAGATACACCTTGTCGCCAATGCGTGTGGTGGTGGCATAATGGCCGGTGGCGGTCATGTCGAATTCGTGTCCCCAGCGCTTTTCGAAGTATCCGAATTTAATCATGCGGTTGCACATGATGTCGGGATTGGGTGTGAGGCCCTCTTTGACAGTGCGCAGGGCATATTCCATCACATTGTCCCAGTATTCCTGATGCAGCGATACCACATCGAATGGCAAATGGTAACGGTTTGCTATTAGAGAGCACATCTCTATGTCTTCCTCGGCCGAGCAGTCGCCCTCGCCGTTGTCAAGACCTATGCGTATATAGAACAGATGAGGCTCATGACCTTGCTCCAGAAGCTGGTGTACGGCAACCGCGCTGTCGACACCTCCCGAAATCAATGCTGCTATCTTCATGACTGTTTTTAGTGTGGGATCTTCGGAGGAATATCACTCCGCAGGCTTGCTCATTTTTGCATTGACCTGACGGAATGCTTCAAGAAGGTTGTCGATGTCGAATGTCTTGGAGAGGATTACATGCTCATTGTTGAGGTAATAGATGACGGGCGGGTTGCGCATGTCGTAGAGCTCGTCGATTTCGGGCACGGCTCCCACTTCCCAGTGCTTGTTGTACACAGAAGCGCGGTCGCGCCATGTGTCGTCGGCCTCACCTGGATAAGCGCTGAGCACCACAATGCGACCCGACTTCACGAGATCGTTGAGATTCACATCGGCCGAAAGGCGCATGCGTGCAAGTTCACACTCGTCGCAGTCAGGGTCGTTGATGAAGAGCAGTACATAGGCCGAAGAGGGGAGGTCGCTGAGGCGCCCGGTGGTGCCGTCGGGACGGGTGTAGGTAAAGTCGGGTGCCGTCATGCCCACCTGAGAGCCGCCGAGGGCTTTTGCCTGATATTCAAAACGGGCTTTTTCGGCATCGGATATCTTTTTGTTGTCGGCCACGGCGCGGGCAAACGGGTAATAGCATTCGTCACATACCACTCGGGCGGTGTCGCTGTAGAGCGTAGCTTCGGCTATCTCGGCGAGGGTCAGGAGATTGTGTGGATTTTTTTTGACATCGGCTATAAGCTTGTCGATTGAAGCATGCACAACGGTAGCATCTGCGTACGGCATGAAGCTCACATAGTCGCGGAAAGCCTCCTCCATGCGTTTGCGTGAGGAGAATGCTGATTTGAGGTTGGCGCGTTTCCAGAAGTTTTCGATGAAGAAGTTCGATCTGTCGGTGAGGTTCTCGAGGTTGTCGGGCACCTTGGGATATTCAAAATATGTGTCGGTGGTCTGTGCCGAGGCGTTTATGCCTGCCGGGAAACAGATGTATATCAGGGCGCACAGGGCGGCTAAAGTTCGTAGTAGTTTCATAAGCATAGTTTGTGCAAAGTTAACGAAACACTGATTTATTTCCAAGTGTGTTATCTTCCTTTAATAAATTTTTAGGGAAAACCATTATGGCACGAGGTTTGTTAATCAGTATATAACAAATGTGCGGAAGGTGCACCGGCCTTCTGAAGCATACTGTTTAATATAGAAATCGATTAAACATATTGATATGAATTTCAATAGTTTCACTATTAAATCGCAGGAAGCGATACAGAAAGCGCTGGAGTTCACGCGTTCGGCAGGTCAGCAGCAGATTGAACCTGTGCATCTGCTCAAGGCCATAATGAGCGAGGGAGAGTCGCTGGTTAAGTTTATTTTCCAGAAAGTAGGCGCCAATCTGACAGGAGTGTCAGCACAGGTTGACCGCGAGATTGCCACTCTGCCAAAAGTGTCGGGCGGCGAGCCTTATCTGAGCCGTACATCGAACGATGTGTTGCAAAAAGCACTTGACATTGCCAAAAAGCAGGGCGACGAATACGTGACTCTCGAGGCGATGCTTATGGCGCTGTTCCAGATATCATCGCCTGCATCCACTATTCTCAAGGATGCCGGCCTGAATGAGAAGGAACTTGAGGCTGCCATTGCCGAGCTTCGTAAAGGCAAAAAGGCTACCGACCAAAGCGCCGAGGAGACATATAATTCACTTAACAAGTTTGCCATTAATCTTAATGAGCGTGCGCGTGCCGGCAAGCTCGACCCTGTTATAGGCCGTGATGACGAGATACGCCGCGTACTTCAGATTCTGAGCCGACGCACCAAAAACAACCCGATGCTCATCGGAGAACCGGGTACCGGTAAGACGGCTATCGCCGAAGGTCTGGCGCAGCGAATCGTCCGTGGCGATGTGCCCGAAAATTTGCGCACAAAGCAGATTTTCTCACTCGATATGGGTGCCCTTGTGGCAGGCGCGAAATACAAAGGCGAGTTTGAGGAACGACTTAAAGCCATTGTAAACGAAGTTACTCAAAGCGATGGCGAGATAATACTTTTCATCGACGAAATACACACTCTGGTGGGCGCCGGCAAAGGCGAAGGCGCGATGGATGCCGCCAACATCCTCAAGCCGGCTCTTGCTCGAGGCGAATTGCGCAGCATAGGCGCGACCACCCTCGACGAATATCAGAAATATTTCGAGAAAGACAAAGCCCTGGAACGCCGCTTCCAGAAAGTGATGGTCAACGAACCCGATGAGATGAGCGCCATTGCCATACTCCGTGGACTTAAGGAGCGTTACGAGAACCACCACAAGGTGCGTATCCGCGACGAGGCGATTATTGCCGCAGTGCAGCTTTCGGAGCGCTACATCACCGATCGTTTCCTTCCCGACAAGGCCATTGACCTTGTGGATGAGGCCGCATCGAAACTCCGTCTTGAAATCGACTCCGTACCTCAGGCTCTCGATGAGATTACCCGCATGATAGCTCAGAAGGAAATCGAGCGCGAGGCTATCAAGCGCGAGGGCGACAAGGAGAAGGTGCGTGAAATCGAAAAAGACCTCGCCCAGATGAGGGAGGAGGAGAAGGAGTTCACCGCTCAGTGGAAAGCCGAGAAGGAACTGATCAACCGCATACACCAGAACCGAATCGACATAGAGCAGCTCAACTTCGAGGCCGATCGTGCCGAGCGTGAGGGCGACTATGCCAAGGTGGCTGAGATACGCTACTCGCGCATCAACCAGAAAGAGCAGGAGAATGCCGCCATACAGACTCAGCTCCAGGCTATGCAGGGCGAGAAAGCCCTCATAAAAGAGGAGGTCGGCGCCGATGACATTGCCGATGTTGTGAGCCGCTGGACAGGTATCCCCGTGAACAAGATGGTGCAGAGCGAAAAAGAGAAACTGCTGCATCTTGAAGAGGAACTTCACGACAGGGTCGTAGGTCAGGACGAAGCTATCCGTGCCATCGCCGATGCTGTGCGCCGTTCACGCGCCGGCCTCAACGACCCGCGTCGACCCATCGGCTCGTTCATCTTCCTCGGCACCACTGGTGTAGGTAAGACCGAACTTGCAAAGGCTCTGGCTGAATATCTGTTCGACGACGAGAATATGATGACTCGTATCGACATGAGCGAGTATCAGGAGAAGCACTCGGTGAGCCGCCTTGTGGGAGCGCCTCCCGGATATGTCGGTTACGATGAGGGTGGCCAGCTCACAGAGGCCGTGCGCCGCAAACCCTACTCAGTGGTGCTTTTCGACGAAATCGAGAAGGCGCATCCCGATGTGTTCAACATCCTCCTGCAGGTGCTAGACGATGGCCGTCTGACCGACAACAAGGGCCGTATGGTGAACTTTAAGAACACCATTATAATCATGACCTCCAACATGGGTTCGTCGGTGATACGCGACAATTTTGCCAACCTTACCCCCGAGAATCATGATGAGGTGGTGGAGCGCACAAAACAGCAGGTGCTCGACATGCTGAAGCAGACCATCCGCCCCGAGTTCCTGAACCGTATCGATGAGACCATAATGTTTACTCCGCTCAACAGAGCAGAGATAGAAGAGATTGTGGGCCTGCAGATAAAGAGTGTGAGCCGCATGCTCGCCACCAACGGCATCACGCTCACTGTGACCCCGGCCGCTCTGAGCATGCTTGCCGACGAAGGCTACGACCCGGAGTTCGGTGCCCGTCCGGTAAAGCGTGTGATACATCGTCTGGTGCTCAATCGCCTGTCGAAAGACATTCTTGCCCAGAAGGTCGACAAGTCGCGCCCCATCATTATAGATGTGGCTGACGGTGAACTAACCTTTAATAACTGATAACTGCAAATTAAAACTAAGGGATATGAAAAAGACACTGTTTTACAACCTTTTGCTCTTGCTGCCGCTTTGCTTCATGGCCGCGGCATGCGACGACGACAACGACAATCTGCCCAACGTGAGCATAAGTGCCACTATTTCAGGCGGCGTGCTTGACAATGAGGAGATATATGTGGTGCAGGGCACCGATCTGGTGATTGACGGCCTTACGCTGGTAAACAACAGCGGTAAGGAGGGCACTCTCGGCGCCGTGACATATTACTGGGACCATTATTTGGTAGGCACCAACATAGTGCAGCCTTACGGGTTGACTATCAACACTGCCGATCAGAAGTTGGGACGCCACCTGCTGCAGGCGCAGATGCCTATCTATGTGGTTGACCATCCCATCTGCTATGGTTTCATCCAGTATTATGTCAATATCGTGGCCACAGAGGCCGAACTGCCCGGCGGTGGTACTGATACGCCCGACACTCCCGATAATCCCGGTGGCGAGACTGGCGGCACGGTATCGCCAGCAGCTTCCTTCATTGTCAATGGCATCATCAAGGCCAAAGAATGAGCCGTAAGCCGGAAGTGACTGTCACCCGGCTACATGTAACAGCCAACAGGCTTTTTTCAGATAATTGGGAACGGGTGTGCATGTGGTTTCAGCCGCGTAGCACACCCGTTTTTTATGCCCTTGTTGCATCGGAATGTTTTTCTGACTAATTTTGCATTCTGTCAAAAATATAAGGGTGTTATGGTCAGCAATACTACCATGCTCAAGACGAGGCTTGCGGTGATGTCGCTTCTTGTGTTCGCCGTTTGGGGCTGCTATCTGATTTCCATGGGCAATTTTCTGAGTCACATAGGGCTTGCGAGAAATATAAGCTGGTTCTATGCAGTGCAGTGTGTGCTGTCGCTGGTCACTCCGGCGGCTGTGGGCTTAATATCCGACAGCCGTTTGGGAGCTCGTCGCACGCTCTGTCTGTGCGGTCTTTCGACAGCATTGTGGTTCGGGCTCGCAGCGCTGTATGCGTTGAAAGCTGTTGTGGTGGAGTTTCTTCCGCTCTTTACACTATATATATTCGGCGCGGCATCTTTCCTGCCTATGATAGGAGTGTCGAATTCGCTTGTATTCAGAAATCTGCGTGGCGCCGGACTCGATGTTGGTAAACATTTTCCGACGGTGCGTCTGTGCGGCACCATCGGCTTTATCATGGGAATGCTCCTCGTGAATTTTCTCAGGCTGCAGTCATCGGCATACCAATTTGTTCTTGCGGCAGTCATTGCCGTGGGTGCGTCGCTATATTCGCTGACGGTGCCTGAAGCAATGGCAGCGGGAAGCAGAGGAAGGGAGCGCCCTGCGGTATGGACCGAGGCCCTAGGCATGTTTCGGAAAAAGGAGACATGCATATTCTTCTTCTTCTGTATCCTTGTGGGTGTTGATCTGCAGGTGACAAACTCATTCGGGAACGTATATATAAGTCAGTTCGGTTCATTGCCACAGTTCGCCGACACGTGGGGAGCAGCCAATGCCAACGCCGTAATTGCCGTGTCGCAGGTGAGCGAGGCTGCATGTTTCCTGCTCATACCGGTGTGTATGCGTCGGTTCGGCATAAGGCCGGTTATGCTCATTGCTATATTGGCATGGAGCCTGCGTTTTCTGTTTATGGGGATGGGCAACACCGGCAGTGGTCTGTGGATGCTAATTGCCTCAGGTATTGTATATGGAATCGCTTTCGATTTTTTCAATATCGCCGGCAATGTGTATGTCGATTCGATGGCCTCGGCTTCAATCCGTGCCGGTGCACAGGGATTGTTTATGGCCATGAGCAGCGGAGTAGGTGGCACACTTGGACTCATCGCAGCACAAGGGGCGGTGAATGCTCTGGTATTCTCTCAGGATAATCCGCAGATGCGCTATGAGGGTTGGGAAAGTTTCTGGTATATGTTTGCGGCCTATGCCTTGGTTACTGCGCTGCTGTTCGCAATATGGATGAAATGCTCGTCGGGCTCCGGCGCCTCAAAGTTGCATAGGAAACGGTCGAGCTCAGCCTCCGATACAATCTGATCGTCAGGTCCTTGTCCGTGGCGCGATGAAAGTCGGCGCAGCAGTTCCTCTCTGGAGGCCGAAGTATAGATGAGGGCGCATTTTACATCGAGGTTGTCGCACATGTGTCGCACTGCATCGCGTTTGGTCCGTTTGCACATTGATGAGTCAATCACAACCCGTTCACCAGATTTTACATATTCGGGTATTCGTTCGAGCATGGAGTTCACTGCTTCCATATAAATTTGCCGCTGACTGTCCGCAGGCATCGAAGCATATTCGCCTCCAAACCTGTTCCAAACATCAATGTCGGCGCTCAGTCGTCTCCAACCATCGGCTTCCATCCGGCGCGCCATAGTGGTTTTTCCCGAACCGCTCACCCCGCACATCATCACCACAGTCGCTCCCTCTATTGCCTTTTTTAGGTTCTCTTCCATAATATTTCATCCATTAGGCTTCTTGTCTGCATTGCCGCAAAGTTACATCTTTGCTTTCTAACTCGCAATCATTCTTTCCGATCGTCTCCGATTATTTTTATTAGTTTATAAAAGTTTTAAGACGGAGGGTGCTTTATTCTTTTGGGGCAAATGTGGTGAATCTCAAAAGTTTTTCGTAAATTTGTGGCGTTTTTTGGGTGGCTGCCGAGGCAGCGCACCTCAAAGCGGTTGTTTGGTTGCCACGTTGTTGGTGGCAATTGATTGATAAACAAAACCATAGAAATGATAAACATTACATTTCCCGACAATTCGGTAAAGCAGTTTGAGGCAGGTGTCACTCCGCTGGAGATTGCACACAGCCTCTCGCCTCAGCTGGCGCGTGAAGTGCTGGCCGCTGAGGTCAACGAACAGGAATGGGACCTTACCCGTCCTATCGACTCCGACGCCACTCTCCGTCTTTTCAAGTGGGATGACCCCGAAGGCAAGCATGCATTCTGGCACAGCTCGGCCCACCTGTTGGCAGAAGCTCTCCAGGAGCTCTTCCCCGGCGTGAAATTCGGCATCGGCCCCGCCATTGAAAACGGTTTCTATTACGATATAGACCCCAACGGTCACAATATCACATCGGCTGATTTCCCCGCTATCGAGGCAAAGATGCTCGAGCTCGCTCGTCGCGACGAGAAGATCGTGCGTGCCGACATTGCCAAGGCTGACGCCCTCAAACAGTTCGGCGACCGCGGCGAGGAGTACAAGTGCGAGCTTATCTCCGAACTGGAGGATGGCCACATCACCACCTACACACAGGGCAACTTCACCGACCTGTGCCGCGGCCCGCATATCCCCTCCACAGGCGTCATCAAAGCAGCCAAGGTGATGAGCCTTGCCGGCGCATATTGGCGCGGCGACGAGAAGCGCAACCAGCTTGTGCGTGTCTACGGCATCACTTTCCCTAAGAAAAAGATGCTCGACGAGTATCTGGCTCTCCTCGAGGAGGCAAAGAAGCGCGACCACCGCAAGCTCGGTAAGGAGATGGAGCTTTTCGCCTTCTCGACCAATGTAGGTGCAGGTCTGCCTCTCTGGCTCCCGAAAGGCGCCGCTCTGCGCGACCGTCTGGAGCAGTTCCTCCGCAAAATTCAGAAAAAGTACGGCTATCTGCAGGTGATTACCCCCCACATAGGCAACAAGATGCTCTATGTCACCTCGGGCCACTATGCAAAATATGGCAAGGACTCGTTCCAGCCCATCCACACCCCACAGGAAGGCGAGGAGTACATGCTCAAACCTATGAACTGCCCTCACCACTGCGAGATTTTCAAGGCAGCACCCCGCTCTTACCGCGAGCTGCCTCTGCGTCTGGCCGAGTTCGGCACGGTTTACCGCTATGAGCAGACCGGCGAGCTCCACGGCCTCACCCGCGTGCGCGGCTTTACTCAGGACGACGCCCACATCTTCTGCGCTCCCGAGCAGATTAAAGATGAGTTCCTCAAGGTGATGGACATCATCTTCTACATCTTCAAGGCGCTCAACTTCGACAACTACGAGGCACAGATTTCGCTCCGCGACCCCAAGAACAAGCAGAAATACATCGGTTCCGATGAAAACTGGCATCTCGCCGAGACTGCCATCATCGAGGCCTGCGAGGAGAAGGGCCTCAAAGCCCGCAAAGAGCTTGGCGAGGCTGCCTTCTACGGCCCGAAACTCGACTTCATGGTGAAGGATGCCATCGGTCGTCGCTGGCAGCTTGGCACAATTCAGGTGGATTACAACCTGCCTGAGCGCTTCCAGCTCGAGTATACCGGCGCCGACAATCAGAAGCACCGTCCCGTGATGATTCACCGCGCTCCCTTCGGCTCGCTCGAGCGTTTCGTGGCAGTGCTGCTTGAGCACACCGCCGGTAAGTTCCCCTTGTGGCTCGCCCCCGACCAGGCCATCGTGCTCCCTATCTCGGAGAAATTCAACGACTACGCATATGAGGTGGCCCGCCAGCTCGGTGAAGCCGATGTGCGTGTGACAGTCGACGACCGCAACGAGAAAATCGGCCGTAAAATCCGTGACAACGAGCTCAAGCGCATACCCTACATGCTCATTGTAGGCGAAAAAGAAGCCGAAAACGGTGAAGTTTCTGTAAGAAAACAGGGCGAAGGCGATAAAGGTACGATGAAAATTGCTACCTTTGCAGCTGAAATCGCCGAAAAGGTGAAAAACCTCGAATAAAAAACACGTAATACAAGAACAAACGAGAATTTCCTCAACCTACTGAATGGATAGAAAACCCCAGCATTCGGGCGCACCACGCCCAGGCAACTCCGCTTCGCACAGCAATTCAGGCGCTTCGCACCCCCAGGGTTCCGGAGCACCCCGTCCTCAGGGAGCAGGCGCTCCCCGTCCCGCAGGCGCCCCCCGTCCGGGTGGCTTCGGCGGTCCGCGTCCCGGAGGTTTCTCCGGCCCTCGTACGGCAGGTCCGCGTCCCCCCTTCCAGGGTCCGCGTCCTCCCCGCAAAGAGGAGCCGTATGCAATCAACGACCGCATCCGTGCCCGCGAGGTGCGTGTAGTGGGCGACAATGTTGAAAACGGCATCTACCCCATACAGCAGGCTCTGAAGATGGCCGACGAGCTCGAGCTCGACCTCGTGGAAATCTCTCCCACTGCCCAGCCCCCTGTGTGCAAGATACTTGACTACTCCAAGTTCCTCTATCAGCAGAAGAAACGCGCTAAGGAGCAGAAGGCCAAGGCCACCAAGGTGGTGGTGAAGGAGATTCGTTTCGGTCCGCAGACCGACGACCACGACTACAACTTCAAGCTTAAGCATGCCCAGAGTTTCCTGCAGGAAGGTTCGAAAGTTAAGGCCTACGTGTTCTTCAAAGGCCGCTCAATCCTCTTCAAGGAGCAGGGCGAGGTGCTTCTCCTCCGTTTCGCCAACGACCTCGAGGACCTTGGAAAAGTAGAGCAGATGCCCCTGCTCGAGGGTAAGCGCATGACCATCATGCTCTCGCCCAAGAAAAAGGCATGACAACACTCCGTGGCGCCGGGGGCTCCCGGCCTAAGCCTCCAAACTCAAGGAATTATCTGTCGCCCTCTATGGCTGCGGCAATAATCATATAAGTATCACTTAAATACATTTACAAAAATGCCAAAGATGAAAACCAACTCCGGTGCCAAAAAAAGGTTCACCCTTACCGGATCAGGAAAAATCAAGAGAAAGCACGCTTTCAAAAGCCACATCCTGACAAAGAAAACCAAGAAGCAGAAACGCAACCTCACCCACTTCGGTACTGTTGACCACGTGGACGAGCGTCAGGTAAAATCGCTGCTCGGTCTTCGCTAAGCCTTGCATAAGCAGCTTTCCAACATCATTTCACAACATTTTCATTAACCGAATGTGTAGCATCAAGTGCTCGGCAAAACTAAATTAATCACCCAGTCCGAGCCGCTCACAATCAAAAAATCGAACAGAAATGCCAAGATCAGTAAATCACGTAGCTTCCAGAGCTCGCAGAAAGAAAATCCTCAAACTCACCCGTGGTTACTTCGGATGCCGCCGCAATGTGTGGACCGTTGCCAAAAACACCTGGGAAAAAGGTCTTACCTACGCTTACCGCGACCGTAAGAACAAAAAGCGCAACTTCCGCGCACTGTGGATTCAGCGTATCAACGCTGCAGCCCGCACCGAGGACCTCTCCTACAGCAAGCTCATGGGCCTCATCCATAAGGCAGGCATCGAGATCAACCGCAAGGTGCTCGCCGACCTCGCGCTCAACAACCCCGAAGCCTTCAAGGCCGTGGTTGACAAAGTGAAGAACGCCTAAGACATTCCCGAAGACTCCTTTTTAACGTGTGCACCTCGTGCACCGGGTCTTGCAACCATAAAAAGAGCGGATTAGCCCTCCCGGCTTCTCCGCTCTTCTTTTATATTGATACGTTCTGAATCTTTAGATACTGTTTCCGCCCAATGCAGTTTCTAATTCGTGAATCGCAAAAAATTGCACAATCAGAAACCAGTTTTTCGGGCAATTAATTACTCGATATTCTTGATACCGTGAATAACATATGGATGTATCCTACCGTATGCATAAACGAAGATAAGGCTTGAATAATACAAGTTAGAAAGGAATAAAAAATCGGTGCGCTGCCGGGAAGGGGAGCGCACCGTTTTTATGATGGGATAGGTCTATCAGGCGAGGAAGCCCAGGAGGGCACCGGCTGCCACGGCCGAGCCGATTACACCGGCTACGTTCGGGCCCATGGCATGCATGAGCAGATAGTTGGAGGGGTCGTACTCCAAACCGAGGTTGTTGGAGATACGGGCCGACATGGGCACTGCCGATACTCCGGCGTTGCCGATGAGCGGGTTGATTTTCTTGCTCTTGGGGAGAACCAGGTTGAAGAGCTTCACGAATATCACACCTGATGCGCTGGCGATGATGAACGCCATGAAACCGAGGGCGAAGATGAAGATGGTCTCCTTGGTGAGGAACGAGCTTGCCTGAGTGGATGCACCCACCGTCATACCCAGAAGGATGGTGACGATGTCGGTGAGGGCATTTGACGCTGTCTTGGCCAGACGGTTGGTCACGCCGCACTCACGCAGCAGGTTGCCGAAGAAGAGCATGCCGAGCAGGGGAAGACCCGAAGGCACCACGAAGCAGGTGAGAAGCATGCCCACGATGGGGAAGATGATTTTCTCGCTCTGTGCCACGGCACGGGCGGGTTTCATCTTTATCACGCGCTCGTGTTTGGTGGTGAGCAGGCGCATCAGCGGCGGCTGAATCACGGGCACGAGAGCCATGTAGGAGTAGGCCGATACGGCGATGGCGCCCATGAGGTTTGGTGCGAGTTTCGACGAAAGGAAGATGGCTGTGGGGCCGTCGGCGCCACCGATGATGGCTATGGCACCTGCCTGGTCGGGCATGAAGCCGAGGGCTAGCGCCACCATGTAGGCACCGAAGATGCCGAACTGGGCGGCGGCTCCGATAAGCATCAGTTTAGGATTGGCTATCAGCGCGGTGAAGTCGGTCATGGCGCCGATGCCGAGGAAAATCAGCGGAGGATACCATCCGGCGCTCACACCATTGTAGAGGATATTGAGCACGGAACCCTCCTCATAGATGCCGATCTCAAGGCCGGCCTCGGTGTTGAAAGGTACGTTGCCGATAAGCATACCGAAGCCTATGGGCACGAGAAGCATCGGCTCGAAATCTTTCTTGATGGCAAGCCATATGAAGAACAGGCCCACACCCAGCATCACGAAATGCTGCCAGGTGGCGTTGTAGAAGCCTGTCAGGTGCCAGAACTCGGTGAGGTTCTGCAAAAGAAATTGTCCGAAATCCATAGCGGCAGTGCTTTATGCGATGGTGATGAGAACAGTTCCTTCGAGCACTGAATCGCCCTTGTTCACAGAAATCGAAGCCACTTTGCCGTCTACACCGGCTTTGATGGCGTTCTCCATCTTCATGGCCTCGAGGGTCACAACTGTGTCGGCGGCCTTTACCTCCTGGCCAACTGTCACATTGATGTCGAGCACCACGCCGGGCAGAGGTGCCTTGACGGGTGTGCCGCCTGCTGCGGGTTTCACAGCGGGTTTGGCTATCACTTTCTCTCCGGCGGCTGTGCGCGGAGCGGCAGCAGGGCGAGGGGTTGTCACTTTCACTGTGGGTGCGGCTTTCTGCTCGAGTTCCACTTTGTAGGGAGTGCCGTTCACCTCCACTTCGGCCACGCCGTGGTCGATATCACCGATGGCTACTTTGTAGACGGTTCCGTTGATTTTATATTTGTACTCTTTCATGGGTGTACTTTTTCTATTGTTTGGTATGGGTGAGTTTGATTGGCGTGAGACTTACCTCCTGGGATTCTGACGAAGAGTGTAGATGTGGGAGTTCCAGGGTGAATAGGTCTTGCGTCCGCGGTTGATGGTGAGGATGGTGCTCTCGAGGTCGTGGGCGTTGAGGTGCTCGTTGAGGGCCATGCAGATGGCCGCTATCACCTCGCCGGTGTCGCCGTCGGGACGCTCCTTGGCCGATGTGTTGACGGGGCTGATGCCGTGAGCTTCCATCTTGTTACGCTGAAGGCGTGAAGCGCCTATGCGGTTGATGATGTAGAAGCAGATGCAGAGCAGCAGCAGTGCTGAAAATACCACGCCCATGGCTGTTAGGGTCATGCCGAAACCGTTTTTGTCGATTTCATGGAACATGTCTACCTTGTGGTTGGTGTCTTTTATCACATTGGCGCTCGAGGGAGTGATGTGGCTCCCTTCCGAACCGTCGCGAACCATCCAGGCCTCCGCGCCGGTGCCTTTGCCGTCTTCACGGCGGGCATAGCTGGAGTTAGCCGCGATTACGGGCACAGTCACCGAGTCGATGAGCGTGATGCCGTCTGCATCATACACACCAATCCAGTTGGGCTGTGTGGCGTCGAGTATCAGGCTGGTGTGGAATGTGCCGCGCGAGGGCATGCCGTCGGCCCAGAAGAGCACATGCTGGCGTTTGCCGATTTTAGTCTTCTCATCTCCCAGAGGGACTGGATACATCTTGGGCTTGGTGGAGTCGGTGGTAAGGAAGACATTGGAAATCTGGAGCGGAGCGAAGTTGCTGTTGAAAAGCTCTATCCATGCTCCGTGATTGCCGTAGTCATCCACTAAATTGGTCTCGTTCACCACCATCACCTCATTGATGCGCAGGCCTTTGCGTGCCTGGGCAAAGCCCGATACGAAGCACAGCGCGGCGACGGCGGCGAGAATACACGTTCTTTTTTTCATGAGTTTCATTCCTTTCTTTTTTCGTTAGTGCGTGAAAATCAGAGGGGAATGTTGCCATGCTTTTTGGCGGGGTTGGTGACGCGCTTTGTGGCGAGCTGCTGCAGAGCTCTGATGATGCGGAAGCGGGTATTGCGGGGCTCGATCACATCGTCGATGTAGCCGTACTTTGCTGCGTTGTATGGGTTGCAGAAGAGCTTGTTGTATTCGTCCTCTTTCTCGGCGAGCACTTTCTTGGGGTCGTCGCTTGCCTTGGCTTCCTTGGCATAGAGCACTTCTACAGCGCCAGCGCCGCCCATTACGGCTATCTCGGCTGTAGGCCATGCGTAGTTCATGTCGCCGCGGAGCTGCTTGCAGCTCATCACGATGTGGCTGCCGCCGTAGCTCTTGCGTAGTGTGACTGTAACCTTGGGCACTGTGGCCTCGCCGTAGGCGTAGAGCAGCTTGGCTCCGTGGAGGATCACGCCGTTGTATTCCTGACCAGTGCCGGGGAGGAATCCGGGCACATCCACAAGCGATACAATAGGAATGTTGAATGCGTCGCAGAAGCGCACGAAGCGGGCAGCCTTGCGCGATGCGTTGCTGTCGAGCACGCCGGCAAGGAATTTGGGCTGGTTGGCCACGATACCTACGCTCTGGCCGTTGAAACGGGCGAATCCGATGATGATGTTCTTGGCGTAGTCGCGCTGTATCTCAAGAAACTCGCCGTTGTCCACGATGGCGCCGATGACATTGTACATGTCGTAGGGGCGGTTGGGGCTGTCGGGTACGATTTCGTTGAGAGAATCCTCCATACGGTCGATGGGGTCGGTGCATTCAACTGTGGGAGCATCCTCAAGATTGTTCTGCGGAATGTAGCTCATGAGTTTGCGCACGATCTTGATGGCGTCCTCGCCGTCCTCGGCTGCGAAGTGGCATACGCCGCTCTTCTGTGAGTGCACTGTGGCACCGCCGAGATCTTCCTGGCTTACATCCTCGCCGGTAACGGTCTTTACGACCTTAGGACCTGTGAGGAACATGTAGCTGATGCCCTTGGCCATGATGGTGAAGTCGGTGAGGGCAGGGGAGTATACGGCACCGCCGGCGCAGGGGCCGAGGATAGCCGAGATCTGGGGAATCACACCCGAGGCGAGGATGTTGCGCTGGAAAATCTCGGCGTAACCTGCCAGGGCGTTGATGCCTTCCTGAATGCGGGCGCCTCCCGAGTCGTTGAGGCCGATCACAGGTGCACCCATCTTCATGGCCATGTCCATGATTTTGCAGATCTTGAGGGCCATGGTCTCGGAGAGCGAACCTCCGAACACGGTGAAGTCCTGTGCGAACACATACACGGGGCGGCCGTCGATGGTGCCGTAGCCAGTTACAACGCCGTCGCCGAGGAACGATTTCTTCTCCTGACCGAAGTTGTGGCAACGATGTGTTACAAACATATCGAGCTCCTCGAAGGAACCTTCGTCAAGAAGCTGGGCTATGCGCTCGCGGGCGGTGTATTTGCCACGCTCATGCTGTTTTTCGATGGCTTTCTCGCCACCGCCTATGCGTGCTTTCTCGCGCATCTCTATCAGCTCCTGAATCTTTTCAAGTTGGTTGCTCATATCTTTTTACGATATTGTGATGGTTGTTGATTGCTGTTATATTATGCAAACGGGAGACTGCATCGTGGCGCCTCAGAGTGGCGGGTGCATGATGCGGTCTCCTGTTTTCGGTTTTATTTCTTGTTGGGGTCTTCGCAGAGCTCCACGAGGGTGCCCACTGTCGATTTCGGATGGAGGAAAGCTATGTTGAGGCCTTCAGCTCCCTTGCGGGGTGCTTTGTCGATGAGGCGGCAGCCTTTCTCCTCGGCTTCTGCCAGGGCGTTTGCCACTCCGTCTTCTACGGCGAATGCCACATGCTGGATGCCGCCGCGACCGCCGTTGTTTGCGATGAATTTGCTGATGGCGCTTTCGGGCGATGTGCCTTCAAGCAGTTCTATCTTGGTCTGGCCCACTTTGAAGAAGGCTGTCTTTACTTTTTGGTCTGCTACTTCTTCGATGGCAAAACATTTAAGGCCGAGAATATTCTCGTAGAAGGGAATCGCTTCCTCCAGAGAGGGCACTGCGATGCCGATGTGCTCGATATGGGAAATATCCATAACTATAAAGTTTTTAGAAATTTGTTTAAGGTTTCCTAATCATTGGTGTGTAAATGCGGCAGATGGTTCGCTTAATGTTTTTATCGCAAACCCGTGCTCCGGTTTTTACGCAACAAAAGTAATAAATAAAAATCAAAAGCGCACAACTGCGCCTCATGTTTTTTCATGCTCTCGGGGCTATGGAACGGTTTGAAACGGCGCATGCCGTGAACTGTCAGTCGGGTATCTCCACAGTGGCCCCGTCGGTGGCGAGAAACACTCCTTGAGGCAGTCTTGTTTCGGTGTCGGCCGTCAGTCCCATGTCGTGACTCAGATGTGTGAGGTACGCCACACGTGGCTTCACACGGTCTATCACCGCAAGGGCCTGCTCCAGATTCATGTGCGACATATGTTCTTCATGCCTGAGGGCATTTATCACCAGGGTGTCCACACCAGATATTTCCTCGAGTGTTTCCTCGGGTATTGTTTTCGCGTCGGTGATGTATGCGAGATTTCCGATGTGGAAACCGAGTATGCCCAGAAGATAGTGGTGCACCAATACCGGCATGACCTCTATGCCGCAAGTATTGAAGGGCTCAAACGGCTTCACCACATTCACCTCGAGCTTCGGTACTCCCGGATATGGGTGCTCGGCGAAGCAATATGGCATGCGGCGATGAAGGTCGCTCTCCACATCGGCGTTGCAGAATATCGGAAAAGCCTCTTTGCCGCGGCAATAAGGGCGGAGGTCATCTGTGCCACCTACGTGGTCGTAATGGTGATGTGTAACCAGCAGTGCGTCGAGGTCGCCGTGGCGGTGAAAACGTAACATCTGCTCACGGAAATCGGGTCCGCAGTCTATAAGTAGGTTTCGGCCTTCGGTTTCCACAAGTGCCGAGCAGCGCATACGCCGGTCACGTGGGTCGGTAGAGCTGCATACATCGCAGTTGCACCGCAGCTGTGGAACTCCGGTCGATGTGCCTGTTCCGAGAAATTTAAGTCGCATGTTCTCTGTTTTTTGAGTATCTGTGGTTTCCGATTATTTACTGAAACGTGTGAGTAGGCCGTCCTCGAAAATCAGATATATGCCGTTGGTGTAGTTCCAGCGTTCATAGGCAGTACTGTGGTCGTGACCGCGGTCGATGTTGGCCGGGTCGCCTAAGGCCAGGCGGGCTTCGGGTTTGGTCATACCCTCCTTCACCCTGTTGCGTTTGATGTAATCCCACATTTCGTCGGTGATTTTGGGGTATTCTAGGTGCGGGTCGGTGAACGAGAATACGGTGGCAAACTCGCGCGGCGACCAACGGTTGCCGTTGTCGGCCGACATGTAGACCGATGCATTCACTCCGGCATCGTCGGTGAACAGCACTCGCATCGGATACACCTCGTTGGCAGGCAATACATCATTGACGGTAACTTTGACAAACTTTCGCCCTTCCACAGCCTGCTGGCTGTCGTTGAACCAAAGGGGTGTGCGCACATAAAGGGTCTTTCCAGCAAGTGCTTCCTTAACCTTGTCGACAAGCGAGAGGTCGATGGTGAAAGGTACCTCTACCTTGCGGCGGGCGTTGAGCTCGGCCATTGTGGCGTTAGTGCGGTAGGTGAGAGTGTCTGTCCGCTGTCCTGAGAGGGTGAACATAAACTCCGTCACCTCGCGGCCTGTGAGGTCGGGTGCGGTGCGTGTGCCGCGGTATTTTATCACATCACCTTCGGCAAGAGCGGGAACCGTTGTGCCCGATTTCGATGACATCACGAGGCCGATGCGGTCTGATGTGACATAAAACCGCTTACCGTTTTCCCATTCGCCGAAGGGCGGCGCGGTAAAGGTGGCCGCAAGCGCCTCTTCCGCTGAAGTGCGGTCGGCATTGTTCTCCTTCACATCCTTGTAGGTGATTTTGGGAGTAGACTCAACCCCGGTGAAGCAGCCATGGAGGGGCAGCGTCATCGGGGTGAGCAGTATCGCTATATGTAATGCTTTTATTCTCAATTCTTCGGTGTGATTCCGAGATTCTCGAAGATGAATGAATATATGTCGGTGTATTCGTCGATTACCTTTGCCACAGGCTTGCCTGCGCCGTGGCCTGCCTTGCTGTCGATGCGTATGATTTTAGGCGCGTCGCCGGTGTTGGCCTGCTGCAGTGTGGCTGCGTATTTGAACGAGTGCGCGGGCACCACACGGTCGTCATGGTCGGCTGTGGTAACCATGATGGCGGGATAAGGTGTGCCGTCGTTTTTAATGTTGTGAAGTGGTGAGTAGGCGAGCAGATAGTTGGCCATCTCTTTAGAGTCGGCGCTGGTGCCGTAGTCCGAAGCCCAGTTCCAGCCGATAGTGAAGAGGTGGTAGCGCATCATGTCCATCACGCCGACACGGGGAATGGCCACCTTGAACAGGTCGGGACGCATGTTCGTCACGGCACCTACGAGGAGGCCGCCGTTGCTGCCGCCTTCTATGACGAGGTGTTCGGGCGAAGTCCAGTTCTCGTTTATCATGTATTCGGCTGCCGAGATGAAGTCGTTGAACACGTTCAGTTTCTTCTGCTTAGTGCCGGCCTCATGCCATGCCTCGCCGTATTCGGCACCTCCGCGGAGGTTGGCCTGGGCGTATATGCCGCCGTTTTCAAGCCAGAGCAGTCGGTTGGGTGAGAAAGAGGGGGGCAGCGACACATTGAAGCCTCCGTAACCGTAAAGATACACAGGATTTGAGCCGTCGCGTTTGAGCCCCTTACGGTAGGTGAGGAACATCGGCACCTTTGTGCCATCGGATGATGTGTAGAATACCTGCTCGGTTACATAGTCATCGGGGTTGAAGCCCTTGATGGCCGGAGTGAAGAGCGGAGTGCTCTCACCGGTGGCCTTGTTGTAGCTGTAGATGGCCGACGGGTAGAGGAACGAGGTGAAGGAATAGAACACTTCATCGTTGCTGTCGGAGGCCGATATGCCCACTTTACCGTAGGTGGGGAGCTCGATGTCGGCCTTGTGATTGCCGTCGAGGCTGTATACAGCGGGATGTTCCGAGGCGTCCTTCTCATAGGTGAGTATGAAATCGTTGCCTGAACGCTGAGCGCTCACAAGCACGCCATCCTGCTCTGGAACCACTGTCTGCCAGTTGGCTTTGGCAGGATTGGCCAGCGGCATTTTCACGAGGCGGTTGCGCTGAGCGCCTTCTGATGTATTGAAATAGAGGTCATCGCCGATAAGGTCGACGAACTGCATTTCATAGTTTTGCGAGGGTTCCACGGTCACCCATTTGGCATCGGGTTTCGTGAGGTCCTTTACCATTACGCCGTCGCCGAAGCCTTGGCCGCCTACCTTCACAATCAGGCAGCGCTCGCTGTCGGGCACTATGGCCGAGTGGAAGTGGAGCGGGTGCTCCTTGTCTTCAAAAGCTATTGCGTCGGCGCTCTGCGGAGTGCCTATGCGGTGATAGTATATGCGGTGGTTCTCGTTGGCGTTTGAGAACTCCTTTCCACCTTCGGGGCGGTCGTAGGCCGAGTAGAAGAAACCGTCCTTATACCATGCGGCGTCGGTGAATTTGGCCCATTCTATGTGGTCGCTGAGCGGTTTGGCTGTGGCGGCGTCGATTACGAAAATCTCAGTCCAGTCGGAACCGCTGCGCGATATGGTATATGCCACATATTTGCCGTCGTGGCTCATGGTGAGGCCGGTGAGTGCCACTGTGCCGTCATCTGAGAGGGTGTTGGGGTCGAGGAATACCTCTGCATCCTTGCCGTCGGGAGTGTCGGCGCGCATGATTACAGCCTGATTTTTCAGACCGTCGTTGCGGGAAAAGTAATATTTCCCGTCATACCATTTCCACGGGGTTCCCTGTTTGGTGTAGTCGTTAAGCTCGGTGAGCTGTTTGCGCACCTTGTCGCGGAACGGTATTTTCGAGAGATAGTTTTCAGTGAGTTCACGCTCCTGTTCCACCCATGCGAGGGTGCTGGCGGCGGTGTCGTTTTCAAGCGGTCTGTAGGGGTCGGCCACTTCGGTCCCGAAATAGTTGTCGGAGGTGGCGTCAGACGGAGCCTGAGGATAGTTGAGCTTTTCAGGGGCAGTGGAGCATGCCGATGTTGCTAACAGTGCCATGATTGAGGCGAATGTGAGAGTGGTTTTCATTGATGTGATATGATGGAATACTGGTGAAGGCTGTTTGTCAGTTGTCGTTGCGGGCCTTGTTACGGCGTGCGGCGGCATACCTGAGGTTGAAATGGAGGAGTACGATGCACACTATGCATATGGCTGTGCCACCGAAATATAGCAGTGCTGAGGTGGCTCCGCTCTGATACGACGGCCAGCCTAGCACTACCATCACAATCAGGTAGATGAAAAGCACGGTCGGAATGATTATGGCTTTTTTCATTTCAAGGGTGTTGTGAGAAGTTTTTGAGGCATGTGATTTGAGGTGAACGGACGCTGTTACGACAGCGCCACATCGGGGTGACGCAGGTCGTGACCCGGCACAGGTTCTTCCATCACATATGGTGATTCCGACGGCGAGAATTTTCCAGCCGTCAGATGATTGTATATCATCTGGCATGCCCATGCGTCGATAGCGGCATAACTTTGCTGCGACAGGGTGAGCTCCTGAGCCTCCCAGTTGGTGAGGCGCTGGTTCTTTGATATGCGCTGGTTGAATATGATGCCGTAGATACGCTGGAGGCTGTTGTCGGCTATTTCGTAATCCTTGACGAACGACTGCAGTTCCACAAAGCCCTGAGGCTCAAATTCAGCTAGTTTGGCCAGCGAGTGGAAATCGTCTTTGAGTGAAAGTCCGATTTTCTGTACGGCAGGATTCTCGAGGAAATGCATCAGAGGTTCAAGCGACCCTATCTGTTTGAGACGGAACAGGAAGCACTCGTCTTCCGCCGAAATCTGCATGAGGCTCACATTGTAGTGGCGGTATTTCTGAAACGACGGGCGGGTCTCGGTGTCAAACCCTATCTGGCTCACTTTGTTAAGGTAGGCCAGAGCGCTTCTGCTGCGTGAGGGAGAGTCTACGAGAATCACTTTCCCGGGGTATTTCACCTCGGGAAGTTCCAGAAGTTGCTGTTTTGAAATGCTGAGCATCTCTATGTGAATATATTGTGGGGTACGGTTCTTATAGTTTTTTGCAAATTTAGCATTTTGATGTGGTTTACGCTCACAATCAAAAGCAAAAAAATGTTGAAGCGCCTGAATATGGCTACATAAAGCGTTGCTTTGGCGCTATCGGCTTTCATGCCGTGTCACTTCATCAGCGATGGCACATCGAGTATCTGTGTGTCGGGGAATTCACGTTTCAGATATCGTTCTACAAAAGCCCTTGTGTCGGCGGCTATCAGAGGGTCAGTGTCGAAAAAGGTGTTGTAAAGCACTGCGTAAAGCTCTATACCGCGCTTCTTTATGGCTTCAAGTGAGAGGATTATATGATTGATCGAGCCCAGTGCGCTGTGTACCACCAGAATCAGAGGCAGATGCCGCTGCGATACATAATCGATGGTGAACATTTCGTCGGTAATCGGCACCATAAGGCCGCCTGCACCCTCAACAAGCACACGGTCGTATTTTTTCAGCAGCGTTTCGGTGCTTCGGTCGATGATGTCAAGCGGTATGTCGCGTCCGTCGAGGCGGGCGGCAAGCTGGGGCGAGCAGGGGTGATGGTAAATCAGCGGCGCTGTGGTGTGGTCGAGGTCTTCGGGGAGCGGGTCTATTCCGCAGAGGCGGCGGTGTGCCTCAATGTCTTCTGAATATTCGTCGCAGCCGGTTTGGATGAACTTCTGTGTAACGACGCTCAGGCCCTCGTTCATCCACTGCTTTGCAAGCCATGCGGTGCAATATGTCTTTCCGGCATCGGTGTCGATGCCGCTCACAAAAAATGCCTTGTGATTCATAATGGTTTTGAAACAATAAGATATATGGGAACGTAAGTAAGTGCGGCAGTGCCGGCGGTGTCGACGGGATAGGCGCGCATGAGGCGAAGCGCCGAGTTGCGTGCCTCGCGCTCGTTGTCGGCGAGCGCGTTCACTCCGGTGCTCTTGATATGGTGCATCACTTCAATCACATTTCCGAACGGCAATGTCAGCGTCTCCTCGAAACTGTCGAGCACCCTGAGGCCGGCGTTTTCGGCGGCGCTTATGAGCGACCCGAGGCGCGGGTAATTGAGTGTGCGGCCTGAGGCCTGGGTTATCTCTTTGAAGGTGCCGGGACCGTAAGTGGCGATGGCGGCTAAACCTCCGGGTGCGAGTATGCGGCCGAGGCTCTCGATGAAAGTGCATGGGGAATGAAACCACTGCAGGGCCGATGCGCTGAGAAACAGGTCGATGCTGCCGTCTGCCAGGCAGTTGATTTCAGTCTCCGCGTCGCAGATGCGCATTTTTGTATGCTCAGGCACATCGGATGGAGTCGCTACTTCCGCTATATCCCACAACTCGAGCTGTGACATAGGGAAACGCTTGGCATAGAGCGATGTGAGAGTGCCGTCGCCGGTACCGGCCTCGATTATCCTGCGGGGTATGAGGTGCTTTATTGCGAGATGGTTGGCGGTTAGGCTCCACAATTTTCGGGCAACATCTTTCTGCACCGGAGAATTTTCGCTGTAGCTTCCGCATGCATCGGCAAACCGTCTGGATACAAGTTCCTTATTGATGACATAGCGGTCGAGCACGCGCTGCAGGTCTGGAAAGTGCGGCGCATCGGGCAGCAGGTCGATTTCCACTTCGGCTTCTTTCCATGCTCTGAGTTGATTTTCAGGAGGGAAAATGCGGTCGGCACCCGACACAACGGCTCTCTGCCATACTTCCGGGTAGGGAGAGGGATCCATGTCAACAAACTCTTCGAGTTCGTTATGCATCGAATCGAATGTCCGTCGGGGGGCTGTCTCGCAGAATGCCGAGAATGCATCGGCTGTGGCGAACATGCGGCGTCTAAATTTCCTTACGGACTGCTCGCTGAGTCCCTGCAAAGTGCCTTCGGCTATGGCGTGTGGTATCCCTCGTTTGTCGTCGATGTGGAAAGGTGTGCCGTTTACGGCGATACATCCTGTAAGCGGAAGCCGATGACGGTAGATTCTGAGAAATTCAGTGGCGATACGCACGCCGAACGACCACGCTACAGTGATCACCTCGTCGTAGCCCTGCACTTGTTGCGAGAGCATGCCGAAAGCGTCATTGCCGGTATGTTCATACCCGAAGACTGCAAGTATGTCATATCCGGGTTTGTGCAGGTCTCTGAAAGGCGTGGCATCCATGCTCCAGCCCAGAAAGAGCAGCAGCAGCCGTCGGTTTGCAGCGTATGTGATGAATTCTTTTTCCATTTAAAAATCTCATATGAGGTCGCTCAGAGCGTTGTCGAGTGCTTCAATGTCGCGAGGCATCATGGCTGACGA
Source organism: uncultured Muribaculaceae bacterium (assembly GCA_934555895.1). GTDB lineage: Bacteria > Bacteroidota > Bacteroidia > Bacteroidales > Muribaculaceae > UBA7173. The sequence goes on along the minus strand of CAKTFH010000005.1, from coordinate 44,998 downwards.
AAGCGAGAAGCGCAGCCGCTCGGTGCCGGCCGGCACTGTGGGCTTACGTATGGGAAGTGCCTTGATACCGTAGCGTGAGAGTAACTGCCTGGAAAGCTCCACGGCTTTCTTAGGGTCGCCCACTATGAGCGGCTGTATGTGCGACGGCTGCGTGGCATGCGGCGTGTATTTCGAGAGTACGGTGCTCAGCTGTGCGCCGAGACGCTCCAGGTGCTGCCGGCGGTTGTCTTTCTGTATCAGCTGACCGACGGTGAAACGTGTCCATGCGGCACTCATTGGCGGAATGGCGGTGGAGAAAATGAAACTGCGCGAGGTGTTTACCAGATAATCGTGCATGTCGAGCGACGTGATGGCGAAAGCACCCATCGATGCCGCTGCCTTTCCGAAGGTTCCTACAATTATATCCACTTCGCCGGGAGCGGAGCTTGCCGCCGACAGGCCCAGGCCACGTGGGCCAAGCACACCGAAGGCATGAGCCTCGTCGACATAAAGCACCACATTGTCGTGCTTGCGCTTGAGCTGAATCAGACGCTCGATGTCGGCTCGGTCGCCGTCCATGCTGTAGACGCTTTCCACCACCACGAGCACATTTTTGTATTTATCGCCTTTAGACTTGACAATCTGCTCGAGCTGGTCGAAGTCGTTGTGGCGGAACCGCATGAATGGCGCACGTGAGAGTACGATTCCGTCGATGATGCTTGCATGAACCAGTTTATCGGCCACAATGATAGTATCGCGGTCGGCAATGGCCGAAATCAGGCCTGTATTGGCATGATACCCGCTGTTGAAAAGCAGAGCGGCGGTGTCGGTGCCTCTCTGTTTCTTATACAGAAGGCTGAGAAACACCTCGAGGTTGGTATATTCTATCTGTCGGGGAGCCAGCAGGCGCGATGCCGACGATGTCATGGGCACTGTTGCCGATACAGAGTCGGCGAAAAACTGCTGCTGAAGCCCCGGGTCGGCAGCCAGACCCATGTAGTCGTTGGTCGAGTAGTCGGTTATGGTGAGAGGAGTCACAGAGGGTATCTCTCTGTAGTTGCCCTCCTCGTGCAGCTGTTGAAGCTGCCGGCGTATTCTTTCTTCTAACTTCATTGTCCTTTGAGTGTTTGTAATTGTTTTATTTTGCAGTGATTACTTTCCGAGATGCTCTTTAAGTTCCGAATATTCCTGCTCTGCGACTTCCCAAAGCGACATGGCTGTCTCCACGGCGCGGGTGGCGGCTTTATGGCGGTCAAAGATATCCGTGTCGTAGCTACCGGAAGCTATCTCGGCTTCTATCTTCGCCACTTCGGCTTCGGCCTCGCCGCAGGCGTTTTCAGCATCCTCCACCTTTTTCGCTGCACGGCGAAGCATCTTGTCGCGCTCGCGCTGTTCGGCGTAGGAGATACGCGGTGCGGCATTTTCCTCTTTTTTCTGAGCGGCAGGCGGAGTGTTTGCCGTAGTCTGTCGGGCAGGAGGGGGAGTGGCGGCAGAGCTTTCGGAATATCCCGAACCGGGACTTGTGCTGAGTTCAAGCTCCTGCAGGGAGGAGATTTTTTTCTTTTCAAGAAACTCATATATGCCTCCGAGGCACTCGCGCACTTTGCCGCCTCCGAACTCATATACCTTCTCGACCAGTCCGTCGAGAAACTCGCGGTCGTGACTCACTACTATAACAGTGCCGTTGAATTCCTTGATGGCCTGCTTGAGCACATCTTTGGTGCGCATGTCGAGGTGGTTGGTGGGCTCATCGAGAATGAGGAGGTTCACCGGCTGCAACAGCAGGCGTATCATGGCCAAACGGGTCTTTTCGCCGCCTGATAGCACCTTTACCTTTTTGTCGGAAGCCTCGCCTCCGAACATGAATGCTCCGAGGATATCGCGGATGCGGGTGCGTATGTCGCCGGTGGCCACGCGGTCGATTGTGTCGAACACCGTCACGCTTTCGTCGAGCAACGGTGCCTGATTCTGGGCGAAATAGCCTATCTGCACGTTATGACCGATTTTCAGTGTGCCGGTATACGGAATCTCACCCATGATACATTTCACGAGTGTCGACTTGCCTTCGCCGTTCTTTCCCACAAAGGCCACCTTCTCGCCGCGGCGGATGGTGAAGGTGGCGTGATCGAACACCTGATGGTTGCCGTAGGCTTTGCCCACGTTGTCGGCGATTATGGGATAGTCGCCCGAGCGCGGCGCAGGGGGGAACCGGAGCGAAAGGTGCGAATTGTCGACCTCGTCGATTTCGATGCGTTCGATTTTTGCGAGTTGCTTCATGCGGCTCTGCACCTGTACGGCCTTGGTGGCCTTGTATCGGAAACGCTCTATGAAAGCTTCTGTATCTGCGATTTCTTTCTGCTGGTTGAGATAGGCGCGTGTCTGCTGTTCGATGCGCTCCTTGCGCAACTCCACGAATTTGGAATAGTTCACAGCATAGTCGTAGATTTTTCCGCAGGATATTTCTATGGTGCGGTTGGTCACATTGTCGATGAACGCGCGGTCGTGGCTTACGAGCATCACGGCCTTGGCCTTGGTGGCCAGGAATTGCTCAAGCCACTGGATTGATTCTATGTCGAGGTGGTTGGTGGGCTCGTCGAGCAGCAGCAGGTCGGGGTGACCTAAAAGCAGTTTGGCTATCTCTACTCGCATGCGCCAGCCTCCGGAGAATTCCGATGTAGGCCGGTTGAAGTCGGAACGTACGAATCCGAGGCCGAGCAGCGTGCGCTCCATTTCGGCGTCGTGGTTCTCCGACTGCTCCATGGCGAGGTTTTCGTTGAGCAGCGACACCTCGTCAATGATTTTCTGATATGCCTCAGACTCATAGTCGCTGCGGGAAGCTAGTTCGGTATTGAGTGCGTCGAGCCGCCGCTGCATGTCATCGATATGGCTGAAAGCCTTGCGCACCTCCTGCAGCAGGGTTGTCTCGTCGGCGAGTTTCATCTGCTGCGGCAGATAACCGATGGTGACGCCGGAAGGCACCGCCACCGTACCGGAAGTGGGGTTCTGCAATCCGGCGATTATCTTGAGCATGGTTGATTTCCCGGCGCCGTTTTTGCCCACCAGAGCTATGCGGTCACGCCGGTTGATCACATAATTTACGTTATCGAAGAGAGATTTTGCGCTGAATTCTACCTTGAGGTTCTGTATTGCTATCACAAGCAAAAATGATAATGTAAGTTTTCAAATATCGCTTTTCAGGAGTGAGATGCACACATGTGCCGAAGTGCTGACACGGGGTCAGCGCTTGCGGTGGTGAATCACCAGCCTGCGACGGTCGGTAATCACAATGTCGACCTTCACATCGTGGGGCTCGGAGGGTATATCGTCGGCTATGAGCTGGAAATCGTAGCCTACGCCTATCTTGGTGGCTTTGGTGCAGCCGAGCATTCGATCATAATATCCTTTGCCTCGACCCACGCGGTTGCCCATCCGGTCGAAAGCCACGCCAGGCACAATGATAAGCTCGATAGTGGAGATGTCGGTGGTGTCGTCGCCCTGCGGCTCCTCGATGTGGAATGCGCCCATGGCCATGTGCGAGCGGTCGTAGGGGAGTATGTCAAGGTTCACCCCGTTGACTCTCGGCAGGAAGAAATGTTTGCGTCCCGCCCATTTCTCCAGAAACTCGTGGGTGCTGAGCTCATCGGGCAGAGAATGATAGAGAAGCACGTTTTCGGCAAGCAGAAATGCCGCCGACTGTTCCAGACGGTCGAACACATTTTTTGCCGCATATGCCTTTTCAGCCTGCGACAGAAGGCTCTTGCGTGCCTTGATGCGACTTCTTATATCTTCTTTGTCCATAGTTGTTGATTATACAGGCACTAAGTTCAGGATGCCGGCTTGCCGGTTTTTTCCGCGGTATCGGCATTGCGGTCGTTCGTTATGGGGATTTCCGCGCCTCCGTTTTTAATTTCCTCCACCGCACGCAACACATTGGAATCGGAACGGTTGATTATGCTGAAATAAGCATTATATCCGAGTACATCGCGTGCGATGAGGGCTTTCAGTTGATTAACAATCAAGTTATGGGAAATGTTGATATAATACCATCGCGGCTGGATGCCGTTGCGTGCCGCGAAGTTTACGAATTGCCGCAACAGGCGGTCATCGGCGGGAAGCAGTTTGGTAAGCTGTTCCACATCCTTGGCTTCCTCGAGCTTATCGCGGTTGGAGTCGACATAGTCGAAGGCGAATTTCTGCAGCAGGCCTGCGTTGGCCACGTTGAGGTAGTAGGAGGTGATGCCGGATGTGTCGTTGGGCACGAAGATGTCGGGCATGATGCCGCCTCCGCCATACACCTTGCGGCCGTTGGCGGTGTTGAACACGAGGCTGCGGTCAAGCTTAATGGAGTCCTCGCTGAACATCTCGCCGCGGTTGTAGCGGTCGAGGATGTCGTGGTCGTAGAGCGAGAGGTTGGAGTAGTCTTTCTGTATGCAGCGGCCCGAGGGGGTGTAATATCGGCCTATGGTAAGGCGTATGGCGCTGCTGTCGGGGAGTACTGCCTGGCGCTGGATGAGACCTTTGCCGAACGATCGGCGGCCGACTATGAGCGCACGGTCGTTGTCCTGTAGGGCACCTGCGAAAATCTCTGACGAAGAGGCCGAGAATTCATCGATGAGCACCACCAGACGGCTCTCCTTGAAGTTGCCGTTGCCGTCGGCTTTCACGCCGGATGTGGAATAATATTCGCGTCCCTTAGTGGATGCTATGAGCTGCCCACGCTCGAGGAACTCGTTGGCCATGAGGAAGGCTATCTCCATGAAGCCGCCCGAATTGCCTCGGAGGTCAATCACGTAATCCTTTGCGCCTTCGCGTTGCAGCTCGTTGAGTGCCTGATAGAAATCGTCGTAGGTGGTGCGTCCGAACTTGTTGACCCTCACATAGCCGATGCTGTCGGAGAGCATGTAAGATGCATCGACCGAGGTGTTGGGGAGTTCGCCACGTATCACTTCCATGGTTAGCGGTTTACGAGCTCCGCTTCGTCGCACTGTGAGGGTGACGGGGGTACCGCATTCGCCGCGGAGCTTGCGGAGCACCTGCTCGTTGGTTATGCCTACTCCGGCCACATCTTCGCCATCGACTTTCACTATGCGGTCGCCTGCTTTCATGCCGATTTTTTCCGAGGGGCCTCCCGACACTACCTCCACCACGGTGATGGTGTCGTTGTTGAGCATGAACTGTACGCCTATGCCGCAGAATGAGCCTTCGAGCTCTTCGTTGACCGAGCGGAGGTCTGCCGCCGGGATATAGGCCGAGTGCGGGTCAAGGTTTTCGAGCAGTCCGGGGATGCTGTTTTCAAGCAGGCTGTCGAGGTTTACCTCATCCACATAATCGTTGCGTATGAGATTCAGAATAGTCTGAAATTTCTTTTGGGTGGCGGTGCCGGCTCCGTTTCCCTGGCGGATAAAGTCGGATGTGAGCACTCCCGCGATAAATGTCACGGCTACTATCAGCGGCACCCAAGTAGATGTTTTCTTCACCTGTAGCTGATTTTATGGTCGAAATTATTTCGTATTGTTGTCGAGGTCGGGGATATGCACGCATTCCACACCGGCTCGGCGCAAAAGGTCAATGCCGTCGGTGATGCGGTAAATCTCGTTGAACACCACTCTGGCTATCCCTGCCTGAATGATGAGCTTGGCGCACTCCATGCATGGCGATGCCGTGATGTAAAGCGTGGCGCCGTTAGAAGAGTTGTTGCTGCGGGCCACTTTGGTGATGGCGTTGGCTTCGGCGTGGAGCACATATGGCTTTGTGACGCCCGACTCGTCTTCGCACACATTCTCGAAGCCGGAGGGCGTGCCGTTGAAGCCGTCGGAGATTATCATGGAGTTCTTCACCATGATAGCGCCGACCTTGCGTCGCTCGCAGTAGGAATTCTCCGCCCATATGCGGGCCATGCGGAGGTAGCGTCGGTCCACGGCGTCGCGTTTGGCGTCTTTCGCGTCGCTCCCGTATGTTTCTGAGTTCATTTCTATGCTTTGTTTTTAAGTCTGCAAAGTTACAAACTTTGGCTTAGAAACCGTGCATATTCCGAACACTTTTTCAAGTTGTATAAATAAGGGTGCGACCGATGGTGCATTACTCGAAAAAAATGGCTAAATTTGCCCCTTAAATACGATAGAATAACCTTCAGAACAGATGAAACATCTCTGCAGAAAAGCCATCGCAATGCTTCTTGTGACGCTTGTGGCGGCATTCGCTTCAACAGCACAGGAACTGACACCAATAGTCTGGCATACATCTGTGGCCGACAACTCGGCCACAGAAGCCACGGTGAAATTCGCGGTAAAAATCGATGCCGGCTGGCATCTTTACGGTTTCGACCTGCCGGAGGGCGGTCCCAACTCTACTTCGGTGACATTCGACATCCCGGAAGGGGTAGAGGCTGCAGGCGAGATTACAAGCTCCAGGGCTCCGATTGAAAAATTCGACCCTATTTTCGAGCTGAAACTCTCCTGGTGGGAGAACGATGTGGTGTTCACACGCAATTTTAAGATATCCGACGGCAAAAAGCATACACTCAGTGGAGTGATTCGTTTCCAGGGATGCAACGACGAGTCGTGCATAGCTCCCCAGAAAGTGCCGTTCAGCGTGACCATCGGCACAGGCGAGCAGGAGGCTGTCGTTGCGGCTGAACCCGAGGAAGAGCAGCCGGTCGCTGAGCCGGAGCCGAAGGCTGTGCATGTGGCCGCCGACTCCTCGCAGTGGTGGACACCGGTAGAAATCACAGCAGCGGAAGATGACCCTTCCAATGTGACTGACAGCCCGCTGTGGCTGATATTCATCTGGGGTTTCGGTGGCGGTCTGCTGGCATTGCTCACACCTTGTGTGTGGCCGATGATACCGATGACGGTGAGCTTTTTCCTTAAAAAAGGCGGCAACCGCCGTAAGCAGATAGGCGATGCAGCCGTCTACGGTCTCAGCATCATCGTCATATATCTTTCGCTGGGTCTGGTGATTACCGGAGTATTCGGAGCAAGCAAGCTTAATGAACTCTCAACAAATGCGTGGTTCAACCTCGCTTTCTTCCTGCTACTTGTGCTGTTCGCAGTCAGCTTCTTCGGAGGTTTCGACATACAGTTGCCCGAGCGCTGGCGCAACGGTGCTGATGCGCGTGCCGAGCGAGCCACCGGTCTTCTCAGCATCTTCTTCATGGCGTTCACTCTGGTGCTGGTATCGTTCTCCTGCACAGGACCTATCATAGGTACACTTCTTGTAGAGGCAGCGAGCATGGGCAATTTCGCAGGTCCGGCCGCCGGCATGGCTGGTTTCGCCGTGGCGCTGGCTCTGCCGTTCACACTCTTCGCCATCTTCCCGTCGTGGCTCAAACAGGCCCCACGCTCGGGAGGCTGGATGAACTCGGTGAAAGTGGTGCTCGGATTTCTTGAGCTGGCCCTTTCGCTCAAATTCCTTTCTGTAGCCGACCTAGCCTATGGCTGGGGTCTGCTCGACCGCGAAGTGTTCATATGTCTGTGGGTGGTGATCTTCGCTATGCTCGGATTCTATCTCCTTGGCAAACTGCGTTTCAGCCACGATGCTCCGCTCGACCATGTGTCGATACCGCGGTTCTTCCTTTCGCTGGCATCGCTTTCGTTCGCGCTTTATCTTGTTCCCGGTCTGTGGGGAGCGCCTCTCAAAGGTGTGAGCGCTTTTGTGCCGCCACTGTTTACCCAGGATTTCAACCTTTATGCCGGTGGTCAGTTTGAGGAGTTCGACGACTACGACAAGGGCATGCAGTATGCCGCCGACAACGGTCGCCCCGTGCTTATCGATTTCTCCGGCTATGGTTGCGTGAACTGCCGTAAGATGGAGGGAGCTGTGTTCGACACCCCTGTTGTGACCGGCATCATAAAGGAAAACTTCGTGCTCATCAAGCTTATGGTTGACGACAAGGCTTTGCTGGCCGAACCTATGAAAGTGACTGAGAACGGCAATACAATGACTCTGGAGACCGTGGGTGAGAAATGGAGCTATCTGCAGCGCTCGAAATTCGGAGCCAATTCGCAGCCCTACTACATGATGCTCGATAATAAAGGTCAGGCGCTCAACGCACCGGCTTATTACGACGAGAATGTGACAAAGTTTGTGGAATGGCTTCAGGCCGGTCTTGAAAAATACAGTAAAGAAAACTAACGTATATTCAATATATTCCGATGAAAAGCCGTCAGGAAAAACTTGAAGCCCTCGGGAGGGTGCTCGATGTGCTCGACACCCTGAGGGTGAAATGTCCGTGGGATGCGAAGCAGACCAACGATTCGCTGCGCGCCAACACGATAGAAGAGGTATTTGAACTCTGCGACGCACTTATCAAAGATGATGATGCCGAAATAAAAAAAGAGCTTGGTGATGTGCTTCTGCATGTGTTCTTCTACTCTAAAATCGGTGAGGAGAAGGGTAAGTTTGATGTTGCAGATGTGTGCGATGCGCTTGCCACCAAGCTCATCTACCGCCATCCGCATGTCTATGGCAAAGTGGATGCCGACAACGCGCATCAGGTGGAACTCAACTGGGAGCAGCTTAAACTTAAAGAGAAAGACGGTAACCGCAGCATTCTGGCCGGTGTCCCATCGGCATTGCCCGCATTAATCAAGGCCTACCGCATTCAGGAGAAGGCTGCCAATGCCGGGTTTGACTGGGAACAGCCTGCCGATGTATGGGAAAAGGTAAAAGAAGAGATAGGAGAGTTTGCCGCAGAAGCCAAGAATTACAAAGGGAAAGACGACACTCACGCCGATGTGCGTTCGCGTATGGAGGAGGAGATGGGCGACCTTATGTTCTCACTCATCAATGCGGCGCGCCTTTACGGCATACATCCCGACAATGCGCTTGAACGCACTAACAAGAAATTCATATCGCGTTTCAACCACATAGAGGCGGAGGCCCGTGCGCAGGGGCGCAATCTCAAGGATATGTCGCTTGACGAGATGGAGGCGCTGTGGCAGCAGGCAAAAACGGCCGACTGAAGGTTAAACCCATGTGTGCCTGTTCAGTCTCAATATTAGAAACTGTTCAAAAGACAGGCTTATCTGTAACGCGTTCAACTTAAACGATAAAAAATGAAAGCACTTAAAACACTCTGGATAGCTGCTGCCGCAATGCTTGCCGGCGGTTTTGTGTGGTCGTCGCAGCCAGCTGTGGCTCAGGTGAACCAGCTTGATGCCGACATGAACATCATACCCGATAAGACAGTCAAGACCGATGACGGTATACGCATCACAGTGTGCCTCATAGGCATTCCCCACACTTCGAACCGCATCGACAGCGTAGACCTCGTGGTGAACAAGGCTATATATCCAGCCACCGACATCGATGGCGTGGATTTCAAGCGCTATTTCCAGTTCGAGGACGAGGGTGTGGTGACTGTGGAGATAGATTTCCCCTTCAAGGCTAAGCTGCCGAAAAATTCCACTCTCAAATTCCATACTGTGAAAGGCGATATCACTTCGCCCGCCCGTCAGTAACTAACCAACATACGATTCGTCTTATTGGGAATGATTGTATGCGTGACTGAGAAACCTGATGTGGCCCGCGATATTGCCGCAGTGCTTGGCGCCACACAGCGCCATCCCGGCTATATAGAGGGAAACGGATATCAGGTGACATGGACCTTCGGACATCTGTGCACACTCAAGGAGCCTGCCGATTACACTGACTGGTGGAAGCGGTGGTCGCTCGGGTCGTTGCCTATGATACCTCCAAGATTCGGCATCAAGCTCATTCCTCAAGATAGTTATGAGCGGCAGTTCAATGTCATCCGCACTCTTGTAGCGAATGCCGACGAGGTGATAAACTGTGGTGACGCCGGTCAGGAAGGTGAGCTCATCCAGCGGTGGGTGATGCAGAAGGCCGAAGTGAAATGTCCGGTTAAGAGACTGTGGATAAACGATCTTACCGACCAGTCGATTCGAAACGGCTTTCAGCACCTTATGCCGTCGTCGGAGAAGGACAATCTGTATATGTCGGGCCTGTCGCGTGCCATAGGCGATTGGATTCTCGGCATGAATGCAACCCGCCTTTACACGCTTAAATACTCGCGCCCGGGTAATGTGCTTTCGATAGGCCGTGTGCAGACTCCCACGCTCGCCATGCTTGTGCAGCGTCACCGTGAGATTGCCGATTTCAAGCCTGAGGATTTCTGGGAACTTAAGACTCTCTATAAAGGCGTCACTTTCAATGCCGCTACCGGGCGTTTCAAATCGGCCGAGACCGCGGCCGAGGCTGCGACACGCATCGGCGCGGCGCCTTTTGTGATTACCGATGTCACTGAGAAGAAAGGTAAGGAGGCTCCTCCGCGTCTTTTCGACCTCACATCGCTTCAGGTAGAATGCAATAAGAAGTGGGGATGGTCGGCCGACGAGACGCTTAAGCTTATACAGACCCTATATGAGAAAAAAGTAACCACTTATCCGCGCGTCGACACCACCTATCTCAACGATGCCATCTATGCCAAGGTGCCGGAGATATTGCGCAACATGACCCCATATGCCGCTCTCACGGCCCCTCTTCTTGCGCTGTCCCGGTTGCCCAAGAGCAAAAAGGTGTTCGACGACTCAAAGGTTACCGACCACCACGCCATCATTCCCACGGGACAGGCGCCGAATATGCTGCAGGGTAACGAGAAGTTGATGTATCATCTCATAGCCCAGCGTTTTATCGCCAACTTCTATCCCGATTGCGAGTTTATGGCTACCACAGTGCTCGGTACTGCTGCCGACATTAGCTTTAAGGCGCAGGGTAAGGTAATCACCAAAAGCGGCTGGCGCGATGTGTATGGCGGGAAGGGACAGCAGGCGGATGACGCGCAGGCTGAAAAAGACAGCATATTGCCTCCGTTTACCGTCGGTGAGAGCGGGCCTCACGAGCCGTCGGTGGTGAAGAAGAGCACACAGCCGCCAAAATATTACACCGACGCCACACTGCTTCGTGCCATGGAGACAGCCGGCAAAAATATCGATGACGAAGAGCTCCGCGAGGCCATGAAGGAGAATGGCATAGGTCGTCCGTCGACCCGTGCGTCCATTATAGAAACCCTTGTGAAGCGTCGCTACATATATCGTCAGCGTAAGAATATAATGGTGACGCAGGCAGGAATCGACCTCATCGATACCATTGACGAGGAGCTTCTGAAAAGCGCCAAGCTTACCGGGTTGTGGGAGAACAAGCTGCGCCAGATAGAGCGCGGCACCTACAGCGCCACAGCGTTTATCGATGAACTCAAGGCTTTGATTTCGGAGATAGTGCATAATGTGCTAACCGACAATTCGATGAAGAAAATCGATGTCATTTCCGATGATGATTCCACTTCTGCAGACAACAAAGCCGTCAAGACAAAGGCCGCAGCATCGGATGCACCGAAAAAACGGCGTCCGCCGGTGAAACGCCTCGAGCAGGTGGAGTGCCCGGTTTGCGGAAAGGGACATATCTTGAAAGGTCATACCGCTTATGGCTGTTCGGAATATGTGTCGGGATGCACGTTGCGCCTGCCGTTCTCCGATTATCCCGTCGATATTACTCCTGCCAAGCTTAATGCTCTGATAAAGAAGAATTTCAAAAACTGACAATTACGATGGAACTTTACGATATTATTCAATGGGCCGTAGTAGCTCTGACTGTGGTTGTTGCTGTCGTGGTGATTGTGAGAAAAGTGTGCCGTTTCAGCAAGGGTTTAGGCAAAGGAGAAGCCGGTTGTGGCTGCGGTTGCAGCGGGTGTGACCTGCCGTGTGCAAAACGAGAAGAGCAGCAGGCCGATAAGTCCGGGAAAGGTGGCAGTAGCGTTCACTGACAGCGCAGACGGCCGTTTCTACATATAAATTAGAATGTAATTGATATAGAGCAATGGACAGCAAAACTTTCACAAGCACTCTCGCAGGCCGTCTGGCATGCGAACCGTCGGAAACCGCCCGACTTATCGAGGGTTTCGCAGCTGTGATACGCGAACAGTGCGGATGCGGCAACCGTGTGGCTTTGCCCGGTTTCGGCACATTTGAAGGTGTAAAGCACGATGAAGAGATAACCACCGATCTTGCCACTGGCTGTCGCATGCTGCTACCTCCATCTGTGGAGCTGATATTTACTGCCGGAGGAATGTTGAAAAAGAAAATGAAGGAGGGTCGGAAATGAGCGAGACACTACCATTGCCACGCATTGTGGAGCTGCTTGTGTTACAGACAGGGTGCACACCTGAGGACGCACGGGCCTTTCTTGTGGAGTTTGCCGACCTTGTGGGCGACGGCCTTGTAAAAAGCGATTATGTGGCGGTGAACGGCATAGGTACGTTCCGGCGCACCGTCGGCACCAATGGCTGTGATGTGGCATTTGTGCCCGATGATGCCATGGCGTATGAAATCAATGCTCCCTTCGCCATGTTCGACCCCGTCGAGCTGGATGACGGCGTGACCGAGGAGATGCTTGAGAATGCTGCTGAAGCAGAGGCTGATAACGCCACTGATGAAGCTGAATCAGTGGGAGTTGATGTGGGCGGAATCAAAGAGGTAATCACTCAGGACGAAGATTCGCCATCTGAAAGTGTGGAAGCTCTTGACGAGCCTGTTGCCGAGGTAATAATCGGGCAGGCGGATACTGTGCAGGAAACCATGGCCGCAGAACCACCTGTGGAGGCGTCGCCAAAGGAATCTGTTACGGAACCGCAGCCGCAATCTGATTCTGAACCTGAGAATGTAATTGCTCCTGCCACCAGTCCAGCATCTACATCGCGTCCTTCAGAGCCTCCGATGCCAGAACAATCTGCCCCGTTGCGCCGCCCGCATTTTATGGCTGACGATATCGCCGAAGACAATGATGTCCGGCATATCTCACGGCATTCGAGCCACAAAGCACATGGCATTGTAATAATCATTGTGGTAGGGCTTTTGTCGCTTCTCATCGGTATGCTCGTGGGATACTTTGGCCATGGATTGCTGAACTTTAAGGGAGTACGAAGTGTTAATATACTGGCAGAGGATGTACAGGTATATCACAATAATTCAGGCGATGTACCTTTGGACGACAGCGATACTGAAATAGTCGAAGTTACCGATAGCAATCTTGTGGCGGCTGCTGAGACCGGGACAAATCCCGCTGCTGATAAAACTGCAACGCTTTCTGAGTATGACTCAAAGTATGGCAAGCAGATGGCTACCGCAGTTACCGACACTGTGAAAGCGGGTCGTTTCCTCACCACTATAGCGCAGAGGCACTATGGCAAGAAAAAATTCTGGGTCTACATCTATCTTGAGAACAGTGAGCGCCTCGGTAACCCCGATTTGATTCCTCCCATGACGGTTGTGACGGTTCCGCCGCTTGAAAAATATGGTATTCATCCAGGCGATAAGGAGGCCGACAGAGATGCCGAGCGCAAGGCGGCTGAAATATTGAGCCGATTCTGAAAAATCACTAGAATCTTAATAGTGTTAAACTCAATTAAGATAAAATTAACACTTGATTGTATCATTGTGGTTGCGTGATTTTATATTTTTGCAATCAGTTTGCGGAGAGGAAAAGACCGTCTGAAGGCTTTATCCCGGCACAACCGTAATCGCGCCATGAATCCCGCCGCAAGCGTCAGCCGAGGCGGGCTTTACCAATGAGAAAGAAACATATACACATATATTTATGAGTGAATCGGTAAATATACGCGAGCTTAACGACCTCGTGGCAAGTAAAAACGACTTTGTGAATCTCATCACCCGCGGCATGGACCAGACCATCGTGGGGCAGAAGCATCTTGTGGATTCGCTTCTGATAGCGCTTCTGTCAAACGGACATGTGCTTCTGGAAGGTGTTCCGGGTCTGGCCAAGACATTGGCCATCAAGACTCTTGCGCAACTTATTGATGCAAAATACAGCCGTATACAGTTTACCCCCGACCTTCTCCCTGCCGATGTGCTCGGTACCATGGTCTACAGCGTGAAGTCGGAGCAGTTCCAGGTGAAAAAAGGCCCGATATTTGCCAACTTCGTGCTCGCCGATGAAATCAACCGTGCGCCCGCCAAAGTGCAGAGCGCCCTTCTCGAGGCAATGCAGGAGCGTCAGGTGACTATCGGCGACAATACATTCGCACTTGACGAACCGTTCCTGGTGATGGCCACACAGAACCCCATCGAGCAGGAAGGTACTTATCCGCTGCCTGAGGCGCAGGTAGACCGTTTCCTGCTTAAAGTGGTCATCGGCTATCCCTCGCGCGACGAGGAGAAGCAGATTATCCGTCAGAACATCACCAACGAGAAGAAGCAAGTGCGCCCACTGCTTAAACCTTCGGAGATACTCGAAGCCCAGAAGGTAGTGGAGCAGATCTACATCGATGAAAAAATCGAGCGCTACATTGTCGATATCGTGTTCGCGACCCGTTTCCCGGCCGACTATGGCCTCAACGACCTCAGCAGCATCATAGGTTTCGGAGCCTCTCCCCGTGCGTCGATTTCGCTCGCACGTGCTGCCCGCTCCTATGCCTTCCTTCATCAGAGAGGCTATGTGATTCCTGAGGATGTGCGCGCGGTATGCCACGATGTGCTCCGTCATCGTATTGGCCTTACCTATGAGGCTGAAGCCAATAATATAACGGCTGACGAGATTATCTCGGAGATTCTCGACAAGGTAGAGGTGCCCTGACATTGGAGTCAAAGAACAATCGTCGGCCCCGGCAGGGCCGACAATTTTCTATCCCCGAATATGCTTTTAAGGCCACGCATGGCGCTGCAAGCCGTCGTTGGCAAAAAATCAAGGCTAACACATCATACTGATGGACGCAAACGAACTGCTTAAGAAAGTAAGACGCATTGAGATAAAGACCCGTGGACTGTCGCAGAACATTTTCGCGGGAGAGTATCACTCAGCCTTCAAGGGTAGGGGCATGACTTTCTCGGAGGTGCGCGAATACCAGTATGGCGACGATATACGTGACATCGACTGGAACGTGACCGCACGCCACAATCATCCCTATGTGAAAGTGTATGAGGAGGAGCGCGAACTCACCGTGATGCTTCTTGTGGATGTGAGCGGGTCGAGGCTTTTTGGAGCTGTAGGCGACGAAAAACGCGAGATGATTGCTGAGATTGCCGCTACGCTCGCATTCTCGGCCATTCAGAACAATGATAAAATCGGCGTGATATTCTTTTCCGACAGGATTGAGAAATTCATTCCTCCTAAGAAGGGGCGCAAGCATATACTTTTTATCATCCGCGAGCTCATTGACTTTACGCCCGAGAGTCGTGGCACCGACATCGGCATGGCACTAAGCTATTTCACTGATGCGCTTAAAAAGCGGTGCGCCACATTCCTGATTTCAGATTTTATCGACGAAAAAGACTATTACAAGGCCCTTTCCATAGCATCGAACAAGCATGATGTGTATGGCATACAGGTGTACGACAAACGCGATGCCACCCTTCCCGATGTTGGACTTCTACGTGTGAGCGACCTCGAGACAGGTGCAGAGCAGTGGATTGATACCTCATCGCGGCGCGTGCGCAACGAGTATGGCCGTTGGTGGTATGAGCGTCAGCAGGTGATGAGCGACACACTCAAGCGTTGTGGCGTAAGTTCGGCTTCGGTGGCTACCGACGAAGACTATGTGTCGGCGCTAATGGGTCTATTCCGTCGTCGCGGCTGACGGTATAATTTCGTTTTAAAAGGCCGGAAAATTAAAGATTTTAGCAACCGGCCAGCATTTTTATTTTGAACGGTTTGTTCAGTTATTTTGATTACCTACATGCAGATAACCGGAAAACATACAAGGCTTCTCATTGCTGTTGCGGCGATTGCTGTTGCAACTTCGGTTGTGGCAGCTCCGAAACCGTCGATTACCGCGTCGCTCGACTCAAGTCAGGTGACAATGGGGTATCAGACTGCGGTGAAGCTTCAGATTGTAGACAGTGCCACATCGCCTTCGCAGGTTGTGGTTAATCAGGCTGAGTTTCCTCAGGAGGTGGAAATTGTCGATTGGGTCTACGGAGACACCACTGAAATAGGCAACGGTATGGTGGAAATGAAGCGTGCGTTGGTGCTTCAGCCTTTTGATTCGGGCGTTTACACTATACCGCCGTTCCTGTTGGTCAACGGTCCTGATACAGTGCGGACCAAAGCCCTGACGCTGAAAGTTATTCCGGTTGATGTGAGTGGCAAGGACGACATCAACCCATTGGCTCCGGCTCAGGATTTCCAGAGTAAATGGTATGATTTTCTGCCTGACTGGCTCACCGATTACTGGGGATGGATTCTGCTTGTGCTTCTGGTCATAGCCGGCGGCATATGCGCTTATCTCATCGCCACCAAGAAGATGAAAGTGAACCTTATTCCTCAGAAGAAGCAACTGCCTCCCGATGTTGTGGCCCTTAACAGCCTCAACAGTCTGAAGGAAGCCCAGCTTTGGGAGAAGGGTCAGGAAAAGGAATATTATACACGGCTTATCGATATACTTCGTGAATATCTGCAGGGGCGCTTTGGCATAAACGCCATGGAGATGACCTCATCGCAGATACTCAAAGCACTGCACTCCAACGAGCAGACCCGTCTGTCGCAGAAATATATGGAGCGAGTTGTGGAAATCGCCGACTTCGTGAAATTTGCGAAGGTGCGCCCAGTGCCCGACGATAATGTGCGTTCATGGCAAAATGCCCTCCAGTTTGTGGAAGAGACACGCCCCGTGCCTGAACCCGAGGAAAGTGCCGGGGGAGAGGAAGCTTCGGTTTCCGGCAAAATCTCCGTTGCGTCAAAATCTGAAAAGCCTGTAGTGAACCTTAAAAAGGAGAGCGAACATCAAAACACTGAAAAGAGATGATTCATTTGGCAAATCCGGGCATACTGTGGCTGTTTCTCATATATATCCCGCTGATAGCGTGGTATGTATGGAAACACCGCACGGCTTATGCCTCACTTGAAATATCCACTGTGCGGCCGCTGGCCCGCATGAAGCGCCCCCTCAGGCAGTATATGTTGCACGGACTTTTCGTGCTCCGGCTGCTTGCGCTGGGCTGCCTCATAGTGGTGCTTGCACGACCGCAGACACGCGACGCATGGCACAGCTCGCGCACCGAAGGCACCGACATGGTGGTGGCTCTCGATATCTCGTCGAGTATGCTTGCCCGCGACTTCAAACCCGACCGTCTGGAAGCAGCTAAAAAAATCGCTTCGCGCTTCATCAACGGCCGTGAGAACGACAATATGGGCCTGGTGGTTTTTGCCGGAGAGGCTTTCACCGGTGTGCCCATGACAACGGACCGTGCAGCTCTTGTAAACTATGTGAATGCCCTCAACCGCGATATGCTTGAGGACGGCACAGCCATAGGCGACGGTCTGGCTACGGCTATCAACCGTATCAAGGAAGGAAAGGCCAAGAGCAAAAGTATTATCCTGCTCACCGATGGTTCGAACAACACCGGCATCGTGGCTCCGCTTACGGCAGCCGAGATTGCGCACAAACTCGGCATAAAGGTTTACACGATAGGAGTGGGCACCAATGGGACCGCTCCATACCCGCAGGTCAATATGTTCGGCCGCATCGAATATGTGCCAACTCCGGTGGTTATCGACGAGGCCACCCTAAAACAGATAGCCGACATAACCGGCGGCAAATATTACCGCGCCACCGGCAACAAGGTGCTAAGCGAGATTTTCGACGAAATCGACTCGCTTGAGAAGACCGAGCTTGATGTGCGTCACTTCTCGCATACCGAAGACTGCTATCTGCCGTGGGCTCTGGCAGCCTTAGGGCTCTTCCTCCTCGAGTTGCTTTTACGCCAGACATGGCTCCGCACCATTCCCTGACGGATTGATTGAAAAAATTAAACTCAGCGCCTGAAAGCCTTAGCCTACGGATGCTGACTTACTCTTAGAACAGTTACTTACTCTACTATATGACTTTTGCCTATCCATATCTGCTGTATCTTCTGCTGCTGGTTCCGGCTCTGTTCGGCCTGTGGTATTGGAGCCGCATGGCCCGCAGAGCTAAGATAAGGCGCTACGGGCGTCCGGAACTGCTTCAGCATCTCATGCCGGAGTCATCGAAATATATGCCGGCGGTTAAGATCACTCTTGAACTGCTCGCACTCGCGGCCCTCATCATCGCCGTGGCCCGTCCGCGTGCCGGAGAGAAAGAGGAGGTCGAGAACACCTCGGGCATAGAGGTGATGATAGCGTTCGATGTGTCGCGCTCGATGCTTGCCTCGTCGACTGACGACCCCAACGGTGTGTCGCGTCTGCAACGTGCCAAATACATCCTCAACCGGCTTATCGACAAGCTCAACAACGATAAGGTAGGTCTTGTGGTGTTCGCAGGCGAGGCTTACACACAGCTACCCATTACCACTGATTTCCTTTCGGCCAGGATTTATCTTGACGAGATATCCACCGACATGGTGTCGACACAGGGCACCGCCATAGGCACCGCCATCAACATGTGCCTGCACTCTTTCACTCCCGACGACGATATCAACAAGGCCATAATTGTGATAACCGACGGTGAGAACCATGAGGGCGACGCTCTCGAGATGGCAAGTCTGGCCAAAAGTCAGGGCATAGAGGTTGATGTGATCGGAGTGGGGTCGCTCAAGGGTGCTCCCATTCCCATTGACAGCCGTCACGGAGAGTTTTTGAAAGACAATGCCGGCAATCCCGTCACCACATATCTCAACGAGAGCATGGCCAAGGAGATTGCTGCCGCAGGCGGTGGTGCCTACATCAACGGCAGCGGGTCGAAAGCCGTAGATCAGCTTGTAGAGAGCCTCGATCAGATAAAGAAGAGCGACCTCCAGCATGTGAGCTACAAGGCGAGTGCCGAGCAGTTCCCGCTGTTTGTATGGGTAGCAGTGGTGCTCCTCGTGGTCGATGCCTTTGTGCTCCCGCGCAAAATAGGATGGCTCAAGAAGTTCACCTTCTTCAACCGTACAGAAAAGTAAGCTAAAGATGAAAAGAATTCTCAACATATCGGCAATAATGGCTCTGGTGCTGTCGGCGTCGGTGCTTACCGGCTGCGGCAACAAGAATGAGCAGCCTCAGCAGCAGGTGCAGTCGACCAAGCGCGAGCGCAACTCCATAAAGGAAGGCAACAAGCTTTATGTCGACAAACGCTATGCCGAAGCCGAGGTAGCCTATAAGAAAGCCCTGGAGGAGAACCCCGACAACGCCACGGCGCAGTTCAACCTCGCCTCCACCTACTTAAAACAGCGCGGCGAGGACCTTACCAACAAGGGCGACTCGCTAATCCGCACTGCCGACGCCATGCTGGCGAAAGTGTCGCAGGATGCCAAGCTCGCCGAACCCTCATTCTATGACCGGGGCAACGTGGCATATAAGGCCGAGGACTATGCCTCTGCTATCGAGATGTACAAGAATGCCCTTCGTCGTAATCCTGAGAACAATCAGGCCCGAGAGAATCTACGCATGGCACAGCTTAAAAAGCAGGAACAGGACCAGCAGAATCAGAATCAGGACCAGAATCAGCAAGACCAACAGGACCAGCAGAACAAGAATCAGAACGACGACCAGCAGAATCAGGATAAGAATCAGCAGGATCAGAACAAGAATCAGGACCAGCAGAACGAACAGAACAAACAGGACCAGAACAAGCAGGATCAGAATAAAGAGAAGGAACAGAAACAGCAGCAGGGTGGTCTCAGCGATGCCAGCGCCCAACAGATACTCAAGGCGATGGAAGACAAGGAGAACGGTACGCGCCAGAAAGTTGAGCTCATGAAGCAGAACGAAGAGAAGCGTGCCAACCGTCGTACTACCGACAAGCCTTGGTAAAGCAGGACATTAGCTGAAGCTGCTTTCAGAGCGGTGTCCGGTAAGTTTGCTATTCTTCCCTTATTGAAGTGCAATTTATAGAAACAGTTGTTTATGAGAAAGCTGTTAGCGACATTCTGCATATTATTATTCACGATTCTCGGTGCGATGGGGCAGACCTCGTTTCAGGTCATCCCTCCGAGAAATGTGATTGCAGGCCAGTCATTTTACGTGACATTCCGCCTTACCAACGGCGACGGTAGCGGGCTCGATGCTCCGGCAGTGCAGGGATGTAAGCTCCTGAGCCCCCGTCCGGGCATCAGCACCATGCAGTCGATGGAGATAATCAACGGCCATCAGAGTTCAAGCCGTACTATCGACTATACTTTCACTTACCGTGCCGAAAAAGAGGGTACTTTCACAATTCCGGCTGCATCTATCACAGTTGACGGTAAGAAACTGCAGACAAAGCCGGCCCAGTTCAAGGTGCTTCCGCCCGACCGCAACGCAAAGCCGAGCCAGCAGGGCGGAGGCGGCTACGGAGGCATGTATCCCGGCGCTACCATCGACGACCCTTCAAGTCAGGACAATGCCAAAATTGGCAAAAATGATATATTCGTGCGTGTGATTCTCAATAAGAATCATGCTTATGAAGGAGAAGCCATTGAGTGCACGCTTAAACTATATACCAAGTTTGAGCGTATCAATTCATTCATGGTTACCTCGCCCCCTACCTACGACGGATTCCTTATAGAGGAACTTGACACGCAGGCATCGCTCAATGCTGTGGAGCACTACAACGGTCAGAATTACATCACTGCCGTGCTAAAAAAGTGTATCATATATCCTCAGAAACCAGGCAAGCTGACCATCAATTCCGGTAAATATGACTTGAGTGTGGTACAGCTCGAACGTGTGTCGAACGGTTTCTTCATCTCGGCGCGCCCTGTCGAGAAATCGGTGCAACTCAAGCCCTTCACCCAGACTGTTGACATCAAGCCCCTTCCCGAACCTGCTCCGGCAAGTTTCACAGGAGCTGTGGGCCGCTTCAACTTCGAAAGTCAGATGAGCAGCACCGAACTGCGCACAGGCGAGGCTGCGGCTCTGCGTTATATCATCACCGGTACCGGCAACATAAAATTTGTGAAAGAGCCAAAGCCGGTTATTCCCAACGAATTCGAGCAGTATACACCTAAAACTGACAGCAATACACGTGTGTCGGGAGCTGATATGACGGGCACTGTGACGGCCGAATATACAATCGTGCCTCAGAGTGTGGGAGATTTCAAAATACCTCCTGTAGAGTTCAGCTATTTCGACCCTTCAAAGCAGAAGTACGAGACAATTACAGCCGAGGGGTTCAACCTCCGTGTCGCAAAAGGTTCCGGCACAACGACTTCCGTTACTGGCGAGCAACGCGACATCGAAGCCAAAAACCTCGACATACTCCACATAAAGCTCGGCGACAAGAATCTGTCTGCCGATCACACACCGGTGATACGCTTCTGGTGGTACTGGGGTGTGATGGGACTGCTGTTGCTTGCACTCATAGTAGTTGTGGCAGTGCTTCGTCAGCGTGCCCGTATGGCAGCCGATGTGGTGGGAAGGCGTACCTCACGTGCCAACAAGGTCGCCCGCAAGCGTCTGAAGTCGGCCGAGGCGTTCATGCGCAGCCATAAGAGCGATGAGTTCTATGAGGAGATGCTTAAAGCTATGTGGGGCTACTTGAGCGACAAGCTCAATATCCCCGCCTCGCAGCTCAGTCGTCAGAATATTGTGGACACCTTGAGTCAGAGAGGCGTCAGCGAAGCCCTTATCGAGCGTATCATCCATATACTCGACGATTGTGAGATGGCCCGCTACACCCCCGATTCATCGCTCGACTCATCGGTGGAAGCCCTTTACAACGAAGCCACGGAAACCATCAATGCGATGGAGAAGAGCAAAATTGCCAAACATTGATCTCAGCGAAACATGATGAAACATATATTAGCGACACTTTGCCTTGCATTGACTGCAATGATATGCAGGGCTCAGAACGACAGCATAATTACTACTCAGAAACATTCCGCCACTGCTCAGGCCGAAACTCAGCAGGTTGCCTCATCTTCCGTAGCTTCTATGTCAGGCGAGGAACTTGCCCAGAAGGCTGATTCGGCTTATTCCGCCGATAACTTTAAGGAAGCCGAGCGCCTGTATCTTGAGTCGATGGGTGCATCAGGCACATCCTCAACTCTGTTTTACAATCTCGGCAATGCCTACTACCGTCAGGGAAATCTCGGCATGGCAGTGGTGAACTATGAGCGCGCGCTCAAACTCGACCCGACTAACAGCGACGCTCGCACCAATCTTGATTTCGTAAAGACCAAGATAACCGACAAACAGATCGACAGCGGGTCGATAATGGATACTGTAGGTGATGGAATTGTCAATCTATTTCATGCCAACACATGGGCATGGATTGCAGTTGTGCTGTTCGCACTTTTCCTCGGCGGAGCGGCCGCCTATCTTTTCTCTTCTGTGGTAGTGGTAAGGAAAATCAGTTTCTTCGGAGGCATAGTTGCGTTTCTGCTATGCGCCGGAGCTATGATAGTGGCATTCGCCGCCGCCAACCGAATGGAGACCGATCGCTGGGCAGTAGTACTTGTGCCTGCGGCTCAACTCTCGACAACTCCTCGCGAGGCCCGTACGCAAGCGGAAGAGGCATTCTTGCTCCATGAAGGCACGAAAGTGGAGATTGTCGACTCCATAGCCGCCCAGGGTGAAGGGAAATGGTATGAAGTGAAGGTCGGCCGTGGCGAAAGAGCCTGGATAAAGGCTTCTGAAGTGGAGCGCATCTGACCTTAGGATGGTTCCTTTCAAAAAATATCAAATGAAATGTTGCTGTATAATTGTTTGACATATCAGAGATTATAAAACAGAGTCGCGAAACATGTTATATAACATATAATTTAGATTTGTAAAGGCGAAAGTTATTATTTAAATTTGAAGTCAAACGTAGGCAACTCTTTCATGTCGGCGCCGTCGCTGCAGCTCTCCGGGCAAGGAAGGCATGACAAGGGGGAAACACGGTAATAAACGGAATTATTAACCCTCACCAAAAATATAAGATCATGACAAAGACTATCACTTTCAACGATCTGCGTAGGCTTAAGGACAGCCTTCCCGATGGCTCCACAGCGCGTATAGCCGACAAGCTCAACGTAACCGTGCAGACAGTGCGCAATTATTTCGGCGGATCGAACTATGAGTTCGGCAAAAATTGCGGTCTTCATATAGAGCCGGGGCCCGACGGCGGCATAGTTGTGCTTGACGATACCACAATATACGATATGGCATTATCCATACTCGAAGAGGAAGAAGCCAAGAAAGAAAAATAACTCTCCCACTAATCAGTATAAGATTTCATAACCGCGCCCTTCGGCTTCAGCCTAATATTGCCGCCGGGGGTGCGGTTTGTTTTTGTCACTGCGGTCTCGGTGACCGGCATCACGGCATAATCAAATGACTCCCAACCGACTTATAACATTAGCCATCCATACATACGAGAAAGCTTTGCCTGTGAAAAATCTTTTGGAGCGGGAGGGTGTATATGTTGAGCTCAACAATGTCAATCTCTCGTTGCCTGAGGTCTCGTCGGGAGTGCGCATCCGTATCCGGGAGGCCGATCTGCCTCTGGCGCTCCGCATAGTGGAGAATTTCGACATCTTCGCTGTGCCCGACAATGTGAAGCAGCGGGGCAAGGTGCTTGTGCCTACCGATTTCACCGACAATTCGCTCAATGCGGTGAGTCAGGCCGCCGATATCTCGGCACGACTGCAGTGCGACATGGAGTTTATTTACGCCTTTATGTCGCCTATGAAACGGGAGATTGTGCAGCTGTCTGATTCATATGATTATGAATTGGCCGATATGGAGGCGACACGTATGCTTGGTGAAGAGGCCACAGAATTGATGAAACAATTTACTTCCAAAGTCAAATCGGGAATGAAAGACGGGAGTCTGCCCGTGGTAAAATTTTCGGCAAGCGTGGCCGAGGGATTGCCCGAGGAGGTGATTGTGGAGCATACCCGCGAACATAAACCGCCACTGCTTGTCATGGGCACACGTGCCGCCCGTAAGAAGGAGATGGATCTTATAGGCAGTGTGACCGCCGAGGTGATGGATTCTTGCCGGGTGCCGGTGCTCACCATACCGGAAAATGTGAATACCGCTTCGCTTTCAGTAAAGCGTGTGGCATTTTTCTGCAACCTCGACCAGGAGGATATGCTGGCGGTGGATGCGCTCTATCGTTTTTACCGCGGATTAGAGCTGGAGGTTACCTTTATCCCGGTGCCACAGCGCAGCCGGCTTCTCGCGCTTTCGTCATCGCGACAAAGCGGCGAAAAGCTGCTAACCTATTGTCGGGAGCATTATCCCGACATCTCATTCTCTCTTTCGGGAGAGGATATCCAGGCGGTGGCCGCCCGCATGAGTAAATGTGAGGGCATGACAGAGTTTGATCTCATCTGTATACCAAACAAACGCAAAAGCGCCATTGCCCGAGTATTCAATCCGTCGCTGGCACACCGCATCCTGTTCCGCGCAGATATTCCCATGCTTGTGATTCCGGTGTGAGCTCTCCGTAGCTATGTATAGAAATATCTTCTGCAAATAATGGAAGCAATCGAACTTGACAAGATACCGGAAATATCAGTAATAATGCCGGTGTACAATGTCGAGAAATATCTGTGTCAGGCCGTCGATTCGGTGCTTGCACAGACATATGACGATTTTGAACTGATTCTTGTCGACGATGGTTCGCCCGACGGATGCGGGGCTATATGCGACAGTTATGCCGCAAAGGACCGTAGGGTGAAAGTGGTGCATCAGTCCAACGGCGGGGTGTCGGTGGCACGCAATTTGGCTTTAAAATTGGCAAGAGGTAAATATGTGGCTTTTGTCGACAGCGACGACTGGATTGCCGACAGCATGCTCGAGAAACTGCATGCCGCTGCGGAAAACACCAGCGCCCAGATAGCCATGTGTGATTTCAATTATGAGTGGCGTACTTTCGGGCGTCGCAATCGTTCACTTCCAGGAGTTGATGTGATGGGTCATGATGAGGCTATGATAAAACTGTTCCGTAACAAGGAGCTTGAAAGCTATCTATGGGACAAACTTTACCTGCGCGAACTCACCACATCCTATTGTCCTGACGGCAGGGAATATGAAGATACATCCGTGATGCATCATTGGGTTGACGGCATCAAGAAGCTTGCTGTGGTGCATGAGCCGCTCTATCATTATCGCATGCGGCGCGGAAGCATCGTTAATAACCGGAATGTGAAACCGCGTCTCGACAAGCTTAAGGCCGATATAGACCGTTCGTTATATTATGCCTCATATCATCCGGGACTGGTGTCAGACCACGAGTTGCAGGCTAAGGTGATTGAAAGCGCTGTCGGAGCCGCGAAAAGTGTTGCTCGCAACAGCAGCAAAGCCGATGCCATGAAGGCAATCGGGCAGATCCTTGAATTGTCGGCGCCGTTCGCTGCCTGTCTCGACGATGAAGCCATATCTGGCACCAAAACTGCGAAGCGTTACCGCATGATGAAGAAATCGCTCGGCCGCTTCATAGCCAGAATGCGGTTTGAAAAAATGTTTCAGTCGGGTTGCCGGAAGAAAGATAAAAACCTGTTTGACTGACTATATCACAATTTCTTGAAAAATGAAGACATCTCTTATCATATCCACTTATAATAATCCCGAGTATCTATATCTTACGCTTAAAAGCGTGATGAACCAGCGCCTGCTTCCACATGAAGTGCTGGTAGCCGACGACGGTTCGGATGAACGTACACGTGAACTGATAGAGGAAATGGCGGCAGAGATGTTTGTGCCTCTTAAGCATATATGGCATCCTGACGAAGGTTTCCGTTTGGCCGCCATCCGCAATAAAGCTATCGCAGCGGCGGAAGGGGAGTACATTATTCAAATTGATGGTGACATCCTGCTTCATCCGTCATTCATAGCCGACCATGTGGCAATGGCACGAAAGGGATGGTTCTTCTCTGGAAGTCGTGTGCTTCTTTCGCCCGAGACAACCAGTCGTATCATTCAGGGGAAAAACGTAGTGCTTCCGGCTAACGCTCCCGAACGCAGTGCCATGAACGGCAAACGCGCCCCATGGCTTATGCATCTGATGAGAAACTATAAATCGTCGAACGGTGGCTATGTGCGCGGATGCAATATGGCTTTCTGGCGCTACGACCTATTGACAGTGAATGGATATAATGAGGATATAAATGGCTGGGGAAGAGAAGATTCCGAGCTGTCGTACCGCCTTATCAACCAAGGCTTGAAAAAGGGATTCGTGAAGTTTGGCGCCGTGGAATATCACCTCTATCATCCTGAAAACGACCGCAGTGCCGACCCTCACAACATAGCGGTTATGGAGCATGCTCGCGATTGCGGAGTCACGACTGTGGAGCATGGCATCAGAAATAAAGGTTGAAATGCACTGCGAGGCGCTGTGAGGCAACTGGCGTGTGTGCGGTGAAAAAATTCGTCTGTCGAGAATAAAAAATTATGTTATATAACATATCGTTTTTGATTTTTTTCTAATTTTGCAGCGAAAAATGCGCACCACTTATATGGCGGAAAAAGTGCTGCCGGTAAGTGTGAGGATTTCTTTGAGACAGACATTTTTATCAATAATTAGCCGGCTGACATAATAGCAGACCGGCCGATGTTATTATTTTTTGGACATAAACATATGTGTGGTATTGTAGGTTATATCGGAGAAAAACCTGCCTTTGACATTCTGATTAAAGGTCTTCATCGTCTTGAATATCGTGGTTATGATTCAGCAGGCGTGGCTCTTCTCACCCCCGACTGCAAATTGAATGTTTACAAAACACGCGGCAAAGTTTCTGACCTTGAGAGTTTCTGTCAGTCGAAAAACCTGGACGGACATTGCGGAATAGCCCATACACGCTGGGCCACTCATGGAGAACCCAACGATGTGAACGCTCACCCCCATGTGAGCACCAGTGGCTCTATCGCTCTGGTGCACAACGGCACTATCGAGAACTACCATGTGCTTAAAGAGGCTCTGGAACTTGAAGGATGCACATTCGCTAGCGAAACCGACACTGAAGTGCTGGTGAAGCTCATAGAATATGTTAAGGTGAAAAACCAGTGCTCGCTGGTCGATGCCGTTCGTGGCGCATTGAAAGAAGTTGTCGGTGCCTATGCCATAGCCGTGGTCGATACCGAAGAACCCGACCTGCTCGTCGGAGCCCGCAAGAGTTCGCCGCTTGTAATCGGCGTGGGCGACGGCGAGACTTTCCTGGCATCGGATGCCACACCTATCATTGAATACACCGACAAGGTGGTGTATCTCAACGATGATGAAATCGCAGTTATCCGTCGCGGGGAACCGCTTCAGATACTTGACACCGACAATGAGCCGGCCAAAATCGACATAAAGACTCTTCGCATGTCGGTGTCGCAACTCGAGAAAGGCGGCTATCCCCACTTTATGCTCAAGGAGATTTTCGAGCAGCCACGCACCATCCACGACTGTATCCGCGGCCGCATATGGGCCGACGGCGCTCAGGTGACCCTTTCTGGTGTGAATGAGCACAAAGAGCATTTCCTCAACGCGCGCCGTATGGTGATTGTGGCATGCGGCACATCATGGCACGCCGGCCTTATAGGCAAGCGTCTGATTCAGGAGATAGCCCGTATCCCGGTGGAGGTTGAATATGCCAGCGAGTTCCGCTACAGCAACCCCATCCTTAATTCCGACGATATAGTGATAGCGATATCGCAATCGGGAGAGACTGCCGACACTCTGGCGGCCGTGGAGATGGCCCGCAAGTGCGGGGCGTTTGTCTACGGTATTTGCAATGTGGTGGGCTCGTCGATAGCCCGTGCCACTGACTCAGGTACATATATCCATGTAGGTCCGGAGATCGGTGTCGCATCCACCAAGGCATTCACCGGTCAGGTGACCGTGCTCACCATGTTAGCTCTCGCCATCGGCACTCTGCGCGGCACCATCGACCGCGCCACATGTGCTGAGGTCACTCAGGCCCTCCGCTCGCTGCCTTCGCTCATCAAGCAGACACTCAAACTCAACGACAAGATTGAGCAACTGTCGTCGACATACACCTATGTGCACAATTTCCTATATCTTGGCCGCGGATATAATTTCCCTAGCGCACTCGAGGGCGCGCTAAAACTCAAGGAAATCAGCTATATCCACGCTGAAGGTTATCCTGCCGCAGAGATGAAACACGGGCCCATAGCCCTTATCGACCATGAACTTCCCACTGTGGTGATAGCTCCCAACGACGAGCTTCATGAGAAAATCATTTCGAACATCCAGCAGGTCAAGGCGCGCGGTGGTTCGGTAATCGCCGTCGTAACCAAAGGCGATGTGACCATTGCCGAGATCGCCGACCACATACTTGAGATACCTAAAGTGCCTGAGTGTGTGTCGCCTGTCATTGTGTCGGTGCCTCTGCAACTTCTTGCTTATCACGTGGCCATTAAAAAAGGCTGCAATGTGGATATGCCCCGTAATCTTGCCAAATCGGTGACCGTGGAGTGATTTAGTG
Source organism: uncultured Muribaculaceae bacterium (assembly GCA_934555895.1). Taxonomy (GTDB): domain Bacteria; phylum Bacteroidota; class Bacteroidia; order Bacteroidales; family Muribaculaceae; genus UBA7173. The sequence goes on along the minus strand of CAKTFH010000005.1, from coordinate 16,691 downwards.
AGCCGTGATGCAACCTGATAAACATATTTGCCGTCAGCTTTTCCTCTCTTTCATGCGCATAGGCGCCTTCACATTCGGAGGCGGCTGGGCTATGATTTCGCTTATCGAGCGGGAAGTGGTGGACAATCGCAAATGGCTTGACCGCACGGATTTCCTCGACCTTCTTGCCGTGGCGCAGTCGTTGCCGGGCATTCTGGCAGTGAACATATCGGTGGCTGTTGGAGACCGTCTGCGCGGCATGAAGGGGAGTGTGGCAGCAGCTCTGGGCACCATTATGCCATGTTTCTTCATTATTCTCACTATTGCCATCTTCCTTACGCCCGATCTGATTCAGCACAATCCCGTGGTGAGCGCCGTGTTCCGTGGTATAAGGCCTGCCGTGGTGGCTCTCATCGTGGCACCAGTAATCACTACGGCACGTGCGTCACATATCGGTTGGAAAACTATCTGGATCCCAATCGTGGTGGCATTGCTCATATGGTCGAATCTGCCCTGGATTTCCAATCCTATACTGTATATAGTGTTGGGAGGCATTGCAGGCTATATGTGGCTGAGGCGTCAGGAACGGCTGCTTTCAGATGCCATGATTGAGCGCGAAGAGAACAAGGCTGAAGGGCCTGGAAAGGAGGACAGGGAGCTATGATTTATTTGCGTCTGATCTGGAGTTACTTGAAAATAGGGCTTTTCGGCTTCGGCGGCGGGTATGCGATGCTTTCGCTGATAGAGCGTGAGATAGTGGGTCCCGGATGGATTACCGAGAAAATGTTCACAGACATTGTGGCTATCTCGCAGATGACTCCGGGACCAATCGGTATCAACTCTGCCACGTATATCGGTTATGCAGCGCCTAAACTTGCCGGATACGACGGTGTGATCTGGGGGCTGCTGGGTTCCGTGATATGTACCCTGGTGGTAGTGCTCCCTTCGTTTTTGCTTGTGGCGTACACCAGCCATTTCATCCGCCGTCATAAGGAGAGTGTGGTTGTGCGTGGTATTTTTATGGGTCTTCGCCCGGTGGTGATTGGCCTTATAGCTTCAGCCGCTCTGCTGCTGATGAATGCAGAGAATTTCGGTCATGATACCCGAGAACTCGTGATTTCGGTTATCATAGCTATGTTGTCGCTCGCCACGGTGCTGTTTACAAAAATTCATCCTATACTGGTGATAGCTCTTTCAGGAGTCGCCGGATTTATAATATATTATATATGTCAATGACTTACGAAGAGGCGGTAGAGTATCTCTACACGCGCACACCGCAGTTTCAGAGCATAGGAGCCGCTGCCTATAAGCCGGGGCTTGACACTATCAACGATCTCCTTGAGTCGCTTGGCAATCCGCATATGGATTATCCGGTGATACATGTAGCTGGTACCAATGGCAAAGGTTCAACCTCTCACACCATTGCTGCAGTGCTGCAGCAGGCAGGTTACAAGGTCGGGCTCTATACATCTCCTCATTTGGTGGATTTTCGTGAGCGCATGAGGGTAGATGGTCAGATGATTCATCCTGACGAGGTGGCTCGATTCGTTAGGAATTATTCTCTCTCGGCAACAGCCGACAGGCTCGATCCATCGTTCTTCGAGCTTACCACCGCTATGGCTTTTGAATGGTTCCGGCGCGAGAAAGTGGATGTGGCTGTGATAGAAGTCGGATTAGGTGGCCGCCTCGACTCCACAAATGTGGTCGACAGCCAGCTTTCGGTGATTACCAATATCTCTTTCGACCATATGGCTCAGCTTGGTGACACTCTGGAGGCTATTGCAGCCGAAAAGGCTGGAATCATGCGTCCTGGGGTGCCGGTGATAATAGGAGAACCCAAAGAAAAAATCCATGCATTTCTGATTGAACAGGCGCGGAAGAAGGGTGCCCGGGCATGCACCACAGAGCGTATGGGCGGCATGGTGACTTTCGAGAGTGATGAATCCGCCGCATGTCTTAAAGTGAACGGCACTCCTTTTGGAGATATCGAATTTGAGCTGCATGGCGACTGTCAACACCAGAATGCGCTAACTGTGCTTACGGCTCTCGACGAACTGAAACGCCTGGGTTGGGTGATTCCCGATGATGCTGTGCGTGAAGGCTTCAGCAATGTATGCTCGCTTACCGGACTGATGGGGCGTTGGATGAAACTCTCCGATACTCCGCTTACCATCTGCGACACCGGTCATAATATCGGTGGATGGGAACTCCTTGCACCGCAAATCAACCGTCTGCCACGACCTCTGACAATGGTACTCGGTTTTGTTGCAGACAAGGATCTTACCCATATCCTGCCGCTGCTTCCGTCCGATGCCGGATATATCTTTACCAATGCTGATATCCCGCGCGCGCTGCCTGCAGCAGAGCTTGCCGCAAAGGCATCGGAGGCAGGAATAAAGGGAATTGCCGTGCCTGGAGTCGGAGATGCTTATCAGGAGGCTTTGGCCTCGGGTAGCGCTTCCGTTTTCATCGGTGGCAGTACTTTTGTGGTTGCCGATTTGCTGAAATTTCTGCGAAAGTAATTTGGCTTCATTATAATATCCATATAAAAACAACGTTAAAGATACAGGCATTATAGTTTGAAATTTTTTTAGGTAAACGAGATTGAAAGAACTGAAGGTCAAGGGCAGAAGAAACTCCTTGCCGCTGGCAATGGCATTGGCCCCGGTGGGGCTACTTCTTGTTATTATTGTAAGTGTAATAGTCGCTTATGGGGCAGAGTCGGTGGTGAGTTATGCTCCTGCCGCGTTAGCTTTTTCGGCTATTGTGGCCGTAGGGCTGACTTGTTTCAGCGGGAATCTGCGCATTAGGGCACTTGCGGCCGGTCTGCGGCGAAGTGCGGCACAGACTCTCCCCGCAGTGCCGATGCTCATCTGTATTGCCGTGGTGGCCACAACATGGATGATGGCAGGGGTTGTGCCGATGCTTATCTGTAAAGGTGTGGAGTGGATTTCTCCCTCGGCATTTCTTGTGATAGCGTGTGGCGTGAGCGCAGTGGTGTCGGTGCTCACAGGAAGCTCGTGGAGCACAATTGCGACCATTGGCGTGGCTTTTATGGGTATTGGCGAAGCTCTTGGCTACAGTCAGCCGTGGATAGCGGGCGCCATCATCTCGGGAGCATATTTCGGTGACAAGGTGTCACCCTTGAGCGATACCACGGTGGTGGCATCAGGAGCATGTGGCGTAGACCTTTTCAAGCATATCCGTTATCTGATGCTTACCTCAATTCCGGCTATGGCTATTGCTTTGGGAGTATATGCGGTTGTTGGCTTTACTTCCGGCCACGCAGACGAGCCTACACAAAGTGACATTGTTGCACAGCTTTCGGCTAATTTCAATATCACATCGTATTCATTGATAATTCCTGCGGTGACACTGATGCTCATTGTGTTCCGTGTACCCACCCTCATTACTCTCGCGGCAGCGGGGGCCATGGGATTTGCAGGTATATTCCTATTTCAGGATATTGCCTCACTTCCAGATGCTCTGACTGCAATATGGAGCGGTTTTGTGCCATCTACAGGCAGCGAGGTTCTTGACGCCCTTACGGCTACAGGAGGCATACTCGGCATGCTGCCTACAGTGTGCCTGGTGCTCTGTGCCATGCTTTTCGGAGCATCGATGATGGGTACCGGCATGCTTTCGCGCATCACCGAGGCTGTGATGAAGTGTCTGCGCACCCGCACACAGATAGTAGGTACCACAGTTGCCGGCGGCCTGTGCATGAACTGTGCAACTTCCGACCAGTATTTATCGCTCATAGTCACAGGCAACATGTTTAAGGGAGTATATCGTCGCAACGGCCTTGAGGCACGCCTTTTAAGCCGCACTGTGGAAGATTCGGTATCTGTGACTTCTGTGCTTATCCCTTGGAATTCATGCGGTATCACTCAGAGCACTGTTCTCGGTGTGCCGACTATCCTTTATTTCCCATTCTGCATATTCAATATCCTGTCGCCGTGCATGAGCCTAGTGATGGCCTACACCGGTTTCAAGATTCCACATGCTTCTGTGACGCACCGCACCGCGCCAGTCACTCCCGAGCGGTGACAGCAATTTTGCATGATATACGCATATACTCCGCCGCCACCCTGAAGCGGCGGTTTTTTTGTGGAGGGTGCTCGGCAATTGACGGGAAATTAGTATCTTTGCAGCCAAAATATTTTAAACAGTATAATTAATATAGTAGAAGATGCTTGCTTCGAAATACAATCCTGCGGAGGTAGAAGACAAATGGTATGCCTACTGGATGGAGCATAACCTCTTTCACTCCGAACCTGACGGCCGTGAACCATACACCATCGTGATTCCGCCGCCAAACGTGACCGGGGTGCTACACATGGGCCACATGCTCAACGAAACCATTCAGGATATACTCGTGCGCCGCGCCCGCATGCAGGGTAAAAACGCCCTCTGGGTGCCCGGTACCGACCATGCCTCAATCGCCACCGAGGCCAAAGTCGTGGCAAAGCTTGCCAAAGAGGGTATCAAGAAAACCGACCTCACCCGTGAGCAGTTTCTGGAGCATGCCTGGGATTGGACACGCCACCATGGCGGCATCATCCTGTCGCAGCTACGCAAGCTCGGCGCATCGTGCGACTGGAGCCGCACGGCGTTCACTATGGACGATGTGCGCTCACGCAGTGTGATGCGTGTGTTTTGCAATCTTTATGAGAAAGGCCTCATCTACCGCGGCGTGCGTATGGTCAACTGGGACCCTGCGGCTCTTACCGCTCTCAGCGACGAGGAGGTGATTTACCGCGACGAGCATTCGAAACTCTTCTATCTGCGTTACTATGTTGAAGGCGAGCCAGACCGCTACATCGTGGTGGCTACCACCCGTCCGGAGACAATCCTGGGCGATACCGCGGTGTGTGTGAATCCCAACGATGAACGCTATACCTGGCTCAAGGGCAAACGTGTGATTGTTCCTCTGGTAGGACGCTCAGTACCTGTCATCATGGACGACTATGTGGAGATGGATTTCGGCACTGGCTGTCTGAAGGTTACCCCTGCTCATGATGTGAACGACTATATGCTCGGCGAGAAATACAATCTGCCGTCGATTGACATATTCAACGACAACGGCACAATCTCCGAAGCCGGCGGCATGTATGTGGGCCACGACCGTTTCGATGTGCGTAGCGAGATTATCGAGGACCTCAGCGCACGCAACCTTGTGGAAAAAATTGAGGACTATGACAATAAGGTGGGTTATTCGGAACGTACAAATGTGGTGATAGAGCCCAAGCTTTCCATGCAGTGGTTCCTTAAGATGGATCAGCTCACCAAGCCTGCGCTCGCAGCCGTGATGGATGGTGACATACAGTTCTATCCCCCCAAGTTCAAGAACACCTATCGTCACTGGATGACCGACACCAAAGACTGGTGCATAAGCCGTCAGCTCTGGTGGGGACACCGCATACCCGCCTATTTCCTCCCTGAAGGAGGCTATGTGGTGGCCGAAACCCCTGAGGAGGCTCTTGAGAAAGCCCGCGTTAAGACAGGCAACGACTCGCTGCAGCTCTCCGACCTCCGTCCCGACGAAGATTGCCTCGACACATGGTTCAGCTCGTGGCTCTGGCCTATCTCTCTGTTCAACGGCATTCTTGACCCTGACAACGAGGAGATAAAATATTATTATCCGACTTCCGACCTTGTTACCGGCCCCGACATCATTTTCTTCTGGGTGGCACGAATGATTATCGCCGGATATGAGTTCGAGGGCAAGGAGCCTTTCAAGAATGTATATTTTACCGGCATTGTGCGCGACAATCTCGGCCGCAAAATGAGTAAGCAGCTCGGCAACTCGCCCGACCCTCTCGACCTGATAGAGCGTTTCGGCGCCGACGGCGTGCGCATGGGTCTAATGCTCAGCGCTCCTGCCGGAAATGACATACTCTTCGATGATAAGCTATGCGAGACCGGACGCAATTTCTGTAACAAGGTATGGAATGCATTCCGCCTTGTGAAGGGGTGGGAGGCTGATGCCACCGCTGAGCAGCCAGCAGAAAATGCCATGGCCGTGAAATGGTTTTCGGCCAAATTGTCGGCTACAATCAACGAGGTTAATGACCTGATGGACAAATTCCGTCTATCCGAGGCCATGATGGCAATTTACCGTCTGTTCTGGGATGAGTTCTCGTCGTGGTATCTTGAGATGGTGAAGCCAAACTACGGCTCACCGATTGATAAAGTTACATTTGACGCTACTCTCAACTTCTTCTCGGCTCTGCTGAGACTCATGCACCCCTTCATGCCGTTCATAACTGAGGAACTGTGGCAGAACATAGCCGAGCGTCGCGAAGGCGAGTCGATAATGTATGCCATGCTCTCGGCAGATGAATTTGAGGTGGAGGGCGCCGGTGCAGTGCTTGCTGCTGTTGATAGCGCCAAGGAAATCATCACAGCAGTGCGCGGCGTGCGTGCACAGAAGGGTATACCTGCACGTGATGCGCTTGTGCTCAATGTGATTGACGCTTCCGCTCCGGAACCTGCGGGCCTCAAACTGCTTATTGCGAAGATGGCCAACCTTTCCGAGATATCCGGCAACGCGGCAAAGGATGCAGGCGCCGCTTCATTCCTTGTAGGCACTCAGGAATATAATGTGCCTTTGGCTGGGGCTGTGGATGTGGAGGCCGAGCTGGCCCGTCTGCGTCATGATATAGAGTACTACGAAGGATTCCTTGCATCGGTGATGAAAAAACTATCCAACGAACGTTTCACCTCAAAAGCTCCTGCGGCTGTGGTGGAAGGGGAGCGCCGCAAACAGGCCGATGCCGAGCAGAAGCTTGCCTCGTTGCGTGCCTCGCTCGCCTCGCTGAGCAAATAAAGCGCGATAAACGATACACAACAAGCGTGGGTGCCGGCTTCAGTCGACACCCACGCTTGTTGTGTATCGGAAGTAGTGACAGGTATGGTGCTGTCAATTAACAGGAGTCAGGTCAAAACCGCAATTGAGTCCGTCGTAGGAGTTAAGCAGTGTGGCGACTGTACCGATAGTTTTGCTTCCACCGATCTTCGCGATTACATTTACGAGCTGAATGAGTTTTGATGCATCGAAGGTGATTTCAAGATTACCGCCTGTCTTTGTAACATGTGCTTTGAAACCTCCCATGGGTATTTTGCCTGCGACATTGAAATTGAAGTTGAAGTCGCCTTCAGTACTCTGGGCGTCTTTCTCATATGTGCCTGAGAGTTTAATCTTGCCAATTACGAACTGGAAGGTCTTGTCGTCGTTGAACGTAGCTGTTAGTCTGTTAATCCCAACCTTTTGGTAATAGGGCGAAAGTTTGCCTTCGATTACACCTGCGGCGGCAGCGCCACCGGCTTTTTTTAGCAAATCATCGCTTTTGAAAGCCACTGCGGGTTTTGAATATTTATAAGAGCCTATGAGGTCGGCTTCTGTCAGGTCGCTTTTGGAAATTACGCCCTCTACAAGTCCCTGCAGACCAGAAAGTATATCAGAAGTGCCTTTGGAATTTGTGTTGCCACTCTGATTGCCGGTCAGTGCGCCGGCGGCTGATTGGAGGAGGTCTTTAATGTCGGGATTTGTCGACGCGTTGATGGGGGCAGCAACGCAGACGGCTGAAAACAGTGCGATTGCAATTTTCTTCATTTGATTTTCTTTTTTCGGAAACTGTATTTTTGAGTTGAACCGTTGCCGGTATGAGTTTCTTCGAGCTTGAATGAAACTTCGTAATTTATTTTGCAAAGATACAAATTTATTTCTATCTTTGTGGCATAAGCAGGATATTGTAGGGTTGTTGAACGATTTTCTTAATTACTTCATTCTTGCTTAAATTTCATATCGGGAGTCTCGCTTTCCGAATGCTGTTACAGCTGGTTTGGATATATGTGCATACATTCATAATTAGATGGTTTGATCTTTATTGTTTCCGATAGTTCTTATCGCACATATATTTTAACCGTTTGGCACTTGGTTTACAGTAGACATATTGTTTTATCACATATTCATCATTTTTGTTTATGAAGAAATTTTTTACTTTTTCAGTTTTAGGAGTGTTGCTGGCACTCTTTGCACCGCTGACGGTGAAAGCTGCTTCTGCTACGTTTAAGGTCAACGATGCTACCGGTATATATATGTCATATACCACAAGCTTTTATTTCAATGATTTCAGTGAAAATGAATTTACTATTACTTCAGGAGAGACTTACGACAAACGCACTGGCGGCACATTTAGTGTGGGAACCGCCTCTCCATTGTGGGTCTATTCTAAAGCTGGCTATACTTTGAAGTCTGTTAAGGTGGACGGTGTGGCAAAGACTATCAATCAAAATGTAACGATATATCCCGACGGGGGCGGATATGCCGGTGCCGTGTCGGGTGTCCAGAAATGCAATGTCGGGTCACTCAGCGCATTGGATGGGAAGACTGTTGAAATTGAGGTTGAGGCAAATGTTGTGGAAACCAAACATTTCACACTCGATATCGAGGGTGATGCAAGCCTCTATACCGCCAAGTTTGAAAACGCTTCCGCCGAATTGAATATCACAACCGGCACTCAGGAGATTGAGTTTACCTCAAATGAGAAGACTCTCGTGCTCGCCGCAAAAAACAGCGCCACTTACAAACTCACAACTGTAACTCTTGACGGCAAGGCCCAGGCCGCAGCCGTTCACGGATATTTCATTCCTATCACCGACGGATGTACCGTGAAGATGGTGATTGAAGAGAGCGCGGCCAAGGACATCGAGGTGACTTTTGCAGGTGCTACCGAAGCGCTTGACAAAGTAGTTGTAGCTTACAAACCGGTTGAGATTGTCGAAAATAAGTTTACCGTAACCGAAGGCGAACAGGTTAAGGTATATTTCAACGAGGATTTCTCCAACATCACCGTCACTCCGGGCGACGGCGAGGCTGTTGCAGTTGAAAACGCCGTTTACAACTTTGTGGCTTCCGAGAATGTAACGCTTAATATCGCCGCAACCGCTCCCACTACTTTTAATGTGACAGTTCGTGTCGACAACCCCGCCGCCTTCACAGTGCGCAGGGCCGACGGCAGCGGGGAGATTGTGGAACTGCAGGCCGGCGACAACACCGTGGCCCTGCTCAACACAAGCAAAAAAGACGGTATATTCTGGTCGCTCAATCCCGGTTTTGGTGTGGATACTTCTGTCGCAATCTGCGAAGGCATGTCTTTTACTGCTATCGCCAATGATTCATCTGAAGACCCTCGTTTCCCCAGCCCCTTCTCTCTTGTGCACCTTCCCGAGGGTTCGGTTGTGAACCTCGTTTCGAAGACATACGATTTCGACAAGCAGCTGGTGGTTTACTGCCACGAGAATGCAGCTGACAGAGGCATGTTCAGATTCTATGTATCTGAGTCTTATTCAATCGAGGCCGACAAGGCTACATCGGTCAGCCTGTCTCAAGGCTATCAGGTTATGAACTTCTGTGATGCAATGCTTCTCACAGACAGCAGCATCACCGGTTTCAATGATTCTAATGACCAGACAACCATCTACCTCAACGGCAGCCAAATCAGTCACTTCTGGAATGGTGACCTCGGCACATTCGCGGGGTGGGGAGTAAGCAATCCCAAACAGGGTGATGTATATAAGATTTATCCCGGAAAAGAAACTGTGGAGAAGAGTAAGTTCACTTTGAATACTTCAGACAAAGTAAAGAATACCGTTACAGTGAAGGCCGACCTCATCAATACCATCGACCATGCTGCTGCTTATGAGACTATGCTGCTCCCCGGAACACTTATCAGCATCGAAGGCACCGAGGATATTGCGGTTAAGGTAAACGACGAATATATCCAGCCGGCAGAGGCAGTTGTTGCAGCCAACGAACAGCCTGCTGTAGTGCCCATGGGCCGCAACTTCGTCCTCAGTGTTGAGGAAGGCAAGTCGCTCAGCGTAAAAGTGGAGAATTCCGAGGATATCGCATCGGGCATCGATTCTGTGATGAACGACAGCCTCGACGCACCCGTTGAATATTTCAACCTCCAGGGCATGCGCGTTGCGAATCCCGAGAAGGGCGGTCTCTATGTCCGCCGTCAGGGCTCGTCTGTAGCTAAAGTGCTTGTTAAATAAGCACCGGCCACTACTGTCCACTTTTAGTGGACAGTAGTGATTGCACATGTACAAACAACTAACCTCAGAACAAAAATAAATTTACACTCAGATAGTTTTTTAACATTTCAACCGGGTTTTGCAGCTGACCCCATTTAAGGGCAGCTGACCCGCAAATATGGTAAAAAGAAAATTGCAGTTAGCTGATTATCAGCTAACTGCAATTTTGAGGAGTTGCCTTGGAAGGATTCGAACCCTCACAGGCGGAACCAGAATCCGACGTGCTACCATTACACCACAAGGCAATTTTAAGTGGCTGTTGTACTGAAGCTCTCTTCGTTCAACGGGTGCAAAGTTAAGCACTTTTTTCATTCTGACCAAATTTTTAGACATATTTTTTCGTATAGTTTTTTTGTCAACTATTTCGTCTTTTATGCACAGAGTAATAAGATAATATCAATCAATGATTTGCGCAGCCTATTCCACGAAGCATAAAGTTTATCAATCAGGAACAAGCCGGCCATTATCTCCACATCGAAGTTATTCAATTGCCATTTGACTGTAAATAATCGACAAATACTTTCGGTAAAAATATATTATCTATACCTAATGCTGCTGCAAAAAGTGGTGCTATTTCCGTCGGTTTGAAGCCTGCGATTCCGCATCCGATCGGAGTTACAAGAAATCGCAACTTTTTATGCGCTTTGGCAAACTCTATAAAGTCGTCGACATATGACTTTATGGTGTCAACGCCACCCTGCATTGTGGGGATGGCGTAGGCTTGCCCCTGAAGACCTACGCCTTGCCCCCATTTTGCACCAAACTTAATCATTGCGGTGCATGCGGCACCTCCACTGTGATAACCGGCAAGATTGCTGCCGAATACAAACACCTCATCAGGTTTCAGTTCACTTATGATTTCCGGACTATATTTCATATTATAGTAATTTTGAGGGGTCCACATTATACGGTTTATGGTTCAAATAACGCTCTTTCATCTGTTGTTCCGATGAAACTCCTGCAAGGTCATCGGCTATTGATAAAAGAAGGCCGTGAAGCTCAAGGCCCGTCTTGAATTTTGCGGGGATAGCGTCATAACCAAGTATAGCGCCGATGATATCTCCAGCCACAGCTCCCGTGGAATCGCTGTCACCGCTATGGTTGACGGCACAGCAGATACACTTCTCGAAATCGTCGATATAACGCATTACACTGAATACGGCTATGGCCAGTGTTTCCTCCGCAACCCAACCTTCACCAAGAATATGTATAGCATCGGTATTACTGTGATGTGATAGAGCAATGTTCATGGATTTCTGAATCAATTCCTGCAACTTCTGAAAATGCGCATCATCACCGAAGCGAAGACGGAGAGCATCAAACACGCGATCAAAGACAATAGCATGGAATTTTTCGCAATTGATTGCATCACACGCCAAGCATTCAGCCACAATCATGGCGAGAGCCATTGATGAGTATGTGCTGTAAGGGTGTTTGTGGGTGATTTCGGCAGTATATCCGGCGAGGACACCTGCATGCTGCATGTCGAACAAATCAGGATGTGCTGCCGAGAAAATTCCGATAGGTGCGACACGCATCACCCCTCCGCAACCTTTGGAATTGTTGACTACGGAAGCTCCGTCTGCCTTACAAATTACCTGCAATGACGACATACAGGTGTTGCCGGGAGCTCGCCTCGACCAAAGAGCCCTGACATGTAATAGCCAGTCTTCATCTATTTTCATAGCTTCACGAGTCTGAGTCATATACCAATGCTTATAAGCAGCAGTGATATATGGCAGCATCTCCTCCACCGAGTTTTTTCCATCAGCCAAAGCACCAAGAAGTCCTGCGGCTGTGAACAGCGACATCTGAGTATCATCTGAAAACTCAGCAACGCCATCGCGGTCAATACTATAATCCATGATGCCACATGGCCCGTATTTCCTGCGAATCTCATTTAGCGAATTAAATTCAACAGCATAGCCGAGAGTGTCGCCGACAGCTCCGCCAACGAGTGAGCCACGGCATTTATCTTGTAAAAGTTGTTTTGTCATCATTTCTTGGTTATATTTATTTTATTGCTGAAGTCAAGTTTATAGATTACGCGGCCGAAATCAGCAACTTCAGGAGCTCCTATGTGAAGACCCCAGCGCGTACGCAAATATTTTGTCAGATACATGCTTTTCAAAAGGAGTTCAATAGTGGCTTGGGAGCCATTTGCACTTGAAGTCAGACGCATAACCGGAATTTCCCTTCTTGTCATCAGTTTTCTCATGCGAAGAGTGTGTTTTATTAATCAGCATCTTCATCAAGGCGCCGCACTTCGTCAACGCCGTCAATGGCTGAAATATGGTTGATTATTGTTTTAAGCTCATTATAGGAGTGAACCCCGAAACGGATTTTGCATATCACTATATTGCGGTCGGTATTGGTATTGAACGACTCCATGGATAGATGGAAAGTATTTGTAATACAATCCACAAGGTCTACAAACAGGTGGCTGCGGTCTACGGCACGCACCCTAAGCGTAACGGGATATAGCGTATAGTCGGCATTGAAATCGACCGACTGCACATCGTCGCCATATGATGAGGCCATGCTGATAGCCTGTCGGCAATCGCGTTTATGCACCGTTATATGTCCAGGAATGAAATGGTCGCGGATTCCGATTACCTCCTCACCCGGAATAGGATTGCATTCTCCGCATCGGCAGTATATTGGCTCGGGAACCGATTCCAGATGCAGGCGTATCTCCTTTCGAGCCTTGAAGGTATGTGCGAAACTCTCCCAGTCTTGCTCGGGATGCGACGCAGGATCAGTGAAAATTTCCACCACATCACCACGACGAAGCGTAGCGTTCACCGGTTCCAGCCTGCTGTTGATTCGGGCATATTTCGCATGGTTCCCGAGTTTGGTATTCACCTCATATGCGAAATCAATAACAGTAGCATTCTGAGGAAGGATGATTTTCTCGCCTTTTGGCGTGAACACCTGAATGTCGTCGTTGTAAAAGGCTGTGATGATATCTTCCATATAGCGTTCGTCGCTCTTCGGATTGTTGATGGTATCGTGGAGCACAGTACGGAATTTCTCAATCCACATCTGGATATTGGCTTCATTACGCTCCGCCACACACCCTAGCTGCGACTGGCGTATCATCGCCTCGCTGCTGATATGCACCTCCTGCCAGCGGCCGAAATCGGGTAGCAGTTTCACATGGATGCTCTGATAACCGTTCTCCTTCGGTGAGTCAATATAGTTGCTCATGCTGCAATGCTTCTCCTTAAATCTGTCAGTCAGTATGCAGTAGATTCTCATCGCCATCTGTTTCTCACTGAGCGAGGTCTGGTTCTCATCAAAAACTACCTCCACAAAATGCCGATATTTCAGATGATTGAAATCATCACCATACTTTCTCATCTTGCGCCATAGACTGAACGGCCGTCGATAATCCACATAAACCCGCACCCTGATACCTGCGGAAGCGAGAGTTTCCCCTATCTGGCGACGGAAAGCCTCAAGATTATCCCTGTTTGCCTCTACATGCCGTGCGATGAGTGCAGATATTTCTTCATATTCATCGGCACACCGGAAGCGGAACGAGAGATTCTCAAGCTCCGTTTTTATGTTATAGAGACCAAGACGATTGGCCAGCGGAGCATAGAAATAGTCGGTCTCGCCCGCGATTTTCATCTGCTTCTCCGGCTTCATCGATGCAAGGGTGCGCATGTTGTGTAGACGGTCGGCAAGTTTTACAAGTATGGCTCTGATGTCATACTGCATGGAGTCAAGAAGCTGACGGTAATTGTCGAGCTGCTTCGACATTTCATAGTCGCATGTGGGTTTCTTTGTGACCACTTGCACTAAAAACGCCACATCGTCGCCAAAACGCTCGCGGATATCCTCTACGGTATAGGATGTATCCTCCACTACATCATGCAGAAAGCAAGCTATCACCGGATTGGCTCCGAGCATAAGCTCTTCCGCCGCAATATTGGCCACAGCAATCGGATGAAGGATATAAGGCTCTCCTGTCTTACGTTTCTGCGACGCATGGGCCTCGCGGGCCAGTTCGAAAGCCGCCCGAATGCGCCGAATATCTTCGACATTCACGCGCTTTGCCATAACTTCAAAAACATGCTCGGCACGCTCCTGGATTATTCCGTTGTAATCGTTCTGCATGATAAATGACTCTCTTTAAAAACTCAAAATTACTAAATTATTTTTAATTGATTATGACACAAACATATTGACACTATGCATATTTCAATACTGCCATGCTGCCATGGTTTAAGTCAGTATACTGTATAGATACATCCCCACGCGCTATTCTATCTTAAGGAAGAAAATAAGCAGTCTCCTTTATTTCTCAAAATATGCCCGGTCATAATTTAGAGTATGTTTACTTTTGGCTTATGTTAAGATTTAGAGAGGATTTCAGGTATGTCTGGAGATTGAGTGAAAGAGTTATGGGGTGCCATAATGACTGAATGAAATCTCCGGACAGACCTGAAAGGTATCTAAAGATTTCATAAAGTTAAAAGTAAACATACTCTTAGAGGTGTAGGAAGATTTCAAACAAGTTAATTTGGGGAAACATTCAAATAAACAGATATAAAAGTTGTCAGGGAGAAACAAAAAGATTAAATTTGCAACGGATCTGGCAGAGGCCAACCATACATATTTCTTTATTTTAAATAGCGTATTCAAGCTTTATCCTTTACCTAAAATTCGCCAAATTTTTACAAAAGAGGGAAAGCGGTCGGAGACGCTCATGTGTGTCGTATATCCACTCCCCGGCACGGGGCTTAGATATTCGATAATGGCGTGGGAGTGGACTGTTTATTCTTTTGTGGGCGTTTGGCGATGCCTTAGGTAAAATAAACTGAACATCGTTCCACGCTTTTTATATTTTCAAAATTCATTTCTGCCGACCGGGAACGAGCGAGGCCAAATACTATCATGAAAAAATTTCTACTTTTCACATCGTTCCTACTCGCCTCGGTAGTGACGCATGCCTTTACCTACAATTTCCAAAAAGACGATTTACTCTATATGAGTGTCGGTGACAATATATGCGAAGTTTGCGGTGTCGCAAGGGGGGCTTCCGGCAAAATAATTGTTCCTGAAACTGTCGACTACACTTCTGCCATATACCCTTACCAAACAAGCCATTATACTGTGGTTGCTGTAAGAGAAGGCGGCTTCAGCGGCGAAAGCCAACAGAATGTTGAAGAAGTTATTCTTCCGGAAAGCATTGTAAAAATCGGTTCAGGAGCATTCGACGGATGCGGCGCGTTGAAGACAGTCAATATTCCCTCGAAAATAACCGAACTAAACAATATATTTAACAACTGTCCGTCCCTTTCCACAATCACAATTCCTGCAACTGTTTCGCAAATAACATCAGTATTTAACAATTCCACTATAGATGAGCTTATAATTTCCGATAGTGAAACATCATTGTCAGCCGGCGGACGGTTTGCTGACTACGCATTAATAAAAAAAGTTTATCAGGGTCGCAACACCAATATAAGATTTGAAAGCAAAGGAGTTGGATCTCTCACCATTGGAGACTGCGTAACAGAAATCTCTGATGCAATGTATATAAACACACCACTCCAGGAAGTCATTTTTGGCAAAAGCCTCACAAAAATCGGCTCAGAAGCATTCAAAGGAACCAAACTAAAAGAAATTAACCTGCCTGAATCACTGACTGAATTAGGGAATAATTCCTTTGATTATTGCGCTCTCCTTGAGAGCTTTAATATCCCCTCAAAAATAACGGAACTCGGATATAATTTCAATAATTGCCCATCAATTAGAAAAATTACAATTCCTTCAACAGTATTATCTCTGACAGCTGTATTCGGGGATTGTGGTACGATAGATGAGTTCATTATTTCCGATGGCGAAACTCCGCTGTCAGCCAACGGCTGGTTTGCTGACCATACATTAATAAAGAAGGTTTATCAAGGTCGCAACTGTACCAATATCAGATTTGAAAGCAAAGAGGTTGAGTCTCTCACCATTGGAGACTACGTAACAGAAATCTCTGATGAAATGTATATGAACAACCCTCTGCAGGAAGTGACATTCGGCAAAAGCCTCACAAAAATCGGCTCAGATGCATTCGAAGGAACCAAACTAAAAGAAATAAATCTTCCTGAATCGCTGACTGAATTAGGATTTAGTTCCTTTTCATCTTGCGCTCTTCTTGAGAGTTTTAATATCCCCTCAAAAATAACGAAACTTGAAAATAATTTCAGCAATTGCACATCACTATCTAAAATAACAATTCCTGCTACCCTCTCAAAAATTTTTAATTCATTTAATTCCTGTGGAACAATAGACGAGTTAATTATTTCAGACGGCGAAACGCCATTCTTGATTGACCTGGATTTTATTGACACAGTCTTTAAAAGGGTGTATCAAGGCCGGAACTGCACTGGAGTCACCTTGAGCGATAAAGAAATAGAGACACTCACTGTCGGAGATTGCGTTACCGAAATCTCTGATGAAATGTATATGAACAACCCTCTGCAGGAAGTGACATTCGGCAAAAGCCTCACAAAAATCGGCTCAGATGCATTCGAAGGAACCAAACTAAAAGAAATAAATCTTCCTGAATCGCTGACTGAATTAGGATTTAGTTCCTTTTCATC
>CAKTFH010000004.1 GCA_934555895.1 uncultured Muribaculaceae bacterium | reverse complement strand
AAAGGGTTAGAGCAATTTTGGCTCATGGGGTCAAATAAACCTGGCCGCAGGGGGCATTCAGGCTTGGGTTTTCCAGTGTGGAACCGAGTGTTTGCCGACCGCCTGCAGCGCCTCTCCTACTCTCCCTTCAACCAGTTCTTCGTGCTCAACGCCATGTCGCGCATGAACCGCTACGGCGAAGCGCTCCACACTATCGACGATTGCTGGGGAGGCATGATACGCTACGGAGGCACCACATTCTTCGAGGTCTACCGCCCGTCGTGGAACGACTACGCCCTCGCCGAAAACGACCCCGTGCCCAACTGTCAGGTAGGCTTCACCAGCCTCACCCATCCATGGAGCGCCGGAGTCACCAAATGGCTCTCCGAGGAGGTGCTCGGCATCAAGCCCGTGAAAGCAGGCTTCGAGGAATTCAGCGTGAAGCCACATCTCACCTGCGGCCTCACACGCGTCAGCGGAAAGACACCTACCCCGAAAGGTGAAATCAGTTTCGCCATCGACACCCGCACCGGCAGCGCACAGCTCACTGTGCCCGCAGGCACCGCAGCCACTATGGCCATACCCAAAATGGGCGCCGGAGTGACCGGCGTGAAAGTCGACGGAACTGCTGTTGAACCCGCTTCTGAAGACACCTATTTCGCATACCTCCCGCAAATGGGCGAAGGCGAACACACAGTGAGCTTCGCCTACACCTCGGCAGCCATATCGCCCGAACCTGTTGAAACCCTCCACTATCTCTATGAGAAACCCCTCGTTGCGGAAGACACCATCACCAAAGGCGACTGGAGAGGTAAGTACGGTAAAGACGGCTACTATCTGTTCAGCTACGACGGCGACGGCGCACACCGCACCAACCTGCCCGCAGGCTGCACCGTGAACCTGCGCCTCGGAGGCAACTACCGCTACCCCGGCACAGCCGACGACCCCCGCTCGCTGCAGTCGCCCGACGAAGGTGACCAGCAGCGTCAGGTAGGAGTGTTCTTCACCCTCGACCCCGCCGACTGCCTCGAAACCATGACGCTCGACCTCGACTATCAGCCCGAGGCTCCTTACGACCTCACATTCTACTTCATCGACTGGGAAAAACGCACCGGCCGCAGAAGCGCCATCGAGATATTCGACCTCAGTACACTGCAGATGATTGCCCCGGTGCAGATTGTGCGTGAGTACGGCTCAAGCCGATACATCACCCTGCGCATCGACCGCCCCGTGCGTTTCAGGGTGAACAACATCCGCGGCGACAATGCCTCGGTGGCAGGCATGTTCTTCGACAAGCCTCTATCCTCGCTCGGAACCGCCCACGACAATGAGGTTGAAATAATCCCCGGCAACGGCGAGATTACCGTGAAGGCAACTCAAGACAGCCTCGTGACACTCCACAACATCTCCGGCCAGAAAGCATTCTCAGGTGTAGTTCACCCCGGCGTGACCACTCTGGCACCCATCGAGCAGGGTGTCTACGTGGTGAACGGCCGGAAAATCCTCGTCAACTGACCCACCTGCCGATATAACATACCCGTGAAAAGAAAGGCAGCCAGCCCTTTGGCATTTGACCAAACGGCTGGCTGCTTTGCTGTCTTACAGCAAAATTATCGGGCGGCAGGCGGGAAATACGGCGATAATTATTAATTTTGTGTCAGACAACCGGCGAGCGTCCGCGTTTGTTTTATAGACGCGTGGCATATGACAGACCATATGCCCGCAAAATCATAGGGGAGGGATGGAACAGCACACTAACGGAATATGAAAGAATTTGTAATAAGCAAGGAGACCACGGAGCGCACCATTCTGGTGGCTCTCGTCACCCGCGACCAAAGCGAAGCCAAGACACAGGAATATCTCGACGAACTCGCCTTTCTGGCCGATACAGCCGGAGCCGAGGTGGTGGAGCGTTTTACCCAGAAGCTCGACTACCCAAATCCCCGCACATTTGTGGGGCAGGGCAAACTGGCCGAAATCAAAGAATATGTCGAGAAAAACGACATAGGCATGGTGATTTTCGACGATGATCTTTCGTCGAAGCAGGTAGCCAACATCGAGAAGGAACTGCAGGTGAAGATACTCGACCGCTCGAGCCTCATCCTCGACATATTCGCCAAACGCGCACAGACGGCCACAGCCAAGACTCAGGTGGAGTTGGCGCAATATCAGTACCTGCTCCCCCGACTCACCCGTATGTGGACCCACCTCGAGCGTCAGCGCGGCGGTATCGGTATGCGCGGCCCCGGTGAGACGCAGATTGAGACCGACCGACGCATTATCCTGCGCCGCATATCGCTGCTCAAAGAGGAACTTCGCGACATCGACCGCCAGAAGACACTCCAGCGCAAGAACCGCGGACAGCTCACCCGCGTGGCCCTCGTCGGCTACACCAACGTGGGCAAAAGCACGCTGATGAATCTACTCAGCAAGAGCGATGTGTTCGCCGAAAACAAGCTTTTCGCTACTCTCGACACCACGGTGCGCAAAGTGACCATCGAGAACCTCCCCTTCCTGCTTACCGACACCGTGGGATTCATCCGCAAGCTCCCGACTCACCTTGTGGAATCGTTTAAAAGCACACTCGACGAGGTGCGCGACGCCGACCTGCTGGTGCATGTGGTGGATGTGAGCCATCCCCAGTTCCAGGAGCAGATTGAGGTCGTGAACCGCACCCTCAGCGAAGTGTGTGAGTCGGCCGACAAACCCATGATTGTGGTGTTCAACAAAATCGACGCCTACTCCCACATTCCCAAAGATGAGGACGACCTCACCGAGCGCACCGACCGCAACATACCGCTCGAGGAACTCAAGGCCACGTGGATGAACCGCCTCGCGCCGGGCAACTGCGTATTTGTTTCCGCAAAAAAGGGCACCAATGTCGACGAACTTAAACAAATTATCTATCAGAAAGCCCGCGAGATACACGCCCAGCGATTCCCCTACAACGATTTCCTCTATCAGAAATACGACGAAGATGACCTCTCAGCCCCGACAGCAGAACCCGGAACAGCGGAATGAACCGGAAGAAGCGCCCTCGATGGCGTGGAGCAGGCTCATATCCGACAAGCGTCTGGGCATGGAGGACTACCACACCCCAACCCCGGCATCAGCCACCCGCTCCGACTTTCAGCGCGATTTCGACCGCCTGATATTCTCATCTCCCTTCCGGCGCCTGCAGAACAAGACACAGGTGTTTCCTCTGCCGGGAAGCATCTTCGTGCACAACCGTCTGACCCACAGCCTCGAGGTGTCGTCGGTGGGACGCTCCATGGCCAACGCCATAGCCCGCTCCCTGCGCGAGCGGCACAAGGACACTCCCGAAGCAGATGCTCTCGAATCGATAGGCGACATCGTGGCGGCGGCATGCCTCGCCCACGACCTCGGCAACCCGCCTTTCGGCCATTCGGGTGAGAAAGCCATCTCTACATTCTTCTCCGAGGGACTCGGTGCCGACCTCGTGGAGGAGCTCACGCCCGAACAGTGGTCCGACCTCACGCATTTCGAAGGCAACGCCAACGCCCTGCGCCTGCTCACACACCAGTTCATCGGCCGGCGTCGCGGCGGTTTCGCCATGACCTACTCAACCCTCGCCTCGGTGGTGAAATATCCCTACACATCCACCCTGGCCGGTAACAAAAACAAGTTCGGATTCTTCACATCGGAGACCGAGACCTTCCGCACCATAGCCGAGGAGCTCGGCATGCTTCAGCTCGAGAACTCGCAGGGGAGACTGCGCTATGCCCGTCACCCGCTTGTCTACATCGTGGAGGCCGCCGACGACATCTGCTATGAGGTGATGGATATCGAAGACGCCCACAAGCTGAAGATACTCTCCACACCCGAAGTGCTCGATCATCTGCTGGCATTCTTCAGCCCCGAGCGGCGCGTGCGCTGCGAGCAGGTGATGCGCCACATCTCCGACCCCAATGAACAGATAGCCTATCTGCGCTCGGGAGTGATCGGCGTGCTGGTTGACCGCTGCGCCGAGGTGTTCGTCAATAACGAGAAATCCATCATGCGCGGCACCTTCCCCGGCCAGCTGCTGGCCCACGTGCCGCAGACCGAACTGATGGCTTATCGCCGCTGCAACGAGCTGTCGTGGAACAAAATCTACCGCTCCGAAGCCGTGGTCAACGTGGAGCTCGCCGGCAACCGCATCATCACGTTCCTGCTCGAAAAGCTCATCGACGCCGTGCGCCATCCGCAGCTCAACTACTCGCGCCTGCTGCTGTCGCAGGTGCCGGGGCAATACGGAGTGGCCGAAGCCGGGCTGTTCCCAAAGATTCAGGCTGTGCTCGACCATGTGTCGGCCATGACCGATGTCTACGCCCTCGACCTTTACCGCAAACTCAACGGCCTTTCGCTACCCGCCGTATGACATCATTCGCACTTATAAAAATGAAAAAAACATTAGCCATATTTATCGGGCTCCTGATGCCCCTGCTTACATTTGCCATCACACCCGAAGAGGTAAAGAACGTGCATGTGGCAGACCGCACCCGCTTCGTCAGCGACCAGGCTGCTGCCCTCTCCCCCACCGCCCGCGCGCAGGCCGATTCAATCATTGCCGACATATGGCGGCAGACATCGGCCGAGCCGGTTGTGGCGATAGTGCCCGACCTCTCGGGTGCCGACATCGACGACTATGCCACCGACTTGTTCTCGCTCTGGGGCATAGGCAAAAGCGACAAGGACAACGGCGTGCTCATGCTCATCTCGGTCGGTGACCGCCGTGCGACGATCCGCACCGGCTACGGCGCTGAGGGAGTGCTTCCTGATGTGCTCGCTGCAAGGATAATACGCAACGACCTCGCGCCGAATTTCAAAAATGGCGACTACGATGCCGGAGTGCTTGCAGCTCTCACACAAATGCACCGGCTGCTCACCGACCCCGAGGCCCGCGAAGAACTCATGTCGCGGGAGGCCAACGACAGCCACGCCGAAGATATCGATGCATTCCGGTTCTACGTGCTCTTCGCGTTGCTTGCCACTGTCGCGCTGCTCATATGGCTCATCTCCACTCTGCTCGCCACACGCAAGCTGCCCACCGCAAGCCGCTTCGAGGCCCTGCAGAAACTGCGTGTGCCGCTTCTCGTGATGTCGTTCCTCACACTCGGCATGGCGCTGCCGCTGCTTTTATGGCTCATCGTGGCCATGCGCCGGGTGCGCCTGCGCAAACGACTTTGCCCCAACTGCCACACCCGCATGGAGCGTGTCGACGAGGTGAACGACAACCGCTACCTCACTCCGGCACAGGATGCCGAAGAGCAGCTCGACTCTGTAGATTATGATGTGTGGCTGTGTCCTGCCTGCGGCGAAACCGACATAATACCCTATATCAACCATCGGCACAACTACACCGTGTGCGACCGCTGCCATGCACGCGCCTGCGTGTGCACCGGCCAGCGTATACTACGCAAGCCCACCACAAGGGTTGAAGGTCAGGGTATCACTACCTATCGCTGCCTCAACTGCGGCAACAACACCGCGCGCCCGTTCACCATCCCTAAGGAAGTGGCCACCCCCATCATCATCGGTGGTGGCGGAGGCGGATTCTCAGGAGGTGGCGGTGGCTTCTCAGGCGGTTCATTCGGAGGCGGCATGACCGGAGGCGGAGGTGCCTCCGGCGGCTGGTAAGCGTTTTAGAGCTTGTTTAAAAATAAATGTTGCAGGCAGGGTCGCATAGCTTGAGACGGTTTCCGTCATGTGACGAAGGAGTGTACTGAAGTACATGACTGAGGAACATGGCAGAAACCGGCCAAGATATGCGATGCAAAGGTGATTTTACAATCACAGGAATTCACCTCCGACCATTAAACAGTCATAAAAACATGTCAATTATATGAAAAATAATACTCCCCTACGGCCAGTAACATTTATTATTAAACAAGCTCTTACTGAATGAACGGCCGCACGAGGTCTACGAAGTTCTCGAGCGGCACCGGACGCCATGCCCGCAGCGATGTGCGGTGCGACTCGCCGTTGAGTATCAGCTCCACTTCCGTATCGACGGGGTCGCCCCCGGCGGGCTGATAGGTGATGTTTCCGCCCGTGATTTTCCCCTTTTCCCATTTGCAGCTTATATTGAAGCAGCCCAGCACAGTGGCGCTGTCGACTTCGCCGTCGCCCCATCCGAGCTGTGTGCCCGGCACAAACTCTATGCGGCCGGGCGAGGCTACGAACACCTCAGAATCGCCGCCTGTGCCGGGATTGGTCGTGGCCATGTCGAGATATTTGGCATATTTCTCAATCAGCTGAGCGTCGGCCGACAAAGCTTCAGACGATGTCTCGCCCGAGGCTGCCGCAAGCTGCAGGTCGAGGTCGTTGGAGCGGAACTTCTCGAAACCCTCATACCCCTTGAGCGAGGCGCGGAACACGCGCAGCCTCGCCAGGTCGGCCACCGGGTCGGCGTCGTCGGGCAGAGCTATCGAGCGCAGTGCAGCCGATTCCTTCACCGTGGTGATTATAAGCATTGCGCCCTGCATGTGATTCAGTGTGAGCGAGGCGTCGGGGTTGGTAGTGATGTTGCCCTCTCCCGGAAGCACCTTGAGCATGGTTATAAAGTGAACGCCCGCGGTGTCGGCGGCCAAGGCCGTTGAATCGCGCTTTACCGCACGATTGTTTCTCACCACACGGTGTCGCTTGCCGTCGGAGGGGCGTCCCATTGTGCCACGCATCACTATGCGGTCGTCAAACGAGGTTATCTCCTCGGCGAAATCAGAGTCGAGCGATATGGTGCAGTTGAGCGGCACCTCGGCGGTGTAGTTAATCACTATCACAGAATCGGGCCCCGATGCATAGGCTTCCTGGCGGCGCAGCCCTTCGGTCAATGTCACATTTGTGTAGGCGGTACCCGTCGAGAGGTCGAGACCACGCTCATATCCGGTCTGCTTACTGCTCAGAGGCAATGAGTGGCGCACGGTGAGCCGAGCCAGCGGCCTGAACATATTGCGGTAGCGCTCCTGGGCGTCGCCTTCAGGTGTCACCGTACCTTCCGCCGGCTGCACTATTTCGTCAATATCTATCTTTTCGTCGGGGAAAGTGCCGTACAGCGCCGCTCCGGCAGTGCCGTTGCCTATCAGCACAGCATCCTTCAAGCTCTTCGCCGCGCTGCTGTAAGTCATGTTTCCTGCTTTTTCAGCAGCCTTTACTTCATGTGTGAGCGCGCCTGCGGAAACCATGGCCACGCAAAGCGTGGCCCATATGCCATATTTCATTTCAGTATATATTCTTTTTTTCGGGAGCACAAATTTAGCATTTTTTCCGCGATTCAGGGCAGTCCGCGCCCGACGAAAACATGCCTTTCCCCCGCAGTTCCGGCACAAAAAAAAGCACCGGGTGCAAGTGCCTCTTCGGCACCTGCACCCGGTGGATTATGTTGATTATGCTATCGCTTTATCAGTCGGCCAGTTTGGCTTTGATAAACTCGCGGTTGAGACGGGCGATGTTGCTCAGCGAAATGCTCTTGGGACACTCGGCGGCGCAGGCACCGGTGTTGGTGCAGTTGCCGAAACCGAGCTCGTCCATCTTCTTGACCATGGCGCGGGCGCGACGGGCGCGCTCCACCTGCCCCTGGGGAAGCAGGGCAAACTGACTCACCTTGGCGCTCAC
This sequence comes from uncultured Muribaculaceae bacterium, assembly GCA_934555895.1. Classification (GTDB taxonomy): domain Bacteria; phylum Bacteroidota; class Bacteroidia; order Bacteroidales; family Muribaculaceae; genus UBA7173. The sequence continues at coordinate 96,284 of CAKTFH010000004.1, read as the reverse complement.
GAAGAGCATTGCCGAACCATTCTTGCAGGCTGCCACACAGGCGCCGCAACCGATGCAGGTGGCCGAGTCCATAGCCTCGTCGGCAATCTCCTTCGAGATTGGGAGATTGTTGGCGTCGGGAGCACCGCCGCAGTTGAAGCTTACATAGCCGCCGGCCTGCTGAATCTGATCGAAGGCGTTGCGGTTCACCATGAGGTCGCGGATTACGGGGAAGGCTGCCGAGCGCCAGGGCTCCACTGTGATTTCCTCCTCGTTGTGGAATTTGCGCATGTGGAGCTGGCAGGTGGTGATGCCCTGTACCACACCGTGGGGGTGACCGTTGATGTAGAGCGAGCACATGCCGCAGATGCCTTCACGGCAGTCGTTGTCGAACACCACAGGCTCCTCGCCCTTGTCCACAAGCTGCTGATTGAGCATGTCGAGCATCTCGAGGAACGAACTGCCTGTCGACACGTTTTCTACGCGATATTTGACGAATTTGCCCGGCTCTTTGGGACCACGCTGACGCCAAATCTTCAAGTTTACATTGATTGTAGTTTCCATAATTTGTTACGAAAGTTATTTGGTGGGAGCCGATGCGCCGCAGTGCGCATGCCCTGAGGCACACCTGGGCTCCTACGTGGTTGCTTTTACGATTTGTAGTTACGGGTCTGCACCTTGATGGCCTCGTATTTGAGGGGCTCCTTGAGCAGAATGGGCTTCTCGTTGTCGCCGGTGTATTTCCAGCAACCCACATACATGTAATTCTCGTCATTGCGGGCAGCCTCGCCGTCGGCGGTCTGGTACTCTTCGCGGAAGTGAGCACCACACGATTCATTGCGGTGCAGAGCGTCAATGGCCATCATCTTGGCGATAACCAGGAAGTCTTCGAGACGGAGAGCCTTTTCAAGCTCAGTGTTGAGATCATCGGCTTTACCCACGATGCGGAGGTCGGTATAGAACTCCTTGCGCACTTTTTCAATTTCGTCGAGAGCTTTCACGAGGCTCTGGAGAGTGCGGCCCATACCCACGAGATTCCACATCACATGACCGAGCTTCTTATGGAGCTGGTCGGGCGATTTGGTTCCCTTTATAGCCATGAGCTTGGCGATGCGGTCGCGCACGCCTTTCTCTGCAGCGTCGAACTCAGGCGCATCGGTCTTGAAACGGGGCACCTTGATCTGATCGCTGAGATAGTTCTGCATGGTGTAAGGAAGCACGAAATAGCCGTCGGCCAGACCCTGCATGAGCGCCGATGCGCCCAGACGGTTTGCACCGTGGTCCGAGAAGTTGCACTCACCAATGGCGAAGAGGCCCTTGATGGAGGTCTGCAGCTCGTAGTCAACCCAGATGCCGCCCATGGTGTAGTGGCTGGCGGGGAATATCATCATAGGTGTCTCGTAGGGATTGTCGTCGGAAATCATCTGATACATGTCGAAGAGGTTTCCGTAGCGGTCGCGCACCACATCGGCACCGAGGCGGTCGATGGCATACTTGAAGTCGAGGTATACGGCGTTGCCGGTACCTACACCGTAGCCGGCGTCGCAACGCTCCTTGGCGGCACGCGAAGCGATGTCGCGGGGGCAGAGGTTACCGAAGGCGGGATAACGGCGCTCCAGATAGAAGTCGCGGTCCTCGTCGGGAATATCGGTAGGTTTCTTGCGTCCGGCGCGGATGGCCTCGGCATCTTCCTTCTTCTTGGGCACCCAGATGCGGCCGTCGTTACGAAGTGACTCGCTCATGAGGGTGAGCTTGCTCTGGTCTTCGCCGTGAACGGGGATACATGTGGGGTGAATCTGTGTGAAGGCGAGGTTGGCGAGGTATGCGCCCTTCTTGAAAGCCTGCACGGCAGCCGAGCCGTTGCAGCCCATGGCGTTGGTGCTGAGGAAGAAGGCGCGGCCGTAACCGCCGGTGGCGAGCACCACTGCGTGAGCGGCGTAGCGCTCTATCTCGCCTGTGATGAGATTACGCATGATCACACCGCGGGCACGGCCGTCGATAATGACGATGTCGAGCATCTCGCGGCGGTTGAAGCTCTTCACTGTGCCCTTCTTAATCTGGCGGTTGAGCGAAGAGTAGGCGCCGAGCAGAAGCTGCTGGCCGGTCTGGCCCTTGGCGTAGAATGTACGGCTCACCTGTGCGCCGCCGAAAGAGCGGTTGGCAAGGAGGCCGCCGTATTCACGTGCGAAAGGCACGCCCTGTGCCACGCACTGGTCGATGATATTGCTTGATACTTCAGCCAGACGGTACACATTGGCCTCACGCGAACGGAAGTCGCCGCCCTTCACGGTATCGTAGAAGAGACGGTATACCGAGTCACCATCGTTCTGATAGTCCTTGGCGGCGTTGATACCGCCCTGGGCTGCGATGGAGTGTGCGCGGCGGGGGCTGTCCTGGATGCAGAAGTTATATACGTTGAATCCGAGTTCGCCGAGGGTCGAGGCGGCCGATGCGCCGGCCAGACCTGTGCCCACCACGATAATGTCGAGGTGACGCTTGTTGGCGGGGTTCACCAGTTTCTGGTGAGCTTTGTAGTTGGTCCACTTCTCAGCTATGGGACCTTCAGGTATTTTGCTGTCTATCTGATATTCGGGGAGTTTCGACGACTCGATGTCGGCGTAATCTTTCATAATCGGCGTTGAGTCGATCATGCCCTCGAGGTTCTTGAGATCTGCCATATCTGCTAAGTGATTATTCGTTAGTTATTACAGTTACATTCTCGGTGCACTGCTCCTGACAGGCTTCGGCTGCAGCGCAAGGAGCAGCCTCCTGACAAGCCTGAGCTTTTTCGCACATTGCGGCTGCGCAAGCAGCGGGAGCTGCATAGGCATCCTTGCCCTCAGCAGCCATCTCCTCATACTGCTCGAGGAGCACGGGGCACTCATAGTAAGTGCCGCGGTTGGCCTGAACTGTGAAGACTACGGCCTCGGCGATGAAGAGAGCCACTACGATTGAAATCCACCAGTTGCCGATGCATTTGATGCGGTTCATCCACACATCATTGTTCCAGCCCACAGTCTGCATCATCGACCAGAAACCGTGGGTGAGGTGGAACCACAGAGCCACGAAAGCGATGATATAGACAGGAAGAGTCCACCACTGGCTGAAAGCCATGCCAAGGAAGTAAGTGCCGGCAGCAGGGGGAACCACCTCGCCGCCACGGGCAGCGTCGACTACCTCGCAGCCGAGAACCTCGGCGAGCTGCATCTTTGCCCAGAACTGGATGAAGTGAATCACCAGGAATGCGAGCACTACCAGACCGAGCACAAGCATGTTTTTCGACGACCACTCCACCTGAGGAGGACGCGAAGTGACATCGTAGCGCTCAGAACCGCGTGCTGCACGGTTCTGCACGGTAAGCCAGATGGCATACACAATGTGAAGCACCACTGCGGCGGCGAGAATCAGAGTGCCTACCAAGGCATACCAGTTGGCACCCAGAAACAGACACACTTCATTGTAGGCGCTGGGCCAGAAGAGTGCCACACCATTCATCAGTGCGTGAAACGTCACGAATAGGATAAGGAAGGCACCCGTAAGGGCCATAATCAGCTTCCTACCTATGGATGAGGATGTTAACCACATAAATGTTTGATTTTTAAGTTATAGTTTGTTAGTAAGTTTTCGCTTCGCAGTGTTTGCTTGCCGGTGCGTTGGCATACCGACAGAGACGTATGAAATTCATGGCAGCACACACGGCCGCGCATCGGAGCCGCGCACATGTGGCTTATCTTTTGCAAAATTACTCAAATATCCCACACTTCACAACAATTAAGGAATTATTTCATTAATCATTCTTCCAAAAACGGCGCAAAAAGAAGCGATGCGCCTGCTCACGACACATCGCTTCTGTAAATCACAGTCTCCTGAATAGGCTCCGGGCGGTCAGCGGGGAGCCTGCCAGAACCAATCCTCATCGGTGGTCACTATCCAGGCGTTTGAATATTTTGTCTTCTGCGGCACAAGAGCCGCATGCCAGCCCTGATGATGTTGATAGCTGCCCGGTCCCTCGGGTTCGGCCTGCTGAAGCATGTTGGCCGAGAGTATATAAAGATTCTTGGCCATATAGTCCTCGAGGTAATCTTCCTTGGTCTGAATCACCTCATGATTCCAGTTGGCATCGGGGTTCAAAGTCAGAGGCATATCGTGCTGCAGACGGTAGCGCACTTCGCCCGGATGGAGCAGCAGCCCGCGCTCGTCGGTCACATATGCAGCGAAAGTTGGGTCGGCCCACACCCATTTGCCGAGCGAATCACTCCATGCCATACATATCACATGGCAATCGGCGTCGGTATCCCACGCTTTCGGCTGGCATGTGAGATATCTGGCCGGGATGCCTACTGACAGATATGCCTCAGCAAGTGCTATGGCGAGCACGCGGCAGTTGTAGCCGCAATCGTTCTTTTTCGAGGCATGATATATGTTTGAGAGCGAACATGCGCCTTCCGGCACTCCGTTGCTCCCGTTATGCTTTATGTTGTCGTGCACCCAGTAAAGCAGATTCTTTATCCTGCTAATGTCGTCGCCGTCGCCGGCCACGCTGTCGAGATGGAACTCCTTACGGGTCTGCGTGAGCATCGAGTCGGAAGGGAGGGCATACTCAAATCTTTCCGTTCTCGCCGTATCGCGGGCATAGGCCGGCGATGACTTGAGCACTTCCAGCATCGTGGGCTCCCAGGCATACTCCTGCTCCGGTTTCTCGCCGTCGGCGGGAAGTTTCTTTAGAAACAGAGTCGGAAGCGGGTTATGATTGGAAAGCTCAAACGGAATCATGGGCGAGCAGTAGCCGGGATGAACTATATTCAGGAAATAATGCCCGGCGGGAAACACTCCCGAATTGCACATGAAGCCGCCCTCTTTATAGTTCATATCCGTTCGGTCGACAACCATTGAATCGACAAGTGCCTGATTACCGTCATAAAAATAGACCTTGGCTTTATAAAGGGGCGCATGGGTATCAAAATCCGCCACATGGCCGTATACCATGTAAGTCTCGTCTGACTTTGCAAGCGCCATAAAAGAGAGGCACAGACCGGCGAGAGCCATAAAAGATTTAAGGAATCGTAACATCTTATTGGAGTTTATCTATTGGTTTCACCCACAAAGATACCTCTACTTCACATAAAAACCAGTGCCAAATGGCACTGATTTCAAGCAGACTATGTTAAATCCCGCATTCCCTCAACATTCCGGTGTAAAGATGAGTGGAAAAATTTACGTAAAAAAGTTGCACAACTCAAAAAAGAAGCGTAATTTTGCAACGCAAAACCCGGAGGGGTGGCTTGCATGAAACGGTTGCTTCGGCAAGATATTGCAATTAATGCTTCAGTAGCTCAGTTGGTTAGAGCACCTGACTGTTAATCAGGGGGTCGTTGGTTCAAGCCCATCCTGAAGCGCCAAACTTATTAGATCAGATAAAGAAGAGCACACACTCCTTTGTCTTAAGCTATGAAATTAACACCAATGCTTCAGTAGCTCAGTTGGTTAGAGCACCTGACTGTTAATCAGGGGGTCGTTGGTTCAAGCCCATCCTGAAGCGCTTGCTCCCGGAGCCGCATCGCGGCCTCCGGGAGTTTTTTTGTGGGCAAGCCCCCTAAAGCAGCTATGAGACCTACCATAGCTATCTTAGCCACTTTAGCTATCTTAGCTAAACAGTTATCCCCGCTGCAAGCCATGGCTTGCAGCGGGGATAACTATTTATTGAAGCAATCGCCCGATTACTGGCGGTCGCTGTAGAATTTCTGAATGCGATTGTCAATCTTCTTGTTGCCAAGAAGAATCATAGGCATTGCGCGCTGGAACGACATGGCGCCCTCACGCTGATTAAATGTCATAGCGTCAGAATCGAAATTGAATTCACGACCACTCTTCTTCTGATCGGTAACAGTAAATACTACCACAGAATTATTGAGGGCGATAGGACCTACAACCTGACCGGGCTTTGCAACGGAAACGTTAGCAATGAGGTTCGACTCATTCATGGGGAAGTTGCGCACATAACCCTGACCGAAGGTCACCTGAGTTGTATCAGCGCTCACACCCATAGCGGTAGCATAGTCAGCAACAGTCTTGCCCTTGCCCTGATAGTCGGCTACGAGCTTCTCGGCCATCTTGCGGTTGCGTATTTTGCCGGTGAGGTAGTTGCTTACAGCCTCACTCGAAGCGGGCTCATAGTCACCTTCGTAGACATCGGTGAGAGCCACGGCGAGCAGACGCGAGTCGCGGTCGTTGGTGAAGATATCCGACACAGTGCCTTTCTTGGCCGAGAGGGCCCACTTGGCGGCGCCACGGCTGTCTTCCAGACCGTTCACGCTGAGGCTCGAGGGAGTCACAGTGGCGGGCAGAGGCTGATAGCCTGCGTTGCCGGCCTCTTTTGTGAAGGCGTCGGCGGTGTTGTTGGTCGTGATATAGTTGCGGAGGTCGCTGGTGAGCTTGTTGATGGTGGCCGACGAGGGCACTACATCGTAAGTGATCTCAGCTACATCGTAAACCTGCACGGGCTCCTTGCGCTGTGCCACACGCACTACCATACCGGCGTTGCCGTTGTTATTGGTGGGCTTGAAGTATGTGCCGGTCTGAGCTGAGATGAGCTCATCTTTCATGGCTGCCATGCCGGGAGCGAGAAGCGAAACCCACATGCTGTCCTGATGCTGCACGATAGCCTCGGCCAGGTCACCTGCCTTGGCACCGGTGTTGAGCAGACCGATGATAGAGTCGGCATCGGCGTTCTCGTCGATGAAGGCAACATCAAGGCGAACAGAGTCAATCGAGGTGGTCACATCGAGAAGCTTGGCGATGGTGTACTGGTTGTCTACGAACGAAATCATAGCCACGGAATCCTTGGCCATCTTCGGTATCTCGCGACGCATGATGGGAGTAAGGCTCGAGGCGGGAGAGCTCACGCGGTTCACATAGAACTTGGAATTGCTGCTCACGGCGTCAGTTCCGGGGTTGATTCGGAGACCTACGATAGCATCTTCAACCTCCTTCTGAGCGGCCGAAAGGTCATCGGTAGAAGGTGTGATGTCAACTGAAATATAGTTGAGCATGTAGCGGGGCTCGGTCATGCGCCAGCGATTCTTCTCCTGGTTGTAGAGTGTCTTGATCTCATCGGCGCTCACTGGGAAATCGTCGATGTTGAGCGAACCGAAGTCCTTGCGGGCGTAGGCAATAGTGTTGGTGGTGGCGTTGGCCTCATACACATCCTTGGCGTCAAGCTTGTTGGCGTTGATGGTACCCTGGAAGAGGGCGAAGAACTTCTGCTGGAGAAGCATCTGCTCGGTGTCTTTCTCAAGCGAGTTCCATGCGGTCTGGAACTGCTGAGTCTGCTGGGGATCCACACCTACCTTAGTGGGGTTGTATGCTGCGTCGTAGAGCATCTGTGCCGAGGGCACTCCCATGCCCTGCACCATCTGGCTCACATAGGGGTGGGGGGTAGCGCCAAGCATAGCTTCAGTAAGCTCTGCGTCGGTCACAGTGAGACCGAGACGGTCGAACTCCTTCTTCATCAGAGTCTCATTGAGCATCTGCTGGAGCACATATTCCTGCACCTGAGCGGCATCTACATTGGTGTAGCCGCGCTGCTGCAACTGTTCCTGCTGCTGCTCCACGCGGCGCTGGAAATCCATGTAATCAATTTTCTCACCATCTACTTCAGCCACGGTGTGGCTGTCGGTGAACAGCTCACCCGGACGGTCAACGGCCGTAAGGATGAACAGCAGAAGAGCCAGACCCAAGATGGAAATGATAAGGATCGGCCTCTGGCGGATTTGTTCGAGTGTTGACATTTAATTTGACAAACGTTTATTATTTTTCTTATTTATTTCACTGATAATGATTGACCAACGCCCTCTCCGCCGCGCTCGTTCAGGGCCTGTGGCGCCTGCAGCGGGGCATGGCGAGGGGCATTTTAAGCGCACAAAGATACATTTTTTTCCGTTGACATCAAAACAATTGCCACATTTTGTAGCATTTTATGCATCATGGCGTCCGCAGGCTCAGTCGAGCCCGAAAGCCTCGCGCACACGGTCCACATAATCAAGCTTTTCCCATGTGAAGAGCTCCACCTCGCGAGTGAAGGTGGTGCCGTCGGGGCGTGTAAACTCCTTGACCACGGTGCGGGGGGTACGGCCTATGTGGCCGTAGGTGGATGTCTCCAGGTAGATGGGGGCACGCAGTTTCAGGCGCTTCTCTATAGCGTTGGGGGTCATGGGGAAGATATTCGAAACGATATGCGATATCTCGCCATCGGTCATCGGCACCTTGGCTGTGCCGCGGGTGTTCACATACAGGCTCACGGGCTGCGCCACACCTATGGCATAGGCCACCTGCACCAGCGCCTCCGAGGCCACTCCGGCCGCCACAAGATTCTTGGCTATATGGCGTGCGGCATAGGCTGCCGAGCGGTCGACCTTGGAGGGGTCCTTGCCCGAGAACGCGCCGCCGCCGTGGGCGCCGCGGCCTCCGTATGTGTCGACGATGATTTTGCGGCCTGTAAGACCAGTGTCGCCGTGAGGGCCGCCGATAACGAACTTACCGGTGGGATTGACATGGAGTGTTATGTCATCGGGCCAGATGGCGCGCACATCGTCGGGCAGAGCCTTGCGCACACGAGGCAGAAGCACCTCCTGCACATCGCGGCGTATCACCTCGAGCATACGCTCGTCGGCCTCGGTCTGGGTCATGTCACCGGTGGGCGTGATGAAATCGTCGTGCTGGGTCGACACCACCACTGTGTGCACACGCAGAGGGCGGTTGTGTTCGTCATATTCCACTGTCACCTGACTCTTTGCGTCGGGGCGCAGATACGATTTACGCACACCCGAGGGGGTCACATAGGTCATGGCACTCTCCTCGCGGCGTATTTTCGACAGTTCCTTGAGGATGGCATGGCTCAGTGCCACGGTAAGTGGTATGTAGAGAGGGGTCTCGTTGCAGGCGTAGCCGAACATCATGCCCTGGTCGCCGGCACCCTGCTCCTCCTCGGCCTCACGTTCCACACCGCGGTTTATGTCGGGACTCTGCGAATGGATGGCGTTGAGCACGCCGCACGAGTCGCCGTCGAATTTCAGCGCCGAATGATTATAGCCGATGGAGTTGATTACACGGCGTGCCACGCCGGCGGCATCGACCTGCGCCTTGCTCTTCACCTCGCCGGCGAGTATCACCTGGCCGGTGGTGACAAGTGTCTCGCAAGCAACCTTCGACGAAGGGTCCTGCGCAAGCATTTCATCTACAAGGGCGTCTGAAATCTGATCGGCCACCTTATCGGGATGTCCCTCGGAGACCGATTCTGATGTAAAAAGATAATTCATGGGTCTTTTTAGCATTTTTTTAAGTGGTTGCAAGCAATCAAATTTTTCCACAGGCGGCATAAGCCGGGTCTCACGACCCTGCGCGAAGCATCTGGAAAGTGGCGCTTCCGCCGCATACAATATGTAGGGAGCCTCACCGGACGACTGCTATTAGAGCCGGAAAGGCGGCACAAAGTTACCACATTCCCCCGACATATGCAACAAAGCCGCACACCCTCGACAACGGAGGATATGCGGCTTGATTATTACATACAGCTAATATGCTTTATTTCTCGGAAGTGGGGAATGCCGAGATGCGCAGGCGTGCGGCGCCCATGGGCACGAGTGTTACGGGGCTCACTGCATCGGAGCGCTTGGCCGAGGCGGGAGGCAGCACACCGGTGAGACCGGTGTCGTCGATTCCCCACGAGGGGATAATGCGGCCGAGAGCGGTCACTTCCAGAGGCACACCGTCGAGGGTGAAGGGCTGGTTGTCGGCAGGCCACGGCTTGCGGCGCACGGTGAACGAGCTCACATCGTCGCTCTCGGGCAGGATGAGCGAGTAGTTCCAGGGCGAGGCGGCATAGATTTCATATGTGGGCCACTTCTCGGGGTCGGCACCGGGCTGCCAGTGCGAGTCGCCGATGGCCACCTCGGCGGAGTTGACCTTCTTGTAATCCTCTGCTATGCGTAGCGAGAGGGTAAGGGGACCGTAGTTCACCGAAGCGCTGTTCTGGTTGGTGGGCCAGCGACGCACGGTCAGACGCATGGGCAGCGTGAGCTCCACCTTGTCGCCCTTGCCCCATTTGCGGTAGATTTTAAGATACTCGCCGCCCACGGGAGTGCCTACAGGTTTGCCGTTGACTGCCACAGTAGCGCCTTCAGCCCACGAGGGGATGAGGAAGTAGATGGGATACTCGGCTTTCTTGCCCGAGGTGATGTTGAATGTGATTTTATCCTCAAAGGGATAGCGGGTATCCTCGCTGATGGTCACCTCCTTGCCGTCGGCCACCTTGAGTGTGGCCTTGTTGGGAGCGTAGACTGCATATGCCACGCCGCCGTCGGGAGTGGCGAAAGCCAGGCTCTGGGTGAACGAAGGCCATCCGAGTCCGTGGTTATGCTGACAGCAGCGACTGCTGAAAGGGTTCATGTTGAGGAACGGCCCACGGTTGTCGATGCCGGGATGATGGTTCTTTGAGTCACTCACAGTGTGGTTGGGCGAAGTGATGTAGCGCAGCGACTTGAGGTCGGGCATCATCGCGGCCGGAAACGAATTGAAGGCCACATCCTCCATATTGGCGGCCCACTGGGGGTCGGCTGTGATGCCGAGCATCACGCCGTCGCTGAGAATCTGCTCGGCGAAGCCGCAGGTCTCGGTGCCCTGACGGGGATCCACATAACCGATGCGTGCGTTCTCGTCGGCGCCGAACATGCCGCCGGGCACCTGTCCGAAGGTGCGGCGGATGAGGTCGTGCACGTTATACGAAGCCTGGATGAGGGTGCTGTCGCCGTTGAGCAGGTACATTTCGGCAGGCTCGCGGTAATATTGGGCGATGTTCACGTTGTGCCAGTTAGGTAGACGCGCAGGGTTGGTGCAGTCGGCATTGTTACGGTGTATCTTCTCGATGAGAGGGAGCACCGAGGTGTCGCCGGTCTTGCCGTAGTACCACACCACGCTCCACATATTGTCACCGCCGCGACAGTTTTCCCAATAGTCTTTCAGAAATTTGTCGTCGGGCTGAGCCATCTCCCACTCGAAATATTTCTTCATGAACGGCAGCACACGCTCGTCGGCAGTGTATTCATACCAGTTCTGCAAAATCCAAAGCATAATCATCTGTGCCCACACCTCGGTCTTGCCGTCGCGCATGTTAACCGGACCGAAAAATCCGTTCTCCTTCTGCGATGCCAGAGCGGCGTCGATCCAGAATTTCGTTTCCTTCAGCATCTCCTCGTCGTCGAGCAGATAAGCCAGATGGCTGTAGCCGCGCAGCCAGTAGGGCACTTCCTCCCAGCCGTGTTCGCCGCCTTCCTCAAGCCATGCGTTATTGTTTTTGTCGAGCCACGCAGAAATCTCGCCGAGATGACCGTTGAGACCGTCGCGCTGCAATTCGCACTGACGCAGCAGCCAGCCTTCGGGCTTGATGGCGCCCGCAGGCAGTTTTTCAAGCATAAGCTTCTGAAGAGGAACATCTTTTTCGACAGTGAGCTGCACCGGGCGCTTCACACTCTCCACATCGGCCGCAGCCGAGGTGAACGCCACGCCTCCCAAAAGAGCGGCAACGGCACATCCACGCAGAAATTTGTGATTGGTCATGAGGTTTAGATATTTTATGATTAGGTAATTCGTGTTTAAGCCGCACAGAGGGCGAAAGTTCCGGCATAAAGCCACTGCTTGGGGGCCTCAACCGAGAGATTTTCGCAAAGTTACATATTTTCAGCCGTAACACAAAAACTTCAGCACAATAGAAATTCATCTATTCCCATGGCAACTGACTTTCACTGCACCGGATAAAAAAACTCCCTGCCGCATGACTTGCGACAGGGAGCAATTATAGGTTTTAGCCTGATTGATTATGCCGTGGCCGGTTTAGAGCGGTCCGGCGCATAATCAGAACTTCCAGCCAAGACGAAGAGCGGGCTCGCAAAGAGTGTTGAATGCGATGCCGGTGACTTTGTTTACTTTCTCGCTCTCAACAGTCTCGCCGTTGGCTTTAGTCTCGGTGTAGATACCGGGATAAGAGGTGCACTGGAAACGGATGCCGAGCTCAGCGCCCAGATAGAGACCACGGTATACGTAGAAGTCGATGCCGGTGAAAGCCTTTACACGGAAAGTGTGACCGGTGCGGTCGCCGGTAGCGTGCACATCACCATCCTCATTGATTGTGATACCCTGGTTGTGGAATTTCTTCTCGATAGGCTCCTCACCCTCCTCTTTGTAGTAAGTTTTGCCGGAAGCGCTGTCAAAGCGGTAGCCAAGGCCTGCGCCTGCATAGAGGTCGATGCGGCCGTTCGAGTAGAAGTGACGCTCGTAGCCGAGGTCGATCGAGAAGTTGCCGGTGTTGCTCTTGCCCCAGCTCTCATAACCTTCTGCATCAGGAGCAGGAGTGAGTTTGTCGCTGTTCACGCCGAAACCGATGCCGAAACGGAGAGCGTCGTTATCGGAGAACATATAGCGACCGGTGAGCTGGTCAATCTGGAATGTCTTGAAGTTGTTCGAGAAGGGATTGAACTGAAGTTCGATGCTGAAATCACCTTCCTGAGGAGCATAAGATTCTTCAGCCTGTGCGTTGGCAGCAAATGCCAGAACGCCGCAAAGTGCGATGGTTTTGTAAAGTTTCATAATTGGTTTAATTATAAAAATGAATTGAAATTGATTAGCAGATAAAAGTGCGGTTATAAAAATTCATATCCATATCATCAATGCCCTATGATATAGCATTTTGATGTCGACATAAAGGAAACTTTATTCACGTTCCTTTACATTTACAAAGCAAAGTTACAAACGAATCTTAAAAAGAGTTCTAATTTATAGTTAACAAATGTTAACAATACGCGATTTACCCCAAAACGACCATAAATCAGTTAAAAACTCACATTTTTGAAAGTATGCATGTTTTATGCACTCCCGGCTTTAGAGTAAAAGAGGTCGCCATAAAGAGCGACGACTGCGAGGCGTTGTATTTGATATGGTAACGCTCGGCACCGAGATCACCGATAATAAAGGTAGCCCGGTCTATATCGGCCCCTCCGCGGCCGGGTGTCACGCGCTCCTCTATCTCGAGGTCGAATCCGATGCGGGTTATAGCCAGTGCCACGACTGCGGTGTCGGTAAGCCCCGTCAGTCCGCAGCGGCGCAGCAGCAGGCTGCCGTTGTCGAGGCACCGCAGCTCCACACGGGGCGTCTCGGGCTCGGCATTGTCACTGTCAAGCGTGAGGGCGGCGGCGAAGGAGGTCTCTGCCTGCCCTCGCCGCCCCGGCTTCACTATCAGGCCCACACAGCACGCTGCCACTGTGAGCATGAGAACATAAAATTCAGTAGAAAAGAGCTCCACCTGTTATGCAAGTGCAAGCACCAGAGCCTGCGCCGCCACCACACGGAGGAACATGGTGAGAGGATACACCGTGGAGTAAGCCACGGCCGGAGCATCGCTGCCGGTGGAGTTGTTGGCATAGGCAAGGGCTGGCGGGTCGGTGTAGCCGCCCGACATCATACCCATGATGGTGAGGAAATTGATTTTGTAGACACCGCGGGCTATACAGCCCACAATCATCAGAGGCACGAATGTGATGATGAAGCCCCAGATCACCCACCACATACCGGTGTAGTTGAAAACCGTGGCGGCAAATCCCTTGCCGGCTCCAACTCCCACTGCCGCGAGGAAGAGACATATGCCGAGTTCGCGAAGCATCAGCGATGCCGATGAAGAGGTATAGGTGACAAGTTTTACCTTATATCCGAATCGGCTCAGTATGATGGCCACAACAAGAGGACCGCCGGCCAGACCAAGCTTCATGCCGAAACCCACGTTGATCGAACCCACGATAATACCGAATAGGATACCGATGAAGATGGTCACGAGGTTCGGCTGGTTGAGACGCTTCATCGAGTTGCCTAGCTTCGAGGCGAGGCGGTCGATATCGTTAAGCTCGCCCACCACGGTGATGCGGTCGCCCATCTGCAGACGCAAACCGGGAGAAGCGAGAAGGTCAACACCGGCACGGTTCACACGGGTGCAGTTGAGGTTATAACCCTTGTGCAGACGCAGTGCACCGAGAGCCACACCATTGTATTTACTCTGGGTGATGAGAATGCGACGCGAAACCACATCGGCCGGAGCCACCTCGTTCCACTCGTCATCGCCCATTTCAATGGGGTGTCCGAGCACGGCCGAGAAACTGGGTTCGTCTTGGGGAGCCATCACCACATACAGCTTGTCTCCCACATGTATCTGGGTACTTGACTTAGGAATTACGATTTTGCCATCGTTGTCCATAAGACGGCTCACCACGAAGTCGCAGTGGATTATTTCATGAAGCTGAAGCAGTGTCTTGCCGTTTATCAGCGAGTTGACGACCTCATAGCTTGCGAGATAAGGTTTTACCTGACTTTCTTCAGTCTCACGCTCTATTTCCTTGACCTCATCGTCGATTTTCACACCGAAGATAGCCTTTGTAAGAAGTATCGAGAGGATGATACCGAGCACACCCAGAGGATAGGCGGCCGCATAGCCCATCGACATGAGGTCGACATCGCCGGGAGCGGTGGCAGCCTGCTGGGCGGCGGCCAGACCGGGAGTGTTGGTCACGGCTCCCGACATCACGCCCACAAGAGCAGAGATGGAGGTCGTGCCGTCGGCGAAATAGATGGCAAGCACAATAGCGACATTGAGCACTATGCCGAGCACGGCAAGCATGTTGAGCCTGATACCTCCCTTCTTGAACGAGGAGAAGAAACCGGGACCCACCTGCAGACCGATGGCGAAGATGAACAGAATAAGACCGAATTCCCTGACGAATTTCAGCACCTCCGGCTGAATTTCGTAACCGAAATGGCCCATAACAATACCCACAAAAAGCACAAATGTCACACCGAGCGACACACCCCAAAAACGAATCTTACCCAGATAGATGCCCACAGCTATCACAAATGACAGGAGCACCAGAGTGGAGGCAAGTGAAGTGTTGCCCGGAAGCAGCAGTTCTGACAAAAAGTCCATTACCTTAGAAATAAAATATATATAACAACTTTGTAATTCTCTGATTACAGGAGCGTGGCCTACAGGAACCGCTGCAACGCAAAAAAATGCAGCGCCATCAATGCCATGCACACACGGCTGATTGCGCTGCAAAATTACTGCTTTTTCCGCTAATACGGAAAATAATCCTTAATAAATATAAAAATCCGCTTCGGGGCCGATTCTGAGTCCCTCCGCCCTTCAGCTGTTGCGGAAGCGCCGGAAGAACGAGAACACACGACGCCCTACGGAATATGCCGCAAGGGCTATGTCGGCCCATTTCATCACCTGCTGGAAGTTGGTCACAGCTCCGGATACGGCGTCCGATTCACTTCTGAACTGCGACGAAGTCAGGAGCATAAGGCGCTCTTTGGCCACTTCGATTTTGAGGCCGTTGACCATGCGGCGGTAACGTATCTCCTCGAGAGTGTAGCCGCGGAAAGGGGCTGCCGGAATTACCATAGTGGTTTCCTGAATCTGCTTATTGTGTCGATGGCGTGTCATTTATCCTATAGTAGTTGTGTAGAGATTCTCATATCACTTTTCGCTTACAGAGTCGGAGGTCTCGTCATGGTCAAATACCAGACGGCTCACAAACCGTGCAATAGGGTCTATTATCAGCACACGCCTCATGCCCATCACTATCACCATAAGCACCACGAACAGTCCGAAACAAATGAGATAGCATGCCCACTGGGGAAGCACCAGAGCCAGAGCCGACACAAGAGCTCCCGAAAGAAATGCAAGGGCAAAAACACCAAGCACGAGCAGAATTAACAGTATCACAGCCCCGGCGAACACCACCGTGAGCTTTTCAGCCACCGTGAGGCGCACTTCCGACACATATAACCGCAGCAGACGCATGAGCATCTTTTTTATCGCACCCACAGAGTGAGGTAAACCTTTCATAAACAATAAGCTGATAAAACGTGACAACCGGCCTGGATGCCCGGTCCGGGGAATTGCAGAATAAGGAGCGATGCGGAAAAGGTACCATGCCCTCCCGCATCACTTTCATGTCGTAGGATTTTCTCAGGATTTTTTGATTTCCTCGGCTATTTCGTCAATGATTTCCTCTATTTCTTCTTCCTTCTTGCCGGCGCAGATACCGTATTTTGCAAGAAGTGCACGTATCTGAGCGCGGAATTCATCACCTTTTTCAGGTGCAAAAAGCAGAGCGGCTCCGGCACCCACTATGGCACCGCCGATAAATGCATAAAGCAGATTCAATGATCTCATATTTGTATGAATTTAAAGCGTAAGATATTGTTATTGATTATAAGAAGGAATGCTTATTCGGCGATTTCTTCCTTTAGTTCGTCCACAAGGCGATCGAGCTTGGAGCGTTTTATTTTTATGCCCTTTTTCTCGAGATACTCGAGTATATCATCGCGTGTATCCTCTCCCTTCTGGGGAGCGAAAAGCAGACCGAGCGAAGCACCCACCAGAGCGCCGCCTATCACAGCCATCACAATGTCTAAGTTTTTCATAATTGAATATTTGTTGTTAAGTTTTTATGTGGTTCATCAAAAGAATAACGCCCTGCTGAAGCAAATGTTCGGGAAAATCTGAGAGGTTTATCAACCTGCCTGTTGCCAGGTTGTCTTCATAAGGCAAAAATAGCAAAAGAATCTTAATGCTTTTCGATAAGCATCCCGAAATAATTAACTTTGTAGGTTAAATCATCCCGGAATACCCATTTTTAAGCAAATTAGACTAACTTTCCTCAGTATCGACTGATGTCTGCAAAACCGAAACATACCATATCCTCTCCTGTCGCCACTGTTGCCGACGAAGGCAGCATCGTAGTGAAAGGCGCCAGGGTGAACAATCTTAAGAATATCGATGTGACCATACCGCGCGGCAAGCTCGTGGTGGTCACCGGCCTGAGCGGTTCGGGCAAATCGTCGCTGGCCTTCGACACGGTCTATGCCGAAGGCCAGCGACGGTATGTAGAGAGCCTTTCGGCCTATGCGCGCCAGTTCTTAGGCAAGATGCAGAAGCCCGAGGCCGATTTCATAAAGGGACTCCCGCCCGCCATCGCCATAGAGCAGAAGGTGAACACACGCAATCCCCGAAGCACAGTGGGCACCTCTACAGAGATATACGACTACCTGCGCCTGCTTTTCAGCCGCGTGGGCCACACCTTTTCGCCCGTGAGCGGCACCGAAGTGCGCCGCCACACCGTGGCCGATGTGGTGGCCGCGGCCCACAGCTATCCCGAAGGCACCCGCATCGCCGTAGTGGCGCCGCTGCTTCTGCCGCAGGGGCGCACTCTGGCCGAGCATCTCGAGGTGCTTGAAAAGGGCGGCTACTCGCGCCTGTACCGCGACGGCGCATTCGTCTCGTTCCGCGACATTCTCGACGCTCCCAAGGTGCCCAAGACCAATCCCGGATATGAGCTTCTCATCGACCGCCTGGCGGTAAGCTCCGACCCCGACGAGAACTCGCGTCTAGCCGACTCGTGCGAGACTGCCTTCTTCGAAGGTGGCGAGAGCCTCACCCTTGTGGCCTGGGCACCCGAAGGCGGTGTGCGTCGCCATGAATTCTCAAAACGTTTCGAGGCCGACGGCATCACCTTCCTGCAGCCCACCGACCTGCTTTTCAACTTCAACAACCCCTACGGAGCATGCCCGCGCTGCGAGGGATTCGGCAAATGCATCGGCATCGACGAGCGCCTTGTGATACCGAACCCGGCTCTTTCGGTCTATGAGGATGCGGTGGCCTGCTGGCGCGGCGAGAAGATGAGCGAATGGAAACGAGAGTTCATCCATGTGGCCGCCCAGACCGGATTCCCCATCCACAAACCATATTGTGAGCTTAGCCAGCGCGACAAAGACCTGCTGTGGCACGGCGGCAAAGGCTTCTCTGGCATCGACGGATTCTTCAAGATAGTGGAGCAGAACCAGTACAAGGTGCAGTATCGTGTGATGATGGCCCGCTACCGCGGCAAGACCGTGTGCCCCGAATGCCACGGCAAGCGTCTGCGCCCCGAAGCGCTGTATGTGAAGGTCGGTGGCAAGACCATCTCCGACCTCGTGGAGATGCCGGTGAAAGACCTCATGCAGTGGTTCGACAACCTCGAGCTCAACGACACCGACGCCGCTGTGGCGAAGAGGCTGCTCACTGAGATACGCAACCGACTCGGCTTCCTGATGGATGTAGGTCTCGAATACCTCACACTCGACCGCCTCAGCTCCACGCTGTCGGGCGGCGAGAGCCAGCGCATAAACCTCGCCACATCGCTCGGTTCGTCGCTAATAGGGTCGCTCTATATCCTCGACGAACCGAGCATCGGCCTCCACTCACGCGACACCCAGAAGCTTATAGGCGTGCTGCGCCACCTGCGCTCGCTCGGCAACACGGTGGTAGTGGTGGAGCACGACGAGGAAATCATGGAGGCTGCCGACTGGATAATAGATGTGGGCCCTGATGCAGGCCGCCTCGGCGGAGAGATAGTGTATGAGGGTCCCCTGTCGGGTCTTGGCAACGCAGAGCGCAGTTATACGGCAAAATATCTCACCGGTAAGATGGCCATACCCCTCCCCTCCTCGCGCCGCCGCTGGAACAGCTACATCGAGGTGAAGGGCGCGATGGAACATAACCTCAAGGGAATCGATGTGAAATTCCCGCTTGGAGTCATCACCGCCGTCACTGGCGTGAGCGGCTCTGGCAAATCCACCCTCGTGCGCGATATACTATACCGCGCCATGCTGCGAGAACTCGGCGAAGCCACCGACGCTCCGGGAGCCTTCAAGGAACTGCGCGGCGATATGCGCCGTATAGGCGCCGTGGAGTTTGTCGACCAGAACCCAATAGGCAAATCCACCCGCTCCAATGCCGCCACCTACCTCAAGGCCTACGACGAAATCCGCCAGCTTTTTGCCGCCCAGCAGGCGGCAAAGCAGATGGGATTTTCGCCTGCCTATTTCTCGTTCAACGCTGAGGGAGGCCGCTGCGAAGAGTGCAAAGGCGAAGGCAAAATCACCATCGAGATGCAGTTCATGGCCGATATCACCATTCCCTGCGAAGCATGCGGCGGCAAACGCTTCAAGCGCGATGTGCTCGATGTGGAATACCGCGGTAAAAACATCTACGATGTGCTCGAGATGACGGTGAACCAAGCCATAGAGTTTTTTTCGGAGACCGACGGCGCGAGCGAGCGGCGCATAGTGCGCCAGCTCAAGCCGCTTCAGGATGTAGGCCTCGGCTACATCAAGCTCGGGCAGTCGTCATCGACCCTCTCGGGCGGCGAAAACCAGCGCGTGAAGCTCGCCTACTATCTCTCGCTCGACAAGCAGGTGCCCACCATGTTCATCTTCGACGAACCCACCACCGGGCTGCATTTCCACGACATAAACATGCTCATGGACTCGTTCAACCGCCTCATAGCCCGCGGCCACACGGTGATAATCATCGAGCACAACATGGATGTGATAAAATCGGCCGACCATGTGATTGACCTCGGCCCGGAGGGCGGAGCCGACGGAGGCTCTCTCGTAGTAGCCGGTACACCCGAGGAGGTGGCCGCTTGCCCGGCTTCGCATACCGCACGATATCTTGCTCCGAAACTTGCACCACGGTCCTGACAGGTATTCCTATCAACAAAACATCAGGCCCCCGGTAAGCGAATCGCTTACCGGGGGCCTGAGATTTTGTTATGTCACTTCTCAGCCTACGAAGGCGAAGAGGTCCGATGCGCCGGTGGCGCAGGCGATAGTGTCGTAGAAGAAGCTTACGATGCCGAGCACGATGATGCCGCCAACAGTGAGCCAGAGGCCCACACGCTCGGTGCATGCCGAACGGAAGGTGGCTATCTGCGGTTCCTCAGGCGAGATGTACATAGCCTTCACCACAAGCAAATAGTAGTAGAGCGACACGATGGTGTTGATGAGCGCTATGAGCACGAGCACATAGATGGCGATGCTGCCCTGGCTGATTGCCGCAGTGAAGATGAAGAACTTGCTGAAAAATCCGGCGAACGGAGGAATACCGGCGAGGGAGAACATTGCGAGCATCATGCCGCATGCCAGCCAGGGATTGGTGCGCGACAGACCGTTGTAGTCGGTCATCTCCACCTTGCCGGTCTGGTTCTCGATAGCTCCTATCACACCGAAAGCGGCGAGGTTCGAGAATATGTAGACAAGGATGTAGAACATCATGGCTGTCAGGCCTGCCTCGTTGCAGCCGACAATGCCGAGCATGATGTAGCCGGCCTGCGAAATCGACGAGAACGCGAGGAAGCGCTTCATGTTCTTCTGGCGGATTGCGAAGAGATTACCTATAGTGATTGTGGCTATGATGAGCGCGTAGAGCATCCACTCCCATATCGAAGAGTAGAACTGACCGAAGCACTGCACAAGCACCACCAGGAACGCGAAGGCAGCCGCGCCTTTCGAGATAACCGAAAGATAGGATGTAACCGAAGTGGGAGCACCCTGATATACATCGGCGGTCCAGAGGTGGAAAGGCACGAGCGAAAGCTTGAAGCCGATACCTGCAATTACGAAGGCCAGAGCCACGATAAGCGTCACATTGAGGCCGGAACCGAGCTGAAGCGCGATATCGTTGAAGTAGAGCGAACCTGCAAGGCCGTAGACCAGACTGAGGCCCATCATGAAGATAGCCGACGAGAACACTGCGGTGAGCATGTACTTGATGGCTGCCTCATGGCTCTCGTAACGGTTCTTGTCGAAGGCCACCATGGCTGCCAGAGGCAGGGAAGCAGACTCGAGACCGATGAGGAAGAGCAGGAAGTGACGGCCCGAAATCATGAGATACATGCCGAAGAGCGTCACGAGCAGAAGCTCGTAAAACTCGCCGCGGCGCATGATCATGAACTCGCCGTTAGCCCAGCGGGTTGACTGTATCAGCACGATGAGCACACCCACGTTGAGTATGTTCTTTATCATCGAGCAGGCCGGTGAAGTGGAATACATGCCTGTAAAGGCGTCCACATTGCCCGTGTTGCCCCAGATGAAGCTCCACACGGTGAAAAGGAGGAAGAGTATGGTGGTGAAGCCCGCGGTGGCATTCTGCGCCTTGCGGGGCATGAACGTGTCGTAAAGGAACACCAACAGGAACACTATCAGAAGCGCTATCTCCTGTCGCATTGCAAGAAACTGTGAATAATCCATTTTGCTTTATGATTGGGATATTCGGTTACGAAGATTAGTTCAGGCCGATTGCCCGGAAAATTTCCGGGTTGAAGGTGAAACGGATAAGACTCTCGAAGAAGTTGGGGAAGCAACCGATGGCTGCCACGCACACGATGAGTGTGATGGCCGACAGACGCTCCCACCATGTGGCATCGGTAAGCGAGAGATGATGCTCGTCCTGAACCGGGCCAAAGAGCAGCTTGCCCACAACGCGGAGGATATACACGGCGGTAATCACAATCGACGAGCAGGCCAGAATGGTGAACACACGGTGGAACATGTCGCTGTGCTCGAACGAACCCACGAAAATGGTCATCTCGGCCACGAAACCGCTCAGACCTGGAAGACCGAGCGACGCCATACCGGCTATCACGTAGCAGACGCCGAGGAAGGGCATGATTTTCATCAGGCCGCCCATCAGACGGATGTCACGTGTGTGTGTGCGGCCGTAAATCATACCGATGAGAGCGAAGAAGAGGGCCGTCATCAGACCGTGTGAGAGCATCTGCATGATGGCGCCGGTGAGCGCGGTGGTGTTGATCATCAATATGGCGAAGAGCACCATGCCGCAGTGCGACACTGAAGAGTATGCGTTGATGTATTTGAGGTCGGTCTGCACGCATGCCGAGAAGGCACCGTAGACCACCGAGATGCCGGTGAGGATAAGGAAAATCCAGGCGAGATCCTGAGCTGCGGTGGGCATCAGGTACATGGCCACGCGGAAACAGCCGTAACCGCCGAGTTTCATAAGCACGCCGGCGTGGAGCATCGACACCGCCGTGGGGGCACAGGCATGACCGTCGGGGCTCCATGTGTGGAAGGGGAACATGGCGCCGAGCACGCCGAAGCCCACAAAACACATGGGGAAGAGGAAATACTGCCAGCCGCGGCTGATGGAGTCGTTCTGGGCGATTTCCAGAAGGTTCCAGGTGAGCTGGCCGCCTTCGGGAGCCGAGTGGTAGTAGATGCCGATGAGGCTGAGCATCAGGAAAGCCGAGCCGCCCATGAGCATCAGTGTGAGCTTCATGGCCGAATATTCCTTGCGGCCTGTGCCCCACTGCCCGATGAGCAGATACATGGGGATGAGGGCCACCTCATAGAACATGAACATGGTGAAGAGGTCGATGCTGATGAAGAAACCGAACACGCCGGTGCTCAGCAGCAGAAGCCACATGAAGAAATGGCGCATGTTGTCGATTTTCCATGAAGCGAACGAACCTGCGAAGACTATGATGGAAGAGAGAAGTATCATGGCGATAGACACACCGTCGACACCCACGGCGAGGTGAATGTTGAGCGGAGCGAACCACATCCAGCTGCCCGTGTAGAGCATCTCGGCGGTGTTGCCGGCGGCACGCTGTGCCAGGTAGTCAATCAGAAGCCATGCCGAGAGCGCCAGGAGCACCACGGAGCCTGTCACGGCTACCGTGCGCACAGCCTTCTCAGAGCGGCAAAGCGCGAATCCCCCAAGCATCAGCAGCGGGACTATCACGAAGTAAATCAGTATATTTGAAAACATCTCTGTGTTGCTATATTTTGACTGTGATTTTTCTGTTTGATAGCGATGCGGGGCATTAGATGAGACAGATTGCCGTGATGCCTCCGAGCAGGAGCGCGCCTATGAGGTAAATCCACACATAGGTCTGAACATTGCCCGACTGCAGGCCGCGGATGGCGTACGACACCTTGTTGGTGACCAAAGCCAGACCGTTCATTGCGCCGTCGACCACATGACGGTCGAACCATGCGATGGGCTTGCTTATGCAGCCGAAGATAATCTTGTGGGTGATGAACATATAGAGCTCGTCCCAGTAGAAGCGGTGGTGGCACCAGCGCCAGAGGTTGGGAAGCAGATTCTTCATCTTTTCGGGCAGCGGGTTCTCCTTGCGGTACATCACCGTGGCGATGATGATGGCGATGATGGCCACCGCGAGGCTGATCGAGGCCACGCTCCAGTCGAGGGCGCGGAGATTGGTGAAGAGGTCCACGTGGTCGAACATTTCATGTCCGTTCCATGTCACGAGGTTGCCCATGGGCACGAAGCCGGCCACAACCGAGATGCAGGCCAGAATCACCAAAGGCAGTGTCATAGTCCAGGGCTGGTCTTTGGGAGCGTGATGTCCTTCGGGCACCTTGTGCTCCTTCCACCAGAAGATGAGGTAGTAGAGACGGAACATGTAGAATGCCGTGAGACCTGCCACGAGGCTCATCCACACATACCAGAACATGGAGTGGCCCATGGTGGCCGTGAGGATTTCATCCTTCGAGAAGAAACCAGCGAAGGGAATGATGCCGGCGATGGCGAGGCAGCCCACCAGGAAGGTGATATGAGTTATAGGCATATACTTGCGCAGGCCGTGCATGGCGGTATAGTCGTTGGAGCCGATGGCATGGATAAGCGCACCGGCGCAGAGGAAGAGCAGCGCCTTGAACATGGCGTGAGTGAACAGATGGAACATCGAAGCCATGTAGCCGAGACCGTGATGGAACTCTGGGCGTGCCACACCGAGCGACACCATCATGAACGCAATCTGCGAGATGGTGGAGAAGGCGAGCACACGCTTGATATCAATCTGCGTGCAGGCAACCATGGCGGCGTAGAATGCCGTGAGGGCACCCACTACAACTATGATATGGAGCGACATCTCCTCCATGAGGTAGAGCGGGAACAGACGGGCCACCAGATAGACACCGGCCACAACCATTGTGGCGGCGTGGATGAGGGCCGACACAGGGGTTGGACCCTCCATGGCGTCGGGAAGCCAGATGTGCAGAGGCATCATGGCCGATTTACCCATGCCGCCCATGAAGATGAGCACCAGGGCCCAGGTGAGCACCGAACCGCCCATGAACACCGGAGCGGCCGAGGTGGCGAAGATGTTTTTGATGTTTGCTGCGGTGTTCTCTGAGATTTCATACACACCATCGGTCACAGGCACCGAGGTGAGGTCGGTGAAGTTGAACGTGCCGGTGTAGTAGGAAAGGATGAGGATCCCGATGAGGAAGCCGAGGTCGGCGAAGCGGGTCACGATGAAAGCCTTCTTCGAGGCCGACACCGCCGAGGGCTTGGTGTAGTAGAATCCGATGAGGAGATACGACGATGCTCCCACGAGCTCCCAGAAGATATACATCTGGAAAATGTTAGTGGCCACCACGAGGCCGAGCATCGAGAAGCTGAAGAGCGAAAGGAAAGCGTAGAAACGCTGGAAGCCTTTCTCCCACACGCCGTGATGGTCGCGCATGTAGCCGTTGCTGTAGAGGTGCACCATGAACGAGATGGTGGTGATGACCACGAGCAGCAATGCCGAGATGGGGTCGAGCAGGAAGCCCAGACGAATCACCAGCTGGGGTGTGAACGCCAGCCAGTCCTGGTTGAAGATCACAGCCTGGAGGCGTGTGTGGGTTTCGGCGTCGATGAAATCGGGATTGCCCGAAAAGAAATATGTGAATGACACTATGTAGGCCAGCACCATTGTGGTGCCCATACCCGCGGTGCCCAGAATGCCCGACAGCTTGTGGCTCATCTTATGGCCGAAGAGGCCGAGAACCAAAAACATGGTCAGCGGCAGGGCAAGAATGATAATAGGTATTACAGGTTGCATATCGGCGCTTTGGCTTTAATGTTTCATTTTGTTTACATCGCGCACATCGATGTTCTCCGACACGCGGAACACATTGATGATGATGGCGATGGCCAGGGCCGTTTCGGCCGCTGCCAGGGCTATGGCGAAAAGGGTGAAGAACATGCCCTCCATCTCTCCGGGGAAGAGGAAACGGTTGAAGAGGGCGAAATTCATGTCTACTGCATTGAGCATAAGCTCAAGCGAGATGAGCATGGCAATCATGTTGCGCCGTGTCACGAAACCGTACACACCGCAGCAGAACATGATGAGGCTCGGGATAAGATACCATATCAGAGTAAGTTCCATAACTATTCAGTGTGAGAGGGTTTAACGTTTGCGGGCGATTACTACACCGCCGATGATACATGCCAGCAGCAGCACACTGATGGCCTCGAACGGGAGAAGATACTCGCCGTGGCCTGTGCCCATGAGAGCGGCTCCGATCTGCTGCATCACGGGGTTGTCGCCCGAAGGAGTGGCGGTGAGAAACTCCACGCGGCTGAAGAGCGACCATGCGGCCACGGCAAACATGGCCAGGGCGCCCGCCAGACCCAGAGCGCGCTTCCTCGAGGCGAGGCGTGCGCTGTTGTCACCCGGCTTGCTCGTGAGAAGGATTGAGAACACGAACAGGACCACTATGCCGCCGGCATAGACCGCTATCTGCACGGCTCCGAGAAACTCGTAGTCGAGCTTAAAATATAGAGCGGCGGTGGCAAAGAGGGCGAACAGCAAGTAAGTGGCCGCACGCAGAATCTTGCGTGTGGTGACAGCAAGCACCGAGCAGACGATAATCGTCAGGGTGATTATCGCGTAAACGATGATACTTCCTACTGATTCCATATGATGATATTATTTTTTTGTTTCTTTGGTATTGTTGTTGGCTGCTGCGGCGGCCTTTGCAGCTTTTAGGCGGGCTGCCTGCTCGAGGGCGGCTCTGATGCGCGCCTGCTTCTCGGGGTCGCCGGCTGCGGCGGCAAGGGCCTTCTTGGCCTTCTCGTCGAGCTCGATGGCGGGTGCGGCTTCCTTGGCGGCTGGAGCGGCGGCTGCTGCAGCAGCTGCTGCCTCGGCCTTGCGCTTCTTCTCTTCCTCGAATTTGGCTATCTGCTCGGGAGTGGGGTCGGGCTCGGGCTTTTCGGGCAGGTAATTGAGCTGCTTCACCAGCTTGGAGCGGGTGAACACGGCCTGCTCGAAATCGTTGCTGAACCGCAGCGCATGCGTGGGACATGTGGTGGCACACAGCTGACAGAAGGTGCAGCTGCCCAGGTCGTAGATGTAGCGGTCGAGCTTCTTTTTCTTTTTGCCGTCCCAGGTGTCCACCATCTTGGTCTGCACGGTGATGGTGCCGTTGGGACAGTTGCGCTCGCAGGTGCCGCAGGCGATGCATTTGTGGTTGCCCTCCTCATCATAGATGAGCTCAAGCACGGCACGGAAGCGCGGAGCCGCGAATTCCTTCACATCGCGGTCTTCGGGGTAATTTTCCGTAATCTTAGGGGTGATGAACTCCTTGCCGGTGACTTCGAGTCCCTTCACAAGGCTTGCCACGCCTTTCCCTAAGGATGAGAAATATTCTTTTACACTACCCATTTTATTGTTTTAAAATGTAGAAATTTGCTTTTAATCGTTTTGCGCGCCGAAGGACCGGAACTGCCGGCACGACGCAAGGGTTCATGCCGCATCAGCGCACCTGGCCGCCGAGGATGTCGAGAAGCTCGGTGGTGATAGCCTGCTGACGCAGCTTATTGTATTCGAGATGAAGCTCATCATAGAGCTTCTTGGCGTTGTCGTTGGCGCTCTGCATGGCCATCACTCGGGCGGCCTGCTCGCTCGCGCGGTTTTCGGTGAAAACATCCTGCACCATCGACAGTAGGTACATGGGCAGAATGCGCGTGAATATCACCTCGGCCGAAGGCTCGAACAGATAGGGCTTGCCTGTGGCCTTCTCCATGGTCGAAGAGAATGCCTCGGGCACCACGGGGAGAAGCTGCTGATGCTCCACACGCTGACGGCTCACGCTCTTGAACGACATGTAGAGCATATCTACACGATCGAATTTCCCCGAAAGGAACGCGTCGCGCAGATGCCATGTGAAGTCGCGCACCGAGGTCTCGGTGCTCTTCGAGTCGACACCCTCGGGCACCTCCACATCCACACCCTCGAGCGAGAGCTTGGCTGCGGCCTTGGCCATCTTGGCTCCCACGGGTATCACGGTTATCTTGACGCTGTCGCCGAGCGATTCGCGGAGCCTTCCGATCTGCGAGAGGAGCTGCTTGAAGATATTCACGTTGTAGGCACCACAGAGACCGTCGTCGGAACCCCATGTCACAATCGCGATATGCTCCACGTGACGGGCCGTCATGAGCGGCGACGAGAATGTGGCGTCGGAGCTGAGCAGATTGGCTATGATGGTCTCAATCTGGTCGCGGAACGGGCGGAGCTGCTTCAGGGCGAGCTCTGCCTTGTGCATCTTGGCCGAAGAAATCATCTTCATGGCGCCGGTGATTTTCTCCGACGACGCCACTGAGCCGATGCGTCCCTTTAATTCTCTAAGTGTTGCCATTCAAAGATGTGATAATGATATATTCCGTTTTGGATGTTATGGAGAGAGCGGGCCTGTGTCAGGCGTAGCGGGCAGCCACTTCGGCTGCGGCTGCGGTGAGCTTGGCGGTGCAGTCGTCGGTGAGCTTGCCCTGGCCGATTACATCGAGCACATCGGCCTGATGCTTGGCATGCAGCAGCTGCAGAAGACCCTCCTCGAACTCGGCCACTTTCTCCACGGGCACGTTGCTCAGGAGGCCGTGCACGCCGCAGTAGATTACGGCTACCTCGTCCTCCACCGGCCAGGGTTTATACTGGGGCTGGATGAGCAGACGCTCGTTCTTGCGGCCGCGGTCGATGACACGTGCGGTCACAGGGTCGATGTCGCCGCCGAATTTGGTGAACGACTCGAGTTCGCGGAACTGTGCCTGGTCGATTTTCAGCGTACCGGCCACTTTCTTCATCGACTTGATCTGGGCGTTGCCGCCCACACGGCTCACCGAGATACCTACGTTGATGGCGGGACGGATACCGCGGTTGAAGAGCGCTGTCTCAAGGTAAATCTGGCCGTCGGTGATTGAAATCACGTTGGTGGGGATGTAGGCCGACACATCGCCTGCCTGGGTCTCGATGATGGGGAGCGCGGTGAGCGAGCCGCCGCCTTTCACCATGGGCTTGAGAGCCGCGGGAAGGTCGTTCATGCTCGATGCCACCTCCTGGTTGTCGATTATTTTGGCTGCACGCTCCAGAAGGCGCGAGTGCAGGTAGAAGATATCGCCGGGATATGCCTCGCGACCCGAGGGGCGCTTGAGGATAAGCGAGATTTCGCGGTAGGCCACGGCCTGCTTCGAAAGGTCGTCGTAGATGATGAGGGCGTCGCGGCCGGTGTCGCGGATATACTCACCGATTGCCACGCCTGCGAAGGGCGAATAGTAGCGCATGGCTGCCGAGTCGGATGCCGTGGCTGCCACTACGCATGTATAATCGAGGGCGCCGTGACGGCGGAGTGTCTCCACGGTGGCGGCTACCGACGAGGCCTTCTGACCGATGGCCACGTAGATGCAGTAGACGGGCTTGCCCTCCTCGAAATTCTTGCGCTGGTTGATGATGGTGTCGATGGCGATGGCGGTCTTGCCTATCTGACGGTCGCCGATGATGAGCTCACGCTGGCCACGGCCTATGGGCACCATCGAGTCGACGGCCTTGATACCGGTCTGCAGAGGCTGGTTCACCGGCTGACGGAAAATCACGCCGGGAGCCTTGCGCTCCAGGGGCAGCAGAATGCGCTCGCCCTCGATGGGACCGCGGCCGTCGATGGGCTCGCCGAGGATGTTTATCACTCGGCCGAATACTCCCTCGCCAACGGGGATGGAGGCGATCTCGCCTGTGCGGCGCACCGACATGTTCTCGGTCACCTTGTCGACATCGTTGAGCAATATCACGCCCACGTTGCTCTCCTCAAGGTTGAGGGCCACGCCCTTCACTCCGTTTTCAAACTCCACAAGCTCGTTGGCGCACACATTGTCGAGGCCATAGACATGAGCCACACCGTCGCCCACCTCGAGCACAGTGCCGGTTTCTTCGAAAGCCACCGAGCGGTTCACGCTCTCAAGCTGCTGTTTTAAAACTTCTGAAATCTCGCTTGGGTTAATCATTCTGTTGAGATTATATATGGTAAGAGAGTGTTTTATTTCTTATTCGGGACTCCGGCCGGAGCCGGAGGGTGCCGGATGGCTGATGCGGAGCATCGCGGGCCGGCGGAAATTTGGCGCTGTGTCAGCCCAGCAGTTTCAGGCGCAGCTCCTTGAGCTGGTTGCGCACCGAAGCGTCGAGTTTCTCAGAGCCGATGCTCACGGTGAATCCGCCGATGAGCGCCGGGTCGGCCTTGAAGGAGTATTCCATGGTGCCGCCCTTGAGATGCGCCAGTATAAGCTTTTTCAGGCGCTCCTCCTCGTCTTTGTCGAGCGGAGCAGCCGCCCTCACCTCCACCTTGTAGATGTTGTGCAGACTGCGGTAGTCGTCGGCATAGGCAAGCGCTATCGCTCTGGCGATGGGCAGACGGTTGTTGTTGCGCAGCAGTTTGAGGAAATCGAGATACACGGCATCCTTTTCGTCTGCCCCGGCTGCCGTCATGAGCAGCTGTATTTTATTTTCAGGAGCGATGAAAGGATTTGCCACCGTGGTCTCAAGCTCGGGATATTTCTCGAAACCTGAGGCAAGGTTGCGCATGAGCTCATACACCCGCTCGTCGGCCTTCTGGTCGACGGCGAACTTGAGCAGCGCCTTGGCGTATCTCCTCGGTATAAGGCCTTCGTTCATAGGGCTGAATCAGTTTTTCTTCTCTATTTCGTCAAGCAGTGAATTCACCAGTCGTTTCTGGGCTTCGACATCACGCAGCTGGTCGCGTGTCACCTGACTAGCGATAGCCAGCGCATAGCGGCTCACCTCGTCGCGCAGATTTTTCTCTGCTTCCTTGCGGCTCTGCTCGATGCTCAGTTTGGCACTGTCCATCACTTTCTGTGCCTCCTTGCGTGCTTCGTCGCGCGCCTCCTCTATAATCTGGGTGCGCATTTTGTTGGCGTCGGCTATAATGTCGGCCTGCTTGTGGTGAGCCTCATCAACATATTTTTTAGCTTCCTGCTGTGCGGTGTCGAGCTGAGCCTTGGCGTTCTGGGCATACTCCACACCCTTGTCGATGAGGTCGGCGCGGTTGTCGACAGTCTTCATAATCATAGGCCATGCGAATTTGGCCAATATGAACAGAAGGATGGCGAAAGCCACGAACATCCAGATAGTCAGTCCGAAATCTACTTTGAACAGTTCCATATATCGGTTTCTAAAACGAGGTCTGTTATCATTGTTTTGGGGCGGCTTTCCGCCGTCCCGCCCGGGGATGGATTTCCGCCGGGCGGAACGGCATTATGCCTTATGCCTGCCGCAGGCCCACTCCCGGAGTGTCGATTATACGAAGAGTGCGAGCACAGCTACGATGACTGCGAAAAGAGCCACACCTTCCACGAGGGCGGCGATCACAATCATGTTGGAACGGATGTCGCCGGCAGCTTCGGGCTGACGGGCGATGGCCTCCATGGCTGAAGCGCCGATCTTACCGATACCGATACCTGCTGCGATGGCTGCGATACCTGCGCCGATAGCTGCGCCGAGACCTACGAGAGCTTCTGCTGCTAAAATCAATCCTAACATAGTTGTTTTTTCTTTTGAGAGTTTATTTAATGTTGTTTATTATCATGTCTGAACCGTCAGGCGGCATCATTTTGCGGCTGCAGGTGCCGGAGAGGCTTTAGCGCCCGAGGCTTCTGACTCGGCTTCCTCTTCCTCCTCCTTTTCGTGATGCTCCTCCTGAGCCAGAGAGATGAAGATGGTGGAGAGCATGGTGAACACATATGCCTGAATGAAGCTCACAAGCACATCGATAAGGAGCATGAACACCGAGAAGACCACCGATATCACCGAAGTGCCGGCTGCCACAGCGGTGCCGAGAGCTCCGAAGATGAAGATGAGCAGAGTGAGCACCAGCACTATCATGTGACCGCCCATCATGTTGGCGAACAGACGCACGGTGAGGGCCGCGGGCTTCGTGAACATGCCGAAAATCTCGATTACCGGCATGATGGGGAGCGGGAACTTGAGCCACAGAGGCACATCGGGCCAGAATATCTCTTTCCAATAGTGCTTGTTGCCGAAGATGTTGGTAGCAAGGAAGGTCATAATGGCCAGCACCATGGTCACGGCGATATTGCCGGTGACATTGGCGCCGCCGGGGAACACCACGATGAGTCCCAGCAGGTTCATGAAGAATATGAAGAAGAACACCGTGAGCAGATAGGGCGCGAAACGGGCCGATTTCTGCTTCAGGGTCGGCTTGATCACTCCGTCGTAGATGAATGTCACCAGCAGCTCGATGAATCCGCGGCCCTTGCGGGGAGCCTTGAAAGGATTCTTGCGATGCCAGCGCGCGAGGTCGATGAGCAGCCATGCCACGATGATGCAGGCTATGAGGATTGCGCACACATTCTTGGTTATGGAGAAATCCCACGGACGCGCTTCCACGCCGTCGACTATCTCCACGAGCTTGCCCTTATTGTCGCCTTCGGTGGCGATGCGGAACGAGGCCTTGCCATCGGTGTAGGTGGCGCCGTGCTCCACTTTCGACGACATGAACACATGCAGGCCGTCGCTGCCCCACACGATTATGGGGAGCGGAATGCGCTTGTGATGGTTGAAAGGCACTTCCCAGCCATATCCGTCGCCGAGGTGCTCGAAGATGGTCTCCTTGATATCGAGTTTACCTTCTTCCTCAGCTTTCACAGTCTGCTCGGCCTCCTCGACCTTTTCGGCTACAGCGTCGAGGGCGTTTTCGGCGGTAGCCGACGCCATAGCCGCCGGGCTCATGCCCAGCGTAAGCATTAAGGTCAGTATCAGTAGAATGCGCTTCATTGCTTTGAATACGGTGGTAAGAAATGTTTCAATAGACACACACCGACACCACATCGTTGTCGATATCGGCTATGCCGCCGTCGACCTCCACTTTCCGCTCCTCGCCGTCGGGCTCGCGGTAGGATATGCTGCCTGCCGTGAGGGTCGACACCAGAGAGGCGTGGCGCGGGAGCACGGTGAAGAGCCCCAACTCGCCGGGGAGTGTCACTGAGGTGGCCTCGCCTTCGAAAACTATGCGCTCGGCGGATATGATTTTAAGTGTCATCGGTTGATGTATCTTACTGTTTTATCTTGGTTGGTTAGCTGTTGCCGCCGGTGATGTGCGGCGCCTGAGGCGGTGCGGCCCGTCAGGCCTCCACCTCGGCAAGAAGCTTCTTGCCCTTCTCTATGGCCTCGTCGATGGTGCCCACGTTGAGGAAGGCCTGCTCGGGATACTGGTCCATCTCGCCCGAGAGAATCATCTTGAAGCCACGGATGGTCTCACTCAGCGGCACCATCACGCCGGGAAGGCCGGTGAACTGCTCGGCCACGTGGAAAGGCTGCGACAGGAAGCGCTGCGCACGGCGTGCGCGGGCCACCACCAGCTTGTCTTCGTCGGAGAGCTCGTCGACACCGAGGATGGCGATGATATCCTGAAGTTCGTTATATTTCTGCAGAAGCTGTTTTACAGCCTGTGCGGTATTGTAGTGCTCCTCGCCGATAATGTTCGGGTCGAGGATACGTGAAGTCGATTCCAGCGGGTCGACGGCAGGATAGATGCCGAGCTCCGAAATCTTACGGCTGAGCACCGTGGTGGCGTCGAGGAAGCTGAAGGTGGTGGCGGGAGCCGGGTCGGTGAGGTCGTCGGCCGGCACGTAAATGGCCTGTACCGAGGTGATCGAACCGTTCTTGGTGGAGGTGATTCGTTCCTGGAGCATACCCATCTCCGATGCCAGGGTGGGCTGATAGCCCACCGCCGAAGGCATGCGGCCCAGAAGCGCCGAAACCTCCGAACCCGCCTGGGTGAAACGGAAGATGTTGTCGATGAACAGCAGGATGTCCTTACCGCCGCCGTCCTGGTCGCGGAACTGCTCTGCCACGGTAAGACCACTCAGGGCCACACGCAGACGGGCACCCGGCGGTTCGTTCATCTGGCCGAACACCAAGGTGGCCTGCGATTCCTTGACCTTCTCCATGTCGACATCGGCAAGATTCCACTCGCCGCGCTCCATGCCTTCCTGGAATTTCTCGCCGTATTTCATCACACCGCTCTCAATCATCTCGCGCAGAAGGTCGTTGCCCTCGCGGGTACGCTCACCGACACCGGTGAACACCGAGAAACCGTTGTGACCCTTGGCGATGTTGTTGATGAGCTCCTGGATGAGCACTGTCTTGCCCACGCCGGCGCCGCCGAACAGACCGATCTTGCCACCTTTGCTGTAAGGCTCGAGGAAGTCGATAACCTTGATGCCGGTGTAAAGGATTTCGCTGCCGATGGTGAGGTCCTCGAACTCGGGGGCGGGCTGATGGATGGCACGCACATTCTCGCGGCTGAGCTCGGGCAGGTGGTCGATGGCCTCGCCGAGCACGTTGAGCAGACGGCCCTTCACCTGTGTGCCCGTGGGCACGGCGATGGGTCGCTCGAGGTTGTCGACACGGAGGCCACGGCGCAGACCGTCGGTGCTCTCCATTGCCACACAGCGCACGGTGTCCTCACCGATGTGCTGCTCTACTTCAAGAATCAACATCGAGCCGTCCTCGCGGTCGATTTTAAGCGCGGTGTAAATCGGAGGGAGGATATTGTCCTCGCCCTCGAATATCACATCGACCACGGGGCCGATAACCTGGGCTATTTTTCCGTATTTGTCGCTCATTGGGATATGAGAGTGTATTGTGTTTGGTGTTCGATTTTTTTAGTTGTCAGGGGTTGCTCAGAATGAGCCGAAATACCATCCCTGCCAGATGATGATGACCATCAGCACGAGGTTCACCAGGTTGATGGGGAGCAGGTATTTCCACTCGAGCGAAAGCAGCTGGTCGATGCGCAGACGGGGATATGTCCACTTGAACCATATGATGACGAACGAGAGGATGAACGCTTTGAGCAGGAACCACACCACCGATGGGATGTAGCCCATAATTTCGTTGAAGCCGTCCCAACCCTCAACGCGGAAGGGCATCCAGCCGCCGAAGAACATCAGGGTAGCCACGCCCGAAACCACGAACAGGTTGAGGTACTCTGCCAGGTAGAAGAAGCCGAAATGAATACCCGAATACTCGGTGTGGTAACCCGCGGTAAGCTCGCTCTCGGCCTCGGGAAGGTCGAACGGGCCGCGGTTTGTCTCGGCCGTACCGGCAATCATATAGATGACGAAAGCTATGATGGCGGGCACGTGGGCGGTGAAGATAAACCATCCGTTGGCCTGTGCCTCGACTATCTCGTTGACATTCATGGTGCCTGCGAAAGCCACCATGGTGAGAATCGACAGACCCACCGAAAGCTCGTAGCTCACCATCTGCGCACCGGAACGGAGGGCGCCGATGAGGGTGAACTTATTGTTCGACGACCAACCGGCCAGCAGGATGCCGAGCACTCCGATCGACGAGCATGCTATCAGGAAGAAGATGCCTATGTTGAAGTTGATTATCTGCAGGCCGTTGCCCCAGGGAAGGGTGGCGAAGCAGAGGAACGAGGCTATGATCACCAGATAGGGCGCCAGGGCGAAGAGGAACTTATCGATGTGCTTGAGCTCGATGAGCTCCTTGATAAGCATCTTGATGGCGTCGGCCATGCTCTGCAGCAAGCCCCAGGGACCTACGCGGTTAGGACCGAGACGGCACTGAAAGTATGCGCATATCTTGCGCTCGTATAGGATGTAGAAGAGCGCGAGGATGGTGTAGAGCAGCAGAAGGCCCACACCCACGAGCAAACATTCGATGGTAGTGGCTACCCATGAGGGCATCATGCCGTTGAGCAGATTGTCGAGCCACGTGGTGAAAGATTGGAAATTGTCTATCGTGTAGTTATCCATAACTGTGTATTCGGCGGTCGAATAATTCAGTGGTTTCGATATAATTGGTTGTCAGTTGCTTGAACGAAGCTTTTTGAGGACAGTCAGGCGTCAGCGGTCCATGTCGGGCACGATGTAGTCCATCGAGCCGCCGATGGTGATGAGGTCGGCTATCTTCTGGCCGCGGGTGATGTGGTCAACCACCGAAGCGGCGTTGAGGCTGGGTGTCACGAGCTTCATGCGGTAGGGCTTGGTGGTGCCGTCGCTCTCGATGTACACGCCGAACACGCCGCGGCAGCCTTCCACCACCTGGAACCAGTGGCCCACAGGCAGCTTGAGCACCTTGGGCACCTTGGCAAGGTATTCGCCTTCGGGGATGTTGTCGATAAGCTGCTCGATGATGTGCTTACTCTGGAGTATCTCATCCACACGGTTGCGGAAACGGGCCATGGAGTCGCCCTCGGTGCGGATCACCTGCTCGAAGTCGAGCTTCTCGTATCCGCTATAGGGCACCAGCTTGCGCACATCGCATGCCCAGCCTGATGCGCGGCCCGAGGGACCGGTGATGCCATACGAGATGGCGTCGTCGTGCGAAAGCACTCCCACGCCCTCGAGGCGGTTCTTGGCTATCACGTTGCCGGTGAAGAGCTTGTTGTATTCATCCACGTTTTTCTGAAGTACATCGAGAAGCGCCTTGGTGTCGCTCACGAAGTTGGCGTCGAGGTCGGCCATCACGCCGCCTATGCAGTCGTAGTTGAATGTCATGCGGGCGCCGCATGTGCGCTCGAAGATGTCGAGTATCTGCTCCCTCACGCGCAACGAGTAGAAGAGCATGGTGGTTGCGCCGAGGTCCATACAGAAGGTGCCGATGAAGAGGCAATGCGACGCGATGCGCGACAACTCGTCCATGAGCACGCGGATTACGCGGGCACGCTCGGGCACCTCGATGCCTGCGGCTTTCTCAACGCAGAGGCACACGCCGTGATGGTAGTTGTGGGCCGAGAAATAGTCCAGACGGTCCATGAACGGCAGTGTCTGCGGATATGTGAGGTCTTCGCTAAGCTTCTCCACACCACGGTGGATGTAGCCCATGTAGACATCTATTTTCTGGATAGTCTCGCCGTCGACAGCGGTGCGGAAGCGGAGCACGCCGTGGGTGGCGGGGTGCTGCGGACCTATGTTCACCACGAAGTCCTCAGGCTTGAACACGAGCGGCTTGCGATGCTCTATCTTTCCGTCGGGGAGCTCCACCCACGAGTCAGTGGAATCGCTTTGGCGCTCGCTCTTTATGCTGCAGGGATTGAGCTTGTGCTCGGGGTCATAGTCTTTGCGCAAGGGATATCCCACCCAGTCGATGTCGAGGAACAGACGGCGCATGTCGGGATTGTTGACGAACACGATGCCGTAGAAATCATACACCTCACGCTCGAAAATCACCGCGATGCGGTAAAGATCGGCGATACTGTGGATCATGGGGTTGTCGCGGTCGGTGGTCTGCACCTTCACCGACACGAACTTACTCATTTCGGCGTTGGCCAGATAATATACACATCCCAGCGACGACTTCCAGTCCATACCCACGATGGTGACGAGGTAGTTGAATCCGTGCTCGTCGCGCAGGGTCTTCACCAGCTGGTGGAGCTGCGCGTCGGCGATGTTGATGAGCAGAATCTCACCCTCCTCGAAAGTGGCTTCGGGGAACTGCTGTGAAATCCGGTTCTGCAATTCAGCCATATTACTTTTATTCTTTTTCCTTTTACAAGCGGCATCCGGCGCTATGCTGTGCGCCTCTGACACCTCCTATCTGCCGGCACCCCGGCATGATGCGTGATTGATTTATTTCCCTGTTCTCCCCTCTTTCCAGTCGGTTCCCGCGGCTCAGAGTTGCTCTTCGGGATGCTCGGCCAGATATTTCTTGCGGTTCATCTTACGGTTTACACCACCGAAGAAACGCTCTACCTTCATTTTGCGCGAAAGCTGCATGATGCCGTAGATCATGGCCTCGGGACGCGGAGGGCAACCGGGCACGTATACATCCACGGGCACGATGTCGTCGATGCCCTTGGCCACGTGATACGACTTGCGGAACGGGCCGCCAGAGATGGCGCAGCCGCCGCAGGCAATCACATATTTCGGCTCGGCCAACTGGTCGTAAAGGCGGCGGAACACAGGCACCATGCGGTTCACAATTGTGCCGGCCACCATCATGAAGTCGGCCTGACGGGGCGACGAACGAGCCACCTCCCAGCCGAAGCGGGCCATATCGAAACGGGCAGCGCCCAGACTCACGAACTCGATGCCGCAGCAGCTTGTTGCGAAAGTCAGAGGCCACACAGAGTTGGAGCGGCCCCAGTTGATGAGCTTGTCGAATGTGCCCACGACAACGTTGGCGCCGTTCTCCTGCAGCTCTTTCTGAAGCTGCTCGATATATTCATTGTCTTTCCATGCGTCGTAGGGCATGGACTTGGTGGTGATTTCTTTCATTTCCATTCAAGAGCTCCTTTCCGCCAGGCATACACGAGCCCGAGCACTAAGATGCCGAAAAACACAGCGACGCATGCCACACCGGCGCCTCCCAGAGCCCTCAGGCACACAGCCCAGGGGAAGAGGAACACAGTTTCCACATCGAACATGAGAAAAAGGATGGCAAATAGATAATACCCCACATGGAAGCGGGTCATCGAGGCGCCGCGGGTAGGGATACCGCACTCATAAGCCTCGCCCTTCTGAGGGTTGAACGACCGCGGCGACAGCAGTCCCGCAAGCCACATTGCCAGTGCCACAAGAGCGGCTCCTGTGAGGAGGGCCACAATGGCCATCACTGCATTGTCAATACCAAAAATTCCTAATGATATCATAATGTGTT
The DNA here is from genome assembly GCA_934555895.1 of uncultured Muribaculaceae bacterium. Taxonomy (GTDB): domain Bacteria; phylum Bacteroidota; class Bacteroidia; order Bacteroidales; family Muribaculaceae; genus UBA7173. The sequence goes on along the minus strand of CAKTFH010000004.1, from coordinate 58,644 downwards.
ACGAATATTCGTGTTTTTATGGTCGGTGGCCCGCAGTGCGGCACACCTTGAGTCGCGCCCCGGTAATGCGCTGTGACGCAAACCGATAGATTACCTACAGCAAGCCGCAGGCACACTACTCCCCCTTTTCGGGGGCAAAGGTAAGGATTTTTTTTGAATTATAGGGCATTTTAACTTTTAAAATTCCCCGGCCTCCGAGCTGTTAGAGGCAACATTGAAGACATTCTGAACACCGGCAAGCGAGAGATGCAGGCGGCTGGGTAGAAGGGAGAGGGGCGCTGAGAGCAGAAGGCGGCAACAGGCGCCCAATTCGGAGGGAGAACAGGATGAAAGAGGGATGGAGACGACATCGGCCGACGGTTCAATAGGAGCACCTATGCAGATTACTTTCTGCAGGCAAGGGATTCCGAAGATTTCAACATCAGAAACCGTTCCTCCGAGCACTATCAGGGCGTCAATGCCGCGCCAGTGACGCACGGTGTAGGCGACCGAAGGGGGAAGCACAACTACATTGATATCGCTCCCCTCCCGGGGCGCCGACAAGGGATGAAACTGCGCCCCGAGCTCCTGCGCCATAGCTTTACCGCGGTCAGCGTCGGCGCCCGAAAACGCCACCTTGCAGCCCACCTCGCGCATGGCTCTTACAATCGCCACGCCTAAAGGGGTGGTGGCATCGCCTGCCACGAATATCCTCATTTCCGGAAAATGCAACGTAAGCGCACCGGGGAGCGCACCGGCGGCCGATGAGCCTACAGCGCTTCTGCGCGAAGTGTGGCGCGAGACTGCGCCCGAGCGCAGGTCTTCCATCTTCTTCTCGATATAATTGTCGGCCATAATCAGTCAGAAACACAGCCCCGCTCCGCGTAGATTCACACTGCGGAGCGGGGCCATTTATTATTCTAAAATTTGTGATTCCGTAGGAGATGTCTTATTCCTTGATGCCGAGCTTGGTCTTTACCAGAGCGGTGACATCCTCAACCTGAGGTGCTGTGTAGGCTGCCTGACCCTCGGGGAAAATCATGAGGAAACCGTTCTCAGAGCCGATGGCCTTAATGGCGGTCATCACCTTCTCCTGAATAGGCTGCATGAGCTGGGCCTGCTGACGCTGGAGGTCCTGCTGAGCTGTGGCAGCAAACTGCTGAGCCTTGCGGTCGAGCTCCTGAATGTCCTGCATGCGGCGCTCCTTGATAGAGGCGAGAGTGGTGGTGTCTTTCTCAAGTTCCTGGAACTCGGCATACTTTTTCTGGAGCTCCTCGTTGATTTTGCCATACTCGGTCTCATAGGTTTTCGATGCTTCGCTGAGCTTGTTCTGAGCCTCAACGAACTCGGGCATTTTGGGGATGATAGATTCCACATCCACTACTCCGAATTTGGGAGCCTGTGCCCATGAGCACAGGGGGAGCACCATGGCAAGTACCAGAAGAATTTTCTTAATCATTGCTTTGTCGTTATGTTTTTTGAAATTTAAATATTTGTCGGTTTATTTAAGGTTATATTCAGTATGCGCCGAGATATCAGTTGCTGTAGCCGAGCTTGGCGAGCACTTCGTTGCTCACATCGATACGCGGCGAGGCATAGATGATGTTGGCCGACGAGGCACGGTCGAAAATGGCCTGATAACCGCGCTCCTCCGAGAGCTTCTTTACGGCATTGTACACATCGTCCTGAATAGGCTTCATCAGTGTCTGGCGCTTCTTATAGAGCTCGCCCTCCGGGCCGAAATATTTATAGCGGAGCTCGGTAGCCTCCTGCTCCTTGGCCACTATCTCGCTCTCACGCTTCTTCACCTGCTCCTCGGTGAGGAAGACCTTGTCGCTGAGATACTGCTTGTACATGGTATCGGCCTCGGTGCTGACGGCCTCAACCTCTTTCTGCCAACGCTGCGAGAGCTGGTTGAGCTGCTCGTTGGCCATCTCGTAGGCGGGCACGTTCTTAAGGATATATTCCATATCCACCAGGGCGAACTTCTGAGCGGAAACCGCGCATGCCGCGCCCACGAAAACCAGAAGACTGATTATTATCTTTTTCATGATTATCAGGTTTGTTTAGTTGTAAATCAATTGTCTATAATATATAGACGCTTTGGCGGCCAAAAGGTTTAAGAAACGCTGAGCCCCCGACATCCGCCTCCGCGGAATGTCAGAACTCCTGGCCGAGGATGAAGTGGAAGTGCGAGCCGCCCTTCTGACCGAAGACGGTGTCGAAGCCGTAGGCCCAGTCGATACCCATCAGACCCACCATAGGCAGGAAGATGCGCACACCGGCGCCGGCACTGCGCTTGAGGTTGAACGGCGAGAAGTTCTTCACCGAAGTCCATGCGTTGCCGCCTTCGATGAATGCCAGGCCGTAGATAGTGGTGGTGGGCTGCAACAGGAACGGGAAGTGGAGCTCTACGCCGAAGCGGGTGTAGGCGTAGCCTTCACGGCCCCACGGGGTGAGGGCACCGTTTTCATAACCACGGAGGGCGATGGTCTCGGTGGCGTATGTGTAGGAGCCGCTCATGCCGTCGCCACCCACATAGAATGTCTCGAACGGCGATTTAAGCCACTTGTTATAGCTGCCCAACAAACCGATGTCGGCGCGTGTCATGAGCACGAGGGTCCATTTGCCGTCGGGATCGGTGAGCGGGGTGTAAGTGCGCGAGCGGAACTTGAGCTTCCAGTACTCTATCCAGCGGTAAAGCTCCTTTTTCGAAGCCACGGAGTTCTCGTTGTAGAGCTTCTCCCAGTTCTTCTTGCCGAATAGCGAGGCGGGAGGAGTGAGCTGCAGCGACAGCGAGAACATTGAGCCACGGCGAGTGTAGAGCGGGTTGTCGAGCGAGTTGCGCTGCAGCGTGAGGCCGAGCACGAGGGCGTTCGATGTACCGTTGTTCATATAGTAGAGGTATTCCCAGTTCTTGAGGTAATACCAGTTGTAGGTCAGCTCGGTGGTGAAGGTGAAGTAGTCGTCGGGCCAGTTGAGGCGCTTGCCGAATCCAACGGTGATACCGGCCATCTGGAGCACCTTGTTGGGGTCGTAGGCGTTCTGTATCGAGTTGGTATAGTAGTCGTTGTAGTAGTTCGAGCCGTAACCGTATCCATAGCCGTAACCGCCGTAGAGATAGGGGTTAGACCAGTTGCTGTTGTAGTACGACGAGTTCACACCTGTCTGACGGCTGTAGTAGGCCGACACCTGCAGCGAGTTGGGTCGCTTGCCGCCGAACCACGGGTCGAGGAACGAGACCGAATACATCTGATAGTAGCGGGCGTTGGTCTGGGCCGAAATGGTGAAGGTCTGCCCCTCGCCCTGCGGGATAAGTCCCTTGAACGAACTCGGGTTAAAGAGATTCTTCATCGAGAAGTTGGTGAACTTCAGCGCCACTTTGCCGATAATACCGGTCTGGCCCCAGCCAAGCGAGAACTCGATCTGGTCGTTGGCTTTCGACTCGAGGTTGAATATCACATCCACGGTGCCGTTCTCCTCGTTGGGTTCCACACGGGGGTCCATGGTCTCGGGGTCGAAGTGGCCTGTCTGGGCGATTTCACGTGCCGAGCGTATAAGGTCGCTCTTACTGAAGAGCTCGCCGGGTTTCACACGGAGCTCACGACGCACTACCTTCTCATAAAGGCGGTCGTTGCCGTTGATTACCACCTTGTTGACACGAGCCTGCGGACCCTCGAACATGCGCAGCTCCAAGTCGATGGAGTCGCCGCGCACATTTTTCTCGATGGGTACGAGCTGATAGAACAGGTAGCCGCGGTCCATGTAGGCCGACGACACGGCGTCCTCGTCGGTGTTGAGGCGCTTGTCGAGCTCCTTCTGGTTGTACACATCACCGGGCTTCATGCCGAGCAGATAGTTGAGCTGGTCGGTATTGTAGATGGTGTTGCCCACCCACGTGATGTCGTTGATGTAGTATTTCTTACCCTCCTCGAGGGTGATGTAGATGTCCACCTTGTTGTTCTCAACGGGGACCACGCTGTCGCTCAATATCTTGGCGTCGCGATAGCCGAGCTCGTTGTATTTCTGGATGATGCGGTTGAGGTCATCGTGGTAATCCTGCTCCACGAATTTCTTCTGGCTGAATATCTTCCAGATATTGCTCCCCTCGTTGGTCTTCTTTATGACACGTTTTAGCTTGCCGTCGCTGAGCACCTCGTTGCCATCGATGTAGATGCGGTGCACCTTCACCTTGCCGTGCTTATCCACATTAATGTTCACAATCATCTCGTTCTTGTTGGAGAGGTCCTCCTCGAGATTGATTTTCACATCAGCCTTGCCGTAGCCCTTCTCTGAATAATACTGCTTTATAATAGCCTTGGCGCGGTTCACGATATTCTGGGTAATCTGGTTGCCCTTCATGAGCTGGAGGCGCTTCTGGATATCCTCTCGTTCGCTCTTCTTCATGCCAGTGTAGCGCACTTCAGAGATTCGGGGCTGGTTGCGCACGTTGATTGTGAGCCACACCTTGTTGCCGGCAATCTTGTCGACGAGCACCTGGGCCTGGGCGAAAAGGCCCTGACGCATGAGGCGCTTCACGGCTGTGGTGATTTCATCGCCCGGCACCTCTATCTCCTCGCCTTTCTTGAGGCCGGAGTAACCGATGATGATGTAATCCTCGTAGTTGTCGGTACCGGTCACCTTGATGTCGGCTATTTCATAGCGCGACGGCATGCCCGAGTACACCACAGGCGGGTTGTATATGGTGTCGGTGTGCTCCTGAGCAGGGAGCGCAACCACTGTCAAAATCAGAGAGAAAAATGCTGTAAGCAGTCTATATCGCATAACGTGATGAAAACGTGATTCTAAGTTAATTAGGGGAAGAGAGGGGCGCAAGCTCTGTCAGGAACCTCTCACCTGTTCGCCCGTGAGGCCGAAACGCCTTTCCCTTGAGCCGAACTGACTCAGCGCCTGGCGGAATGCCTCCTTGGTGAAGTCGGGCCAGTAGACCGGAGTCACATACAACTCGGAGTAGGCTATCTGCCACAGCAGGAAGTTGCTCACGCGCATGTCGCCCCCGGTACGGATAAGCAGGTCGGGGTCGGGCATGTCGGCTGTGGTAAGATAACTTGCCACGGTGCTTTCGTCGATATCTTCGGGGTTGATACGCCCTGCGGCGGCATCGGCGGCCATGCGGCGGGCGGCATCGGTGATTTCCCATCGAGCCGAGTAGCTCAGGGCCAATACAAGATTGAGCCCCGTGCAGTGGGCGGTGCTTGCAATGCAGCCGCGCAAACGCTCGAGAGCTTCGTCGGGCATACGCTCCACATCGCCTATCATGCTGAGACGCACATTATTTTTGATCAGGTCGGGAGTTTCGCGCTCTATGGCGATGCCGATGAGGTGCATCAGGGCGTCGACTTCCTCCTGAGGGCGGTTCCAGTTTTCGGTGGAGAAAGTATAGAGGGTGAGGTATTTCACACCCGCCTCAGAGGCTGCCTCAGTGATTTTACGCACAGTGTTCACCCCCTCCACATGGCCTTCGGAGCGGTCGAGCCCCCGGGCCTGTGCCCAACGGCCGTTGCCGTCCATTATGATGGCCACATGAGCAGGCACATGAGCTGTATGTTCGGAGTCAAGGTGATTCATCGTATTCAGTCTACATAATGGCAAGTGGAGCACCGCTTGCCGAATTCATAAGTCAATGATAGAGAGATATTGCTGTACCAGTCGGTGTTCTTAATGAAAGAGCTCCTGATCTGTTGCAGGTCCGCGAGGGCACCGTCCACGTGGTCGGAGAACACTTTCGTCATTGTGAACTCCAGTCCCAGGTTGAGACGCTCCTTGATTTTATATTTTATACCTGCCCCCATGGGTATGTTCACCCCGAAAGCGTTTTCCCCGCCACAAGTAGCCAGCGTCATGCCGAATCCCACCGTAAGGTATGGGCTCCATCGACGGAGCTTTTTATAGGTCTCCCCTATTCCGTAGCTGAAAAAGTTGAACTCCACACGGCCACCGAGGTCGTATGCAGTCGACTTGAACGAATATTGCGCGAATCCGGGCAACACATCATCCATATCGGAAGTGTCGCCACTGAGGCTTAGCACATTGAAAAGCGCTCTCACTGCCCAGCGGGCATCAGGCAGATAACGGAATGACACGCCTCCAGCGACGCCGGGATGGCTGAAGATACTCGACGAAGCGTCGCCGATATACCCCGACACACCTACCTGTGCGCCGGCATCGAACTTGTATGTCTCCTCCTGCGCCTGCAGCTTTGGTGCTGCGAGCGCCATCATAAGGGCGATGAGTGTGAGGAGAAGATGTTTCATCAGGTTATAGAGATCCGAGACTGGGCTGAGAGAGGAATCCTTTATGTTAGAAAATGGGTCGGAAGAGGAAATGGTTCACGGCTCCGCGCCAGATATACGGTTCGAGAGAGCCGCCTGCAGTATGTCCGCCTATGAGATAGAGGAAGGGGCAATCCCATTTTTCAGGAAGCACCGCTCCGCGCGACATAGGCGCACCAAGTGCGAGAGGAGTCTTCACAGGCATCTCCATCCATCCTTTCGAATGGCCGGGAGCTACCGGAAGCGGAAGCGTGGTATCGAACACCAGCAGGTCGGCATTGTACATGCCGGGGATATATTGTGGCAAGAGAAGCTCGTCGTAGGCTTTGGTCCAGTTGATGCCATAGTCGCGTGAGATGTAAACATCAGGTTTCACGCCAGTGGCCTTACGGCCGCCTATGGCAAGTATCACATCGCTTTCAGTGACACGCCATGTCACCGTATCGGTCTTACAAACTGTATAGGGTGCTACAGCATAACCCTCACCGGCAGGAAGGCGGTCGCTGAGGCAGGCCCACGATGTGCCGTCGTAGCCCCATGTTCCGCTCAGAAGGTTGCCGTCTTTGTCGCGGCCGCCCACTGTGATTACCTGCTTAGCGGCCGACCATTTGGAGTCGAGCATAACAGCCCCTGCATTTCCGCTCAGAGGGAATCCGTCCTCTACTTCAGACAATATGGTGTTGCCAGCAGGATATTCTGCATGGAAATAGCGGCCGTCCGATATCTTCACGCCAAGCAGACGGTCTTCGTAAGGGGCTGTAATGGAACGCCATTTCTCTCCGGTATCGGTCCATGTCATACCGTCGGCCGATTTGAGAAGCGAGCCCGATACAGTAAGGATATACAGGGAGGTTGAAGTGGCTGTCATGGAGCGTACATCCACATTCTCAGGGAAAGAAGGAGCAGACACGGTCCACTTGTTGCCATATGGATTGTCGCTCACTGCCATCGAATAGCCGTCGGTCGACGATGTCAGGCAGTAGGCTTTGTCGGCCATGCGCACGGCACGCTGACTTTCGGGAGTGCTCAGCGAGGTGGGGAGATCGGTCCGGGCCGACGATGCCCAGTAGAGTGAGTCGGGACTCATTTTGTGCACATTTACCCTGATGGTATAGTCGCGCGAAGTGACGCCGTCTTGCGACACCATGTGAAGTTTCACTGGGCCATAGGCAAAATTCACCTCCACATTATTGTCGTTAAGATAATTAGCCTGTTCGTAGCTGCCGTCTTCAACAGCATACGACAGTGTCATCTCCGAAGCGGGGTCTGAACTGATGCTTAGCTTAAGAGCGTTTATCTTGGTGTCGCACGGCAGTGAATCGGCATTGAAAATCTCAGCATTTACAAGGTCGATCGAGAAAAAAACCGAATCGAGATTGTGAAGCACATTGCCATTGCTCTGCAGCGAGAAAGCGGTCACAGCCACCCCTCCAAGCCCCTGTACCTCAAAATCTGAGTCAGAGTCGGAATTGCATGCCGACATGGAGCACAGCATGGCCGCACCCATTGCGAATATTATATGTCTTGTTTTGGTCATAAAGACTCCGGCGCCTTAATTGTTAGGCTTAATATCTGAATTACAAAAAGTTGTCACTGCGCACACACTTGCGGTGTGCATGCGCCGCATGTTTTCAACTTGCAAAGTTAAAAAGATTTTGCCGACTTCCGCCAAAACAAAGGCGAAAATTGGCACAACACTTCCCTCTTAGCGGCAACAAAATTATAATTTCCCAATAAAAGGCGCAATCGGAGCGATGAATTTAAATAATTTTTCAATTCTTTTCACACCCATTTAGGGCACCGGAACTCACCCAATCTGCAGGTTTAAGGAACCACATAAGGCGGTTCGGACCCACCTCAGTGTCGCTTACAAGCAGATTATAAGAAATTGCAGGTGCCTTGGCTCTGCCACATTCGCCTAAGCGCACAGGGGCAAGTTCTACTCGGGCAGCATCCCACAATCCAAGTTTAATAAGGCGCCCAAGAAATGTGGGACCGGCCTCCACAAGCACCGACGATATGCCCTCACGAGTATACAGTTCAGAAAAAAGTGTCTCTAACGAACCGTCTTCGGGTATCGGCAGTCTCACTGCAGGCGCAAGACCGCGAACATCTGCCTCGGCCCGGCTGTCGGCAGAAAGAGTGCCTTCGGCATCTGTCACCGGCTGAAACAGCAGCGATGAGGCGGGAACCCTGCCGCTGTTGTCGATGAGCAAGCGTAAAGGCTGACGGCCATACCATTCCCTAACCGTAAGCCTACAGTTGTCGGCAAGCGCCGTATTTGCAGTAGTGAGCACCGCATCATGATGCGAGCGCAGCTTCATGGTTATAAGCGAAGTGACCGGAGTGGAAAAACGGTACGGCTCAGGATGAGCAGGCGAACGCTCGCAGTCCATGAATCCGTCGGCCGAGCATGCCCATTTCAGTGTTATCCAAGGGCGCCGGAGTATCTGCGATGTGAAGAACCTGCGGTTGAGTTCGCGCGCCTCATGACAGAGCATCCCCACTTCCACCTCTACCCCGGCCTCACGGAGGATGGCTATGCCTCGTCCGGCCACACGAGGGTTTGGGTCGACCGTAGCCACCACCACACGCGGTATACCCGTGCGGACTATCAGTTCGGCACATGGAGGCGTTTTGCCGTAATGCGAACAAGGCTCGAGGGTCACATACATGGTGCTCTCGCTGAGCAGCCCGCGGTCGGCATCCGGCACCGACGCCACGGCATTGACCTCTGCGTGACCTTCGCCTCTCAGACGGTGCCACCCCTCGCCTATAACACGGCCGTCAGCAGTTACAATAACAGCTCCCACCATAGGGTTCGGCGATGCTCCTCCGTGCCCGTTGGCTGCGAGGTCGAGAGCGCGGCGCATATATTTCTCATCAGTATGCATATGCATGTTTGGTTTTCATTTGTTTGAGAGCACGGCGGCATCCCATTCGTTGCCATAACGATCGTAGGGTGCCACAGCATACCAATAGTCTTTCAATTTGTCTTTCGGCAACTCGAACATACCTGAATATGTGACACCTAAGATATATTCCGGGGCAAAATTGCGGCCTTCGGAAGCGAGCGCATCGAGAAGGTCCACCTCATCGGGCACAGCATACACCACATAGCGCATCTGCGGGATAGTTTTCCATTCAAGGATATCTCCTTTCCGCTCCACACTCTCTATGGTTCCGGGATTGGGAGCGTCCTTCCAGGTCATGGCCGGAAGAAGAGCCGGGTTGCGGTAGCATTCCGACGCAAGATAGTCGGCCATACCCTTCATTTTCTTGCCGGTAAGGTGCATCGTGGAATAGAACACACTGCCTGCATCAGCTCCGGTGGAGCAACGGCGGTTGGTGCCCACCTGAAAACCCTGCTCGGCAAGAGCCGCCTCACACTGCGGAAGCGCACCCACGCTCTGGCTCGGATAGCAGTGGCGCCCGAAGCGCACCGCCACATCGCCCCACCACTCCGCCAGCGGCGCATAGGGGTTGGTGGCGTGCCCGGATGGCCAGTAAAGTTGCGGCGACACATAGTCGACCGTGCCGTCGGAAAGCCACCGCAGGGGGTCGCAAAATATGCGGTCGTACATCCAGTCGTTGCCCACAGGCACACGCAGTCCATAGCGCGAGGCCGACTCTCCGTTGCCGCCGGCCACGCCCGCAGGCGCCACGCCGAAACGCACCCAGGGCCGCTCCTTGGCAAGCATGGCGTGCACATCGGCTATGGTGCGGGCCACATTGCCGCGACGCCACTCAGCCTGTGATGGAGCTTCCATGCCCTCAGGCATATGCTTGATATCGCGTTTATAATCGTTGAAATCGAAACCTGATCCGAGCGGCAGACGGTCGGGATAAAAATAATCGTCGAAAACGAGGCCGTCGACATCGTATTGTGTCACGATTTCGCGGCACACATCCACTATATGTTTGCGTGCCTCGGGATTGCCGGGGTCGAGAATGCTCACGGTAGAGGCCTTTTCGCCCTTACGCGCCGGTTTGCGCCAGGTGATGACCCAGCCTTTCTTCATAGGGTCGAATGTGCTTTTGCCGTTTGCGGCACGTGTGGCCGCAGGGGCCTCCCCTGTAGAGAGCCGGAAAGGATTTACCCAGGCATGCAGCTCCATGCCGCGCAGGTGTGCCTCCTCCACAGCGAAAGCCAGAGGGTCCCAGCCGTCGGCAGGCGCTCCCCCGCGCTCCCCCGTGAGATACTGGCTCCACGGCTCGAGCGACGAGCGATAGAAGGCGTCTGCCATAGGCCTAACCTGAAGCATAACTGCATTGATACCGGCCGACTGCAGAATGTCGAGGATCCCTGCCAGTTCCCGCCGCTGCACATCGGCTATGGCCGCTGTCGAACCCTGCTTCGAGGGCCAGTCGATGCCGTAGACCGTGGCAAGCCATGCGCCACGCATCTCATGCTTGGGCGACAGTTTTGTTTCGGGAATCACCGGTATGTCGCTTACAAGCGGCGCGGCCGCCGGTTTAGGCTTCGGCGCCCGCGCTGTGGTGCGCGCCGGTTTGCGCGACCTTTTCTTTTTTTTGGCCTCCATAGGGATGGCGGCACAGAATGCCGCCACCATCAGGAGTATTGCTATTATCTTACGCATCAGTTATGTATCACACTTATTTCGTTCAGCGCACCACGATGCGCGAGCCTGCCGAGTGAGCGGCGTTCACCGGATTGTACTGGCTCTGAACCTGCGCCACGCCCGACGAGAATGTGCCGGCCTGCGAGGCGAAGAGCTCATATTCGAGCAGATACACACCCTTGGGCATGAAATCGATGAACAGATTGGTGCGGGTGTCGCGGTTCTCGCGATAGAAGCAGAGTCCCTCGCTGTAGACCGGACGCGGAAGTTGCTCAACGGGCTCAAGAGCCGCGGCACGGCTGTCGGCAATCACCACGTAGCTCATATCCTTGTCGGCCTTGATGGTAAGTGCCACCTTCACACGGTCGCCGACAGCGAATGTCTCGGAGGGAACCCACTTGCCGTCGCGGTAGACGGTGAGATATTTCTCGACCTTAAGATCGTCGGTGCCGAAGGCCTTCACATCCTCCATAGGGAGAACACGCATGGTGACAAGTGCGCCAAACGAGGGATAGTTGCCCTGACGGTCGACGGTGAGTTTCTGCGGCGACTGCAGCATGGGGGTAATCTGCACGGTGAAAGAGCCTGTGGCATATTCCTCGCCCGGTTCCAGAAGTGTGGAGCCTACACGCACGGCTGTCTTTTCGGGAAGAACCGTCCACTCCGCGCCGCTGCGCAGCAGAGTGGTGATGACCTGCGAAGTGATTATGGCATTGCCCCATGCGTTGTCGGTCTTATTGAGCACCAGCCACTGGCGGATGCGGTCGATTTCCTGAGCGCCGGGCGACACCATGGCATAAGCGTCGAGTATTATCGCTGTCGAGCCCACCTTATCCATCGAGTGGAACGAATAGCGGTTTGAGAGCTGGTCCCACCACATGCCGCGCTGCGGGGTATAGGTGGCATACTGGGTGAGGGAGTTGAGAATCTGTTTGGCAGTGGCCTCATAGCCGTTGGCATGAATGATCTGCGCGTCCACAGCCTTCTGCACCACCGAATGGTCTTTCCACGACGAGAGGATGCGGCGCACCTGGGCGTTCACCACCTGCTTTGCCGCAGTGGAGAGCTTGATTTCAGGATATTTAAGGCGGAAGTAGCAGTAGAGCGAGTAATCGGAGTCGGGATATTTGCGGTAATCTGCCACTGTTTCGGCATCGAGATATTTCACGGCCTTCTCAATCATGGAGGAAAGCTTCTTGTTGTCGGGGAGCCAGCCCATGAGGTTAAGTCCGCCGAGGATGTCGAGCACCTGCATGGTGGCCCACTCCGATGTGCGGGGATACTGCTCGGTCCAGCACCAGCCTTCATCGCTCACAAATGTCTTGGAGAGCGTGGCCATGGCCTCGTTGACTACTTTCTGTGTATTGCGGCTGTCGAGCAGCAGCACGAGGCGCTGCATCCGCTCAGTGTCGCTCAGTGCATCAGCCACCCAGGGGGTGGCGTTGAGCAACATGGTCTTCAGCTCGCTGTCGCGCGACAGATGTGACACCAGCGAGGAGTCGGAGGGGTTCTCTGCCCAGCGACGGATGACACGGGCTATCTCCGGGAACTGCTTCATCAGTCCGTCGGACACTACAGCAGAATAGAGTGCGCCGGCGGCATCGACCGACGAGGTAAACTCTGAATCGCGCAGTCCGGGAAGTGCCGAAACTACCTCCCATGCCGGATTGCCGGTGTAGCGGAGATAAGCGCGGCCCTTCTTCACCTGCGGAAGTTCCATGGTGAAGTGATTCTCACCGGGAGCGAGATAGAACGGAGTAGACTCCACCACACTCTGCTCGGAGGGGAGAACGGGTATGAAAGCCTGTTCGCCGTCGGTGAAACGGCCCGATGTGGAGCGCACGCGCATCACAACACCGGTAAGTGTCTCGGGCACATTGAAATCGACCGAAACAACCGCACGGCCCTTCGACGCGAGAGTGTCGGTGCGCTCTGTAGAAGCTACGACTTTCGAACCTGTGGCATCGAGAAGCTCACACACGGTGCGTGCCACTATCGCCGAATCGGTGGCGTTCATCACCGATGCCGGAAGTGTCGCCACATCGCCGCAACGCAGGAAACGGGTGGCGTTGGTGCTCACCATAAGCGGCTTGGAGGCCACGATTTCCACATCGTCGGAAGCGGTGAGCAGTTCACGGTTATAGGCCAGGGCACGGAGCACCCATGTGGTGTTGGCGTCGGGCACTGTGTAGGAAATCTCAAGATTCCCCTGCGCGTCGGTAGTAAGCATCGGACGGAAGAAAGCAAGCGGCAGCTCGGCGGGACGGTAATCCTCCTCCTCCTGCGGAGTCTCCTCTTTGGATTCGGCAGCCTCTTCCTCCACTGCACCGGCACCTGCATCGGCAGCCGACTTCTGCATGGCCATGTTCATGGGAGCGGCGGTCGCATATCCGGTTACAACAGTCTCTTCAAGAACTGCCTCATCGGCCATCTCCACTTCCACTTCGGCATCAGCCAGCGCACGTGTGCCGCGCACACGCAATGGCCCCATTCCCTTTCTGAGATTGCGTGATGCGAAGTCACGCCCGTACATGCGGAAATCGGGCACCTCGATCACCACATCGCGGCCGGCCGGCAATTTGCCTGAATAGTGCTGCATCCGAGGTGAAAAATATGTGAAGTGTATATCTGTCTGCGGAACGAAATAATTTACAGGAGTGAAGCCGAACTGATTGGGCTGAAGCACGTCAATCGCCTTGTTCGACATATCGAGCATCACGGCGCTCTCGGGATTCACGCCGTCGGTAGCGCTGATACGCAATGTCACGGTCTCCTTGTCGCCGGGCACCACCTTGTCGCGGAAGGTTGTGGTGTGCACCTCGATGTGCCTGTCAGCGGCTGCGCTCTCCACCCACACGGTGGCGGCTGCGCTCTCGCAGTTATGTATCGTGGTGAGCGACACCTTCATGCGGTCGCATCCCTGCGGAAGCCGCACATCCACGGTCTGCATGCTCTTGAGCTTAATCCAGTAAGTGTCGACAATGTTTCCGTTGTCATCGGAGGTAACAATCAGCACATGATTGCCGGGAGCATTGCTGCCGACAGTTATCACGGCTTTGCCCATGGCATCGGCCTTGACAGTCTGAGAAGAGACCCACAGGAGCCTGTCGGCTGCACACACCTTGTCGTCTGGACGCCATACGGTCACCTCGGCTACCCGTGTCGGGTCGGCCAGAGATTTATCCTGAGTGTCGAAAATCACGCCGTAACAGCCCGAGGGGAGCGAAGCGAGCACCGGAGCGAAATTTCCAGACTGCATCGAGCCCTCCTTAACCACTTCTCCAAAAGAAGTGCCGCCGTTATCCTCCGCGTTGTTTTTAAGCCGCTTGGCTATCTTGTAGACAATCACGCCGTCGCGCTTCTTGCCGTCGTAGTCGGTAAGCTGCAGCTTGGCCTCGAGGGGATGCTTTGCATCAACCTCGGCAGGAATATCGGCGTTGATATAACACGGCTTACCCATGTTGAACGAGGCAGTGGTCTGGTGAGTCTCTCCGTCGGGCGATGTCACTGCTATATCAGCGAGGAAATAGCCCTGCGGGCAGGGACTGGCGCTTATCACGCCGCCCGGCACGGTGATGCTGAAATTACCCGCGGCATCAGCTGTTGCTGTAGTCTCGTAGAACACCGGCGAGACGGTGGCAAACCACCATGCTCCGGTGCGCACACGCAGCTGTGCCTTGACCTTGGCCCCGTCAAGCGGGAATCCGGCGAAAGTGAGTGCGCTCCCTTCAATCACAGCATCGTCGCCCAACGTGGCGGGACGCTTGGTAGATGTGACTTTCACTTCGAAAGTCGGAAGTTTATAGTCGCTCACCATAAACCATTTGTTCCCTGAAATATTGTCTTCGTCCTTGAATTCAAGAGTGAACTGGCCGGTAAGACCGCCTTCCGGAATCGTGAACGAGCCGGTGGCGCGGCCCCAGGCATCAGTTGTAAGACTTACCGTGCCGGCTTCCTGATAATTGGCGTCGCGCATAACCATGGTGCACGACTGCCCGGGGAGCAGACGGCGCCCGTCTTTCGATACCTCGTAAACCACCGCGGCGAAATCAACAGTGTCGCCGGGACGATAAAGACCGAGCGATGTTACAATCTTGCCGTATTTTTGGGATTTCGAAAGGCGGCTGTCGCGTTTGTATACACTAAGATCCTGAGCAAAAAGGTCAGAGCCAAGCACAGGATAAATGCGCCCCGACTTCTTGAGAGCCAGCGGCATGAAGCCGTCGGTATCGGTCACTCCCGGGATAACCTCCGTACCGTCGCGTCTGTCCCATGGCATGAAACGGAGTTCGGCGCCTTTCACAGGAGCACCATCGACGGCGCTGAACACCACAGCCTTATCGTCGACATTCTGCGAGCGTAGCACAGCTGTCGCAAGGTCTGAACAATTGAAGACAGTGTATCCGTCGCGATTGGTCAGCCCCTTGGCTGACGGCACTATTATATATCGACCGAAAAAAGGTAGCGTCACAGTGGCCTGAGCCTTGGCTTTGAAAGGCACGGAACCGTCAAGATGAATCATGGCTGTGCGAACCGGCTTCTCCGGAAGAGACCCGCGGAAATATGAATCATCGCGTTTTATCGCCCCCTTGGGGAGTCTGTAGATTTTCAGCTCCAGATCATTGATGTTGCACCCTTGAGCCTCAATCGTAAACGGCACTTCTTTTGCCACCTGCTGCGGCATTTTAAGCGAAACCGACGGCCGTGAGAGCGTGGCTATCATCCTGTTCACACCGCTGAGATTGAAATACTGCGGATTATTTTTTGCGAAATCACAGAGAGCCGTATAGGCCTCAGGGGCAATGGCATCACCTACCTCCATACCGGGAGTGGCGAGCAGTATCTCCACAGCATAGGGCACCCGGCTGTTGGCCATGTAGGCATCGAAAAATATCTGCTGCAGAGAGGCCTGAGGGTCAGTCTGCGGACCGAAAGTGAATTTAGGAGTCTCGAAACTGAACACCCTCGGAGAGATAAACTGCATGGCCCCGGCGAGGGCATGCATGCCTGGGGCGGTGTTCTCGCGGCCGGCCATCAGCATGGCATAAAGCTCGAGCACACGGCGCTCCACAGGTGACGAGCTACCGGCGGGATAGAGCATTCTGTCGGCAGGACGGCGCAGAAGGTCCAGCGGCAGCGACTCGCCGTAAGGCATGAGTCCGGAGTCGAGCAGATTTATAGCCTTATTGGCCGCGAAATCAAACAGTGTGGGATAGAAAGTGATGGCGTCACGCTTGAACTCGAGCGTGACTGAATATTCATTGATTGGCACCTCTTTCAGAGCCTCCGGATTGGCGAGAGCCTCGGCGGTAAGCGCCAGCACCTTGTCGCGGAACTGTGCCTTGCCCCACAGCGTGATATCCGACGAGGCGGCCGGAGTGTCGAGTTCCGGACGGCGGTCGATGGTCCATCGGTCGGCATTGTAGGCATCGGCATATATCTGCGCCTCGAGAAGTGCGAGCATCGAACGTGTTACAACATCCTTCTCTTTAAGCCTAACGGCTTCAACCTCTCTGAGCACCGAGGAGAGCGAGTCGGCTGATACGGCTGTCTGCGCCAAGCCCATGCGCACAAGCGCGTTCACCACACGGTCACCTCCATCGGGAGCGGCCAGGGCAGCTTTAAGGTCTGAAGCCGCTTTCTGCTCCACTTTCTTGGGGAAAGCGAAATCGGGAGCCTGTGCACAAATACTCATAAACGCTAAGGATGAGAGGAAAACCGAAATAAGAATAATGAGTTTTTTCATATCGTCGATGGTATGTTGTCAGCTGTTGTTTAGATAGTCACTGTTTAAAACAAAATGTGTGCCGGATATTGTTTGCCCGACACACATTTCTATGTTCTATCATCTAATCTTCTTTCAAAAAAGGCAAATAACGAGACAGCGTAAGCGGGCACGCCTCACTGGCGCGATGTTTCGGCTGCCGCGCGGCGCAGACGCAGACGCTGATGCTGCTTGAGGATGTCGCGCTGGAAGTCGCGCTCCACGGCATTAAGTCTGAAGAGCTGTTTTGCTGTGAGCACCCGTGCGAAACGGTCCATATATGACTTCTCAATCTCAGCCTGACGCACTTTCCCGTCGCAAAAAGCCTCGGTAGCTTTGCGATATTCGGTCTCTGTGACATCAGTGGCATCCTGAAGCCGACGCTCCATTGTGCGGAGGTCGCTGTCAATCTGCGAGGTCTGGGCATCCATCTCCTCGTAAAGAGGAAAAAATTCGTTCTGCTGCTCACGTGTGAGATCAAGTTCCTTAATGAAATAGGATCGCTTGTACTGTTGGAGCTCACTCATCCACTGCGCGCGGCTGGCGGCAGATTTGTTGTCCTGCGCATTAAGGTTCAGTCCCGTCGAGGCCATGAGCAGGGCAAGCAGGCATATGTTTCTGATACTAATCATTGCCGGATCAAGAGAATGTTAATCATTTCGAAATTACTGAGTTGCCTCTATGGGCATCTCGAGATCAAGGTTTACATCGAGTTCCTCCACATCGATGCTGTCGTCGTAGAGGTCATCTATAATCTCCCGCTGATTTATGTCATCAAGGAAATGGTCGTATATGAAATTGTCGTCGCTGAGCGCCTCGGTAAGAATCTTATTATTGTCAATCGACAGATCGGTAGAGGTGTTGCTCATCATGGTGAACATCTTGAACATGCACCATATGCCGGCAAACATCGCGGCCATATAAACATAAGGTCTCACCCTACCCCAGAATGTCTGTGGGGCGGGTGCCATGCGAGGGTGCTCGGCTTCGGGATTTTCGGGAAGTTCTGAAATGACCCGCTTAGAGAACTCCTCGAAAAAACCGGGAGGCACCGTCATGCCGTCGCGCCTTGCAACTTTATCGAGTATGTGGTTTTCCTTATCTTTCATTTCGATTAATTATAACCTTTCAGTAATTCTGACTGCAAAGGTTCCGCAGGGTTTAAGCACGGAGGCGATTTTTTTGTTCCGAAAACCTGACACCGCAACAGAACGGCATCGATTCTATTCCTCCATCGCTTTCTCTATCTTTTTGACTGCAAGATGATAAGATGCCTTCAATGCACCCACCGAAGTGCCCAGAATCTCCGACATCTGCTCATATTTCATGTCATCGTAGTATTTCATATTGAACACAATGCGCTGTTTCTCAGGCAACGAGGCCACCGCCTTGCGCAGGCGCAGGGCCAGTTCGTCGCCATCGACCCACTCATCTGCCTCAATGAGGTTAACGAGATGAGACTCCTCGTCATCCAGACTGATGTTCAGGCGCTTGCGCTCACGACTCAGAAATGTGATACTTTCGTTGAGAGCGATTTTATATAACCATGTCGACAATTTAGCCTCGCCACGAAAACTCTCGATATTCTGCCAGGCCTTGATGAAAGTATTCTGTAGCACATCAGATGCGTCATCGTGGTTCTCTACCAGACGGCGTATCTGCCAGTAAAGCGGCTCGGAATATTCGCGTACCACCTGACCGAACGCCTCCCGGCAGGTTTCAGACTGCCTAAGTCGCTCTATCAGGCTCTCACTTTCTTTTGGTATTTCCCGGCTCACAGCTTCTGTCGTTAACACTACAGTGCAAATTTAGCATTTATTTCCCATATCCTCCGCACAGGGTATTGTCAAATCCAACGTTTTATGCAATTTAACAGGTTTTTAACTTTCAGAAACATCTTCCTCATATTCTGTCATAGTTGGCAAATAACGGATATTTCGTAACTTTGCACCTTCCAAAACCGCCATCAGCATGAACATTTTCCGGTCTAAAATTCCGCTTGCCGCATTATTCGCATTTATCGGTGCGGCCTCAGCACAGGGCGCACGGCCGGAAAGTGCCGACACTGTAGCGAAAGAGCTCCCGCAGGTGTCGGTCACAGCCTTCAAAGGGAGCGCCGAAACTGCAAAAGCCGAGACTGTAACGAAGATAAGCCGCACAGAGATAGAGCGTTTGAACATCGCCAACATCAAACAGGTGAGCGAAATCACACCCAACTTCTACATGCCGCAATACGGCTCGAGAATGACCTCGTCGGTGTATGTGCGTGGTCTTGGCACACGCATCGACCAGCCGGTGGTAGGACTCAACATTGACAATGTGCCCATACTGAACAAGGATAATTTCGATTTTGACCTCGCCGACATCGAAAACATCGAGATAATGCGCGGACCGCAGAACATACTCTACGGACGCAACACCATGGGCGGTCTCATAAGCATACGCACCATCAGTCCACTCTCGTTTGAGGGAGTGCGCGTAACGGCCGAATATGCGGACCACAACTCTTACAAAGGAGCGATAGGCCTCTACGGGCGCCTCCACTCCACCCTCGGCATGGCTCTAAATCTTTACGCTACCGGCACCGACGGTTTCTACCGTAACGCCTTCAACAACAGCCACACCGGCAAGGAGCGGCAGTGGAGCGGCCGTTGGAAAACCACATGGCGTCCCTCCGGAAACCTTATTGTGGAAAACACAGCTTCAGTGGCCCACAGCGCACAAAGCGGCTACCCATACCAGTCGGTAGCCACGGGGAGGATAGAATACAACGACACCTGTTTCTACCGTCGCCTCACAGTCACCGACGGCCTCACGCTCAACGGCCGCACAGGCAACGTGAACATCTCGGGAGTGGCGAGCTTCCAGTATATCAACGACAATATGACGCTTGACCAGGACTTCCTGCCTCTGGACTATTTCACGCTTACCCAGAAACGCCACGAATGGGCCCTTACAGCCGATATCGCGGCAAAAAGCCGCCCATGCAACCATTACCGCTGGCTTTTCGGGGCCTTCGGCTATCTGCGCCGGGGCGAAATGGCGGCCCCTGTACACTTCCACGACTACGGCATTACCCACCTCATCGAAGACAATGCCAACATGGTGTCGCCCCAGTATCCTATAACATGGGACCAGCGCACGCTTCCGCTGCACAGTCGGTTCACCACACCCTCATCCGGAGGCTCGTTCTATCACGAGAGTGCCGCCACCATCGGAGCATTCACCGCTACCTTAGGGCTGCGGTGGGACTGGGAACGCGCCGAGCTACGTTATCACAGCTACAGCAATTCGAGCTACACACTGTGGGATGCCACCACCACTCCCCCTACCGCGCTCGGCACTACACCGGTAGACATCAACATGAGAGGAACCCTCCATAAGACTTTTGCTCAGCTGCTGCCCAAACTCTCGGTAAGCTACACCCTGCCCGAGCGGGCTGGCAATGTGTTCGTGTCGGTCACCAAAGGATATAAATCGGGCGGCTACAACACACAGATGTTCAGTGATGTGCTACAACAGAGAATACGTGCCGCAGTTGGCATGAACCAGCAATATGACATCAATGATATCGTGAGCTACGACCCCGAAAAAACATGGAACTACGAGGCCGGAGCCCACATTAGCCTGCTCGACGGCAGTCTGACCCTTGACGGAGCACTCTTCTGGATAGAGTGCCGCGACCAGCAGCTCACCATGTTCCCCGAAGGGTCGGTGACAGGCCGTGTTATGGCCAATGCCGGACGCTCGCGCTCACGCGGGGCGGAAATCTCCGGTGTATATAAGTTCGACATGGGCCTGTCGGCACGTGTGTCGTATGGTTTCACCGACGCGAGATTCACCTCGTTCGGCAACGGACGCCGCGATTTCAACGGATGCCATGTGCCCTACGCACCCATGAACACACTTTTCGTGGGCGTGGCATACGAGAAGCGGTTCCGAAACTCATTCATCGACTCGTTCGGCACCGACATCAACTGCCGCGGTGTTGGCCGCATCTACTGGGACGAGGCCAACAGCCTCAGCCAGCCTTTCTACGGGCTGCTCGACGCCTCGGTGCGCGCAGGCCACAAAGGATTCACGGCAGAACTGTGGGCAAATAACATAACGGCTACAAAATATTCGACTTTTTATTTCGTTTCTATAGGGAACGCCTTCCTGCAGCGAGGCAACGGCTTCCAGGCAGGCCTCACACTCCGCTACGAACTCTCGTTTCAATAATCTGCGGGCGATAGCGAAACTTTCAGACAAACAAGCATATTCAACAAATTTAAACAGAGTTAAAAAAAGACATGAAACTCCGATTCATTTACCTCCTGACTGCCCTTATGGCCATGATGTCGCTTACATCGTGCCACAATGACGACTCGTTCGGAAACGGCGGCGGCTCAATGCTCCCCATTTATTATATAAATGCGAAAAAGACCACCAATTTTGTGGCCGTGAAAGAGAAAGGGGAAACCGACTGGAAATATTACTCAGGTGCCGATGTGCTGATGATATTCGACATGAACGACAACACATGCTCGTTCTCGGTTTCGGAAATGGAGTTTGACACCGACCGCCGCGCCACCATGAGCGTCGCAGGAATTCCCATGACTGACTACCGCGACAGCGCCGTAAAAGGCTGTCAGGGCGCCGGCCCCTACGAAACCGCCACAGCCTCTACCGAACTTCTGCAGATTACCAACGTGCGCATAAAGGCTCTTCTCGACCCCGAACGCACATTCGGCACCGATGGCGTGGATGAGCAGGGCAATCCCAAACCCAAGCAGGTAGGGGCTCAGGTATCGTTCTCGTTTACGATAAATGGCGAATATGATGTGCAGGTGATACCTAACAAACACTATTTCTACGGCACCACCATATCCACCAACCCCTCCGGTGATTTCAAGACATTCAGCACCACCAAGTCGAAATACGAAATGGCGCTCAACAGCACCACCGGCAAAGCACAGCTCTCAATAGAGAACGCGCTGTTTGTTGACGGCATGCCCGAGGGTATCAACATGACCTTCCCCGGCATAGACTTCAAGGTGACCAGCCTCGGCATCGAGTTCGAGAGCGAATCGCTCATTCCTCAGCTATCGAGCACACCTCCCCGCCCCATGCCCGCCTACAAGGTGTCGCCCTTCCAAGCAACCATCCTCACCGGTGAGCTCATGAACATGAACTTCACATGCCCCGCCATCCCCATTCCGGCCAACGGCACTGAAACCTACGAGTTCCAGGTTTCGGCACGACTCCCCTACTCGCTTACCGCACCCGCATATTGATACATCCAAACTGACAACATAAGCGCCAAGCCCGGACCATAAACCGCGCTTGGCGCTGTTTTTGGCAAAACAAAGCATCCATGTGGATAATCTTCGCTCTCGTCTCGGCCCTCTGCCTCGGCTTCTATGATGTGTTCAAGAAGCTGTCGGTAAAAGGCAATAATGTGGCAGTGGTGCTGATGCTCAACACGCTGTTTCAAACCATACTCATGTCGCCGGTACTTGTAGGGCAGCTGATGCACGGCACTACAGGCCTCGGAGGAGCTCACGGCCACCTTCTGATTCTCATCAAGGCGATAATAGTGCTGTCGTCGTGGCTTCTGGGATATTTCGCTATAAAGCATCTGCCGCTCACCATTCAGGGGCCCATCAACGCCAGCCGTCCGGTGCTCGTGCTTCTGGGCGCCCTGCTGATTTTCGGTGAAACGCTCAATCTGCTGCAATGGTGCGGCATACTGCTGGGCTTCACATCGCTATATCTGATTACACGTATCGGAAGCCGCGAGGGATTCTCGCTGCGGCATTCCCGGTGGCTCTGGATGGCCGTCGGAGCCACGATACTCGGGGCCGTGAGCGCTCTCTACGATAAATATCTGCTTCAGTTCTACAGGCCACTCGATGTGCAGGCATGGTATTCGCTCTACCAGTGCATCATCATGACAGCCACACTGCTTATCATGAACAAATGGGTGCCATCAATGCAGGCCGCGAGCGGAAAATTTCACTGGACCTGGGCCATACCGTTCATATCGCTTTTTCTCACCGTAGCCGACCTCGCCTATTTCTATTCGCTTTCACTACCGTGTTCGATGATTTCGATAGTGTCGATGGTACGCCGTGGCAGTGTGATAGTGCCTTTTATTTACGGAGTGATGATACTCCATGAGCGCAACGTGCGTGCCAAAGCCATAGATCTCGGTGTGCTGCTTGTGTCGCTGCTGCTTCTGGTGCTCGGCTCAAGATGAACCGCAGGCATCACAGCTGTTGTTTCCTGTTTTTCAGAATCACCGACTTGATATTGACCACATCCGATGCGGTGACCCCTTCGGGGAGCAGGGCAAGCACCTCGGTATAAGGCGCCCCATCAGGCAGCTGCGCCATGGCCGATTCCACTGCATTGACCAGCGCCGGTGTGAACACATCGTCAAGTTCGAGCATCCCGTTGTCTACATAGTGCATCAGATGGCCTGTAATAGTGGGCACAGTGAGAGCACGCTCCCGGGCAATCTCTTCGCGGGTCAGACCTGTCCCGAACATTTCGAAAGTGGTTTCATGCGAGGGTTTGCGCGGCTCTTTCACCGGTCTTTCTTTTCTCTCTTTCTTCCTGGTCTTTGCAGCCGGCTTAAGAACGGGGGCGCCCGAGGCTCTCAGCGATGCCTGTTGCTTGAACTTAAGATATGCCGGCACGCTGAAACCGTGCGATGCCACCATGTCGAGCAACATAGAGGTAGATTTCACACTGTGCGCTAGCTCAGTCACAAGGTCGCGCACTCGCTGCGATGCCTTCTTGTTTTCAGTTTTCACCTTTGCCGCACTCACAAGAGAGTCGCCTATTGCAGCCAATATGGTGTCGCGGAAATATTCTGAACTTTTCTTCACTCTCTCCAAAAACGCCGGTGACACAAGTGTATCGTATGCCGACGATCCGATAACCGCCAGCCAGCGGTCGGCCACCTCCACCACTTTCTCGCGGAGCTTTAGCTCAATCTGCTGCTGAGCAGCTGTCTCACGGGGAAAAGAGTGGCTGAACACACTTGCAATCTGTCGCGTGAGAGAACTCTGCAGATTCACCAGTTCACGGAAATTGAACAGATCAGAGAGCGTGTGCCGCACATATTCCCTTTTGATATCCACGAGCTGCGAGGCGCTGCGGCGCGCCTCTTCCTCCTGATGCGCGATGTAGGTCCTCACGCCCGGGTCGATGCCGAGCATGGCCGAATCGAGAGGAGTGGCGAGCACTATCCCCTCGAGCGTCTTGCAGCGGCTCAAGGCCACATAAACCTGTCCGGGAGCGAACGACGCGCCGGCATCGATCACCACATGGTCGAACGTTAGCCCCTGACTCTTGTGGATGGTGATGGCCCAGGCAAGGCGCAGAGGCAACTGGCTGAACGTGCCCTGCACTTCGGTCTCTATAGTGTTGGTCTGCTCATTGACGGTGTAACGGGCGTTCTCCCAACTCTCGGGACTCACATCGATAGGGTCGGTTTCTCCCTGACAGAGCACCTTCACGCCGTCTCTGTCGGCATAAACCACGCGGCCAATCTTTCCGTTGTAATACAGATGCTCGCCAGATGAATCATTGCGGAGAAACATCACCTGCGCCCCCACTTTGAGTTCAAGTGTCTGAGGTGTGGGATAGGATGATTCGGGAAAGGTGCCCGACACCTTGGCCTCATAGTGGAAAGCGGGAGTGCGCAGGCGCTGCAGTTGCTCCTGATTATAGCTGTCGGCCATGTGGTTATGGGTAGTAAGCCTGATAAAATCGCTCCCATCAACGGGACGGAACCTTGGATCGACCCTCGAGGTCAACGTGCGGAAATCGTCGGCCGTGAGGCTGTCGGCACGCAGATGGTTGAGCAGCTCGATAAAACGGGCGTTCTGCTGGCGGTAGACATGTGTGAGCTCGATGGTGACATATGGTATCTGCGCCAGAGCCTTGCTGCCGAAAAAATAGGGTGTATCGTAGTAGCCGCGCAACAGCGACTCATCGCGTGGAGTCACCACCGGTGCGAGCTGTTGCAAGTCGCCTATCATAAGCAACTGCACGCCTCCGAAAGGCAACGGCGAGCGGCGGTACTTGCGCAGAGCGTTGTCTATGGCGTCGAGGAGGTCGGAGCGCACCATCGAAATTTCGTCGATTACCAGAAGGTCGAGGGCACGTATTATACGCAGTTTGTCTTTGGAAAACGAGAATTTGTCGCGGTAGTCGCTTCCGGGCACATACGGCGACAACGGGAGCTGGAAAAACGAGTGGATGGTGACACCTCCGGCGTTGATGGCGGCCACTCCCGTGGGAGCCACCACCACCATGGTTTTGGCGCTTTTCTCACGCAGTGTGCGCAGGAATGTGGTTTTGCCCGTACCGGCTTTTCCGGTAAGGAAGATGCTTACTCCGGTATGCTCCACAAATTCCCAAGCCAGCTCGAGCTCATTGTTGTGTTCCATCACTTCAGGTGTGTACTGTATATGCGAAAGCCCGCAGCCGCATTTTGTGGTGTGGCCGCGAGCTTACTGTAGATTATTATATTTTCAGGAAATTGCGTTCTTTGTGCTTGAGAAACGGTCCTATATGTTTTACTGGTCAAACGACATCTCGTCGAATCCGGCAGCATCGAATTCGTCATCGTTGTATTCGTCGGAACCATAAAACTCCTCGTCGAAGTCCTCGGTGGCGGCAGCCGCGGCCTTCGCGTCTACCTTAGCCTCGAACTCATCGAGATCGACATTCTGCGCGGGAGCCTTGCCGAGCGAAAGAGTGCACACGGGGTCTTTGAGATTAGAACCGGTCACAAGCTCTTTAAGCTGCATGAACAGAGAGCGGTCGGTGAGATAATCGAAGGTAAACATCAGTTTCTGTCCTTCGTCGTCGATAAGGTCGCTAAGCACCGTATCCTCCATCAGATATACATCCTGGTCGGAAGAGGAGTCCATGTCCTCCAAAGTGATTTCCTGACGCTTCTCCCAGTTGTCGTCGCAGATGAAAAACGACGAGAGCTGGTTTTTATCGTAGTCCACGCTGTCGCAGATGGCATTCTTCAGGTCGAGGAATGTGGCGTCGGCGTCGATTTTTATTTCTCTTTTGAAGTTGTCAACCTCATCTGAGACTACTCTGAAATTATAGACCATATGCTTGTTTTTGCTTTTTCTTTTGTTTTGCGCCATGCCGCACCCGCCGTTATTGCGTCTACCGTCGGCATGCGATGCAAAGGTATATATTTACCTTTATAACGCCCAAAAATTTCACAATCTTTTTTCGCCCCACGGCGAAGGAGGTAACGACGACGGGGATGCGCCGATGGCGCATCCCCGTCGTAAAGCATTGAGGAAGTAGAGTTAATCAATCAGAGAATGAGCTTGCGGGAAGTGCCGTCGGAGTAACGCACCACATAAAGCCCGGGGGCAAGCTTGAGAGAGGCTACCGAAGCGCCTGCTGCCACTGTGCCGGCGAGCTTACCGTCGGGTGTGTAGCAGGCCACGGGAAAAGGGGTGGATGCCGAAGAACCGGCCACTACTGATTCTATGCCGCTCTTGCCCGGCACAACAAGCGAGATAGTGTTGAGCGATGTGGCAAGGTTAGGCACATCGTAGCGCGCTTCTGCGGCTTCACCGGCGCCGGTCTCTTCTATATCCATCGGAGCATAGATTTCAAGCGACGACTTAAGCATGGCGGTGCCGGCAATATGTTTGTTTATTTCCTGTATATTCATAGCCGAGCGCCAGAATGCTACCTCAGAGATGCCAATCGGATTGGCCGACGCAGTTTCGCCTTCGGCAAGGTCGGTGTGATATTCGGCTTTGTCGCCAATGGTGAATGTGCCGGGTGCGAGAGTCTCCTTGACAGTGACGCCTACGCGGTTGTTCATATAGATGATCGACGCACCGATACCATAGTAGTGCGTGAAAGTAAGGTAGAAGTAGTCGCCGCTGTTGGAGCCGCTGAGACGCGCCGTTGTTGTTGTGCCCGAGGGTGAGATATAAACCACTTTACCGTCCTCGTTGATAAGCACACGGCCGATGGTCTCGCCGTCGGCGCCTTTGTTCACAAAACGGAATACCTCGCCTACGCCTTCATTTTTCAATCTGATAGAAAGGGTGAAAGCATTAAGACTACCTTCGGGAGTGAACGTGAGTGTCTTGCCGTCGGAAAGAGTGATTTCAGAACCCTCGGAGTCACGCACAGGCAGCGGTTTACCGGCCTCAATGGCGTCGAACAGCGACGGTGGAATGGCCTGCATCATCTGGCGGTGTCCCTCGTCGTTGGGGTGTGCGTCATCCTTGCGGAGTGAGGTTGCCCAGCGACCCGAACGGTCGTCGACTGTGCCGAGAGCGTTCACCGACGGCACATCCCACTCATGGATGAGAAGGTTCATGTTTTTCACGAAGGTGTAGTCGGTGGTATTGTAGTCGGTGCGGGTGTAGTTGTTCATCACCACGGGTATTTTACCATCGGCACGTGCCTTGGCGATAAGCTCGAGCATATTATCACGGAACCGATTGAAAATCAAATCAGGAGACGAATTGCCATGGATACCCTCGTTGCCAAGCGACAGGCCGAAAATCACATACTTACCATGGTCACGGATGAGGTCGTCGTAGCGGTCGAGGAGATTGACGGTAGTGTTGCCGCCGATAGAGATACCCGATGTATAGAAAGGATGATCGCTCTTGCCCTCTTCATTGCGGCTCTTAAGCTGCTCGCCATAGAGATAGGCATAGCCATGAAAATTCTGAGCGCCCTGGCCGTTGGCAACCGAAGAACCGAACACGCTGACTCTGTATGGATCTACAGGGGCGTCAATTGCAAGTTTACCGCGGTTAAGGTCAAGTGAGATGTTATATACCCCGGGATTGATGCGGATATCCTCGCCTGTGATGCCATCGCCGGGCACAGTCACATTGTCGGTGCCCGGTATGCGCTGAATCTTAAGCGAATTGTCATTGTTGATGGAGAAGTAAAGAGTCTTGCGAAGATATTCCACATTGGGATTCTTGTTGAGGTCTATCTCTCCGGCAAACACGCCGCTGCCCTTATAGGGAAGATCACAGGCTGTAAGCACAGATCCCTTGACACGCATGCTTGCCACTTTCTTGAACTCGATAGTGCCGCGTGATGTGTCGGCTATCACACGATAGACGCCTTCTTTGTCGCTCTGGAAAGGTTCTCCGCCGGCCACAAGTGCACCGTTTGCATCGGTGCCGTAGGTCACAGTGTTGCCTTCGCTATCGACGCCCGCGAAACTGAAGGTACCTTCAGGCTTAAGGCGCACATATCCGCTGAACTTGCCGTCACGGGCACCTAGATTAAGTTCGGGAATGAACACGCTAGCACGGTCGGCGCTGATAGCATAGGGATGGCCTTTGCTCTTGTCGACATTGAGAGTGACGATGCGGGTCTTGCGGGGGCCAACCTGAGTGTTGCTGTAGTGCACATGGTACATGTAACGCAAATTGCCGTCGTTGTCGTAGAACACCTCGCCGTGGCCCGAGCCCATCTCGCCTACGATGTTGCGGTGGATAATGGGATTGCCGGAATATTTGGTCCACGGACCGAGAGGACTTTTGGCAGTGGCATAACCCACGGCATAGTCGACGCTCTGATAGTGGTTGGCAGAGTAGAACATATAGTAGGTGTCGTCGATTTTGATAACTGACGGGCCTTCCATAATCAAACCGCTTTGGAATGCCGAAGTCCACTCCCAGCTCTGGCTGTTGCGGAAGCACTCCTTGAGTGTGCCGTTTTTCAGATGCCATGTCGAGGGGTCGAGCTCGGCCACATAAAGGATGTTGCCGCCTTTGAAACGCACATGGTACATGTAATATTTCCCATCGTCATCCTTGAAGATGAAGGGGTCGATGTTTCCTTCTGAATTGTCTACAGGGGCGATTTCGCTCTGGGTGTAGTCGCCGGTCAGAGTCTCCGAATGGGCGATACAGCAGCGCTCGTTGGCCACATAGGCCATGAGATACCCATTGTCGCCATCGTTGAAAAACTGCGGAGCCCAGAATCCGCTCGAGCCCCATGTCTGACGGTCTTTGCGGAGCACCATCGAATCGGGACGAGCATAGCGCCATGTCTTCAGATCGGAGCTCTCGAGCATGGTAAAGCCCTGCGGACCGTAGCTGCGGGTGCCTGCGGCATAGAACTTGCCGTCCTCAGCGAACACAGTAGGGTCGGCCAGCAGAAGGTCGAGCACATTTTTGTTGCCTCGGGGGTCGGAAAGCCGCAGCATATCAACCACTTCTGTTCCGTTTTCATCGAGTGCGGTACCGGTAATGCTCAGTGTTGCAGCAGTCTGTGCAAAAGTTGCAGCAGGAGCAGCCAACAAGGAAAAAATTAATAGTTTTCTTAAGTTCATATGGTTCACTAATCTTATATTTTTCAGGAAAGAATATGGGGAAGGGGCTATTCACCCAAGGAGCTAAAAAACTGATAAAAAGAAAGGCAGCGGAATCATAGCTCCGCGAAGATGGAGGCTGCAATTCCGCTGCCCTATGTCAGATTTCAGAAATTATTTCGAAGGAAGCGACTTGGTAAGAGTCTCGTTGGCCTGACGCACGCGCTCGGGCTCCATCTTGAGCATCTCGCGGTCGTAGGTCATGAAACCGTTCACCTCACCCTCCACATCGGTGGTCTGGGTGTAAACGCCGGCGCAGAAACCGCGGTCAACATAGTCTCGGAGCTGCTTGATGTACTTCACGTATTCGTCGGTAACCTCTTTCGGGCTGGAGAACTGTATGTAGCCCCAGTTGCGGTCGTTCTGCCACAGGTGGTCCTTGACAGGATAGCCGATACCACCGAACTCACCGAGCACATTCACGCGCGATGCATCGTAGATAGGCATTGCGGGGCCGGGATAGTGATGGATGTCGATGATGTCGCCCACAGGATAGAAGTTGCCGCCGCTGGCAGGGTTGACCAGACGGCTGGGGTCGTAGGATTTGGTCCATTCCACGATTTCAGGAGTCTTGAACTGGCCCCATGCCTCATTGAACGGAACCCAGATACCGATACAGGGATAGTTGTAGTTTGCATCGATGATTTCTTTCCACTCGCGGCGGTAGTTGGCCTCGCTCTCTGCTGAACGTTTGCCGTCGAAAGCGTCGAAATATTTTGTTGTCTGCCACTCGGAGGGACCGCGGTCGCCGTTGGGCATATCCTGCCATACGATTATACCCTTCTTGTCGCAGTAGGTGTACCAGAGGGCGGGCTCAACTTTCACATGCTTACGGATCATATTGAAGCCGAGGTCTTTGGTCTTGTCCACATCGTAGATCATAGCCTCATAGGATGGAGCGGTGTAGAGACCGTCGGGCCACCAGCCCTGGTCGAGCGGGCCAAACTGGAAGAGGTCGTTGCCGTTGAGGCGCATGCGCACGATACCGTTTTTGTCGCGGCCTTTCGAGAATTTACGCATTGCAGTGTAGCTCTTCACAGTGTCGACAGCCTTGCCGTCGGCGCCATAAAGAGTAACCTCCATATCGTAGAGCTTGGGGGTGTCGGGAGTCCAGAGCTCGAATCCGTCGGGCATCTCCACAACCACGGCGTCGTTACCGAGGCTGCTGCCGGTAGCCACGAGCTTACCGTTGTCGAACACCTTGACTTCGCTGCGGATGCCGGGCTGATCGCAGGCGGCATCAACAACTACACTTACTGTGCCGTTGTCGATATCGGGAGTGGTGCGGAGCGATGTGATGTGCTGCTTGGCAACCGGCTCAAGCCATACAGTCTGCCAGATGCCTGTGACGGGTGTGTACCAGATGCCGTTGGGGCGCTCCACCTGCTTGCCGCGGGGATTGTAGCCGGCGTCGGTGGGGTCCCACACACGCACTGTGAGAGTGTTCTCGCCTTTGGCCTTGAGAGCCGGGGTGATATTGAGGCTGAAGGGAGTGTAGCCGCCCTTGTGTGCGCCTACCTTGATGCCGTTGACCCATACGGTGCAATCCCAGTCTACGGCTCCGAAATTGAGCATCACATCCTGGCCTTTCCATGCAGAGGGCACGGTGAAAGTGCGGTTGTACCAGAGGCTCTGGTCCTTGCCTACAGTCTTGCCGACGCCAGAGAGCGATGACTCAACGCAGAAAGGCACCAGAATCTCACCCTGCCAGTCGGTGGGTGTCTTGGCCTTGGCCGGCACTATGGCATACTGCCAGAGACCGTTGAGATTCTGCCACTGTGCACGTTCCATAATCGGGCGGGGATATTCCTGCCAGACATTCTCAGGTGTGACTTCTGCAGCCCATTTGGTGCGGATTTTGTCGCCGACGGGCTCATAGGCCGAAGCCACTGTGGTTGCAGCGAGCAGAGCCGCTGCAGCTAAGAAACGCAGTTTCATGTCTAATTTTGTGTATAGTTATGAGGTTAATGATTGGTTAGTTCGTAAATTCATTCGGGGTTCACGATAGGTGTGACGCCTGTGCTTGGGCCATGCACGATAAGAGTGCCGGCCGAGTCGATTTCCATGGGTGAGATGAACACATAGCGGTCTTTCGGGTCGGATGCGATGCGGCCGTGATAGGCTGTTGCGAGCTGTCCTGAAGGGAGTGTAAACACCATGTTGTGTCCGGTGCCAACCACTTCGCCGCCTTTTGAGGCGTTCTCGCTCAGCACAGGATTGGTGTCGGCTTTCACAAATGGGCCCATTGGCGACTTTGATGTGGCGTAACCCACAGCATAGTTACCGCCGAAATAAGCGTTGGCGCTGTACATTATATAATATGTATCTCCGTGACGGAAAATATAGGAACCCTCGGTCCAGCGGCGGGGTGCCTCGCCCTGCACAAGTGTGCGGCTCTCCCATTCAGCCTGACGGTCGGATAGTTTTGTGGGAGGGGCAAGCAGCAGTTGCGGCTCGCCAACAATGCCTGAGAAGTCGGGCTTAAGCTCCACGCCATAAACCCAGCTCTCCTCCACCTCGTCGTAGAGGCCTGCGGCCTTCACGCTGTCGGCCACCTCGCTCTGTACGGGGTGCTTGTAGCAGCATCGGGAGAAATAGAGATAGGTTTTGCCGGAAGCGTCGTCGAAGAGCACATTGGCGTCAATCACAGGATATTCAGGCTCGAAGAGCGGACGGTTGTTAATATCGGTGAACGGACCTGCGGGCGAATCGGCCACAGCCACACCTATTTTGAAGTTCTCTTCTTCATGATTAGAGTTATTGCGGTCGTTGGCACTGTAGAACATATAATATTTGCCGTCGCGCTCATACACCTCAGGAGCCCAGAAGCAACTTTCGTTCCACTGGCCCTCCTGCGCACCCTGATAAACGCGGCCAATCGAGTCCCATGTCTGGAGGTCGTCGCTCACGAAAGCCTCGTAGCCGTCGCTGAGCGAAGTGCCGTACATGTAATAACGGCCGTCGGAGGCACGGAGCACAAACGGGTCGCCGAACTTGATAGGCAGCGGATTATTCACTGCAAGAGTGTCTGTGGCATCGGCCTGTGATGCGCTCTTGCCGCCTGAGCATGCCGGCAGCATGGCCGAGGCTGCCATCAGGGCAACGGCGGCAAATGCAAAATTCTTTTTCATATAGTATAAAAGTGATTCATGATATGGCTTGGACGGTTCATGGCATAGCTTCCAGAGAAGCGTTTCATGGCGTGTCGGCAACACGCACGCACAGGCGCGCTCTCCGACTTTACAAAGTTAGTTAAAGAAAACGAATATTCGTCCCCACTCTCCGGCAAATAATAGCAAAATCGTGCAATTCTTCAGCAAAAAATGTCAAAGCCCCTGAGATTTCACCCGGTTAGAGTGTCAGACGAGTGTCACGATACGGGAAGCGCTATCACCTCCTCGAGTATATCAACGGCAGTGTGCACATCGGCGACATCGACCACGGCGAACGAGCGTCGCCCGTTACGCTCGCGAATTTTCACGCGCTGAGGGTGAAGCTGCAGATAGGTGACCAGGCGCCCGAACGACGGGCTCTGGTAATAAGCCTTGTTGGAATCGTCAACAAAATAAAGATACATCACGCCTTGCTTAAGTGTGACTTTCTCTATGCCGAGCTGTCGTGCGAGGCGACGCAGGCGCGGCACACGCATGAGTTCCTCGGTCTCGGACGGAATCTGGCCGAAACGGTCCACAAGGTTGGTGCGGAACTCCTTAAGCTCCGACTCGCGCTCTATAGAATCGAGTTCACGATATAGGGCTATTCTCTCGCTCTCCTGCGGCACATATGTGGCGGGCAACAGCAGTTCGAGATCACTCTCTATCACACAGTCCGACACATAATCCTCGGCGCCACCGGCTCCGTCGTCGGCTGTCTCAAGGTCGGCAAATTCGTGAGTACGCAGCTCGGTGACAGCCTCGCGCAGTATCTTCTGATATGTCTCGTAACCGAGGTCGGCGATAAAACCGCTCTGCTCGGCACCCAGCAGGTTGCCTGCGCCACGTATATCGAGGTCCTGCATGGCTATATGGATGCCGCTTCCGAGGTCGGAGAAGCTCTCTATGGCCTGCAGGCGCCGCCGGGCCACAGGTGTGAGCGGATTGCCGGCGGGCACTGTCAGATAGCAGAAAGCCTTGCGCGATGATCGGCCCACGCGCCCACGCAGCTGATGCAGCTCTGAGAGACCGAAATTCTGGGCATTGTTTACAATGATAGTATTCACATTTGGCATATCCACACCGCTTTCCACTATGGTGGTGGCCAAAAGCACATCATAATCGTGGTTGGCGAAATCTATCACTGCTTTCTCAAGTTGCTCTGGGGGCAGCTGCCCGTGAGCTACAAGTGTACGGGCATCGGGGCATACCCGGCGCACCATCTGCTCGAGTTGATACAGGCCCTCGATGCGATTGTTGATTATAAACACCTGACCGTTGCGCGAAAGCTCGAAGTTGACAGCTTCCTCCAGGAGGTCGTCG
Source organism: uncultured Muribaculaceae bacterium (assembly GCA_934555895.1). GTDB lineage: Bacteria > Bacteroidota > Bacteroidia > Bacteroidales > Muribaculaceae > UBA7173. Next base: position 25,156 of record CAKTFH010000004.1, on the reverse strand, counting down.
GTGAGAGTGTTGACCGAAGTGAGGATGGGATAGCGGTTTGCCGGCGGTGTGGTGAGCGACGAGAGGTCGCGGGCCCCCATGAGCGAGAATTGCAGAGTACGCGGTATAGGGGTAGCACTCATGGTGAGAGTGTCGACATTCACTTTGAGCTGCTTGAGCTTCTCTTTCACGGCCACGCCGAACTTCTGCTCCTCGTCGACGATCAGCAGCCCGAGGTCCTTGAATTTCACATCCTTACCCACAATGCGGTGCGTGCCGATGAGGATATCGATTTTGCCAGCGGCGAGGTCGGAGAGAATCTCGCGTGTCTGCTTTGCCGACCTGGCTCGCGACAGATATTCCACTCTCACGGGGAAATCTGCCAGACGCTCGCGGAACGTGTTGAAATGCTGGTAGGCGAGCACAGTGGTAGGCACAAGGACTGCCACCTGCTTGCTGTCGGCAGCGGCCTTGAAGGCGGCTCTGATGGCTATCTCTGTCTTGCCGAAGCCCACATCACCGCAGATGAGGCGGTCCATCGGGCGCGGGCTCTCCATATCTTTCTTTACGGCTGCCGTGGCGGTGAGCTGGTCGGGGGTATCCTCGTAGATGAACGAGGCCTCGAGCTCATGCTGCATGTAGCTGTCGGGGGCGAAGCTGTGCCCCTGCTCGTCCTTGCGGGCGGCATAAAGCTTGATGAGATCGCGGGCAATATCCTTCAGCTTACTCTTGGTGCGCTCCTTGAGCTTGTTCCAGGCGCCGGAGCCGAGCTTATTGATGGTGGGCTCCACACCCTCTTTGCCGCGGTATTTCGCAAGTTTATGGAGCGCGTGGATGCTCACGAAGATGCAGTCGTTGTTTTTATACACGAGCTTTATCATCTCCTGAATGGAGCCGTTGACCTGAGTGCGCAGCAGACCTCCGAACCGGCCCACACCGTGGTCGACATGCACCACAAAGTCGCCCGGCTCTATGGCGCTGAGTTCCTTGAGCGAAAGCGCGAGCTTGCCCGAACGGGCCCTGTCGCTCTTGAGGGTGTATTTGTGGAAACGGTCGAAAATCTGATGGTCGGTGAACACGCAGATTTTCCTCTCGTGGTCGGCGAACCCCTCGTGAAGAGTCGAAATCACCGGCGTGAAGGCGATGTCATCGCCTCGGTCGGCGAATATGGCCTGTAGGCGCGCTATCTGCTTCTCGCTGTCGGAGAGGAGATAAATAGTATAGCCGTCGGCAAGCAGTCGCTTGAACGAATCGGAAATCAGGTCGAAATTCTTATGATAGAGCCCCTGCGGCGTACAGTTGAAGCGGAGTGTGGCTTCTCCGGACATTAATGCGGGGGCCGGCAGAGCGTTCGCATCCGGAGCGGTTTCATCGTCGTCAGCGGGAAGCGAATCATCGGTGGCTCCGGCGGCAGTGAACTCAATCACTGCGAATGCAGCCAGCTGATTGCGGAAAACATCGGCGTCGACCACATTTTTCATGGCGTCGGCATCGCCCTCGCCGGCTATCATGGCCGATTCGCTGAATTTCTGCCCTGCGATGGCCTCGATGCGCGAGAGTGTGTACTCTCTGTTGCGCATGGCAATGAGGGTGCCTTTGTCAAGAAAACCGAGCAGACTCTCGCCACGGCCCGATTCGTCGGCGTTGACATTGGCAGAAATCGCCACTGAGTCAACTTTACCTTCTGATAGCTGAGTCTCGACATTGAACGGGCGTATGGAGTCGATTTCGTCGCCGAAAAGGTCTATGCGGAAAGGATATTCCGAAGAATAGCCGAAGATGTCGATGATGGAGCCACGCACGGCGAAATGCCCCGGCTCGTAGACATAGTCGACCTCCGCAAAGCCGTTGTCGCGCAGCCAGCGCTGCGTCTGATCGAGGTCGATTTCCTCACCCATGGCCAGGCGAAGCGTGTGCTCGCTGAGAGTGTCGGCCGATGCCACACGCTCGGCAAGCGCCTCGGGACACGCCACCACCACCTTCAACTTGCCACTTTGGGCCGAGAGGCGATTAAGGGCCTCTATGCGAAGTATCTGCGATGGAGGGTCCTCCTGACCGTATTTTATATCGCGTTTATAACCCGAGGGGAACACTGCCACAGCCTCCTCGCCGAGCAGTTTGATGAGGTCGTGGCACAGATAGCCGGCATCGTCGAGGCTGTCGCCTACCACAAGCACCGGTTTGCGAGTGAGCGAGGGCAACGCCGACAATGCCATTGCCGCCGCCGAACCCGCGAGGCCGCGCAGTTGCACGGGCTTATGTTTTTTTGCAAGCGCCACGACACCCCTGAGGGCGTCGCGGCGCGTTGTGGTCATAAAAAGTTGGTCAAGGTCGTGGATAGTCATCTGAATAGTGGGAAATGATTGGCGCCGGTTGCCGGTGAACCGTTATTTCTTAGCCAGCGGGCTGAGGATGGAGGCGTAGCGGCCGGGAGTGTTGAGCACCACTGCGGCCGAGTCGAGGTCGGCATCGTGCTTTAGGGCCTCGATGATAGCTCCCCGGTCATAGTAGTAGCGCTGCATTATCTCGGAGGCGAGATACTCGCTGATGGTCTTGCGGTTCTGGTCGAGGTCGTGGTCAAGATTGTGCTTGAGCGAGACTTTCAGAGAGTCAAGCTGCGCCTGCACTTTATCGTTGAGATAGCCTTCGGTTTTCGATGCTTTTTCAAGCTGCTCGAGGATTAGCTCGCAGGTGCGGTCATATTCGAACTTCGAGGGGTCGATAAACTGCTTGAACTCGCTGAAAATGGTATCGGTGATTTCAAAATCCTCTGGCTGAGGCACAGTGGGATGGGTGGCGGCATAGCGGTTGGCGAAGTCGAAGCTCCAGTTGTCGTTCACTATGTTGTACACCAAGCGGTTGCCTTCGGGCAGCTCTACCTTTACATCGGGAGTGATGCCGCCTCCGTCGCGCACCTCACGCCCGGCGGCGGTGTGCCATACGGTGGTGAGGCTGTCGGGAATGCGGGCCACAGAGCCGTCGGGATTGCGGTGGCTGTAGTCGATGGCCTGAATGAGACGCCCCGAGGGGATATAATATTTGGCGATGGTCACTTTCAGCAGGCCGTTGTAGGGCAGCTGGCGGGTACTCTGCACCAGGCCTTTGCCAAAAGAGCGCTCCCCTACTATCACTGCGCGGTCGAGGTCCTGAAGCGCGCCGGTAACGATTTCGGCCGCCGATGCCGAGCCACCGTTCACAATCACAGCAATCGGGATTTCGGTGTCGACAGGCTTTTGGGTGGTCTTATAGATTTTCTCATTGAGGAGCCCTTTGCCGCGGGTGCGCACCACCTCAGTGCCTTTAGGCACGAAAAGACCCACTACCTGTACGGCGCTCTCAAGCAGACCGCCGCCGTTGCCGCGGAGGTCGAGCACCAATGATTTAACACGCGGATCGGCTTTGAGCGCGAGCAGGGCGTCGCGCACCTTAGGGAAAGTCTTCTCATTGAAAGTAGTCAGCTGTATATACCCGATATTGTCTTTCACCACACCGTAATACGGCACGGGGTCGAGCTCTATTTTCTCGCGCACAAGCTCGATGTCGAGTATACTGTCTGTCACATAGGGGCGCTTCACCTTTATGGCCACCTTGGTGCCGGCCTGACCCTTAAGGCGCTTGCTTACATCGGAAGTGTGAAGCCCGGCCACCGAATCGCCGTCGATAGTGATGAACACATCGCCCGGCTTGAGCCCCCCCTTCTGCGCAGGCGAACCCTCGCGGGGCTCCGACACAAACACCTTGCCATTGCGCTCGCCTATATACGAACCAATGCCACCGTACTCACCAGTAGAGATGGTGAGAAACTCATCCTGATCAGCCTCACTGATATACTCGGTATACGGGTCAATCTCATCGAGCATGGCGTTGATAGCCGTGTTCATCGACTTGTTGGCGTCGATCGAATCTACATAGCTGGTCTGAAGCGCTTTGTAAATAGAAGTAAAAATGTCGAGATTGCGCGCGATGTCGCCTTTGTTGCTACGTGTGGCGGCCATACAGCTTATCACTACAGCAGCCAGCAATATGGTGAAAAGTTTTCTCATAACAGTAAACAGCTGAAAAAAAATGAAAGAGCCATGCAATTTCAAGCCCGTTCGACAACCTACCTCAGAACCCGGCATGCGGGTGTCGCGGCAGTTTCAGAATGCGAAATTACACAATATAATAACAACCAATGCACGCCTCTTATCTTAATTCCCGAAAAATTAACATTTATTGTCACCTTCAGAATGCCACACGAAGTTCGCCGCATGCAGCTGAAGCCAACATGTTTTTTATTTGCATATTATCGGACGGTTCACTACCTTTGTGTTTAATTGGAAGGGGTAAAACGGCCACAAGACCGTCAAGTGAGCAACTACGATGAAACGAATACTGAAAATCAGCAATCTCTTACTCAGTGCCACAGCTGCCGCTATGATAAGCAGCTGCGGCGGAATGTCTGACCGCGAGAAAGCCATGATAGGGAAATACTATATCCCCGCCGTTAGCGACACACACCCTCTCATCGAGCTCGACGACAAAAAACATTCGGTGCTTCGCGCCATCCGGCCCGGCGAGCTCTCGTTTTCAGTAGAGGGCACATGGCATGTGGAAGGCGACTCGCTTGTGATAGTCAACGATGCCTCAAGCATCACCATCGAGGAGGGAGATCCCACACTGGTGGGCACTGTTGCTCCGAGAGTGGCCTACCCGATAGTCAACTCCGACGAGACATCGATGCGCATCTCACGCCACGGGGTTATCTACGATTACCAGCGACGCCCGCAATAGAAGCACACTTCGCCCATCCAGGCATCTAAACCGGGGGGAGGGGGTAGATGCTCCGGAAACTCTTTCCTATAACCAAAGCACACACATCAGAGACGCAATGAACGCCATTTACCGACTTTTCATCATCCTAGCCGCAGCCGCCGCGCTCGCATCATGCTCACAGAAGACTCCCGACACCGGCGAAAGTCTATCCATAGCCCGTGAGGCGCTTGCCTCGGGCGACTACAGCCATGCACAGACTATCTGTGACAACCTTTCGGCGGAAATCACTGCCGATGACACCACTGCCATAAACGCCACACAAGCCGCCGACCTCGCCATGCTTTTCATGGCTCTGAGCGACCACCGTAACGAAGACGAAAATGTGGCTGTGGCCACACTCTGCATGCAGTATGCCTTCGACCACTCGGCAGATTCGCTACGCTCATTCGCCGCATCGCTTCCTCTTGAGGAACAGCGACATTTCGAACTCCTCCGCCGTATCTCGATAAGCATCGACAACCCAGTCGACCTCATGGGAGAGGAATTTCTCGAAGACGAGACACAGATGCCCGAACTGCCCGGAGAGGACTCTACGAAGCACTGAACCGCAACATCCCCAAATCATATACCTACACCCGCACACTCCACAGGAATATGACCAACGACTGGCTAAAATCGCTCGAGGCCCTGCGCGACACCCTTCCCGAAGGCGACGCCACACCCGAGGTCGACAAAGAGGATACCTCAAAGCCCTCGCCACAGCCCCGCCTCGACATAATTCTGGATAAAAAAGGCCGCAAAGGCAAAGAGGCCACCATAGTGACCGGATTCACCCTCTCGGATGCAGAAGTGGCCGATGTGGCCTCCTCGCTCAAGCGGCGCCTCGGCACCGGGGGCTCAAGCCGCGGAGGCGAAATCCTCATCCAGGGCGACAAGCGCACGCAAGTGCTCGAAGCGCTCACATCACTCGGTTTCAAAGCCCGCATAATCTGATCATTAAAGTATATATCCGCAACTCTTCCACCCACGACACATGCCATGAAGGTCTACCGAATGTATCCCACCAGCATCAACGAGCGCTATCTCGACGAGATTGCCGAAATCCTCCGTCAGGGAGGTATAGTGGTATATCCCACCGACACGCTCTATGCCATAGGCTGCAATGCTCTCAACGCACGTGCCGTGGCGCGGGTATGCGAGATACGCGACATCAACCCCGCCAAGCGCCCTCTGAGCATAGTGTGCTCAGACATTTCGCAGGCAAGCGAATACGCGCGCATCGACAACCGTGCCTTCGGCATCCTGCGCCGCAACCTCCCCGGGCCATTCACCTTCATTCTGCCCGCATCCCCTCATCTGACACGCACCTTCAAGGGGCGTAAGGAGGTGGGCGTGCGCATCCCCGACAATGAAATAGCCCGCAACATCGCCGGGCGTCTCGGCAACCCGATACTCTCTTCCACCGCCACATGGCCCGGAGCCGACCCTGAGGAGCTGTTCCACCCAGAAGAGTTGCAGATGCACTACAGCCATCTGGTGGACGCCTTCGTCGACGGAGGCAACGCCCCCGACAACGCCACACCCTCCGCCATAATCGACCTGTCGGACTCCTCAGAGCCCATTGTAGTGCGCGAAGGGCCTCTCCCTCTCCAATAATTATTTGTTTCTTAACGGTGCTACACATCCACAAAGCCTCAGCCGGCTCCGGCAAAACCTATACTCTTACCCAATGGTATCTGCAGCTGCTGCTGGGAAAGAAAGCGACCGACGGCCCCGACAAGGGGCGGTTCACCCTTCATCCGCTGTCGTCATACGGCACAGGCAAAGCCAAACATCACGGCGCCATACTCGCCATCACCTTCACAAACAAAGCCACCGAAGAGATGGTGAGCCGCATCGTCAACGAGCTCGCTGTGCTGGCCGGAGCACACGATGACCGCAAAAGCCCGTATCTGTCGCACCTTCTGGCACTGTTTCGCACTGACGAGACTACTCTGGCAAAACATGCCAAGGCCGCCCTCACCGACCTTCTGTTTCATTTCTCATGGTTCAATGTAAGCACCATCGACAGCTTCTTTCAGAGGGTATTGGGTAACTTCACCCGCGAACTCGACCTCTCACCATCGTTGGCTATAGAACTTGACGAAAAATATCCCCTACGGGTGGCCCTGGCCGACATGCTTTCGTCCCTAAACCACATGCCGACTCCCGACGCGGCCCGCGAAGGCTCGAACACCGCCGCCCTGCAGATGTGGATCACACAATACATGGTGGCAGAAGCACAGGAAGGGAACAAATTCAATATCCTTTCGCGCAACTCAAGCCTATTCTCCTCGCTGGCAAAGAGCATCGGGAATCTCTACACCGAAAAATACCGCATGCACCGCGGTATCATTGACCCGTATGTGGACGATCCGTCGAAAATAATGCGTTTCAAGACAGAAATCGCAAGGGACATATCCTTACGCGAAGCTGAAATCAAAAAACTAGCCAAAACACTGCTCGACTATGAGGACCCGAGATTCAACAAGGCAAAATACAAATGCGTGGTGAAAGCCTCGGAAGGCGACTTTTCGTTCACAACCACATTTCTGGAAAATATTGGCGACCCCGAATATATTTTCGTAAAACCAACTGCAAAGAAGCCATTCATCCAAGTCACCGCCGACCTCACCGCGGAGCTTTTCGCACGGATAAAGGCGTATTGGGAAAAGAAACAGCTCACCACAGCCATCAGCAAATGGCTGTTCTATCTCGGATTATTCGGGGAGGTAAACCGTGCCCTCGACCGTTTCAGAGCCGAGAACGACACAATGCTCATGTCGGACACCGGAGACCTTCTGCACAAAATAATCGACGAACAGGAAACACCCTTCATCTACGACCGCATCGGCACCAATCTGCGCCACTATCTCATTGACGAGTTTCAGGACACCTCACGGCTACAGTGGGAGAACCTAAGTCCGCTACTGCTCGAGAGCCTAAGCCGCGGCAACGACAATCTGGTAATCGGCGACGAAAAGCAGTGTATCTACCGTTTCCGCAACTCCGACCCTCAGCTACTTGGCTCCGAGGTACAGTCCATCGCCCGCAACCGGCACATGGACTGCGAAATCAAAGGACTTAACACCAGCGAGAACTGCAACTGGCGCAGCGCACCCCAAGTGGTGCGCTTCAACAACAGTGTATTCGCACGCATGGCTGAACTGATCGACGATGCGTCAGCCGATCAGTCCCGACAGATTTCGGGCACATACGCCGCGCTAATGCAGGATATAGCGGAAAAGAATCTCACGCTGCCAGGTCGGGTGCAGACATACTTCATTCCCGCAGAGCAGAAAGATGAAGACGCCCCCCAAGAAGAGACAAACGAACCGGAAAAGGACAGTCAACAGCTCCGCTTGCTGACAGACGAAATCAGACAGCAACTGATACGCGGATACAAGCCATCTGACATAGCAGTGCTGGTGCGAACCGCAAAAGAAGGGCGCAGGATAATCAAATACCTGCTGCAGCAGTCCACATCCGACTCCACCTGGCCGGGAGGTCCATTGCAAATCACCTCGGCTGACTCGATGGCGGTGGATATGTCGCCAGCGGTTTCCTTAATTATCAGCGCAATGCGTGTGATGGCTGACCCAGGTATAGCATCGGAAGGCTCCGAGATGCCGGAGACTGACCGGTCAGATGCAAAAAACGACAGAAGCAACGACGACCTGATGGCCGACATAAACCGCTACAGGCTCATCAACCGTTTCGAGCTCGAGACATATACAGAAGTGCCATGCACAGGCCCCGACGGAGAACCCGCCAAACGCACTCTCACCCCCTCGGAAGCCCTCCTGCGCGCTCTTGCGGCGCAAGGCAACGGCATATATGGCCCCGATGAAACGCAGCAGCACATCAATGTGTCGCTCAAAGAACTTCAGGCGTCGGCCTCACCGACATTGCTGGGTCTGGCCAACGATATCGTGGACCGTTTCATCACGCCCGAAGCCAGAGCTAAGGAAAATCCGTTCATCACGGCATTTTTTGACCTTGTGGCCGACTTCTCTCAGCGTGGCGAGAACTCTCTCAGACAGTTCCTGCAGTGGTGGGACCGCACGGGACATACCACCTCGGTAGAAAACCCAGGAAGCGACAACGCTCTGTCAGTGATGACCATACACAAATCGAAAGGATTGGAGTTCGCATGCGTGCATGTGCCAGGATTCTCAAGCCCGCTCGTGAAATATGACTCGCCAGGATGGTATACCCTCGGGGCAGAATATTTTCCCGAACTTCCGGCCGACTGTGTGCCACCTATGATACCGCTGAAAAACTCCAGACAGGTGATAAGCCTCGATGCTTTCAGCTCCGAAGGCCGTCAGTGGGAGACCGAGCAGAAAACCGACGCCCTCAATGTGGCATATGTGGCCTTCACACGTGCCGTGCGCGAGCTTGTAATCTATGTGAACCGATTCAACTCCGATGCCACTCCTGCGCGGCGCACCATCGGAAATGAACTTTACGACGCTCTGGCCACCCTCGATGCCGACACCGTGAAAGCCATAGCGGCACGCCACGCAGGCGCCGACGACGCCGAATCGCTGCTTGTGGCAACTGCCTCGCTACAGCTCGGCGACGAAGCCACAGCCGAAGCATATCCCGGTATGGAGGGGCTACAGGTTTTTGCCTACGGTGAGCCCACAGTGCCCGTAAGCGACCGGAAAGATATGTCGGAGACAACACGTTCGGCTGACGAAGCCGAGGCCGAGCGCCTCTATAAGGGAAGTCTGGAAGAATATTACATAAACCACCACGACAACCTCAGAGCAAAAATCGAGGAGGGAGACATAACCGACTTCTCGCTCGACAATAGCCGGCATGCGGGAATATTCATGCACGAAGTGCTGGCACAGACTGCACATCGCTCTGACCTCTCACGCGCAGTGCGCGGCCGTGCCTACCGCAGGCACATCCCCAAAGCCGAGGCCGAAGCACTACTCCATAGTCTGGAAAGCGCTTTCGACGCTCCGGAAATAAAGGAGCATGTGCAGCGATGGTTCACCGGTTTCGACCGTGTGTTCACAGAGCGGACCCTGTCGGATGCGGCAGGGGCACGGCGCCCCGACAGGGTGGTGTTCCTCGCCGACGGTTCGGTGGAAGTGGTCGACTACAAATTCGGAACCCTTACCCGCGACGGGAGCGGATGTGCCGTCACCGAGCCCCAGTACCGCCGTCAGCTCCTAGGCTACAGCGCCCGTCTCAAGCAGGCGGGCCATGCGAGAGTTAGAGCCTTCCTCTGGTATCCTCTTGAAAAAGAAATCATTGAAGTAACACAATAAAGTCAGAGTGAAATCAGTCAATTCCACCATAATGAAAGTCGGGGGCCTCGTAGGGTCGCTGCAGATGGTGAACGTGGGATGCGGCATCCTGCGCTCCAAGCTGGTGGCACTATGGCTCGGACCGGTTGGTGTGGGCCTGTTCGGACTGCTCACGAGTGCTCTGGAGATGCTTTCGATGCTTGCACAGCTCGGGTTGCGGCCAAGCGCTGTGCGCGAACTTGGCGTGGTATCACACGCCGGCATACCCCGAGTGGTGCGCACAATACGCATCACGGCACTCACTCTCGGCATTGCTGGTGCATTGCTCACACTTGCCTGCTCACCGCTGCTGGCACGCATCACCTTCGGCGACACATCATGGTGGTGGGCTTTCGCATGGCTAAGTCTGGCTGTGCTCCTCAATGCGGTGAACAATGCCGAAGGGGCAGTGTTCCAAGGACTGAAGCGCTTCCGCAAACTCGCGCGCTGCTCTATGGCCGGCACACTGGGCGGATGCCTGGTGTCAATTCCCATGTTCTACTTCTGGCGGCTCGACTCGGTTGTACCGTCGATTCTCGCATATGCGGTGTGCACATGGCTCGCTTTAGGATTTTATCGGGAGAAAGTGCGCCAGCCGAAAGCCTGCGATGCATCTTGTGCCGCATCCGAAGACGAATCGACTGTAGCCATCGCCCGACGACTCGTAACCTTCGGCATGTATCTCACTGTGATGGGATTCGCCAACTACGCCATGACCTATGTGTTCATGATATATCTCAACCACACGGCTTCTGAGGCCACAGTGGGTTACTATAACGCAGCCACCACGCTTGTGACACGATATGGCGATCTGTTGCTCACAGCGCTATCCATGGAGTATCTGCCACGCCTTGCAGCACATGCCCGCTCACGCAGGCGCACCTCTCTGATGGTCAGCAATCAGATGATGCTCATAACCACAGCTCTTGTGGCGTGTATACCTATGTTCATAGCCTGCTCGCCTCTAATCATCAGGCTACTTTATTCCTCGGCATTTCTACCGGCACTCCCGTTCATGGTACTCGCCGCGGCTGCCACACTTATCAAAGGTGTTTCGTGGGCGATGGCCACTGAGATAATGGCGCGTGGCGACGGCCGCATGTTCGTAGTCACCGAACTCAGCTCGTGCATAATCTGTCTGGCGCTGTCGATAGCAGGATTCCACTACGGAGGATTCATAGGTCTGGGTACGGCCTACATACTTTGGCAAGCCTCGTATGCACTAATCATCATGTGGGTATGGCGCAGGCGCTACCGCCTCAAAATTCCCGGCCGTGTGACACCGCTGGTAACCGCCGTGCTCATCACGGTTTTGCCGGTCACGGCGCTGGCGCTGGCAGGGCTCCCCTACTGGGGCCTGACGATTGCTGTGGCCGCCACCCTGTGGGGCCTGCGCAGGATGCAGCTTATATACAAAGGGAAACGGTAAACTCCCAAAACGACTTATTTGATTCTCGAGGGATTGCGGGCGATGAACTCCTTCCATGAGCGCGGTCCCGCGGCCGCCACAGGACGCTGTGTCTCATAGAAATGGCAGAGCGCAGCAGCCAGAGCATCGGTGGCATCGAGTTCGGGCAACAGCTGCTCGCGAGGGATGGAAAGTATGCGGCGCAGCATCTCCTGCACCTGCTCTTTCGAAGCGGCGCCATTGCCTGTAATGGCCATCTTTATCTTTCGGGGCTCATATTCAGTGATAGGCATAGAGCGTGTGAGAGCGGCCGCCATGGCCACACCCTGGGCTCTGCCGAGCTTGAGCATCGACTGCACGTTTTTTCCGAAAAAGGGAGCCTCGATGGCAAGCTCATGTGGATTATACTGGGCAATGAGCGACACCACCGAATCGAAGATGCGGTGCAGACGGGTGTAATGGCTCTCGAACTTGCTGAGCTTCACCACCCCCATGGCCACCATGCGGGGTGTGCGCCCCTCCACGGCAAGGATGGCATAGCCCATCACGTTAGTGCCGGGGTCAATGCCGATAATGGTGCGCGGCGCGGCGCCGTTTATGTCGGGCGATGCGGCTGTCATTGCGGGAGCACCTCCATATAGGTGGTGAAATACATCACGAGCTGCGGCCAGCGGGCCGTGATATCGTCGCGCAGCAGCGCGGCGGTCTCATCGTGCCATTTCTCGGCCGCTTCTTTTCCGGAAGCCACGGCCTGCACGGCGATGCTGTCGGTGTCGGGTTCCACCCGCGTGAGCACACGGGCCATGAGCGGCTCCGAGAAAATTCCAGCAGCCTTGATCGACGGGATATATACCGTGCGCAACCATGCGATGAAGGCGTCCTCCACCGATGTGTGCACTACAAATGTGGTGTTGAGCAGTGTTTTCAATGTGAGACAGGAATTTGATTGTGTTGATTCAGTCGGCCGAACCGCGTTTGAGGGCCCTGAGGGCGAAACGGAAGTGGCGCATCAGCGTCGGGAAGAATCCGTAGTAGTAGCTCATGATGCGGAAGCGCTCCATGAGCGAGCGGCGACGGTTGCGTGTGGTGGTGCCCTCGTCGAGATAGTCGGCTATCACGCCGGGGTGCATCACGTTGTTGCGCGAATGCTGCAGCACACGTATGCACCAGTCGAAGTCGGCCGAAAAGCGGTAATTGAGATTATATTCACCCGTGAGGCGTCTGAGCGCCACGAAAGCCTGGTGGCACACCACCATGCCGTCGGCGAAACTGCGGTAGCTGAGATGTGCCGGCGCGGTTAAATGCCTGCCGCGCAGACGGCGGCGCTGCGAGTCGACAATGTCGGTCTGGCCGTAGACCACCCCAGGGAAATCGTTGTCGAAAATCAGCTGGGCAATCTCCTCGAGAGTGTCGGGAGTGTGGAAAGTATCACCGGCGTTGAGAAACAGCACATAGTCGCCTTTCGCCTCGGCGAGCCCCTTGTTCATGGCGTCGTAGATGCCGCGGTCGGGCTCGGAGATGAAGCGTATCAGCTCGTTGTGGCACGTAGCCACGAGGCCGGCGGTTCCATCGGTCGAGGCGCCGTCGATTATAAGGTGCTCGTAATGGCGACATGTCTGCTCCGCCACGCTCCGCAGCGTCGCTTTAAGGGTGTCGGCGGCATTGTATGTAACGGTGATTATCGAGAACATGGGCGGAATGTTCTCGGCCATCGGTGGTGTGGGATATTTCTGACCGTCAGTCATCGGTTTGATTTTGCGCAGATACAAAGGTAACAAATAATTCGGCGCACACGGCGCGCTCACACCGAAAAGTGTGAAAAAATATGATATTTGCGGCTGTTTGGAGGGAATGTGCTATCTTTGCATCTTGAAAATTGTGCATGCCAGCGAGGCCGATGCCACACCGATTTGAAACTTGAGACGCTCTCAAATATATATCATCCTATTGTTTGTGCTCTTTTCCGCCGCAGGCCAGATTCTGAGCCACGACGGCATGGGGGCACCGTCGGCTGTGTCAGCCTCCGGAAACTCTGACAGCATCGTCACACCTACCAAGCTAGCGGACAAAGCACTACCCTCAACCGACAGCATCAGGGTAATGGCCGACAGCGCAGACACCCTCACCACAGACAGCATAACACCTCCGGAACTCACCGACAGCGCTCTCTCGGCTGCAGCCGACACCACAGCGGTGCGCCCCAGCCGCATCAGGCGAGAGAAAGTGGACCTCGACGCACAGGTGACATTCAGCTCTACCGACTCAATGCTGCTCACCGGCAACCGCACCACCTACATGTATGGCGACGCAAAGGTAGACTACGGAGACCTCAAGCTAAACGCCGCAGAAATACAGATGGACCTCAACCGTAGCGAAGTATATGCATGCGGGCGTCCCGACAGTGTTGGCGACATGGAGGGGGAGCCAGTGTTCGAAGAGGGAGGCAGCTCCTACGAAAGCGGCACAATGAGCTACAACTTCAAGACCAAGAAGGGCTACATAACCAATGTGGTGACACAGCAGGGCGAAGGCTTTCTCACCGGCGGCCAAACCAAAAAGACCGAAGATAACGCCTATTACATACAGAACGCGCGCTACACCACCTGCGACAACCACGACGACCCACACTTCTACCTACAGCTCACCCGCGGCAAAATGCGCCCCAAGAAGAACATTGTGGTGGGTCCGGCCTACATGGTGCTCGCCGGGTTGCCATTGCCTCTGGCTGTGCCGTTCGGTTATTTCCCTTTCACCGACAAATATGCATCGGGCGTGATTTTCCCTACCTTCGGCGACGACTACAACCGTGGCTTCTACCTGAGCGACGGCGGCTATTACTTCGCCATCAACGACAATATCGACCTCGCCCTCACGGGCGAAATCTACACCAAGGGGTCGTGGGGTCTGGCCGCACAGAGCACCTACCGCAAGCGCTACAAATACAGCGGCAACTTCGCCGTCAACTACCTCAAGACCATCAACGGCGAGAAAACAGACCCTGACTATTCGACCTCGACAAACTTTCAGGTGCGCTGGAGCCATACACAGGATACCAAAGCCAACCCCAACATGAACCTGTCGGCCTCGGTGAATTTCTCGACCTCGGGTTACTCGCGCAACCAGGTAAACAGCTACTACTCGCCGTCGTTCACTGAAAACACCAAATCGTCGACCATCAACCTGAGCTACCGCTTCCCGAACTCGAAATGGTCGCTGTCGACCTCTCTCAACGTGAACCAGCGCACGCAGGACTCTACGCTGAGTGTGTCGTTCCCTAATGTGAATGTGACCATGTCGCAGATCTACCCCTTCAAGCGCAAACATGCCGTGGGTGCCGAGAAGTGGTATGAGAAAATCAGGATGTCGTACAGCGGACAGCTGCAGAACTCACTCACCGCCAAACAGAACGTATTCTTCAAGAAATCGCTGATAAAGGACTGGCGCAACGCCATGCGTCATTCGGTGCCTATCTCAGCCACATTCCCGCTGCTCACCTACATAAACGTGACGCCGTCGATAACCCTAACCGACCGAATGTATACCCAGAAAGTGCGCCGCCAGTGGGACCCCGCCGCATCGGCCGAGGTGGCCGACACCACCTACAGCCTTTACAACGTGTGGGACTTCAACGCTTCGGTTTCGCTCGACACTAAAATATATGGTTTCTGGCGCCCGCTGCCGTTCCTCGGCGACAAGGTGAAGATGATAAGGCACGTGCTCACTCCCACCGTGTCGTTCTCGGGCGCGCCTGACTTCTCATCGTCGTTTTTCGGATATTACGGCACATACGACTATACCGACCGTCAAGGCAATGTGCAGCACAGGAAATATTCCATGTTCCCCAACGCCATTTTCGGAGTGCCCGGCCAAGGGCGTTCGGGTATAGTGTCGGTGTCGCTGGCCAACAATCTTGAAATGAAGGTGAAGAGCAACAACGACTCCATCGGCGAGAAAAAAGTGTCGCTCATTGAGAACCTGTCGCTTTCGCAAAGCTACAATTTCGCCGCCGACTCACTCAACTGGAGCAACATCAACACATCTATCCTCTTGAGGCTCACCAAGCAGTTCAACCTCAACCTTTCGGCCACATGGGATGTGTACACCTACCAGCTCAACTCGTCGGGAAACCCAGTGAGGGTGAACATACCCCGCTGGAAGGCCGGAAAGGGCATCGGACGACTGTCGTCGACCGGCACTTCGTTCAGCTACACGTTCAACAACGACACCTTCAAGAAAAAGGATAAGAAAAACGTGAAAGACAACAAGAACGCCAACGACACCGACGACGACCAGGGATTCGGCGCACCGCCGGGAGCCACAGGCCGAGGAGGACGCGACGGCCACGACCACGACGACGACCTCAAGCTCGACGCCGACGGATATGTGCCGTGGGAAGTGCCGTGGAGCCTCAGCGTGAACTATTCGGTAAACTACAGCTATGGCAATTTCAACCGGAAGAAGATGGAATATGACGGCCGCATAACGCAGAACCTCAGCCTTTCGGGCAACATCAGGCCTACGAAAAACTGGGAGTTCTCGGCATCGTGCTCCTACAACTTCGACCTCAAGAAGATAGCCTACATGAACCTCAACATATCGCGCGACCTACACTGCTTCACCATGCGCGCCAGTGTTATACCGGTGGGGCCGTATAAATCATACAACTTCCACATTTCGGTGAAGTCGTCGCTGCTGCAGGACCTCAAATACGACAAGCGTAGCTCCTACTCTAACGGCGTAAGATGGTATTGACCGCAGAGTACAACAATCATAAGATGCGCAACGCGCTCCGGCCTGTTTTCGACCGGAGCGCGTTGCGCATTTATCATGTTTCTGCCACCATACCCGTACACCGGGCACGCGCGGCGAAGCTTCAGAAATAAAAGTTCATGGTCTTGGGGTAGAAAAGCATGCCGGAGCCCACCTCCTGAGCCACACTCTCGCCCATTGAATTGGCCACTATAGCCAGAGCGAAGCGGAGCGCGGCCGACGGACCGTTGGCCGTGATGATATTGTTGAGGGCTATCACGGGAGCATCGCGGTGCACGGCATCGGGCATGCGGCTTTCAAAGCCGGGATAGCATGTAGCCTCCTTACCTTTGAGGATGCCGAGAGGGGCAAGCACCAAAGCGGGAGCCGCACAGATAGCGGCTATCTTGCCCGACTGAGCCTGGTTGATGAGCAGGGAGTTGAGCGGAGCGAATTTCGAAAGATTCTCGGCACCAGGCATACCACCGGGAATGATAAGCCATTCGGGAGTGATGAAGTCGACTTTGTCATACAGCAGGTCGGCCGTAAGAGTTATGCCGTGAGCACCGGTGACACTATGGTGCTCTGTAATCGGCACAGTCTTCACATCCATGCCGGCGCGGCGCATTACATCTACTACGGTGATGGCTTCTATCTCCTCGAAGCCCGCTGCTAAGAAAACATAGGAAGTGTTGGTGCTCATGACTGATGTTTTAAAAAGGATTAATAACTCTGTGTTTATGCCCGAGGCTGGAAAGCCGACCGGCAAAATCTATCTAAAAATATCTTTTTATGGAGAGAGGATGTGATGAAAGAACATGAGAGACCGATAAAATGCAACGATGTGTATAATAACCTCTCTCCTATGCTAAACACAAAGGAAAGAGGAAATGTTCACAACTCCAAATATTACCGCAATTGTTTTTGATGTTTTACAACATCTTTAGGGGATTATTATGTGCCATTAGATATTAGAAAGCGACAATTGCTCGGGAAAAGCGCTCTGGCTAATCTTGATTTCTGGCCACACGTATTTTCATAGGCTCACTTCGATTCACCAAGGTTCCGCCTCCGGAATAAGCCTGAGCATTATTGCCAGCAGCAGTAGACGACCAAAATAGGCTCGAGTTCATATTTCCTGGCATGCTACCGAACTGCCCGGAGGCAGGCAAGTACCATTTTATATCTGACTCCAATATTCTTGGTGCATTGGTCTCCATTCCGGTTCCGCTATCTTTGACACGATTAAGATAATATCTGTTTTTCTTCAGTACAAGCGTAAGCACCTGCTCCTGATCAATAAATGTTCCGGGCTTTTCTTTGGGCACAGCAGTTGGGTCACTACTGCTTCTTCTACGAAACGCCAATTCATTGTTGTCAGTAACTCGTCTCATCTGTTGAAGGGCTTGCTCGAAAGTATTTGTAATAGCTGCTCCTCCAAACTTGAAAAGTTCCTTTGTGTTTTTGAGTCCATCGTCCGTTGATTGTGCATTCGAGCCCAAATTATTCAATTTGGAATAATCAATTTCTACATAAAATCTATATGAAATCAACCATGCTATAGTATACCGCTCCACTTTAGTATATGTCGAAGCATTGTACTGATTAACAAGATTAGTAGTCACTTCCATTGAGTTATTTACAACTGCAAGAGTATTAGAATTATTGTAGACATACACACGAGTTGCGTCATACAAAAATCCGTAGGCACCGGTGAGATTGTCGTCAATCTGCTCCCATCCTGTGCCGTTGTTCCAAAGCGGGTGAACCTGAGTGAAAGAATATGTCAATGCGTCTTTTTCCGGAGCGCCGTCTACGCTTAACTTTAAAGAAACTGTTCGGTCTTGGTCATCAGACACATTTTCAGGCAAGAATACCGTTATAGGGAAAGAACCAGGGCCTGATCCTTTTATTGTGTTGGTGCCGCGGGCTGATATATCGGTAGGAGTGCCGTTGTTCATCTCCTTGTCTGTCCAAAATCCCTGTTTCACATACTCATTGACATCGGAGGTAAGCTGCACACTGACATCGGCGCCATCTGACGCCGAAGCAGTCAGAGTCCATGATTTGCCGGCGGGTAAGCCTTCAATGCTGATTTCGCTATTGCATATCACATAATGGGCATCCTGGGTCTCAACGGCACTGATATTCAGGTTATATTGCCGGGATATGCCGATGCGGTAGGTGGTGAGCTTGCCCTGGGGCCATGTGCGGCCGGCCAGCGATGCCGTGAGGGTGCGGTCTTCGCCGGTGACATCGTCGTGAAACACCACCGTGAGCGTAGCGTCGGCCGGCAGTGTCTGAGGTATCATCATCAGTGTGCCGGCAGGAGTGGTAAGTGCAGTTCCGTCGGCTTCGGCGCCGGTTGTGGTCTGGTTCAGTTGCTGTGAAAAATCGGCAGACTGTGCACCGAGGGTCCATACGTTGGTGGCCATATCGTAAGTCCCGGTGTTTTTCACGCCCTTTAAAGCAATGCTCCTTATGGTGCCCGGCTGCATCCGGTCGCCCACTACAAAGCGGACACCGGCACAGATGTGATTGAACGATAGTGGCACAACGGCGTTGTTGTCGCCGGGCATCTCATCGGTCACGGCCACCACGATATCTTTCTGATCGGCAACTGATGCGGGAACAGTGTATGTGAGCCGGGTGCTCTGCGGGGTTGCCGGGGCTGTGAGAGCGACGGCATCGGTCGGCGCCCAGGCATAAAACTGCAAGGAGTGCTGCGGCTCCATCCAGTAGTATATGGTTTCGGTGCTCCACAGATTTCCTCCCTTGTCGGTGACATCTTCATTTATATAGAACATGTCGTGCAGAGAGCCGTTTGTCTTCCAGTATGCCAGCACATGAAACCTGTTGTAAAAATCATCTTTTGTAACCGGCATGCCGCGCGACAGCTCCGCCCGGCGGCCATCCGGCTCAAACGAGTCAAAACCATCCGACACAACAACTTGCGCACACAGTGTGTCGGACAGGTCGTCGGTCCGCAACACAAGGGTGTCGACTGCCCACACCGCTTCGTCGGCTGCATGCCCCCTCGCACTCACATCGTTGTCGGAGGAGATGCCGAAACATATGCTTTCACTTACTATCTCAGGGGGCACGTTCCCGGGAAAGTCGTCGTCGTTCGTGCACGAGGCGAGCACCATCATTGCCACCGATGCCGTGACCATTATGCCATATCGGAGTGATTGCATTGCGAATTGATGGATGGTTGTAACTGTTTAGAAAACGGGATATATGTGCCCGGGTACTGCTTGTCCGGGCACATATATCTGATAATTAAAGAGAGGTTGTCAATTCGTCCCAGGGGTTGTTGTTTCGGGAAGGACTATGGTACCGGGCTCATCATTGCCCCAGCCATTGACTGATTCTACAGTAAATTCGATTGGCTTGGCGCCTCCCTCTACGATGTTTTTCTGGTTGATTTCAGCTGTAAACATGTAGCTGATGCCGGGCTTATATTCCTTAGCGGCAATTGTACCTTTAAGAGTACGCGTGCTGTAGGTACTGTTACCTACTCTTACCTCAACATTGAATTCGATTGTAAGAGTCTGTTCGCCCGGGATTACAAATCTGTATTCACTCTCGGAGGTTCCACCTTTTTCAATTGGGGCATCGGCAGGCACCGGAAAATCAACTGTGATTGTACCATCGGCAGCGTCAACAATCCATGCAAGAGCTGACGGTTCAGCACCAAGTTCTACTGATCCCTTTTTGTTAAAACCTTTAATCTTCACATTAGAGATCAACATCTTATAGCCTGTAGATCCGATAGCGTTCTTAAATGTAACGCCGATACGCGAAAGCATATGGTAGAAAGAGAATGGCACTACAGTGGTATTAGTGAGATTTGCATCGGTTTCACGGAAGGCGTAAGCATAAACGATATCGCGGTCGGCCTTTACATCTGCAATATCTGTAGTTAAGGTTCCCAATCCCTTGAAAGTGGTCTCATCATAACTTTGTGTCATCTCGGTGGGTGGTGTAAATTCCCACTTTTTTTCCATATTATTTGAGGAGATAGCTACAAAATAGTAGTCTCTTGACGGGGCCCAATACTGTGTGTTGGTGTAGGTCCATCCTTCTGTTTTTTTGAGGACAGGATCGGTTCCATCGAATATCGTAGCGAAGTTGGTAGTTGCGTCCAGATTTGTAGTCCAGCCATACACACGGAAACGGGCGATATTGTCGGTGGTGACCTCGCCGGAACGACCTGATTTATTTGCCATGGCACTGAAACCGATAGCTCCCGATTTTTCAACTGACGACAGCACCTCGTCGTTGGAACAGCTTGCAAGCGTCATGGCGCCTATTGCGAAAGCCGCAAGATACGTGAATTTTTTCATACTAATAAAATCACTGGTTTATAATTATGTTATTATGAATTTACTAAAAATCTATAGGGACATCCTCAAATTCGCCCCAGTCATCGACTGTCACATCGAAAGCCGAACCGCTGCCGGAAGAATCGTCGGTCACAACGATATCGTCGATTGTAATCACACCGCCATGAGGCTGTCGCGACATCTGTTCGGTAATATTAAAATAGTTATTGACGATTTTACCGCTTTTCAGTTTCATTTCAAGCGTTACTGCGAAGTCGCCTGTAGAGCGGGAATATGAGGAATTGGGATAATCGGGGATGCCAAACGATTTCACCTCTGCCAGAACACCCCACGGCTCAAGGGTGCAGTCGTAGAGAATTGTCACAGATTCAGGAGAAGTATGGCCATCGTGCAAATAAACCGACTGTGCCATG
Organism: uncultured Muribaculaceae bacterium; assembly: GCA_934555895.1. Classification (GTDB taxonomy): domain Bacteria; phylum Bacteroidota; class Bacteroidia; order Bacteroidales; family Muribaculaceae; genus UBA7173. The sequence continues at coordinate 4,158 of CAKTFH010000004.1, read as the reverse complement.
CCGGCAAGCGCACCGCGAGCAAGTGCCACATGTTCATATCCGCTCTTGAAACGACAGCATATAACATAGGTGAACACCAAAGGATGCATAATTATGTCGAGCTGCTGAGGCGAAGTGTTTTGCTTCTGAAAATATCTGTCGATATAGTGACCGAACAGCACATCAGGAGCCGAAACGGTAGTTTCACCGCTTTTACCATCTGAACCACGAGGCGGGGAATAGAGAGGGTTGCCGGTGTAGGATGAGCGATAACGGCTACGCGTTGTAGCCGAAGCACTTGTATAAGAACCCATATCGTTGAACACGATAAATTCGGTATCATTGTTATAAAACAACAGCGAATTATCACCCGGCGGGAGGTAAATCTCGTCACCCGAAGACGGCATATTGGTCTGTGTGCGTGTGCCATCGACATTGAATGCCATCATACGTATGCCCTCCGGTACCGAAGGCCGCAAAGCATTGTAAGACATCCCGAGGCCAAGCGAGGGCCATACAGACTGCCAGTGGGTCTGATTATCTTCAGACTGCTCCCATATCAATTCATAGTCGGCATGCACCCTTGTGGCATATCGGGGGATGTGTTGGTCATGGTCAAAGCACAGTTCCTTGTTTTCGCACGACGCCAAAATTAAAGCATAAAGCAACGGCATCATACAGATAGAGCGAGTAATACGATTCACCGGGCACCTCCTTTCTGCTTGTTGGAGTTGCCGCGGCCGATAAGCCACACCAGCGAGATTTCTGCCTTGGTAGGACCAAACCAACGACGCTTTTTGGTAGCCTGCCACACATAGTGGCCGTCGATAGGTTTGTAATCATAATATTTGCCGCCCACATAACCGACACCGATAGTGAAGTCGATGTTGAGGCGACGAGCTATCGGCAATGAAAAACCATAGTCCACACCGACGCCCCAATTACAGCTTTCCCACAACGAGGCGCCGGGCTTGCCGGCCATCTGTCCTTTGCCCCCGAATTCAAAATCATAAATGAGCGCCTGGCCATAGAGGCCCAGATGATGACCTGTGAGAGGTTTCGCTGCCGCCTTTGCGCCAAACCAGCGTCTGACACTAAAGTCGCCACCATAATATCGCCAATAGCGATGACGACGGTCTGTTTTCCACCATGCATAAGACCAGTTGGCGTTCACACTCCACATCCCTCCCGCATAAACCTCCATTCCAATAGTTGGAATAAGCATTGCATCATAAAGCATATTGGTTTTAAGCGAGGCATACCATGGCTTAAGAGCAATATAAGTCGAAGCGGGAGCCACCATATCGGCTGGTGGAATTTCGCACTCAGGCACAACATCCATGCCATCTGTCTCAGATTGCACTTCATTTTCGGAGGCAGCTGTATCTGTAGCCTGAAACTGTTTACGCGTAAAATCAAATTGCACCTTAGCGTAGCGCAATTTAAATAGCAATGGCTTAATCTGCTCCCAAAGGCGCCCCCCGTCGGCACTTTTAAGCTGATCGACTTGTAGAGACGCGTCGCTCGATTTTATAAGGTCAGAAAATATGTTCCCCTTGGACACCGCTCGGTGTCCAAGGGCGCTGCGCAGCGCCGCCATGCTTTCGATTTCGCTCTTTTCGATCAGCGTGCTGCGGCTCAACACACCGGCTCCAAAATCGTAAACATATTTCTTCAGTGCGTTCATTCGGCCTCTTGCCAGTCTATCATTCAATTCACGAGGCCCATCGGGAGACGCATAACCTACGATTGAAAGATCAGTGATCAGAATAGTGGAATCAGTTTGAGCCCGATGCAGAAAATCCCTTATATCTGCCAACGACTGTGCATTATCCTTAAAACACGAATCTATGTCAGAACTATTGACTCTAAACACCACAGCCATGCTCGCAACATTATTGTCGGGCACCACTTCGCTCGCATAGCATGTGTACTCCGAGGTTATCTCCTGCGTAGCGATTGCCAATGCGCACAGTATTGCACGTTTGAAATTGAGTATTATGTGCTTGAAATTCATTTAAGGCTTTCTGTCAAATAAATGACTGGCTAAAAAATGCCTGAGATTCCACAATTATACAACCGATAATTCCAAACTGCAGATTACAGGACAATATATCACAATCTGTTTAATAGGGACAACAAGAATTATAACTAAAATTTAATTACTATCTCTTAGCAAGTGTTTGGATTTAAATGAGAGAAGAGGAATTTTTGAGTGATTTTGTCAAGTTAAAAAGGAAGCGATGTGGGTATCGCAACCGATGATAATAGGCAAAAGCGAAAAAACACCTTTGGAATGAAATCAAAAAACAATGTTTTTTAATAGGTTAAAATCAATTTAAATCCAAACACACTCTTATATAAAATCGTTATTAAATTATAAATACTAAAATCAATAACTTTTGTAAAAGTATACAAAAAACGCCTATTAGACAAATCAGCATCATCAAAACCAGAACATTTAACCCTTATTAACTAAAAAACAGTCTTATAGCTACCTGACATTTAAGGATGCACTATGAACAAGCCTATCACACTCACGACAAGCAGAAATAGCTAAATAGCGATGGCTAGGACATCTGAATTTATTACAAGATCAAAACTTTTTAAGGCATAAAGCAAGTAGTCGTTATCCCAACCGGCTTTCTTCCTATGCCCTTTGTCACCCATTGATGAGACCTTTGCATTCTTGATTCTGTTCAGTCCGATTCTGCTCATCAATGAAAAGTTTTGGGCGGCATTGTCTTTCTGCTTACGCGAGGCATCATCCCCGAAGGCCACATCAAGAGTCCAGTGAAGTTGGTTATCGACACTCCGATGTGTCCTGATGGAGTGGTTAATATATTAGGCATCCGCTTCAAGCTTTGACAGATAATATCTAATATCGTGTCTCATTATGGGCTGCACCGGTCTTGGTGTCTTTGGCGCGTGATTCGATTCTGACGATGCATTTCAGTGCGGCCCACCGGTCTTTGTCAATGATGTTCTCAAGGCTCGTAATCACCGAACATATACGGCTATCATCCCTGCCGTGGGACCTACCCTCCATGACATGGACTGAGCTGACCCTGTCGAGCATTTCGGAATGATTGCCTTTCAATGCAAGGATATAGTCGGCGCCTCGCTCGATAACCGTCTCTGCAATCTCCTTCTGACAGCCCATGGCGTATTCTGTAACTATGCAGTTTCATAGTTACAGAATACGCAGAAGTTTCGGTATGGCGGTTATCTTGTTGCTCTTGCCGGCGACCTTATCCTGGGCAAGCAAAAGAATGTTTACCGAAGCCCAGGCGCTGACAAGATGGGTGTATGTCCCGGTGCCCTTGACACTGCTCCCCGCGCATGCATTTGCCCTCAATAGCGCCCCCATCTGTAAGCACGGATAATATCGCCAGCAGGTATATATGCTATGACAATTACATTTTATTTTAGGATTAATGTTTGTCAAAAACATATAACAGAATTTCAGTCTGTAGTTATTATCTGATTGAATATTTCTTCAATCTCATCAAGAGTCACATTCAGCGTATCACTTTTAACCTTTACAACTTTTGGATGATGAGCCAGGTATGTAAATTTCAATTTGGAACCAGGTTCCACATCAATGACATAATGTCCATTCTCGTCGGTAAGCACACGGTTATCCTTGTCATTAACCACTCCCACAACTGCACCCATTAATGGCTCATTCTCGTAAGAAGAAACTACAATTCCACTTACCTTGACAGGCTTGGCATTAATCCCCACGAAGCCAAAGATACACAACATTCCCGCAAGAGTGCCTTTTGCAATCGAACGACCCGAAAAAAGTTTTTCCAATTCCATACTAATAAGTTTAATTTTAATCATACATCTATTACAACAGACAAATTTAGGCAGTAAACAAATTTTTATCACCCAAAAGTGTTAATTTAGCAATATACAAATATAAGGAGAAAAGCAACATTTTATCAAAAAAAGTGTTAATTTTTTAATATGAAATGTTAAAAAACAAATGACTGCCTACTCATAGGTGAGAAAACTAAGCTGTACACTATGTATCCACTGCGTGTAACGCAGTCTACATCAGCAAAGCGCAAGAAAAATTGAAGGCTGAGTGAAAGATACAAAAAAAGAATCGCCCCTGCTCCGCTGTTGCGGTGCAGGGGCGATTCACTTTGATAAGGGGCGGCTACCTAC